>CAZUHB010000017.1:0-47121 GCA_964620445.1 uncultured Phycisphaerales bacterium
AGCCTTGTGAACAATACATTCCACCGCCATTGAAATTCGCGGAGTTGTTTTCGATTTTGTTGTTCACGATCGTCGGTGACGCCTGGATACAGTAGATTCCGCCACCGCCGCTCGCGCTGTTGCCGTTCGTGATCGTAAACCCGTCCAGAATGGATGTAGATCCTTCACCGTTGGCGAATGTCACGACGCTGTCCGCGTTCGAACCGTCGATGACCGCCTCACCTCGAGTCCGGCTGAAAAGCCTCACCGCTTTGCCGTTGAAATCGATAGTCTCGTGATAGGTGCCGGGGGCTACCGATATGACATCCCCGTTCGCCGCGGCATCGATCGCCCCCTGAATCGTCGCATGATCCTCGGGGACGTTGAAGCCCGCGCCGTAGTAGATCGTTCCGTTCCAGATCCTGTATTGAAAATAGTTGGTGAACGCCGGTGATGCTTGTCCTGTGTTCGTTGTCAAACTCAGATCGGCATTCGAGTAGGTCGTCGGCCCGCCGTTCGTGTACCTGATCTGCTCCAAGCCCGCGTAGCTGACGAGATCGATGTAGATGCCGTAAGTCTGCCCCGCTGGAAAAATCTGTCCATTACCGGCGAGATCGATCCAGCTGGGAATGTCGGTGCCGGCCGATGTGCCCGTGCCACTATGGAAAAGGGTCCAGGCAGTGGCGTCATTTTCGTAGCCCACGGC
This sequence comes from uncultured Phycisphaerales bacterium, assembly GCA_964620445.1. GTDB lineage: Bacteria > Planctomycetota > B15-G4 > B15-G4 > CAYZWU01 > CAZUHB01. The sequence goes on from CAZUHB010000017.1 coordinate 686, forward strand.
GGTGCCCGTTTTCCAGTAGAAGTCCAGCTGGAACGGCGCTCCGGCATCACTGATATTGATATCCACACTGGTAATTACCAGATCGAAGGACGGCGTGATGTCGAAGGTGTTCCCCGCGTAACCGTTGTTGGACGCAAAGATCGTCGTGAGTGATCCGCGGCCGCCAGACGGTGATCCGCCCGGGAGCGTACCTCCCGCGTTCGGCGCGGAAGCGCGATCGGAACCCGCGCTGACACGTGCAGGCTGACCGTCATCGTCGTATCCCTGGGCATGGCTCTCGCTTCCGGCAAGTAACGTGACTCCCAGGATCAAGAGCAGCGCAAACCGTGTTTCGATCATTCTTCGTCCTCCTTGTTCTACCCTGCCCGGGCAATTCGGCCCGAAACTATATGGTGGGACTGTCAAATATAGTTGTTTTGCGGTTGTATGTGGAGACAAATCTCCTCACAGAGAGTAAAGACCGGTGGAACGGATTCTTTCACGAGCGGCGGGTGTTTTTTTATCAGGTCCAGAAAAACTGAAACGTCGCGGCTGCCGTATCGGGAAGGTATCGTTTCGTAGCGGTATCCGGATATTGCCGGCCACCGTTCCTCTCGGGTGGATCACTGGCGAGGAATAACCATTTCAGAACCAGGTGGGAGACAGGGGCAATCCCGGCACGGTTCTCACGAACCTGGACGTGCTCAAAGTGGAGTGATTTTTTGCCGTACCCCGCCTCAGAACCTGAAGTACTCCTGGGCCAGCCAGCGCGACGGCAGGAGATCGGCGCACTCGAGGGCGCGGCGCGCCTCGGCCGGATCGCCCGCCTCGGCAGCGCTCGCGAGCGATTCCCTGATCTCTTTCGGGAAGGGACCGTCGAGGGGATCGAGCTGTTCGAGCAGTCTGTCGATCGCGAGGAGCTCCTTGCCCGGTTTCTGCCGCTTGCGGTATTTCTTGACCAGGCTGAGCACCCGGATCCAAGCCTTGGCCCTCTTGCCTTTCAGCTGTGATCTGATTTCTTTCTGAGCGCGGGTCGTGGGCTTTTTGCCGAGCGCCTTTCCCCAGTCGAGCAGGACGCCGAGCGCGGGCTCGCACTCGTTACGCGACAGGTTGAGGGCAACGATGTCGATCGACTCGATCGCCGTCTCGAGCGATTCGATGCAGCGCTGGGCGTCGCGCACCTCGGGCGCTGCCGCGCTGTCGAGGAAGCGGGCCTCGATCAGCAGAGGGAGCGCCGTTTCGAAGTCGCCCTGGTGCAACGAATGACGTCCCTTTTCGTTCCACGCGGTGCGCCATCGGAACAGGGTGCGCAGATCGCGCCGGGCGATCAGCTCCTCGAGAACGGGCTCCACATAGTCCTCGAACCCGGGCGTCCACCCGTTGCCGATCGTGAAACCGGGATCGCCTTCCCACACCACGCTGTGATCGATGTCGAGAAGCAAGAGGCGCGGCACATTGAAGCGCGGCACGCTGAAGAGCTCGTGCGTTTCGCCATAACCTCTCCTGTAGATTTTGTCCACGGCGACCGAACCGGGAAAGGGGTGTCCGTCGAGGTAGGTATCCATGCCGTTGCCGTCGTTGTGAGCCGCCACGGAGACGCACTCGAGCCCTACGTCGGCATACTTGTTCGACAGGTGGCGCAGCCAGTGGTGAACGGGAATGAGCTCGTTCTGATTCCTCGTCCAGAGGAGGAGCAGGGTGGGGACAGCGCCCTTCTCGCTCCAGCTCGTGCGCGGATTCTGAACCCAGGTCACATCCTTGATCCAGGGCGGAACCTGGGCGATCCAGCTGTCGTTCACGCTGCCCGTGCTCGTTGTGCCCTTCTCTTTCAGCCTCTTCATGGTGAGGGAGCGTTCGATGCGCGCACCCGGATCGCGCGCGTTGCGGGCCAGAAAGCGGATGTTGCGCAGGTGGGCCTGGCCGTGCCCGGTGATCAGGCCGAAGTTGCCCCTGAGGATCTCGCAGCTCGCGAATTCCTGCGACACCACGAGCTCCTCGTCGAACCAGACATCGGCCACCCTGCCGGTCACGTCGACGCGCACGGAGTGCCATCCCCGGTTCGATGCATCGACAGGATTGTGCCGCCAGGTGTGAAAATTGTCCGAGCCGTAGAAGCTGGTCAGATCGACATAGCCGGACCGTTCGGCGCCCAGCGCGCCTTTGCCGCTCCCGCCCGACGGAAAGAGGATCAGGGCGTGAAAGTTCGTGTCGCTCTTCTTGCCGAAGACGAGTCCGCAAAAATTGTTCTTCCCCCCCTCGGAGAAGATCTCGGCCTCGAGGGAATAGTCTCCCGACGTGACCCTGTCGAGGGTGAGGAATCTGTAGTCGAAGGTGTCCTTCGACGCCTTGCCGAAACGTACGAAAATGTTCTCCTCGTTCGGAACAAAGACGTCGTTTCCAGCGGAAAGCCAGCCGTCGAGGTTCTTCTCGTTGTAGGCGAGCTCCCAGATCCAGGGGGACTTGCCCGATTGCTTCAGCGCGTCCTCGAAGTAGGCGAACATGTCGGGAAGTCCCAGTTCGCTGCCGAGTTTCCAGCTCACATCCATCGCCATGAGACTCAGGCCTTCGGCCAGGTATCTCTGGGCCAGGCCGCGCGCGGCGGCGCCCATCTCGTCGTGCAGGCGGTCGAGGCTTTTCCAGCGGCTATCCCACTTGGCGAGGAGATTCTCGATACTCTCGATCTCCTTCGAGATCGTGTCCGCTTTCTTCTCCGACTCGGCGCCTTTGAATTCGAGAACGCGGATCGCTTGCAGCGCGAGCTTGGCCGCACGGTCGGTGTTCTTGAACCGGCCGGCCATGAGCTTGGCGAAATCGATAGTGAGAGCGACATCGTCGGGCGTCTCCACGATCCCCTTCTCGAAGAACTCCTGCGCGTCGTAGTAGTCTTTGCGCTTGATCGCGTGCTTGGCCCAGGCGTGGTAAGGACGCTTGGTCTTGAGCCGGCCCATCTGTTCGTTGCGCAGGTTGATGATCCACTCCTTCCAGACAGCGTCGAGCTCTTCCACCGTACGGGGGAGGTCCGCCCGGGCGGAACCCCTGGGGACGCGCACCCCGGGTGTCGGTTTGGCCGGGTTGGCGAGGACGACCTTTTCGAAATTCTCCACGGCCCCCTCGCCCGAACGCCCGCCCGACTTGTCGATGAATTCGCGGAACGCCGCGCGATAGACGAAACGTCCGTCGAGCGGATCCTGGTAGTTGTGCAGGAAGTAGACCACACCCCACGTGGGCGCGTACCAGGGCGGGCCCCAGGTGTACTCGTTCTCGATCACGATGCGGAAGGTGGGCGCCTCGGTCGGATTGCTGCTGTTCGGATCATTGATGTCGATCCCGTCGTCGGCATTGGCCATCCACCCGCGCTCCATCCGTTCCGCGAGCGGGAAGAGACGGTGGTTGGCGGGCAGGTTGACCTGGACCGTTCCATTGGCCAGGATGCGGCACCCCTCGAAGTAAGACGCCAGACCCTCGTTGAGCCAGCCCACGGCATTGGTGGCGAGGGCCACGAACTGATGGGCCGCCTCGTGAAAGAGGGTGCTCGTCATCGCCTCGATGCCGCCGTCGCCCACGTAGGTCTCCACAGCGGAGCCTGTGAACTGCCCGCCCGACCACTCGGCCGGGCTGCTTCCGTACTTGAGGTACTCGTCGCGCTCCTTGAAGATGCGCAGGTCGATACGCGGCACGCGGCGCCCGTCTTCGGGAGTACCGTACCTGAAGAAGATCCGGTAGAAGGCGTTGATCTGCTCCATCGCCTCGGAGGAGAGAACCATGACCTTGTAGCCGGCGTTGGTGTGGGTCACGTAGTTGTCGCGTTCCACCTTGGCGCGGCTCTTCCAGGAGGAGTGCTTCTTGTTGAACTTCTTGATCCACTGCTCCGAGATGTCGGAAAGAAGATCCTTCGGCTTGGCGCTTTCGGCGAGGCTCGGATCGGGCGCGGACGCGATCCGTTCGATCGCCGCGGCGCTTTCGGCGTGCTCCGGATCGAGGGCGAGGATCTCGTTGTAGATGCGTATCGCCGAGTGGGGGCGTTTTTCCTTTTCGTAGAATTTTGCCAGGGCAAGGAGTTTTCTCACGAAAAGGGATTTCATTTCGAAGAGGTCGGGCGCGATCGAGTCGACCGCACAGAGGCGCTGGCGCAGGGCGTCTCTTTCTTTTTTTGACGCTTTTTGCGCCACGGCGAGGCAATACTGCCGGTGCAGCGCGAAGACCAGCTCGTCGCGGTCGCCCGCGGCCTCGGCCCAGCGGGCTTTCAGCGCCCACCCGGCGCGCGACGAGGGATCACGTTCCGTGGCGCGCTCGATCTCGAGGCGTGCCGCGTCGAGGTCGCCGTCAGCGAGAGTTTTTTCAGCTTTTGTCAGGGCTTGTTCGAAAGGCGAGATCTCTTTTTCGGCGGGGGGCGCGAACAGAAGGCAGAGTAATGCCAGGAAAATGGCGCAGTGAGACATATGATACTCCTGATTCCCTGGGTGCCGCCAGGACCGTGACAGAGGCGGGGTCTCTGTCACCAACCATGTCTACGTAATTACTCGCGCGGGAGTAAATTTGTAACCGGTTGATTTCGATTCTCACCGGGAAATTTTCTCCCGCGCGAAGTGTTTCTTGGACTCTGGATAGAGGAATTTGTTTCGCCCAAAACAACAAAAGATTCGGTGAGGATTACCCCTTTCGGGCCCGCGTGGGAAGAGATGGATCGTTCATGACGACCGGTGCGGGTCGCGCCGGACGGACTTCGCGCGCCCCCTTTCGAACAAACTTCTGGTAACCCTCGAAGATCTTCTACGTCATACCCCCGGATTTCTTATAATGACGCGCATATGATCGATCAGGAAACCAAGAACACTTTGCGGGGTATCCTTCTCGCCGACGAGGCATCCTGGGTTGGCAAGCTGGACGATCTGGTCGATACGTTCGGCAGCGATCCTGTTCAGGCTGTCCGCGTCAAACAATTCCTGAAGGAGCGGATCGCAAGCGGCCGCACGACATATGCGGAGCGCCTCGAGGAGATGTTCGATCGGATCAGTGCGGCGATCAGGAGGCTCGATCCTCGGAATGCCCTGGTGGATCGACTGGCGGAGCGCGTGCAAATGCTGAGCGAGAAGCGGCAGGAGATCGATGGGGAACTTGCCGAAGCCAAGCAACTCCTGATCGCGCTGGTCGGTGAACAGAGTATTGCGCGCGGCGAGCGGTATCGGGTCAAGACGACCGGCGCCGGTTGGAGTCTGCGCGTTCTGGACAAGCAGGAGATCCCGGCCCAGTGGCTCTCGCCGCAGCCGGACCGCAGGGCCATCTTGCAGCATTTCAAGGCGACCGGCGAGATCGTCCCCGGGGCGTCGGTCGCCGCGCGCCAGCCCGCGGTCCATCTCAGTGAAATCGAGATCGAAACCGAGACCGACGATTTCTGAACACCGTCACCGTTTTTCGGTTGTTCGATCTTGGTTATTTCAGCTGTACAGCCGTTTTCGTGCTTGCCACCTCGATGAGAGGGGCTGAGAGACCGACATGGATGGTGTACTCGCCGAAAGGAATCTTCCCTACTGACCACGAGTAGGGGCACGTCGAGCCTCATCCGAAGGGAAAGTAGCCCTCGGTGACTGTTCGCCCCGATCTGTCCAAGATCTTCACGGGGATTCCCGGCAACGGTTTGGCTGCGCCCGGATTCCTGTAATCCTTGAATGTGGCGCCCTGGGTTGTGGTCATGACCATCGACAGGCTGCGTTTCTTTTTCCCCTTGCCGCGCATGATGACTTCGGGAGTGAGCGCGGTTTCGAGCCTGGGAAGGGACACTGTTTTTCCCGGTTCCACTTTGATCGAGATCTTCGTGGGACCGAGGTACTTGCAGAAGGCTTTTGTCTCCTTCACGACGCGGCGGAAGCTGTGAACCGACCACTTGCCCGCGGGCAGGCCGAGTTTCGAACCGGCCGGCACGACGCCGAGACCCCATTTGGCATTTTCGAGCGTGACCTCGATATCGCTGTCGGGCGCCGCAACCGTGCCGAAGTCGACTTCCACCGGTGCGGTAACGATCTTTCGGCCCTGCGCTTTTACGGCCACCTCGAGAGCCGCGCCTCCGAGGAGCATCTTGTTCCTGAGCTTCTGGGCAAGGGGTTCCGAGTCGTCGCCTGAGCGCGCCGCCGGAACGAGAGTGACCGTGTCGAATCCCTCGCCGCTCCCCTCGATGTCGCCAAAGGAGCCGTTCACGTTCTGATCCCTCAGAATGAGGGTATACTCCCTGCCCTCGATCGCCGCCCGGCCGCTGCAGCACCCCCACGCCTCGCACCACATGTAGACGAGGGCGTAGTCCTCTTCGGGCGGCGCCGGGATCAGGTGGACGTTGATGAAGAAAGGATCCCGCCCCTCCTTCGCGACCGCCGCGAGAGAGATCTTCTCGGCGCAGAGCGGGAAATCGGTTCCTGGCGGAAAGTCGTTGCCCGGCGTCCGCGTGGGCGCGAGCGAAAACTTCTCCCCTTCGTCGAGGGCGAGGTTGAAGTTGACATCGGCATAGAAGATGTCGGGCTTGGCCGCGTCCTCCGACGAGAAATCGTAGGCGCACACCAGGCCGTCATCCATCCCCTCGATCGGAAAGTAGGCGTATAGGCTCACGGCCCGGCCGGTCAGAAGGCCGGCGCCCTCTTCCCACGCCTCCTCGTCCTCCTCGTATATCTCGAAATGTTCGTACATGACGGGCCGGTCGGGCGCCTGCCCGTAATCAAGCGTGATCTCGTCGGCCAGGACAGGGCCCGCGCAGAGGAAGGTAGCGAGAAAGAGGATCAGAATTTTGAACATGACCGGGTCTCCACAGGGGCACATTTGTCGCTTACACAGGGCCGCACATTATACTGGAAAAAATGGACAACCGAACAGGCCCTCTTCCGGTTATAATAGACAATCGCCTACTCCCTTTCCAATTTTTGAAGAGGTCCTTCCATGAAACAGGCACCGGCACCGCTTTCGGCCGTTCTCCTTCTCCTTGTCGTCGCAACGATCATCTTCGCCAGCCAGACCGGTTCAGCAGCCTCCGAGGCGAATAGAGCCGGCTCCTGCAACGGGTATACCCTGTTCGCTCCGATCCGGTCGACGACCACCTACCTGATCGACAACGATGGCGCGGTGATCCACACCTGGCCGAGTTCTTACGAACCGGGCCAGGCCGTCTATTTGGCCGAGGATGGCAGCATCCTGCGAACGATCAAGCTCCCCGGGGCGGGCTCGTGGGGCGGCGCGGGCGGCGGCGTGGAGACGATCGCCTGGGACGGCACCGTGACCTGGCATTTCGAATACTCGAGCAGCACCTATCTCTCGCACCACGATATCGAACCGCTCGCCAATGGAAACGTGCTCATCATCTCGTGGGACTTCAAGTCGTCTGCCGAGGCGATCGCCGCCGGCCGCGATCCGTCCCTGATCCAGGGCAATTTCCTCATGTCCGAAAAGATCATCGAGGTCGAACCGACCGGCCCGTCGAGCGGCAACATCGTCTGGGAGTGGTGTCTCTGGGATCATCTGATTCAGGATTTCGATCCGTCCAAGGACAACTACGGAACGGTGGGCGACCACCCGGAACTGGTGGACATCAATTATCCCGCCCGGCGCATCGACGACTGGATCCACGCCAACTCGGTCGACTACAATCCTGAACTCGACCAGATCGTTATCAGCAGTCACAACACGGACGAGATCTGGGTCATCGACCACAGCACCACGACCGCCGAGGCCGCCGGCCACAGCGGCGGCAATAGCGGCATGGGCGGCGACCTCCTCTACCGGTGGGGGAACCCTCAATCCTACCGCGCGGGAACCTCGAACGATCAGAAGCTTTTCGGTCAGCACGACGCGCAGTGGATCGAACCCGGCTTTCCGGGCGAGGACAACATCCTGATCTTCAACAATGGCAAGGGGCGTCCCGGCCCGGACTATTCGTCGGTCGACGAGATCGAACCGCCGGTCGACGCGAACGGCCACTACTCCCACACGCCGGGTACGGCCTATGAGCCGAGCGATCCGACCTGGTCCTACAGCGATCCCAATCCGACCGATTTCTATTCCGACCGCACATCGGGCGCGGTGAGGCTGCCCAATGGGAACACCCTGATCTGCTGCGGCCCGCAGGGATTCTTCTTCGAGGTGACGGCGGGCATGGAGACTGTTTGGGAGTATCTCAACTCCTATCCGAGCCCGACACAAAACAGTGTTTTCAAGGTCAGGCGCTACAGCATGAATCTCTGGTGCGATCCGGAAACGATTCCGGCCGGCACGGGAGGAACGGTCGAGATTACACTCCATGCCGGCGAGGACCTTGCCGGCCGGAACTACCTGCTCGTGGGAAGCGTGAGCGGAACATCGCCGGGCACGCTGCTCCCCGGCGGTCTGGTCACGATCCCGCTCAATCGCGACTGGTTCACCGATTACGTGCTCGACCACCTGAACAACGGAACCTTCGTCGGTTTCTACGGGATTCTCGACGGCTCGGGTAATGCCACGGCCCATCTGATTGCGCCGCCCATTCCGACCTGGGCAGGAACGACGATCCACTTTGCCTACGCTGCAACAGCGCCATTCGATTTCGCGTCGATTCCGATAGCGGTTGAAGTCGTTCCCTGAGTCGAGAGCGCGGCTCCGATCTAATCGATCGTCAACTCGATCTCTTCCGTCCGGAACAGCGGTTCGAATCCGAAGTAACCCTCGAGAACGAAGATTCTGAACCGGTCGCCGGGCAAGGCCGAGGAAGGCACCGAGATGGTCTGGTTCAAAACCCCCGACATGGGAATGGGACCGAGGTTCCACTGATTCCAGAAGGCGTACTGGTTGGAAGACCCTCCACCGCCCGGCAGATCGGGAAGGACAGGGCGGATGTAGAGGATCGCGGGCAGCGTGGGGTATCCAATGGTCACGAGGTCGATCTCGCCCCCGGCCTGTGCGCTCCCGCGCGTGTAGACATGGTGGTAGAACTCGTCGGCTCCCATATCGGTCGTCCCTGATTCCAGGGGCGCGATGCGCGGATTGCCGTCGACGTCCTTGTAGGGGGTCGTGGTCGTACTGTTGTCGCCCACGTTGATACAGGGCGAGTAGATCGTGAGGTGAAAGTCGTTCTTCGCCGGGTTGACGAAGAAGGGATCGGTCGAAATGTTACCCCCCCCGAGATTGATCTGGCAGTTCGTGTCGGAGAAGATCGCACCCAGGGTGATGTCCAGATCGGTGTAACCGACCGTTATCGAGGCGGGACGATTGCTCTTTCCGACATAGACCTCTCTCCCCTTCAGGGCATTGTTGTCCCAGATGATCGAGTTCGAGACGGTTGCCGTGGAGTAGTTCATGCACGCCACCCCGCCACCTTCTTGAGCGTCGTTCTTCGTGATCGTGTTGTTGGAGATCGTTGAAGACGAGTTCCAGAAAACGAGTATCCCGCCGCCCGCGGCAAGAGTCGTGTTCTTTGCAACGACGTTTCCCGAGATGAAAGGGGAGGACTGGTATGCGCAGATCCCCCCGGCGCCCGCTTTGCTCCAGTTACCCACCATCGTGTTGTTCAAGATGTAGGCCTGGGATTCGAGCGAACAGGTGATTCCACCTCCGAAACCGAGCATCGCCTTGTTGTTCGAAATGGTGTTGTAGACAATGTAGGGCGTCGAATTCCGGCAGTAGATCCCGCCGCCGCACTGCTGAGAACAGTTGTCTTCGATCGTGTTGTAGACCACGAACGGCGCGGAGTAGGACTTGATGAAAAGGCCTCCGCCATATCCGGAACTGGCGAAGTTGTCGGTGATGATATTGTTGATGATCAGGGGCGAGGCGCCGTCACAGTAGATCCCGCCGCCGTCCCCGGCGCTTCTGGCCCAGGCCATCCCGTATCCGTTGGTCACGGTGAAACCGTCCAGGACGGAGTCCATCCCTTCACCGCTGGTGAACTGCACCACGCTCCCGTTCTGGCAGCCGTCGATGATCGTGGATCCAGGTCCGTCCTCGCTTTTCAAGGTGATCGCTTTCCCGAGAAAGTCGATGTTCTCCCTGTAAGTGCCGGCGGAGACGATAATCGTGGCGCCGTTGGCCGCCTTCTTTATCGCCTTCTGGATGCTGTAGCACTCCTCGGGCACCCTGATCTTTGCACCGTGGGCTCGAGGATCGATCATGTCGTCGGAATAAGCGCTGACTTGAAGCACGAGAAATGCGAGTAGAAACAGCACTGTTCTCATAGCGTGCGGTAATTCCAAAAAAGGATATCAGGCCGTGCGCAGTTCTGCTCCCGAGCAAGTTTCTCCTGCGGAGGATTCTCCGACTGAGAGCACCGATCCTTCTATTGTGTGCCGTTCGGATTTTTCCGATCGAAGGGATCAGGCTCGGTCTCAACCGTAGGAAATACTGATTATATGTTAACAACCTCGAGTTTTAATACAATCGTAAATTTTAATTGTTTTATTCATGCGGGATTACGAAGGGCGGCCTCTGAAAGCGACGCCTGCCGCGAAAGGCGTGAATTCTCTGGTGTTAGCACCACAGAGGTACGGCGTGAAACGAGGGGGAGTTATTATGTTTTGCTATAAACGATATTGTATATATGAGTTGTATTCATCTCGTGATACATTCTTTTCTGATCTCGACGTCGACAAAAGGATATCGCCATGGAATCGATCCCAGCACCGACCGCTCCTTTGACGGGGCTGATAACCATCCTGCTGTCAGCCCTGGTGACCACAACCCTCTCGACTGCCCCAGCCGCAGGCCAGGCCGCCACGCTCGCGGGCACATCCGAGAAAGCGACCAGCGAAACAGCGCCGCCCCGGATCGATCTCCAGAAGGAACTCGATCAGGTCGTGGCCCTCAACAATGGTTTCGGCGGGGGGATTTTTAGAGTGGCGTCGGGTTCCCAAGGGATCCTCTGGGAAGGAGCGTCGGGCGAGACGGTTTACAACGGCGCGGCCATGCCGGTCGACGCTACCTTCGAAATCGCCAGCGTCTCGAAAACCTTCACCGCTGCCACGGTGCTCCTCCTCGTGGAGGAAGGGCGTCTCGCCCTCGACCAGCGGATCGACGAACTGCTTCCGCCTGCTTACACCACGGGCCTCATCGTGATCAGCGGCCACGACTACACGCCGGAACTCACCGTGCGCCAGCTCCTGGCGCACACGTCAGGGCTGCCCGACTACTGGAACGATCCGCCCTACATCATTCCCGGAGTGAATGCCTTCCTTTACCAGTATCTCCTATACCCGCAACATTTCTGGACTCCGGAAGAGATCCTCGCCTTCGTCCCTGGTTTGTATCCAGCTTTTGTACCCGGCACCGGCTGGCACTATTCGGACACGGGGTACGTGCTCGCCGGGCTGATCATCGAGGAGCTCACGGGCCAGGACCTACACGATGTCTACCGCGATCGGATCTTCACCCCCCTCGGCCTCGACGATACCTGGCTCCACTGGCGCGAACCACCCTCTTCGCAGCTCACCGAATCCCACCGCTACGAGGAGACGTGGGACATGTACCTCTATCGCCACAACAGCGCCGACTGGGCAGGCGGCGGCTTGGTGAGCAGTACGCGCGACATGGAGGCCTTCCTCCGTGCACTGGCCGACGATGCGTTCTTTACCGATCCGCAGACAAGCGCCGAAATGATGAACTGGATCGACACGGGAACACCCGGTATCTCTTACGGCCTCGGTCTCTTCCGCGTCGCACTCGGCCACGGCCAGGGCCGCATCTGGGGGCACGACGGTTACGGCAACTCGTGGATGTACTACTGGCCCGACTACGATGTCACCTTCACCGGGGGGCTCAACCAGACCGAAAACGACTGGTGGCCGCTCGTAAAAGCCGCGGCTTTCCAGATCGATTCCTGAAAAGCGGCCGGGAAATCAGAATAGAGAAAAAAGCCTCGATGTTTATATATTGATATTTTCCTATGTGATTGTTGCGTTCAAATCTGTTATAGTTTCCCAGCTCTCGCAAGCGCCGAGAGAAGACTCTCGCAAGCGCCGAGAGAATAAGCCTGCTCGCTTTCCGAATCAAAATTCTGGAGTTGCTCTGATGACGAACCCCAAGGCCAGACAGAATCGTTGCATCCCGAATTTCCTGTTCGTTCCATTGGTCCTCATCCTGGCTGCCGCGCTCGGTGCGGCAACCGAAGAGGACCGCTCTCCTGCACCGGCGCACGATCCCGGCCCGGATCTCGTGGACTACTCCAAGATTCCCGAGCTGCGCTGGACCGGTCCGGGGCAGCCCGGCACCTACGAGGAATACATGGCCCACAGGCGGACGGTTCCTTTCGAGGCGCATCGCGTCGCGGTCCCCGGGGGGCGCGGTGGGCAGGGCGCACGAGCGGCCGACAAGGTTCTGGTTCTCGTCAACAGCAGCCTCCAACCGTCGATTCAGAGCAAGCTCGATACTTACGTGATCGATGTGGAGAGACAGGGTTACAACCTCGAACTCTACACCTGCACCTCGGGCACGGCCGAGGCGCTCAAGTCGTTCATCCAGTCCCACACGACCAACCTGATCGGCTGCGTGTTCGTGGGCGACCTACCCGCGGCGTGGTACGACGACAACGGGGATTCCTTTCCGTGCGATCTCTTCTTCATGGATCTCGACGGTCTCTGGGTCGACAACAACTCGGACGGGAAGTACGACGAGCACTCGAACGGCACGGGCGACGAGGCGCCGGAAATCTTCGTGGGCCGGATCGATGCCTCGCGGATCACCTATGCGAGCGAGCTGAGTCTGATGAACGATTACTTCGACAAGCTGCACAACTACTACTCGGGCAACATCACGCAGACTCACTACGGATTGACCTACACCGAGGATGACTGGTCCATGTTCTGGGATATCTGCAACGATATCCGTTTTGCGTACAGCAACTACGAGGTGATCAAGGCGCCCGACACCGACAGGGACGACTACAGGGACAATCGCCTGCCCGATGCAACCTACGAGTTCATCCAACTCGCCTGTCACTCGTACAGTGGAGGCCACGCCTTCACCCGAAAGGGTTGGCTCTACTCGAACGGCGTCTACCACATCCCCCCGCAGGCGCTCTTCTACAATCTCTTTGCCTGCAGCGCGTCGCTCTTCACCGACAACAACTGTCTCGGCGCGGTCTACGTGTTCAACAGCAGCCTGACCGCGCTGACCACGATCGGGAGCACCAAGTCGGGCTCCATGCTCGTCTTCGACGAGTTCTACCGGCCTCTCGGCCAGGGTGAACCCTACGGGGTGGCGTTCAAGGAGTGGTTCGAGGCGCTCGCGCCCTACTCGGCGTACGAGATCTCGTGGCACTACGGGATGTCCGTGCTCGGCGATCCGATGGTGAATCCCTGCGGCTTCGAACCCCATCCGATCGTGGCCGACGCCAAGATCAACGGTCTGGACGGGCCGCTCACCTTCTTCACGGGGCAGCCGGTCCATTTCACGGTGAGCCTCGACCCGGGCGATCAGGCCGGCGTGGCCCACGACTGGTGGGTGTTCGCACGGTTCAATCCGCCCTCGAACAAGCCCTGGTACTGGAAGTTTCCCGGCACGTGGAAGGCGAGCTGGACACCGATCCGCGCCTACGCCGGAGGACTGCTTCACGTCAGCGACTACCTGGTCGGCTCATCGAACAGCCTGGCCACGGGATACTGGGAGTTCACCTTCGGTGTGGACGATCTCAACAACCTCTACGAGGAGACCCATCACGACGTGGTCGAGCTGACGATCCACTAGAGTCTGCCGGATTTGATCATCCGCAAAGGGCGCCCATAGGTCGGAGGTGGAGAGTTTTTTTTGGCCGACTTCAGTCTGTCCCTTCGGCCAATTACCCAACTCCAATTTAGTGCAGGACAGAATGCGGAGGCCAAAAAAAACTCTCCACCTCCGACCTGAAGGCCCCCTTCGCGGATTTCAAGGCCGACAAACTCCGAGCGGACGGGCCATTACCAGTTCTTCGCCTTCGGCGGCTCGAGCTTCCGCACGTCGAGACCGCGTTCGAAGGCGCCGATCCGGTAGAGGCAGATCTCGCGCACCGACGAGGGGTGGTGGAGGACCTCGGAGAGTGACTGCATCCCCACGCCCCACACACCGCCGCCGCGCACGATGACCACCTTGTAGTCGTGAAGGAGGCGGATCAACTCGTCCACCCCCACATCGGGCGGCGCGATCGGCACGACCAGGTAGAGGAAGCTCCCCTCCGCATCGATCGCCACGATCCTTTCATCGGGCGCGCTCTCGCCCGGGTACACGAAGTGGGTGAGGAGCTCGGCCTCGGGAATGTAGCAGTGCGCCACGGTCTGGAAATGGCTCTCCTCGTAGATCGCCTTGTGGATCGCCAGATCGGGCGCGTCGTCGCTCCCGGCTGCGAGAGGAACCTGCAGCAGCGGCCCCCCGAGATCGCGCGGCATCGATCCCTTGGGCGCGAAGAGCATGGAGTCGACGCCCCGCACCGAGAGGGAGCCGGTGTGAAAGGGCGACAGCCGCGACTCGAAGATACGTCCGCCCGCCTTCTGGAACTCCTTGACGATCTCGTCTTCCTCGGGAAAGTCGCACCGGTCGTCGTCGTTGATCGTGTAGTCGCGCGGACGATAAGAGAAAGCGCTCGCGGGATCGGCGTCGATCTTCTTGCGCACCGCGTTGCGGTCGATGCCGAGCCGGCCCGCGAGGCGCATCATGGACCCCGAGGCGTTGGCGATGCACAGGAGAAAGAGCGCCTCGAGCACGGTGCGCCCCCGCGTGAACGTGCCGTGGCTCTGCAGGATCGTGGCGGGATGGTCGACGAGACGGTCGGGGATCTTCTTGGTCATCTCGGGCGAGCCGCTCGGCACCGCCACCCAGTCGACGGGCACCGTGCCGCCGAGATGGTAGTAGCCGAGGGGATCGATCGGCTCGAAGGGCGCCGGATCGTTCGGTTTGTCCGCGTCGTCCCAGGTCACGATGGTGAGGTCCTTGGTGTGGGCGTGCACGGAGGCGCTGACCCCGTCGATGGCGAGGATCCGCGCGTGGATGTCGGTCTCCGACGAGGCCTTGTAGTACCCCGTGTCGATCTTGTCGGTGGACAGAAAACAGATGTTGTCCGGCTCGAGGTCGCCCTTCTGCGAACCGGTCGAGGTGATGGCGATCTGCTCGCGGCCCTGCTCGTCCTTGATCAGTGTGGAGATGTTGCCGCTGTGGCTGTCCTCCATGTCGAGGCGAAGCAGGGCGCGTCCCACCGCCTGGAACTGCCGCACGAGCGCCTCGTTGGCTTTCCACTTCGTTTTTACCATGGCTAGTGCTTCTCCCTTTCGAGTTCCTCGACGAGCGCGGCCGGCGGCCGTCCTTCCTGGTCCCAACCCTGAACCTTGTAGTAGTCGCCCCTCAGCTTCTCGATCGTCTCGGCGGACACGAGCCGGTCCTTCTCGCCGATCTGTATCGGCTCGTTCTGAAAACGCTCGGGGAGCGTGTCGTCCTCCCACGTGGCGCCCGCGTCGAGGTTGAATATCCTCTCCAGCGCGGTGATCCTGTCGGCGATCTCCTCGAGCCGCGCCGTGGAAAAGTCCATTCCCGTGGTGCCGCTCACCATGCGCGCCCAGGGCTCGCTCGCAAAGGCGAACCCGGTGAAGCGGCAGATCCCGAGCGAGTCCTGGATGATTCCGTGGATCTGCATGTTGCGGATTGCGATGGGGGATTGGAGCAGGCTGAACCGCGGGATCTCCTTGGCGCCCCCGAAGAAGGCGAGGGACACCGCGTAGCCGCCGCGCAGGTGGCAGGCGCCCGTGGGCGAAGTCATGTATCCGAGAGCCTGCGTGTACGACGCGCGCGGATCATAGGCCGGAACCTCGAGCCCCTTCACGGTCATGGCCAGCTCGGGCCGGCCGAAGCGGGCCGCCAGCCGCCGGGAGCCCTCGGCGAGCGCATCGCCGATCCCCTCGCGGCGGCCGATGAGGCCGACCACCTCCTCGAGAACGGCGTGGTTGCCGAAGGAGAGGTCGATGCCGCCCGTGTCGTCGCCGGTGAGGTGCCCCTTTTCGAAGAGTTCCATGGCGCACCCGACCACCCCGCCGCAGCTCATCGTGTCCATGCCGAGCTCATTACACAGGTAGTTCGCGCGTGTGATCGCGGCCAGGTCGTAGACACCGCAGCCCGGCCCGAGAAGAACGAGGGTCTCGTACTCGGGCCCCTCGCCTTTCTTGTTGCCCACGCGCGTGTGGCGCTGGCAGGCGATCGGGCACATGTGGCAGGCGCCGGCCTTTTCCAGGATCGTGTCGCGAATCGCTTCGCCCGAGATGGAAAGCAGCTTCTCCTCGTCGTGAAGGTTGTCCTGGAAGTTCCGGTGGGGGAGCATGTCGATCACGTCGATGAGACGGATCAGGCCCGCCGTGCCCAGCTCGCGGAAGAGGTTCTTCGTGCCCGGCGCGGCTTTCATCAGGTAGCGGGCCTGGTCGAGGCCCGACTTGTACCTGTCCTCGTCGCGCACCGCCACCTTCTCCTTGCCCGAGACGCGGATCGCCTTGAGGTTCTTGGCACCCCACACGGCGCCCGGGCCGGAGCGGCCGTAGGCGCGGTTCTTGTCGTTCATCACCGACGCGAAGCGGACCTTCCGCTCGCCGGCCGGCCCGACGCAGAGCACGCGCGACCGGACACCCTTTTCCACATCGGCGAGGAGTTTGTCCGTGGTCTCGTGCACATCGAGGCCCCAGAGGTCGCGCGCCGGGAGGATCTCGATCTTCCCCCGGGCGAGATCGATCCAGACCGGCTCGTCAGACTCGCCCTTGACCACGAGCACGTCGTGGCCCGTGGCCTTGAATACGGGCGCCCACGATCCGCCGCAGTTGGCGCTGCCGATCAACCCGGTGAGGGGCGACTTGAACACCATGTGGCCCCGGCACGCCGTGGGCGCGCTCGTGCCCACGAGCGGCGCCACCGCGATGACGAGCACGTTGTCACCGCTCAGGGGCTCGCACGCGGGATCGACCTCGTCCACGAAGATGCGCGTGGCCAGGCCCCGGCCCCCGAGGTAGCGAACGGCGGTCTCCGGTTTGAGCGGTCTCGTCCGCGCGGTACGTGTGGAAAGATCGATCTCGAGAATCTTGCCATGATATCCGCTGAGGGATTGGTCACTCATCGCGTGTTCCTAAAAAGTCTTCGATTGTCGATCGAGGAATTTTGACTATCTGAGCCCGATGATTCAATGATATATTGGCCGGCTTGATTTTATCGATCATTATCCATGGACATTCTGTTCGGGCGGACCGGCATGAAACGATGGAATCTCCTGATCTGGCTCATCCTCTTCGGCGCGGCGTGGGGCATCTTCGAGGCCTATCTCGGGGAAGTTCTCGATTCCACGAGCGGCAAGTACAGCTCGGTCTGGCTCGCCATGGGTGCCTTTATCATGCTTGCCGCGGCGCGGGCGATCGTGAACAAGCCCGGTTCGTCCTTTGCGATCGGCGGTATCGCGGCGCTCCTCAGGCTGGCCAATGCCGACCCCTTCGTCTGCCATCTCCTCGGGATTCTGCTGCTGGGACTGGCCTTCGATATCACCGCGACCCTTCTGTTCAATCGGGAAAAGAGGGTGTACCTCTCGGCGGTCCTTTCCGCCCTCGGGGCCGTTTACCTGTCGAACACTCTTTTCGCCCTGGCCAACACCTACATCGTGGGCCATCAAAGGTGGGTGGACGGAGGCCTCTCGCGGATCGCCGACCATATCCTCGTTGCCGGAAGCCTCGCCGCGCTCGGCGCGCTCCTGGCAGCGCCTCTCGGCTGCTGGATCGGCCGCAGGGCGAGACGGCTCGCGAACGAACGCCCCCAGTGGGTCTACAGCGCGGCAACCGCCGCGGCCCTGATACTCTGGGCGGTCGGCCTTCTCGCTGGACGATGAGCCGAACCAGGCTATCATGATTTCAAAGTTCGATTGGAGGCGAGTTCCCGTGCGCACATCCGGAGTCGCGATCGCTCTACTTTGCGTTTTTATCCCCTTCTCGGGCTGCAGCCTGAACGATCAATCGATTCGGGCGGGCGCGGGGACGCCGGATGAACCCTTCGTGGTCGTTCTCGGAATCGCCCAGGACGGCGGGGTGCCGCAGGCCGGCACCAGGGACCACGCCGGGTGGACGTCGCCTGAATTTAAGCGGCACGCTGCGTGCCTCGCCATAGTCGATCCCGAGACGCGGCAGCGATGGCTGATCGACGCCACTCCCGATTTCCGCGAGCAGCTCCACCGCCTCGATCGACTCTTTGCCGCGCTGGCGCGGCCGGGCCTCGACGGCATCTTCCTCACGCACGCGCACATGGGACACTACACCGGCTTGATGCACCTCGGCCTCGAGGCGATGGGCGCGCGAGAGGTCCCTGTTTTCGCCATGCCGCGTATGAAGCGTTTCCTCGAGCAAAACGGTCCCTGGAGCCAGCTCGTTCGCTACGAGAACATTCTCCTCCATCCGCTCGCTCACGGGGAGGCGGTTCAGATCAACAGCCGGATCAAGATCACGCCCTTTCTCGTTCCCCATCGGCAGGAGTACTCGGAGGTGGTGGGCTTCACCATCGAGGGGCCGCACCGCTCGGTGCTCTTCATTCCCGACATCGACAAATGGGAGGACTGGGACGCGCAAGGGGTCAGGATCGAGGAACGGATCGCCGCGGTGGACGCGGCCTATCTCGACGGGACCTTCTACGACGACCAGGAGATGGGGGGGCGCGACATGTCGGCCTTTCCCCATCCCTTCATCGCGCGGAGCATGGACCGGTTTGGCTGTCTGCCGCCCGAGGAAAAATCGAAGGTCAGATTCATCCACCTGAACCACACCAACCCGGCGCTCCGCCCGGACAGCAGCGCGCGCCGCACCATCGAGGAACGGGGTTTCGGCGTTGCCGAGGAACTGGAAATCTGTTCACTCTAGCTCTCCTATTCGCGATTCTTTTCGGTGGAGTGTTCAAAGAAATTTTGATAGATTGTCTCCACCCCTCGATGTGCAGATCGGGGAATCTGTTTCAGCGGGGTATCGAACCAGGGAACCGTTCTCTTGAAGGAGGTCACGCGATGAGATCAGCACTCGGCGGCGGCGGCTTTTTCTTCCTCTCCGCCTTTTGCTTCTCCACCACGATCTATGTTCCGGACGACTATCCAACGATCCAGGCCGCCATCGATGCTTCTGCCAATGGCGATACCCTCATCGTCAGACCGGCGACCTACGTGGAGAACATCGACTTCGCGGGGAAAGAGATTCTGCTCCAGAGCGAGCAGGGAGCGGCCGTGACCGTCATCGACGGTAACAAGGCCGGGAGCGTTGTGACTTTCGACAGCGGCGAAGGGGCTGGATCGGTGCTCGATGGATTCACACTGACCAACGGCATCGGATCGACCGGACCCTGGGGATTTCTCTGCGGGGGCGGGGTCTACTGCTCGTCGTCCCCGACGATCACGAACAATAGAATCACGGCGAACACGGCCGAACGGGGAGGCGGAATCTACAGCGATTCCGGCTCTCCGGACATCACGAACAACACCATCTCGGACAACACGGTCTGGAATTACGGCGGAGGGATCGGCTGCTTTTCGGGATCCACTGCGACCATCTCGAACAATTTCATCTCGGGCAACTTCACCCGGCAACACGGCGGCGGAATCGGAAGCTTCTCCGGCTCCTTCCCGACGATCACGAACAACGTCATCTGGAACAACACGGCCGAGCAAAGCTGCGGCGGAATCGGGATTCTCTCAAACTCCAACACGGTCGTGGATAACAATGTCATCGTGCACAACGAGGCCTACTGGGGCAGCGGCGGAATCGGCTGCTATGAATCCCCCGCGACCATCTCGAACAACAGGATCTCGGAAAACACGGCCGGAGACGGAACAGGCGGCGGGATCGGCTGTTCGTCCTCGGCCGCCACCATCACGAACAACCGGATTTCGAAAAACAGTGCCGACAAGGGAGCGGGTATCGATTGCGCCTACTCCGTCTTCACTCTCATCGTGAACAACACCGTCGTCGAAAACAACGCCAACATCTTTGGCGGCGGGATCCACTGCTACGACTTTTCCTACTACCCGCCGACCGTGGCGAACAACATCGTCTCCGGAAACACGTCGAATTTCCGGGGTGGTGGGATTTGCTGCGTCGGTTCCTTTCCAACTCTCGTGAACAACACGGTCTCGGGAAATACGGCCACCGATGGCGGCGGAGGGATCAGCTGCGACGGCTCCTCGCCCACCGTCACGAACACTATTCTGTGGGCGAACAGCGCGCCCACGGGAAAGGAAATTTGGATCAGCGATTTTATCGACCCCTCCGATGTGACCATCGGTTCTTCCGATGTCGAAGGCGGCCTCGCGTCATGTTATGTCGAATCGGGCTGCACTCTCAACTGGGACCCCGGCATGATCGACGACGATCCCATGTTCGTCGATGCCGCTCGAGACCTGCACCTCACATGGAATTCCCCGTGCCGCGATATGGGCGACAATTCCGTCGTCTCCGGACCTCTCGATTTCGAAGGCGACCCTCGAATCACGCTCGGTACGGTAGACATGGGCGCTGACGAGTTTCACTACCACCTGTACCACATGGGCGATGTCATTCCCGGCGGTTCGATCGACTTGAGGATCGTCGGGTATCCGAACGCTGCCGTGAAACTCTACCTCGGCTCCGGGCTGGCCGACCCTCCCTATTCAACGCAGCATGGCGACTTCTTTCTCCAGTGGCCGCCGCTCTGGCAAGGGAATATCGGGGTCGTGGCCCGAAATGGGCTGCTCACTTTTCCGACGACAGTGCCCACGGCGTGGACGGCCGGCTCGGACCATCCCCTGCAAGCCCTCGTCGGTCCTTGGAACGGGCAGTGGACGCGGCTGACGAACCTCGAGTTGCTCACCGTCTCCTACTGATAGCCCTTTCCGGAGGTAAGCCCGTTCCGGAGGGCTCAACGGGCAGACGTCTAATTCATGCCGTCCAGTTCAGCTTTCGTGAGCGGCCTCTCGCGATAGAGCGTCGAGATCAGGTCGACCGCATCGAGCCACGGAATGCGGCTCGTGTTGATCACCAGGTGGTAGGCGGTCGGGTCGTTGATATCCCTGCTGAAGTTGTTCCTGATGAACCGCTGCCGCATCTGGTCGTCGCTCTGAACCCTGTCGGCCGCTGCCTCCTCCGAGCCGCCCTCCCGCTCCATTGTACGCCGGATCCGATCTTCGTACTCGGCCGAGATGCGCACATGGAAGGCGTCGGTTTCCTTCAAGATGTGGCACGCGCCGCGGCCGATGAAGATCGCTCTTTCGAGGAGGGAGAGGGTGCTCACGATGCGGGCCAGGGTATGTGTGTAGCTGCGGTCGTCGATGATGCGGTTGTTGAAAAGCTGTTCGGTGAGGGTGGTGATGAGATTCTGCCCACCCC
This sequence comes from uncultured Phycisphaerales bacterium, assembly GCA_964620445.1. Classification (GTDB taxonomy): domain Bacteria; phylum Planctomycetota; class B15-G4; order B15-G4; family CAYZWU01; genus CAZUHB01. The sequence continues at coordinate 21,976 of CAZUHB010000017.1, forward strand.
GATCGAGGAGCTCGATGAGCTTCGACTGAACATTCGTGCTCTGGCTGATCGCATCGACGATCTCCCTGTCGAAGAGCTGGAATCCGAGGGATTCGCAGAGGGTCTGGGCGATCTCGTCTCCGCCGCTGCCCAGGGCATAGGAGATCGTGATGGATGGAGGGACAGTCCGCGGTTCGGCGCTCTTTTCGAATTCTTTCCGGGCCTGTTCCCTGAGTCGGCGCCGGGTGAGCCAGCGCTGGACGTGGGATTCCACTACGGTTTCGAAGGTAGGCATTTTGTCAATCCTCCATTAAGGAGTACGTATATATACTTATTATAACCAGCCCGATTGATAGGTCAAGCACTCATTCGGATTTCGGCTAAAAGAGCCGGCGCGCCGGTCCGGTGCCCGGGGGGCGGCATTGACAGTCCCCGGCGCGATCTGTAAGACTGGGAGAGGTTGGACAACCCGTTCTGTGATTCCAGGGGAGCTGCGAAACCATGTTCGAATTTCTTGGGTCTCATTTCACGGCCCTCATCATCTTTGCCGCCGTGGTTCACCTCGCCTTCTTCCTCTGGCTTCTGCGCGACCGGGCGCGCAAGACGACCCAGCTCAAGGCTTTTCTGCAAAACGTGGTGCGCGGCCTGTCGCGCCATTCGGATATCGATCCCGCGGTGAGCATCGACGACCAGATCAGCCGGTTCATCAGGGACTGGGAGGAGGCGCTCGCCGATCCGCGCGCGACCGTTGCGCGGGAGGAGCTCAAGAGGAGCAGCATCAAGGACGAACAGCGTCCCTACCTCGAAACGTCGCTCGAGACGAAATACAACGTTGTCCGCACGGCGATCGAGTCCTACCCGCTTCTGGGTATTCTCGGCACCCTGTTCGCAATGGCGTTGGCGCTCAGCGAGGGCGGACCCTCGGGAATTGACGCTGCCGCGGCGGGCGCGGCCCAGGATATCTCCCATATCATCAAGGCATTCAACAGCGCGATCTGGTCGACCGTGTGGGGGCTCATCTTCGCCGTCGGTTTCATGCTCTTCAACGCCTCGGTGGAGACCGGTTTCGAACGTCTCAGCGAACACCGGTCCGCCGTGCACGAGATCATCCGAAAAACAAAGCAGCTCAGACTCCCCGCGGATACGTGAAAGAAATGAAAATCCGGCGCCGCATCACGCTTCAACTCACTCCGCTGCTCGACCTTCTGCTGGTCGTGATCTTCGTCCAGTACATCCAGATGCAGCAGACCGCCGGCAGGCAGGTGGAGGCTGCCGCCCAGGAGGCTCAGGTGCGGATCGAAGCGGTCGAGGAGGCGATCGAGACGGCCCGCAAGGAGCGGAGCGACGCCGACATCAAGCGGCTCCAGGCGATCGACGAGCTGAAAGGACGGGACGAGACCCTGGCCGAGGCGCGCAACGAGATCGGCGCTCTCCGCGCGCGCATCGAGGAACTGGAGATTTCGTCCGAGGAGCAGCGCCGCCAGCACCGCGAGGATCTGGCTCGGCTCGGCCAGATCGCGGCGAGCCTCCTGAAAATCGATCCCGCCCTCTTCGCCGAAACGATGCGCACCCTGCCGGCCGACGAGGTGCGCGCCTTGAAGGAGGGCTTCGAGGATCTGAGAGGAAAATCGGCGGAGGCGCTGATCCGCCATCTGCGCGAGATCGACGCGATCCGGAAGCGCTGCGACCTGTGGGAGGTCCATGTCGAGACCGAGGGGCGCATTCTTCTGGGGCTCGGCGGAGATGGCGAAGCGGATTCGTTCTGGGCCGGGAGCGCCGAGGACTTCGTGCTCAAGGCGCAGAAAGTGATCGCCCGGGCAGCGGAGCCGAAGAGCCTCGTGCTGATCCTCTTCAGCTATTCCGATGCCACGTGGGGCGTGCGGCGTCCGGTCGAGGAGGGTGTGGAGAAGCTCAAGATCTGGCTGCGCGCGGAATTCGAGGGCAAGGAGTTTCACCTGGCCCACATGGGATACACCCTGTCGCCACCCTGAGATATGAGAAGAGGTGATTGTCATGGCCCGACGCAAACCGGTCTTTGTCGTATCGGCTGCCTTGCTCGTGGTGGTCGCTGTCCTGTTCGGCCCGTCGATTCTCGATAACCTCGGCCTCGGCACCGGCGATCCGCCCGCCGAGGGGACCGACCCTGTCACGGAGCCCGCTGCCGAAGAGATCGTTCGCGACGGCGCGGACGAAACCGAGCCGCCCGAGGAGCAGCCCGCACCGACACGCCCCCTGCGTATCGTCATCCGCGACCGGGAGTACTTCATCGCCTCGCAAAAGGCCACGCTCGCCCAGACACTGGCCGCCGCCGCAAGGGTTCCGGCCGGCAGCGGCCCCACGGTGGTGGTCGAGCGGTCGGAGAGCTCGCGCGCCAGCGCCGAGGAGCGCCTCGCGCGCACCCTCGAGGAGAAGGGGATCGATTTCGAGTGGGCCGAGTAGACCGGCGGACAGCGGTTCCGAGCCTCGATTCAGCGCGTTGCGGCCGAAACGGGGGATAGTGTCGCAGCCCCAGAAACAGATCATTCCTGCCTTCCGCCGCCCGGCGAATTGTGATAACTTGGTCCGATCGATTTACCGGTCAGTCCTTCAGCCGGCCGTCACCCCTTTCGTGAGGCCGGCTGCTTGATAATCCAGATCCGCCCTGCGTCAGTCGGGCCGGACAGGCGCCCAATCCGGAGTTTTCACATGTTTGAACCGGACGAGATTCCCCAGCCGGCAGAGCGAACCTTTTTCGGACACCCCTTCGGGTTGTCCACGCTCTTTTTTACCGAGCTCTGGGAACGATTCAGCTACTACGGCATGCGGGCCCTGCTCGTGCTCTACATGACAGCGGCCGTTGCCGGGTCGAATGCCGGGCTCGGCATGGAGGTCGACCAGGCCACGGCGATCTACGGCCTGTACACCTTCGCCGTCTACGCGCTCGCCCTGCCGGGCGGCTGGGTGGCCGACAGGCTGCTCGGCCAGCGCAAGACCGTTCTCGTTGGCGGCATCATCATCGCGCTCGGCCACTATACCCTCGCCATCGACATGATCGAGGCCTTCTACACCGGTCTGATCCTGGTCGTCATCGGCACGGGCCTGCTCAAACCGAATGTGAGCGCCATCGTGGCCGAACTCTACCCCGAGGGGGGCGCGCGCCGGGACGCGGGATTTTCCGTCTTCTACATGGGGATCAATGTGGGTGCAATGACCGGGCCCCTGGTCTGCTCCTATCTGGGAGAGGAGATCAACTGGCATCTCGGTTTCAGCGCGGCGGGCATCGGGATGACTCTCGGCTTGATCTGGTACATGGTGGGCGGCCGCTACCTGGGTGATGCCGGCAAGATGAAGAAGAGCGACCTTTCGAGCGATCAGCGGATCAGCGCCTGGAGGCAGTTCTTCTTCGGAATCGGTGTGGTGGCGCTCATCGTCTACATTCTCTACGGCGTGAGCTCCGAGGGTGTGTTCCCCTTCTCCTACCTCTCCACCGATGGCGTCCCGCTCCTCCAGTTCGGAATCGTCGATTTCGCGGAGTCGACAGGCATCATCATCGTGGTGCTCGCCCTCCTCTATTTCGGTTACACCATCGTTTTTGCCTGCCGCGACAGCCTCGAGCGGAAGAGGGTGGGTCTCATCGCGGTCCTCTTCTTCGGCGCCGCCATGTTCTGGTCGGGCTTCGAGCAAGCCGGTTCCTCGATGACGCTTTTCACCGAGGAACACACGGACCGGTTCTTCTTCGGCGAGGAGAGGCCGACGGGGTGGTTCCAGTCGATCAATCCTCTGTTCATCATCATCCTGGCCCCGGTCATGGGTTCGCTCTGGGTCTGGCTCGGCGCCCGAAATCCCTCGTTGGGCGTCAAGTTCGGTCTGGGGCTGCTGCTGCTCGGTGTCGGTTTTCTGGTCATGGCCTGGGGGGCCACCTTCACCGAGGAAGGCAAGGTGAGTCCCATGTGGCTCGTTGTCACCTACTTCCTGCACACCGTGGGCGAGCTCTGTCTCAGCCCCGTGGGTCTGAGCGCCATTACCAAGCTCTCGCCCAAGCGGCTCGTGGGGCAGATGATGGGAACGTGGTTCATGGGCGCCGCCCTGGGCAACCTGATCGCCGGGCTCGTGGCGGGATACATCGAGAGACTGGCCATGCCCGAACTCTTCACCGCGGTGGCTGCCGTGGCGGGCGGTTTCGGCCTGGTCTTTCTCCTCTTCTTCAAGCCGATCCGCAACCTGGCGGGCGGTGTAAAATAACAGTGCTCCAATAACCGGACGAATATCCCTGTTGCGCTAATGTGGAGCGATTCCTTTTGTCGATTCTAGTTGAATCGATCGGTTCATCGTTTCAACGCGAAGACAAAAGGAGAGAAACATGACAAACAGCAAAATCCTGGTCGTTGGCGGAGCCGGCTATATCGGTTCCCACATGGTCAACGAACTGTTGAAGGCCGGTTACGGGACGATCACTCTCGACAACCTTTCGAAGGGCCATCGCGATCTCATTCCCGGCGGCGATTTCGTGGAAGGCGACCTGGCCGACGTTGCGCTCCTGGACGAGATCTTCGCATCGAACGAGATTGCGGCCGTCATGCATTTCGCCGCCTTCTCGCTCGTGGGGGAGTCGGTGGCGAAACCGCTCGATTACTACCGCAACAACGTGGCCGCCACAATGGAGCTCGTCGACGCCATGGTACGGCACGATGTGAAACGCTTCATCTTCTCGTCGACGGCGGCGGTTTACGGCGAGCCGGTCGACGTTCCGATCACCGAGGATCACCCGAACCTGCCGACCAATCCCTACGGTGCGACCAAGATCGCCGTGGAACGCATGCTGCGCGACTGTGATACGGCCCACGGCCTCAAATACGTCACCTTGAGGTACTTCAACGCGGCCGGCGCCGACGAGTCGGCAATGCTGGGCGAGCGGCACCGCCCGGAGACGCACCTGATTCCGCTGATCCTCAAGGTGGCCACGGGAGAGGCCGACTCGATCGCAATCCTCGGAACCGATTATCCCACGCCCGATGGAACCTGTTTGCGGGACTACGTCCACGTGACCGATCTGGCCCAGGCCCATCTCCTCGCTCTCGAAGCATTGCTTGGCGGAGCGCGGAGCGCGGTATACAATCTCGGAAACAGCAAAGGATATTCGGTGCGCGAGGTGATCGATCTGGCCCGCAAGGTGACCGGTCATCCGATCCCCGCGATCGAGGGGGACCGCAGGCCGGGAGACCCGGCCGTGCTCGTTGCCTCATCCGACCGGATCCGGGAAGAGCTGGGTTGGAAGCCCCGCTTCGAGGACCTGGAAACGATCATCAAAACGGCGTGGGCCTGGCACAGTCAGGAAGCCGTCTGCTACTGCCCTGAATAGGGTCTGCCATGCTTTGGGAGGGATCATGAAAATCATCACGACGGCGCTCGAGGGTGTCTTGATCGTCGAGCCCGACATCCACGGGGACAAGCGCGGTTTCTTTTTCGAGACCTACAACAGGAAAAGATATTCCGAGTCGGGCATCGATCGGATCTTCGTTCAGGACAACCTTTCCTTTTCGAAGAGGGGTACCCTGAGAGGTTTGCACTTCCAGGTCAAGCAACCCCAGGCGAAGCTGGTGCAGGTGGTCCAGGGAGAGGTCTTCGATGTGGCCGTCGACATCCGCATCTCGTCGCCCACCTTCGGCCAGTGGACCGGAGCGCGCCTCTCGGAAGAGAACAAGCTGCAGTTCTTCATTCCCGAAGGATTCGCCCACGGCTTCGTGGTGCTGAGTGATACGGCCCTGTTCATGTACAAGTGCTCGGCCCTCTACGATCCTGCCGACGAGGGCGGGATCATCTGGTCCGATCCGGAAATCGCCATCGACTGGCCCGTCGTCGATCCGGTTGTGTCCGACAAGGACCAGGGCTACACGCGGCTCGCCGAGCTGCGGCCCGAGCAACTTCCCCGGATAGGGGGGAGCACGCCATGCGGATCGCACTAGCCGGTTCGAAGGGGCAGCTCGGCTGGGAACTGGAGAGGAGGGCCGGCCGCCATCGATTCGATATGTCGCCCGCCGATCTGCCCGAGCTGGACATCGCCGACCGGGAGAGCGTCGAGTCGTGGATCGATCGGAGCGCACCGTCGGTCGTGATCAATGCCGCGGCATACACGAACGTGGACCGGGCCGAGGACGAGGAGGCACTCGCCTTTCGTGTGAACGCCGACGGACCGGCGAATCTGGCCGCGGTCTGCGCCGCGCGCGCGATCCGGCTCATCCACCTGTCGACCGATTTCGTCTTCGACGGAAACGCGACCGAACCCTACCGCGAGGACGCGCCCGTTGGGCCGCTCGGCGTCTATGCGCGGAGCAAGGCAGCCGGCGAGGAGAGAATTTCCGATTGCCTCGCCGAACATGTGATCGTGCGCACGTCTTGGCTCTACGGCGTGCACGGCCACAATTTCGTCAAGACCATGTTGCGCCTCGGGGCGGAGAGGGAGGTCTTGAGGGTCGTCGACGACCAGCACGGCTCGCCCACCAGCGCGGCAGATCTCGCCGAGGCCCTCCTGAAGATCGCGGCCGGGATCCGCCCCGGTTCCGACGCGGAGTGGGGGGTCTATCACTTCTGCGGCGCGGGGATCACCACGTGGTACCGGTTCACACGGGCGATCTTCGACGTTGCCCGGCGGTACGGCTCACCCCGCGGAGCGCGGGTGGAACCGATCACCACTGCCGAGTACCCGACCAAGGCGCGAAGGCCGCCCTACTCGGCCCTCGACTGCGGCCTGTTGAAGCGGAATTTCACCATCGTTGCGCCGCCCTGGCAGGAGAGCCTCGAGGAGACGGTCAGGCAGCTCGTCTCCGAATGACCCGGATTTCTAATCCTCGACGCCCTGGCCCGGCTGTCCGGGCAGACCGTGGCGGGCGTAGATCTTCAGTATCGCCTCCCATAGCCGCAGCGCGGTCGCCTCGTGGGAGAGGAACCGGTAGGCCTGCTCGTAGTTGTGCTCGGTGAGCATCCTCCGGGATTCGTCGCTCAGGGCGCCGTCGATCCACTTGAGCGTTTCGCGCATTCCGGGAAGGTTCGAGAGGTTTCTTCCCCGGAGCTCGTCAGCCGGCACGCGTTCGACCATATCTTCGAGCACGCCGAAATCGAGTCCCTGCGTCACGATGCCGATCTCTTTCGTCAAGGGATCGTAGGAATTGAGAGTGGAGCTCATGATGAAGGGGATGCAGGTGCTCGCCATCTCGTTGAGCGCGTTCTCCCACCCACCGGCGCTGCTGGCCACCACACCGACCGTGTTCAGAGGCGCCATGTTCGCGTAGACCCGATCGAGAGTCTCGAGAGTGAAATCCCTGCCGAGGTGGATGAAGCGCATGCCGAGGTCGTGGGCGAAAGCCGCAGTCTTCAGGAAATAGTGCCTGTCGTCCACGTTGGGATGGGTTACGACGAAGACGATTTTCTTGCCCCGCGTCCGCCCGTACTCGTGTGCGACCATCATCGCCTCGATCAGCCTTTTCCGGTACACGGGCCGCACCGGCGAGAGGAAGTAGATCATATCCTCGGTCAGATCGGTGCGTCTGTACTCGTAGGTCTCGTCCGAGACGTGGACGCCGTTTTCGGCGAGGTAGTCGAGAAATCCCTTCTCGGGCTCCTCGACCGCCACGGCTTTCTTCGACTTGAATCCGAGGAAATCGGGGATCTCGTAGGCATGTCTTTCGCTGACGCCGTACTTTGTGGTGAAGTTGTAGTACTGCGTGGGATTGAGCACGATGTGATAGAGGTTGTTCCTGGTGTATGGGCCGCCCGAATAGGGTTCGGACGGATCGTTGGCCGAGATGACTCGCAGGGCGAACTCCTTGATCCGGGAGATCTTTTCCGGCCGCTCGGCATCGGGGTCGGCCGCGTGGCTCAAGAATCCCCGGTCCTGGTACTTGTCCATCAGCTCGCGAATCGCCACGGCGGCCGCCGGGTGGGCGTGCCTCAGGGAGAGAAGGTTGTAGACGAAGATCGGCGTGTTGTTCGGAATGCCGGCCAGGATCTGGTCGATCTCGTCGCGGATGGCGTCCTTGTGAGCATGGAAGAGGCGGAGCCATTCTTCGTCGTCGATCTTGTCGATCCCCTCCTTCTCGGGACCGTGGGTGAACTGGTTCGCGAAGAGGAGCAGCGAATCGGGATGATAGAAATCGAGCCTTTCCACGAGGCTTCGCGCCTGGTCCTCCGTTTCCATCGCGCCGTATTCGGTTTCCTCGCGGCCGCTGATCACGTGGATGTCCATGTCGTGCTTTTTCAGAAGGGAGAAGTACTCCTCCTTCTGCAACGCCACTCCGTCCAGTCCTCCATGGCGCATGATGATGACCGGCCATGTCAGCTTTGTGTAAAGCTCCGGATAGATGATGTCCTGCGGTGCGTTCACGATCCCTTCCTCTCAATTATGGGCCCTTGACCGTCGCGGAGACGGTCAGCGGCGTCCCTCCTGCTTCGGTTATGCTTTGCCGGCAGGGCAATCACATCGTGCCGGCTCTGTTATCTTCCTGATGTAATCGACAAAAGCGCCGAACTGGCGCGCCTTCGAAAATCGCTCGGTCATGAGGCGGCGCGCGTTCTGCGCCATCCGCGTGTAGTCGGTCCTGTCGGCCCAGAGCTTGCCGACAGCGTCGGCGATCTGGATATGATTTCCCGGTTCGACCATGTAACCGGTTTCGCCATCCTTCACGACCTCGGGAACCCCTGCCAGGCGGGTCGACACGACCGGTTTCTCCATGCACATCGATTCGAGCAATACGTTCGGGAGGCCTTCCTTGAAGAGGCTCGACAGGACCAGGATGTCGATCGCCTCGAAGACGAGAACCGGTTCGCTCGTGAAGGGGAAGATCGAGACGTGCTTCTCGATCCCCATCGTGCTCACCGTGTCTTTCAGCATCCCGTCGTCCGGACCGTCGCCCACGAGGAGAAGGTGGACGTCGGGACAGGTTTTTCTCAGTTCGGCCACGGCCTTCAGAAGGTAGATCTGGCCCTTCCGCTCCTCGAAGGATCCCACGTTGCCCAGAATCGGAGCGGCGCCTTCGGGAAGCGGATAGCGTTCGATCGCCTCGGCGCGCTGCGCATCGCTCCGCGTGAAGGTCTCCAGGTCCGAACCCTGGTAGATCAGCGCGACCTTCTCCTCCGGAATCTTGTAGGTGTCGATCAGATAGTTGCGCGTGAAGTCCGCGATGCTGATCACCGCTGACTTGACGCTCTCGTCGGGAAGATAGAATTCCCGCTTGTACTCGGGGACGATCGTGCCCGTCTTGGTGATCAGTGTCGTGCCGAGCCCGTGCTCCTGGATGACGCGCGCGGCAAAAAGGGAACAGTGGAATCCGTCCCTCGGCGGGTGTACCGTACAGATCGCCGCGTCGCAATCGGCGAGAGCCTCGGCCCAGATCTTCCTGCAACTCTTGTTCTCGGTGATCACGTCGAGATAGTCGTAGGTGGCGACACGTGCGCCATCCGCGGCCGCTTGCGGTGCAACCCAGCCCGAATCGGGAGTGAGCACGGTCACCTCGACGCCGGCGGCCATGAAATGGCGAGCCGCTTCCGTTACCCAGATCTGTGTTCCGCCGTGGAGATTGGTGTCTTCGATGAAACAAACGCGCATTCTGCCTCCTTCTTGGTTGTGGACTGCGTCGACGATTTCAGGGACGCTGTCGACGATCCTGTTATCGACCCGCTCTGCGGCAGCGAACTGCCGTGCAGCAGGTCGTCGAATGTCTTCCTGAGCATTCTCGAGTCGAACCGGGCTGCCACAACACGCCGGTTGTGGTTGAGCCTCTCCGAAAACCGCTCCCTGTTGAAAAGCAGGTCGGTGACCTCCATCAGGGTCTCCTCTCCGATCTCCCCGCGCGGGAAGAGCGTGTACCTGATCTTGAGATCGTCGTCCAGTGCTTCGCCGACAAGCTCGGAAAAGGTCTGCTCCGGTCGATAGCGGCTGCACACGACCGGAATGCCGGCGGCGCCCGCTTCGAGTATCGGCAATCCCCGCCCTTCGGTTTCGCTCGGAAAGAGAACGAGGTCGGAGAGTTTGTAGATGTCGTCGATGTTCAGCTTGTCGAAGCCGTGATCGGCGAAAGAAGGGTGGCTCTCGACCCCCACGGAAAAGGCCGTGAAGAGACGATCCGCCACATTCCGGGGTACGGTGTCGAGCGCCCTCCGGTAAGCGTTCGCGATGCGGACGAGGTCTTCCCTGTGTTCGATCGGCACGGGCCCCGTGATGTGCAGAACGAGGGTGCGGGATCGGTCCTGTTCGAATCGCTCCCTGAAGGGACCGAAAGAGAGGAGGCGTCCGATCAGTTCCCAGTCCCGATCGATCCGCTTCTTGGTGACGATCCTCGTCGGTTGCAGCAGATAGAGGGCCGACCGCGGAACGATATCCAGCTCCAATCCGTCGCGTGCGCCGAAGATCAAGGGGCGTTGATTTTCCATCCAACTGTCGACGTGGGAGAGAAACGCGTCGAGGGGCACCGGTCTGATCGTGCGGTTTCCGCCGGACAGGATGCACGCCATCTTGAGGCGGCCGAGCGACTTCTGCTCAACCGAACAGGGTTCGAAGAACGCATCATCGATCGATGTTTCCACCTCGACGACGCGCTCCCGATCGAAGCCGAACTGTCCGATGAGCCGCTGCGATTGCTGCTCGTTGATGTTGATCTGGTACCATCCGCTGCCGTTCCAGGGGAAGATCCTCTCGAGGACGCGGAAGAAGGAGCGGTTCTGATGATTCTTGAAGAAGTGATCCCTCACCCCTGGACGGCCGCTCTCGGATCCGCGCGACGGGGGGGCGCCGCCTTCCCAGTAGAAGTCGTGGTTGGAATTCAGAACGCCGATGCGGAGCGACTCGGAGACGATCACCATGGAGAGCGCCGCCGCCATGTTGCCCGGATTCGAGTTGATATTGACGGGAATGAGGAGAGAAATTTCGTTGGCCCGAATGTAGTCGCCCAGCGTCTCCGCGTGCTCGATCGCTTGCCGCCAGATCTCGGCCGCCGCCTCGGACGATGCGACGCTTCTCTCGGGCATCTCTTCATAGAAGAGCTTGCCGAACCACTTCCCTTCATCCCACTTGTTCCATCCGTCGAATCGGCGCAGCTCGAGTCTCTGCCAGCGGGGATCGAGCAGCGTGTCCGATGAGCTGAGAAAATTCCCCCCGACCATGTGGATGGCCGTGGTCTCGTTCTCGGAGAGAGCCAGTTTCTCCAGGGACTTGGCGTACTTTGCGATCTCGATGGTGACCCCGTCGATTCCGTAATTGAAAGTCACGAATGCGATACCCCGCGGGAATGGACGGAAAGAATGGGCTCGGTCCGGACCGGATACAGGCCTTTCGGCAAAGGAGTCGAGTATCAGATTGATGTCGTCCCATGACGAGACGTCGATTTTTTTCAGAGAAGATATCACTGTCTTTTCCAAGTGATGGAAGTGCTGAACGTGAAACCTGTTGCATGACACGTTTGTTCTCTAGTCGACAAAAGAATCGTCACATCTTGAGCAATTTTCGGAGGGGGTGGCCGAATGGCCGATCGCGGGAGCGGAGCCGGGTAAAAAACAAGGCTGCCTCCGCCGAATTTTCATGCTCCGGCGGAGGCAGTCTCTGTCAAAACCCGCCCCGTTCTCGGGGGGGAGGTTCGCTGATGGTGACTGGCGGTGTCGTTTTAACGAGCGCCGCCTTCCATCCTCTGATCGAGGAAGGTGGCAGTGACCCACGTTTCGCGGAAACCGACACGCTGGGCGCTGAGTTTGACCGGTCGAGCCCTGCCTGCCTCGTCGACGATTTCCGCTTTGCCCGGCGGTACCCTGTTCCACTCGGCCGGAACGAGGAACTCGATCTTGTCGCTCTTGTCCGTGCGGGGCTGGTTCACCTCGCACACGTCTTGCCTGTTGATTCGAAGCTTCATGGGTCTGCTCTCCAAGGAATCGTGTAGTCTCTTTTCAACCTTTATAGGATTGTGCCAAGAGTCTGTCAATAAGGGCCAGATGTCTATTGACTCGTTCCTACTCGTCGGAAACAGCAGGCCTGCAGAAATTGCGGCAGGCTCGCCGGGAAGGACCATGATCAAGGACGATCAGGTTCCATTTGTTCCCATCGTCAAAAAACGGTCAATAGTTGAGCCTCATCCGACAAAAAGTCAGAGTTCCAGGCTATGACGGGGGCGGCATGAAGCCGAGATCAATAGTCGGCTTCGAACGCGTCGATGAACACGAACGTCCCCAGAGAGGCGGGATTTTTTGTTCCCGTGGCCACGATTTTGATGGAATGAGAACCTTCCGGGAGACCCGACACGGAGAAGAGAACCTCTTGCCACTCCGGTTGCGGCGAGTAGAGATCGACCTGGCCTTGATAGACTTCGTCGATATAGACGCTGGCGATCCCGCCGAAATAGGTTTTTTCACCGATCCACTTGATCGATGTTCCCGAAACGAAAAGACGCGCCTGGGCACCGACCTCGTCGGTCAGCGCGAGCGATCCGCCGCTGCAGAATGAATCGGAATAAGTATTCCACGTTCCGTAGTAGTAGACGAACTCGCTTTTCTGATCGTAATGGCGGATGTCGAGAACGCGTTCCCACGTGACGCAGTTGTCGGTCGACCTGTAGACTCCGTTCCATGTGCCGAGAAAAACGGTCTGGTCGTTCGGATAGTCGGGCGAGACAGCGATCCGGTGGGTGTAGGCTGCCTCCATGCCGCAATGTGTCCATACGTCGCCCCCGTCGACAGACCTGAAAATTCCCTGGCTTTTCGTGGTGACGAAGAGCGTGGAGTCCGTCGGGAAAGTGGGGGAGAGGGCGACACACTCGACAACCGCATCGCCGAGGCCGTCTGTGATCGTCTCCCACGTGGCGCAGTAATCGGTCGTTTTCATGGCACCGAGCCCGCTGTTGCCCGCGAAGACGGTTCCGTCGTTCGTGTAGTTTTGCGAAACGGCGATACTGTTGATCAGAATCTCCGGGCTCGTCAACGTGAAGCTGCCCCCCCCGTTCTGGGAGAGGTACACGCCGTATCGCGTCCCGGCGAACAGGGTCTGATCCGAGGGGTAATCAGGCGAGATGGCGAGCGAGTAGAGCTTGAAGTAGGGATTGATCGGGTAGAAATTCACTCCTCCATCGACCGACTTGTAAAGCGGGATATCGCCGGCCGCGGCGTTACCGGCGAACAGGGTCTGGTCCACTTCGTATCCGGACGACATGGCCATGTACCTGATGTAGACGTATTTCGAGGGATCGACACTCTTGATCTGCCACGAGTCTCCCCCGTTCACCGATCTGTGAACCGATTTGTAGTACCCGGCAAAAACCGTTTGATCCGTGGAAAAGGACGGGCTGACCGACATGGGATCTGCGTGAACATTGTAGATCCCCGTGTTGACGGCCTCCCATGAATCGCCGTTGTCGAGCGATCTGTACACGCCCCCTCCATAGGCGCCCGCGAACACGGTGCCGTCCGTGGCGTAGTCGGGACTGCACACCACGCTGCGGATCATGTTCTGGTTGAAGATGTTGAGGTGTCTCCATTTGGACACGTTTTCCTCCGACTTGTGGAGGCCCTCGAAGGCGTTTAGAAAAACGGTCCGGTCGCTGGCGAAATCTGGCGAGAAATGGAAATCGAAATAGTGGACGTCGGACTGATCGGACTGCTCGTCGAGCCCCTCGTTGATCCTGGTCCAGTAGGCGCCCCCGTTGGTTGTCTTGTAGATCCCCGCCTCTCTGGTCGCGGCGATGATGAAGGGTTCGCTCGCGTAATCAGGCGAGAGCAGAACCGATGCGATCTCGAGTTCGCCGAGGCCCCAGTTGCGGAGCTGCCAGGAGGCGCCGCCGTCGGTCGATCCGAGGATTCCCGTTCCCCACGTTCCCACAAAGACCGTCTGGTCCTGGGCGTAGTTGGGCGACAGGGCCACCGAGGTCACATCGATACCCGCGTGGGACACCGGCCTGAACCACGAACTGCCTCCGTCGGTCGACTTGAAGAGACCATTGGCCGTTCCCGCGAAAAGGGTGAGATCCGTTTCGAAGTCGGGCGAGATCGCGAGATCGAACACGAAGAGACTCTCCAGTCCCACGTTGATGTTCATCCATGTGGAGCCGCCGTTTATCGAGCGGAAAATGCCGTTGCTTTCCGTGCCGTAGTAGATGATCTCGTCAGTACCGTAGAAAGGAGAGACCGCGATCGTTCGGATATTCGAAGACTGACTGCTCTCGTTGCACAGTTCCCACGAAGCGCCGCCGTTGGTCGTCTTGAAGAGTTCTCCTCCCAGAGTGCCGGCGAAAGCCGTCGAGTCCACGGCATATTCGGGCGAGAAGGCAAGGCTCGTAACGGCCCAGGTCGAGATACCCAGCTGCGACGTCGACCACGTCTCACCTCCGTCTGTCGATTTGAGAAGAAAGTTATGCATGAAGGTGACGCTGCAAAAAAGGGTTCCGTCCGTGTCGAAAGCGGGACTGATTGCGCAGGCGGCAACGGCATCGTGTGGTGTGTGCGCCTGGACGGTCAAGAAAGGAAGGAGAACGAAAAGAGGCAGGAGAAGACAAATGAGACTAGAACGGAACGTCATGTGGCGCAGCTCCAATTGAATCGACTCAAAGAAATCATTAAGCTTCCCAACTCGCGAATCTAAGTATAGATTCCGAGTGAAGGATTAACGCATATATGGAACCCTGTGTCAACAATGTTATTTGATGTATCTGCGGAGTCTTGATAATGGGAGCTTTTTTGAGAGACTGAGCTGTTCCAGCAGAAAGCCCCGGATCAAGTGGCAGGCGTATGTTTTTGTCCCGGTGGGAGAAAAAATGAATTTTCGATTCATGACTGTGCGCCGGCAAGCAGCGGTTGTCGTCCTGGCCATGGCTGCGTGTATAGCTGTATTATATATCAAGGGGTTGTGGCCTTTTGCCTGTCCGATCCGGAATGTGCTGCTCATCAGCATCGACACGACACGAGCCGACTTTTTTGGCTGCACGGGCCGCCAGGGAGGGATCACGCCCCACATCGACGCTCTCGCCGGCGAGGGAATCCTTTTCGAGAACGTGATTTCGCCGGTACCCGAAACCCTGCCGTCGCACAGCACCATGATGACCGGCACCAATCCCATCTTCCACGGCGTTCACCGCAACGAGAATTACAGGCTCGGAGCGTCGAGCGAAACCCTGGCGGAGCGGCTGCGGGAGGAGGGTTTCACCACGGGAGCGGTCATCGGTTCCTTCGTGCTCGACAAGATTTTTGGTCTCGATCAGGGGTTCGACACCTATAACGACCGATTCGACGAAGGATCGAGTTCGATCGGCATCAATGAGCGCCGCGCCGAAGAAGTGAGCCGCGAAGCGGTGGAATGGCTCGCCGGCAAGGGCGACCGGCCCTTCTTTCTGTTTCTCCATTACTTCGACCCGCACATGACCTACGATCCGCCGGAACCGTTTGCGTCGCGCTTTGCGAATTCTCCCTACGCGGGTGAGATCGCCTACGTGGACCACTGCATCGGCCAGGTCGTCGCGGCGCTCAAGGAGCGCGGCCTCTACGATTCGACGCTGATCATCGTGACCAGCGACCACGGCGAGATGTGCGGCGAACATGGAGAGCTGACCCACTCCTTTTTCATCTACCAGAGCGCGATCAGGGTCCCGCTCATCTTCAAGGTACCGGGGCATCAGGGAGGCGCGCGGAAAACCGGACTGGCCGGCATCGTGGATATCGTTCCCACCGTGTGCGCCCTGCTCGGGATCGAACCTCCCCTCGATACACAGGGCATCGACCTGTCAGCGTCATTCGGCCGGTCGGAAATGAACCGCGCCGATTCGGCGGAGAGCGGCGCGGAACGAGACCTTTTTTGCGAATCGATGACTCCCACGGCGTTCAAGGGGAATCCACTCTTCGGGCTGGTCACCCAGGACGGGTGGAAGTACATCCTCACCACGAGACCCGAACTCTACAACCTGTCCGCGGATCCGTCCGAGGAGCACAATCTCGTCGGCACCGAAAGGCGCCGCGCCGAGGCGCTCCGGCAGAGACTGGAGCAACTGGTCGGGGAGCAGAGCCGCGCCGAAGGTACGGAAGGCGAGGTCTCTCTCGATGCCAATTCCCGAAAGCGTCTCGAGTCGCTCGGCTACGTGGGGGGGGCGGCGCGGATCGACTTCGACATCGAACCAGGCCGCGACGATCCCAAGGACCTGATCGGCTACCACCGGACCGCGTCGCGGGTTCTGGCCCTCATCGGAACGAAGCAATACGACGAGGCCGAGGCGCTCTGTGTCGAACTGGTTGCCGAACGCCCCGACCTACCCGAGGCGTGGCAGATGTTGGGCAACTTCGCCATGTTGAACGAAGACTTTGCCGCCGCGGTGGATCATTCAGAGCAGGTTCTGCGCATCGAGTCGAACGATGCACGAGCTCTCTATCGGCTCGGTTACGCACACAACCGTCTCGGCCGCATCGATGAGGCAAAGAAGAACTTTTCCAGATTGCTCGCCGCCGATCCCCGCCATGCGCTCGCCCTCCGCGACCTCGGGGTTCTACTGCTGGCCGAAATGGACTATGCCGGTGCGCGGAAGCATCTGGCCAGCTCCGTCGAGATCGATCCGGAGGATTTCCTCACGCTGCGCAGCCTCGCCTGGATCCTGGCCACCCACCCCGACCAGGGGATTCGAGATGCCGACGAGGCGCTCCGTCTCGCCCGGAAGGCGATCGGCCTGGTGCCTGCCCCGGGCGCGCCGCTTCTCGATACACTGGCCGCCGCTCATGGGGCGGCCGGAGATTTCGATCGGGCCGCGCGCATGGCGCGGAAGGCGCTCGACGTCGTCGATGAATCGAACCGGCCGGCTTACGCGGCAGCGATCAGGGAGCGTCTCGCTCTCTACCGGAATTCCAGACCCTATCTGGCCGACCTCTCCTCCGCGCGCGGCGAGTGAGCGAGACGGCGTCACTCCTCTTCGGCCAGCCTGAGAATCGCCTTTCTCAGAAGCTTGTGCCGGTCGAACAGGTTCACGAAATCGGACTCGCGCACGCCGCCCTTCGCCCGGATCAGTTCGACGAGTGATCTCCTCTGGGCTTGGCCCCATCTCTTGACGCCGGGAAGCGCCATGACGAGCGGGCTCCAGCGCGTCCACGCCAACCGTTCACCCGGAGAAAAGCGCTGGAGCCGCACCTTTCCCAGAAGGTGCGCCGCCTCGCGTGCGCAGGTCCTGAGAGCCCCTTCGCGGTCCGCGCCGAACCGGTCGGACAGGTAACGGGAGACAGCCAGACCCACGTTGCCGATCGAGAAGCGGCCGAGCACGTCGGGGCGGGGCTTCTTCAGATAGAAGTACATGTTCTCGGCCGTGAGTTTTTGCAGCGTGGCGATCGTGGACCGGTGCCGCGGATCGGCTTTCTTACGGGCAAGCTCTCCCTTGAGTACGCGGCGTACCTCCGCATCGTACGGGCGGAATCCGAGCTTGTAGTAGAACCACCACGCGCCCGAGTGGAGACCCTCGGGATTGTTGTGGCCGAGCTGGTAGGGATCGACGATGAAGGTGTCCGCTCCGAAGAGGCGGTGGGAGATTGCCAGGATACGGCCGTAGACCATGGCCGAATCGGCACCCCTGAAGGTGTCGAACACGTTGTAGGCGATGGCCGACGATCCGAAAAGAGAGCTGATGAGCACGTATCCGGCCGGGATTCCGTTCTTGAGGGTGAGTAGCCCGTAAACCGCTTCGAGCATCAGACGGCGTTCGGGTACGGAGCTGAAGCAGGCGAACTGGAGCCCGCCGCCGCAATCGATGAGCCGAACATCCCGCTTGTCGCCGTGGACGAAAACGTCGAGATCGCGGCTGCGCGTCACCATGGCGGCGCGGGCCAGGTCGATCAGCTTCTGGCCTTCGCGGGGTGAAAGGAGGGTCACCGACCGGGGCGGGAGTTTGACGTCATCGCGGATTGAAGGTCTCCGGCGCGACAGGGGCTCCGTCTGGAACACGACCTTCGCCGGACCGTATTTCTCGTGCGTGCGCGCCGGCGTGCCCGGACCCGGCGCCATCCGGAGCGGCACGTCGATGTCCTCGTAAATGGTCTCCCTGCCGAAGGAATCGGACTTGAATGCACCGAAACGCCGGATCAAAAAGGCGGCGTCCGTTTCTGCCGGTCCTTTGAGATGTTCGATCCACTCGCGCAAGGTGTACCCGATCTCGTCGAGAGCCGGTGTCTCGCAGTAGGTGACGAGAAGGTGCAGGATCTTGTCGAGACGGTCTTTCTTCTTGAACTCCTTCCAATCGACGAAGAGCTGGTCGGGCCAGTGCTTGGCCAGCCACGCGGCAGTGAACCAGAAGAAGGGATAGTTGATGTCCGTTCCGACCATTCCCGTGTCGGTCAGCTCTTTCCGGAAACGGTGGAGGTCCTTTCGCGCGCCGAAGGCATGGAGCACGCTTTCCACGACGCCGAGCAGTTCCTCGTCATCGGGATAAGCGCGCAGGAAACAAAGAACCTCGTGAAAGCGGAGCAGATCCTTGGAGCTCCCCAGGCGGTTTTTCGCGATCTCCTCGATCAGACCTATCTTGGATGCGCTCTCGCCCTCGGCGAATCTGTCCTTGAGAATCTCGAGCCGCTTCAGAAGTGCTTTCACATTTTTCGCCATCGACAAAACTCCCACAAAAAGCTCGCGCGACCGTCAGCCTGTCGACCTGGAAAATCAGGTTACCAGATCGCCCCTGCCGCCTCCATCGGCAAAACAATATGAGGTGGTTCAGTCATTTCGAGGATCCGCCGTTCTTCTCGCTCGTCACGGCCGCGCCGCACGGTCGGAGCAGAAAGAGATTTCCGCCGATCCGGCCGACGAGCAGCGCGATCGCCGCGCCAACGGCGCCGGTCATGCCGGCCATCTCGATGGTGACGTAGAGAACGCCCAGCACACCGGCGACCTCGATGCAGGTCGCCCACGTGACCGGAACGGTCCGCCGCGCCCTGACCAGGATGGCACGCTGGAGCGAGAGGAGAACGCTGAGGGCGGGTATGGCGACGAGGATCCGAGCCGGCGCCAGTGCGAACCGCGCGAGCTCGGGCGACAGGCCGGAGATTTTCTCGAACCAGAGAGACGAAAGGGGCGTGAAAACAATCGTTCCCAATCCGAGAACCGCCGCGGCGCCGAGAATAATGCCGAACCGCCTCAGCTGCCGGTAGTTTTCGGCCCGATCTCCGATCAGAGCGATCACCACTTCCTGGTAGGAGAGTCCCATCGCGCGGAAGACGAACACGAGGGCATTGACCACGGGGATCACGGCGAGCGATTCGAGGGGGAACCGTCCCTGCCCCACGAAGAAGGTCACCATGGGGTGCACGGCGAGAGAGATCGTCGATGTCAGCGCGAGGGGCGCGTAGAACCTGCCGATCTCCCGGTAGGAATACCCGTCGGGCCGGGGGCTGTCCAGTGGCGCGCTGCCGGAGAGCACCCGGGTCACGGCTCCAAGAGCCATGATGCGTGCGGCGATCGCTTCGACCGTCACTCCCGCTGCCAGAGCCGCGGCGCTCACGATCGCGCCGGGCAGATCGAAAGCGAAATAGAGCCCGAATCCGACAACGCACATCGTGCCGAGCCGGATCGCCGTGCCGGACGCGACGCGGCGGGTCTGGCCGTTGGCGATGAGCAGCCCCTGATAGAACCGTCGATAGCCGATCGCCGCCGGCCAGGGGAGAAGGACGACGAGCGCCGTGTGGACCAGGCCGGCCACATGATCGGGCAGTCCGATCAGCCCGCGAGTGATGAAGTCCATCCCGGGAGTGAAGAGCAGCGCGGCCATGGTCAGCGTGATGATCGCGTTCAGCAGGTAGGTGAAGTTGCGGAGACGCAAGAAGGTTGTCCTGTCGCGCGCCAGCGCCGTGGACGCGCTCATGATCATGATCACCGGCGCCTCGATGATGATGGCGATGGCGAACGCGACGCCGTGGGCGGCGAGGTTCGCTTTCGGTTCGGCCAGCCGGGCCACTATGGCGGCGAGGATCGGCCCTTCGAGCGACATCATCAACCACGTGAGCGCCAGGGGAATCCAGAAAGCCACCACCATTTTCAGGCTGACAGTTCCCCTCGAAACGGAACGGTCCCGGTTGTGTCGGTGGTTCGGCATATTCTCGGTTCAGGAAAAAATCGTGTCAGCTTTTGATCCCCACGGACCTGGTGGGGGAGGCGCCAAGATGCTCCCTGAATAATTCAAGGAGACTGCGGCATCGATTGCACAGTTTACGGTTGGCGCCACGTTCTCGGAGGGCAAGATTTTCGATTTTCTCGAGGGTGAGGCAGCAGGAGCCCGTGGGGCGGAGGAGAGAGTCTTTGTCGAGCAGCATGCGCCGCTGGGTGATCAGGTCGTCGAGTTTCATCGGATTCGCTCTTTTCAAGTCTCAATGGCGTAGCCGTGATAGCGCAGGCAGCTGGCGAGCGATTCACGGGAACGCTTCAATTCGGTCTGGATCAGCCTGATCCCCTTGTCGCACACCTCGGCGATCTCGTTCGTGGGAAGGTCGAGAAGATAGCGGAGTTCGAACATCGTCTGGCTGCGCCCCGGGAGCTGATCGATGCACATCTCGAGGATCTCCCGCAGCTCCGGATCATTTTCGAGGGAGGGGACGTCATCGGCATAGACGGTCTGTCCGTTCTGTTTCAGATCCTGGCACTGAGTGCCGTTGACAGGGCTCTCGGACCACTGCTTTCGCCGTGTGATCCTCTTCGAATATTTTTGCCTGTTGCGGAAGAGATCCACCTTGAGGTTGTGGCAGACCGTGCGGATCCACACCTTGATCGAAGGCACGCCCTGTCCGATGAGCGATGCCCGCTTCAGATAGATCCGGACCAGTGCTTCCTGAGCGACCTCGTCGAGCATTTCGCCTCTGATTCCGAAAAATATGAGATATTTTTTGATCTGGCGCGCGAAAGCGGGCAGAGCGTGCTCGAACGTGCTGTCTCCCCCCTGGCCGTGCGCAAACATTTCAAACGCCAACTCTTCGGGGCGGTCTGATTCCGTGGGTCGTTCCGGTTTTTCTAACATGCATTAATTCACTTTAATACTTTTGCGTTTTGGATCGCGCTGCTCGTTTCCTCTATAGACCCTCTCTCTCCGACGGACGACCCCTTGTCCGCCGGGTCCCCTTCTGCTCCGGCATTCAGTTTGTCTCCCTGCGCGGAGACCGGAAAAGGAGATATCTTATGAGGTTACATATCCTCATTCTGGTGACACTCGTTCTTTCGTTCACTGCTTTCGGTTTCACGCGGTCCGACGTCTCGACCAGCAACGACGCCGAGATAGTGATTCTGACGGCTCCACAAGGCCGTGCTCCGTGTGGGCTCACAGTCGATTTGACGGTGATGATCGGCCCGGGCACGCTTCAGTTCTCCGCACAAGGCGCGGAGGGGGACGACTGCGATTGGGTCGGGATGGATGTTTACATCAAGATGCGCCTAAAGAGCACAGGTCTCTGGATCCTGTTTCCTCCTCATTCGGGTACGTCCCGCAATTTCAGTTCAGGCACTTACAACACCGGTCCTTATGACCGGTACAAGATCACGGCGGATGCTTATGATCAACCCAGTTGGCACTGCACGGAATGTGAACACGGTTCCTTGCGCTACAATCACATGGCATCGACCTCTCTGGCCGGAGACCTTTGAGATCCGAACCGGAAAAGGGCTTACTGCTTGTTGGGCACGGTTCCGTTTTGTGTAGAGGCCAGTTTCCTCTATAAAATATACGAAAAGTCCTATCGGAAAAATTCGAGGCCGAGTGAAAGAAAAGTTGATGATTCGATCACTCTGCCTTCTCCAGATCGATATCACCGATATGGCGATCTTGACTGTCCGCGATCATGAGCGGCGGGGATTCGGAGGCGGTATAACCGGGAGCTGAGATCCGTAACCGGATCAGGCCCTCGGGGAGACCGGCCACTTCCACCTCGCTTCCCCATCCTGAAACGATCGTCTTCGGCCGGTTGGCATCGTCGAAGGCGTAAATCTTCCAGGAGGCTTTTTCCGGCACAGGCTGTCCGGTCAGGCGATCACGGAGCCGGAACCTGACTTTACCCGAGGGGATCGCCAGAAGCATGGGCGCCGGCTCGCCGATCGCCTCGGCGACGGTGATGTTTCGAAAATAGACCACCCTTTGGCGTCCCACCGAATCCTCGCTGCCGGGCAGGCGTGCACTCACATCCCACTGCCCCGCGGCCAGACCGGGCAGGGAAAATACCCCTTCGGTGTTGGTCGTACAGGTCAGGTGCCGTGAATTCAGGTCCTGTTCCGACGATGTGAAAGTGAGTTCGGCGCCACCGACCGGAAAACCGTCGGCATCTCTAAACGTTCCCCCCTGCGCCAAGGCCGGGGATGTCGCTTGGAGTTCGTTCCTGTCGATCACCAGCATGGTCGATTTTTCGTTGAAGATATCGAAGTCCCGCTGAGCGGCCAGATTTCCGCCGAGGAAGAACTCGGCGGTCCACGATCCCTGCTGCACGAGACAGGAATAGGCCAGATCTCCACCGGAGCTGATTCCTCTATTGAGCCGGACGTGGACGGGGGAGACCTTTGCGGTGTCATTTCCGATAGGCTTCAACATGAGGCTGACGAGGTCCTGCTGCAGATAACCCGCTCCGGCGAGGCTCAATGTGCCTTTCGCGGGCACGAACAAGCGGACGCCTCTGATCGCCTGATCCTCGTCGATCTCGTACACGCCGGGTGCACCGCTTTCGGTTTCGACCTCCTCTATGCAGGAGACTCGCTCTGCAGGGTGCATGGGATTGTACAAGTATGTCAGTGAATAGGTGCCGGGCGGCATCCCGCGCAATCTGAACAAACCCTGATCATCCACGGAGGCACGAAACTCACCGGAGCCGGATTCGGGATCATCGGAGATGGCCCTGATCGATCCACGTTGGGCCGGCATCCGGCCAGGCTCGAGAGAGATCTGTCCTTCGATCGAACCACCCGAGGCATAGAGGTCGCGCGTCACGATATTCCCGTCGACTGGCGTAAAAACGTGGATCCCGAGAGGTATTTGCGATTCATAGTCGGGGAAGTAGAGAGTGACATAGTACTCTATTCCGCAGCGAATTTTCCGGAACTCGAAGCGACCCTCATCGTCGCAATGGGCGCTTTGGGGGAAATCGTTCGATCGGATGGGTGTCGCCTGAATGATTCCCTTTTTCACGGGCACAAGGAGTTCATCATAAAAAGTTCCTTGCCAGGCAATTGTGTCTTTTGAGGGTTCGAAATTGATCTCCACGTCCTGGCCGTGTATCTGGAGTTTCCTCGTTTCGTCGATGAACACTATATCCGGGGATCGGAGGCCTCCGTCGCGGTTTTGACAGTGTGATTCAGCTCTGACATAGATATTCGACCCGGCGGCCAAGGGCGGTGTCCTGTACTGCCCGTCCGGCCCGGTGAGAACGACCCGCTTCAAATCGATATTTTCCCCCCAAACAGTGACCACGGCCCCCTGTATCGGCGTTCCGTGGTGGGACGAAACCAGGCCGAACACCGAGCAGCCCCGCTCGAGACCGATGGCGATCTCTTCCGACCCGGCACAGGCCACGGTCGACGCCTGGGCATAGTCGGGATGAGACACCACTGCCTTTGTTGCCCCTCTCCCGAGCCCTTCGAGCGTAAAATACCCATCCTTGCCGGTTCTGTCGTGGATCCCCCCCCCTTCAGACTCCAGAAGGATCTTGTCCAGCCAGGTGCAATCCTTGGCCCCCACGATCGCATTCTCGATCGGGTCACCGGTTCGGCTATCCACGACTCGACCGGACAGGCTGAAGCCTGGATCGAGTTCGATCTCGAGCAATGGTGGCGGACTCCGCGAGGAAATGACGATCGGGATGTCTCTCGCCTTGTGGCGGGAGGTTTTCACGTACAGGACGTACCGGCCGGGATTCCCATCGAAGGGCAAGGAGAAGAGACCCTCTCCGTCGACGATCTTTTTGCTCGATACTGCCGAAGCAGGCGTGTTCTGAATCTCGTATCGACGGGAGAGCTTGAGATCGAAGATTTCGATCGGTTCTCCGGTCACACTGTCGGCCACACGGCCCGAAAGAAAGGTCTTTGGCGGTTCGATCGCTATCCTTTGGCCTTGCTCGTCCAGGAATGTGGGACCGCTGCCGGGCTCCGACCCGGGAGCCCTGTCGGGCGGCTGGAGGTTGCCTTCGACGGGAGCGACACCCGCGAGATCGCCCAAACCCTGTTGATCCCCATCGGGAAAGATGTTCCAGAGAACGATCAAGACTGCTGCCGTGGCTGTAATGAGACCGACGAGTCCTAATTTCAGCGCAGCCACACCAAATCCTGAACCCACGGTTGCGGTTGTGGCGGTTGTGGCGCTTGCTGCCGACTGCACCAGGCTCAAGCCCGCGATCGGAGCCAGGGCCAGCTTCCACGTTTCTCGATCACCGCCGAATTCGGCGTCCAGTTTCCCGCGCAGCTGCTCCTGGCCTCTCTGGAGCCAGGTCTTGACCGTTGTCACGGGAGCGCCGATCTCCCTGGCGATTTGCCGGGGGGGCATTTCGTCGTAAAAACGGAGGAGGATGGCTGAACGGTAGGGATCCTTGAGGCTCATGACGGCGTCGAAAATGAGCTGCGTCTGAGCCTGCCGTTCGAAGACGTCCTCGGTGGATCGGACCGCCTCCGGTTGGGCAACGATCTTCTCCCGTTTATATCTCCGAATGGAACTCCTCTTCTCCATGCGCGCCAGGTTGTGCACCACCTTCGAAAGCCAGCCCATGGGGGGAGCATCTTCTTTCGGCGGCTTTTTCAGAGCGGCGCGCCAGGTTTTTTGGGTGAGGTCATCGGCGCTGCTCTCATCGAGAACAAGGCTGCGCGCCAGGCAGCGGATGAATTTCGAGTGTTCCAGTAGGGCTTCAGAGTTCATGGTGATCCATCAATCGTAAGCTGTTAATGAATTTGGGCCCTGTCCGTACCCCCATCCCTGTCGAAAGCCGGAACGAGACCAGGGGCAGAATCACATCATGATTTATGCCAAGCCAATGTAATCAATGCCGTCTCCCTGCTAACGGACTCATTTTTTTTCATTCCAGCGAGGTCCCGAAAAATCAGGCCTCCAGCCGACTTTTCGGCTCCGGCCTGGCCGGCCAAGGTGTTCGCCTTCCGGGGGAGATTATTTTAGCAATTTGTTGATAAATTTTCCATTGCGTCGCCTTTCTTAATATTAGGCGAGAAAGGTCGAGTCCCTTTTCGGTGCAACGGAATATTAATAT
>CAZUHB010000017.1:47221-105308 GCA_964620445.1 uncultured Phycisphaerales bacterium
TCGGTGCAACGGAATATTAATATTGGAGATAGAGCGATATTTTTGGCGCCCGAAGACTCACGACCACCGTTGAACGGACACCAATGAAAAAATCTCCCTCAATTACCGGTTCGATTGGCCGTTCACGCGATCCGCGCGATCCCGGCAGCGATCCGCTTCGTGTCGATACCTCCCTGAAGCGAAAAATGGCCACCAATACCCTTCTGACCGTGGCTATCAGCGTGCTCATCCTTTGCGTGGCGTTTGCCGTCTACGAGATGATCTGTTTTCCTGATGTGAATCCGGTCCGGGTTTTCGCGGTCGTGGCAGCGGCCGGGCTCGTTTCGTTTCTCATCGCCGCTTTTCTGGCGCGTCAATTCCACGAGGACGAGTTCCTCCGTCTCCTCCAGCTTGCAGAATCGGCACGGATCGTGTGCGACGAGAGGAACTACACGCTGCGGATCGGACAGCGGCCCCACCCTCTTCGCAGGGACGAGATCGATTTTCTCGCCGAGCGGATCGATGAGATGATCTCGCGCCTGCAGAATCAGGCTGCCGAGGTGGAACGCGTCTACAGGGAACTCGATCGGAGTGTTCTGGAGAAGACGGAAAGCATGAGGCAGAGCCGCGACGCCGCCCTGGAAGAGTCGCGGCTCAAAACGGAGATTCTCTCCAATGTTTCGCACGAGATCCGCACGCCGATGACGGGTGTCATGGGAATGATCGAACTCGTGCTCGACAGCGACCTCGATGAAAAGCAAAAGGAGCTCCTCGGGATCGCCAAGACCTCATCGGAAGCGATCATCGCCATCGCGGGCGACCTGCTCGACTTCGAAGCGATCGAATCGGACCGGATGCAGTTCGAGACGGTCGATTTCAATCTGAAGGACCTCCTCGCCAAGATCGGGCGGTCTATCGATTTTCAACCGCAGCCCAAGCAGCCGAGCCTGGTCTGCAAGGTCGAGGAGGAAGTTCCGGTCCTTTTGAGAGGGGATCCTGTCCGGCTCCGACAGATCATCACCAACCTTTTGAAGACCACGATCAGATTCAACACAACAGGGGAGGTCGTCCTTGCCGTGGGGGTAGAATCCCGGACCGCGACAGAGGTCGGGCTCCATTTTACGGTCGCCCGCAATGGGACCGGATTTTCCAGGGACAAAGAGAATCAGAATTTCGAGGTCTTTACGCGGATCGTTGGTTCGGCCAGGCACCGGCACGAGGGTTTCGGCCTCGGACTGGCCATCTCTTTTCGCCTTGTCGAAAGGATGGGCGGAAAAATCTGGGTGGCCAGCGACGAAAGCGAGCGGCGTGCTCTCCACTTCACCGTATTTTTCGGCCTACCTGATTTGTCAGCAGAATCCCTAGAGACGCGCAAACCATCAGAGGTTGACCGATCCCTTCCGGGATCGCACCCCGGGCAGGGTGGAGAAACCCTGTCTTGATCCTTTCCTTTTCCCCCGCCGACAATTCAAAATAGTCTTAATATCTTGACATTGAACGGTTAACAGAAGCCACGGGGAGGTGTGTTTCTATTAACAAATTTTATTTGGTTGTTTTGTGAATATAAAAAAATACCGATACAAAGCCTTTGGAACGATGAAAAATTGTAAGGACCGGCCGACTGGGGAGAGAGGGACCGGCAAGGCGCGGAAATAATGGGCTAACGCGTTTTTTAATACCATGAAATTGAGCACGTCAGAACGAGTTGAAACAGGGGAAGTTGCGCCGATGAATAGCGATGTAGGTGTTTTGGTCGTAGAAGACAGTCCTACGCAGGCACTGTCCCTCCAGTACATATTGGAGAAGCACGGCTACCGTGTCGAGATCGCACGGGATGGTATCGAGGGCCTGAAACGGCTCGAAGAGTCCTTCTTTCCCGTTGTCATCACCGATTGGGTCATGCCCGAGATGGATGGGATCGAATTTTGCAGAGCGATCAGAGATCGCGAATTCGAGGGATATATTTACGTCATCATCCTGACCGCCAACGACTCGCGAGACGATATCATCTCCGGTCTGCAAGCTGGCGCCGACGATTACCTCATCAAGCCGGTTCACGATGCCGAGCTGATCGCGCGGCTCTTCAACGCGAAGAGGGTTCTCTCGCTCGAGTTCTCCCTGAAAAAGCGCAACGAGGAGATCGCGCTCCTTTCTGTCACCGATCCCCTGACCTCGGCCTTCAACAGGCGTTACATGAATGATCACTTTCCGGATTCGCTCAAACTCGCATCCCGCTACGGCCGTCCCATCTCGCTGATCGTTTGCGACATCGACCACTTCAAGAATGTCAACGACACCTACGGACACCAGAATGGCGACAAGGTTCTCAAGGAGTTCTCCCGAACTCTTCTGTCACACGTCCGCGAGGGGCTCGACTGGGTGGTTCGTTTCGGCGGGGAGGAGTTCTGCATCGTTCTGCCCGAAACCGATCATGCCGGGGTGTTGGCAGCAGCGGAACGCTACCGCCTGGCCACGGAAGGGATGGAAATCCCGACCGAACAGGGTGCTTTGCGCATCACGGCGAGTTTCGGCACGGCCACCATCGAGACCCCCCAGGGCTCGGATCCCGTTTCGGCCGAGGTATTCATCGGTGCGGCGGATGCCTGTCTCTACGAGGCAAAAGAAGGGGGCAGAAACAGGTGTGTGGGAACGCTGCTCGAACCAAGATCCGCGGAAAGAAACGCCCACGTCACGGTCACGAGCGCGGATTAGTCCGGAAAATCCGGCCTGTCATGGGCCCGCCGAGTGTGCATGCCGTATAATATCTCTGCCGGTTCGCGAACAGTGATCGATTTTTGCGAGAGGGAGAGATCGATGAACGGAACGAGTCGCCGCGTGTTCTTGAAGCGGTCGGGGCAACTTCTTGGCGCCGCCGCCCTGGCCGGATCGCCGATCGGCTGCCTGAGTCTGCCCGCCCGGAATGGTTTCCGATTCGCCATGTGCAACGAGAGCATGCGCGAGCTGAGCTGGCGCGAACAGTGCCGGATCATCGGCGGTGCCGGTTTCACCGGAGTCGAGATCGCCGCATTCAGCCTCGTCGAGCAGGGCGTGCAGGAGATCACGGCGGCGGGGCGCACCGAGATGGTGCAGATCATGAGCGATGCGGGAATCGTTTGCGCCGGTCTCCACTGGTTGCTCGCGCCGCCGCCCAGGGGGCTTCACTTCACCACGCCCGACTCTGCCGTGCGCGACAGGACGGTGGACTACTTCAAGCACCTCATCGACTTCTGCGCCGATCTCGGCGGCGAGGCCATGATCTTCGGTTCGCCCAAGCAGCGCAATGCGATCGGTATCGAGGTGAGCGAGGCGAGGGGCTATTTTGCCGAGAGCCTGTCCATGGTCGCAGGCCACGCCCGGGAAAGGGAGGTGATGATTCTCATCGAGCCTCTCGACCGGTCCCAGACCGACGTGGTCAACACCATGTCCGAA
Source organism: uncultured Phycisphaerales bacterium (assembly GCA_964620445.1). Taxonomy (GTDB): domain Bacteria; phylum Planctomycetota; class B15-G4; order B15-G4; family CAYZWU01; genus CAZUHB01. The sequence goes on from CAZUHB010000017.1 coordinate 50,630, forward strand.
GCGTTGGCCGTGGCCGAGGCGGTCGATCATCCGGCGGTGAGCATCATGTTCGATTTCCACAACACGGTGGACGAAACAGAGTCCTTCGAGACGTTGATCAGAAAGTACTACTCCCACATCGGCCACGTCCACGTGCAGGAAATGGACGGCCGCCACCTGGGCACCAGTAGCGGGGAGCACGATTTCAAACAGGCTTTCGACGCCTTGCGCGAGCTCGGCTACGACAAGTGGGTGTCCCTCGAGGTTTTCGATTTCACCCCGCCGGGAAAAACGATCGCCGAGGAATCGATGGCCGTGCTGCGGCGGTTTTGAAGCACCGCGGCGCTCGATGACCTCTATTTCTTCGGCTCGAGGATCACGCGCCGCGCGTCGGGCGCCGACCACTCGATCAAAACCTCTCGGAGCGCCGGATAATCTTCGGCAGACACGGCCTGCGTCAAGGACAGGCTTCGCGATGCCGTCAGAACCGGACCGTCCGCCGCGATCACGCTGTTCATCGAAGCCGGAAGGCCGATCACCTCGGCGCTTTCGGGCGCGACGAGGACCCTGACCCCCTCGGGAAGGGCGAGTTCGAGATTCATCTCCTCGGTCACCGCGCGCGGGAGCCTCAGCGGTGTGGCGCGCGTCTCGGAGGCGAGCGGAATGCGCATATCCAGCGCCCCGCCCGGACAGGCGGGCAGGGTGAACTCGATCACGCCGGAGCGGGCTTCGAGCGGGACCGGATCTTTGATCGTACCCACGAAGACCGATTCCTCGTCGCTCAGAACAGCGGCGCGCACATCGTCGAAAAGGGCGCCCGGCACGAGCCGCGCCATGCGCTGAGCGGCCCACGATCGGTCACCGCCGGTGAGCTGCAGGAATGGATTGAGCGCCCCGGACACCCTGAGCCGCACCCGGCCCGTGAGCCGGTTCCGCGCGTCGAGAGCCAGGTCGAGGTCGGCAATCACCCTGTTGGCGCACTTGCACGATTTCGGGAGGGCGCGGAGTCTCTCGCCCTTGGCAAGGGGCAGAAAGAGGGTCCGGCTTGCCATCCGCTCGTCGATCGGGCGGTCCGAAAGGTGGGCCGGATCGAGAAGAAGCGTTTGCCCCTTCAGTCCGTCCGGAGTGCAAACCACACGGCATTCGGAGAACTGATGCCACGACGGCACCTCGGGAGCGAAGGCGCGATGGCGCGAGAGAAGAGCCGGCTCGGCGCAAAGCCCCGCTTTCCGGAGGAGCGCGACGAGCAGCGCCGCCCTGTCGAACGAGGTCCCCAGGCTCGATGAGAAGGTCTCCGCCGCCGGCCTCATACGGTAGCCGAGCAGGGCCGGATCGATCGACACGCCGGCCACGTCGTCGGCAACGAACTTGTTGATCGCCCGCACGAGAGCCGTCGGGCTGTCCGTCTTCTGCGCGATCGCGGCGAGTTCCTTTTCGGCGGTCCCTGCCGATGAGCAGGCCGCACCGAACCGCTCAGCCAGCACCTTGGCCGCCTCATCCCAGGATGGACAGGTGGAAAAAACGAGATGGGGAGCGAACCGGGCACTCTCATCGCCCATCGCCTCGCGCGGCACCAGCGGAAGGTCCGTGAGGGTCCACGAATGGGTGATGAAACTGCCGCCGTCGCTCGTCACCGCCTCCACATCGCTGTTGAAGAGGCGGCTGTTGAGCACCACGCCCTTGGGCAGATGAACGTCGACCTTCTTTCTCAAGATCGGACTCGTGGAGGCGAAAGTCTCCTCGCCCATGAGAAAGGGCACGAAACCCGGCTTCGAACGGATCTCGTAGTCGAGCTCGATCACCGCCTGCCGCTCGAGACCGAGGTGGGTGACCACCATCTCGCGCAGCCCCATGTAGGGCGGCGCCATCCGGCAGAATCCGGGTAGCACCTCGTTGAAGGCGTTCGGTGTGGAGTCGACCGTCTCGCCGTCGGCCATCGTGGTGCGGCTGAGGTAAATCTTGAGCTCCTGGAATTCGGGATTGTACACGATGAAGCTCTCGCCCAGCAGACGGTGGAAGGCGTAGTGGGTGAGCAGCTTGACCTTGTGCGAGTGCCGGTGGATCAGGCTTCCGTCCTCGAGAAGGGTGTACTCGTCGTTCATCTCGAGGTAGACGGCGTCCGCCTGGGAGCAGAGGCCGTCGTCCGCGCCCGCAGCCGGCGCCAGGCTCGAAAATCCGAAAGCGAGGAGAACGGCCAGGATCGAGGTCAATGACAGGTTTTTCATGATTCTTGTTCTCCTTCAGCTATCGGCCGAGAAGGACCGAGTTGTTTTTCATCTTCTTCACACCGCGTACCGCCTTGCGGAAATTCTCGTGGTCCGAGGCTTCATAGACGCGCTTCTTGAGGACGAGCGTCGCGTCGTAGACGAGGTGGCCCTCGCCGTCGACCCTGTAGCCGCCCTCGAAGGAGGCCGCCGTCCCGTCGACCCGGTCGTACTCGGGGAAGTCCTTCACCGCGTACCCGTCGGGCAGGTCGATCGTCTCGTCGAGTTCGAGCAAGCGCGAGCAGCGCGTCTTGAACCCGTACTTCCTCTCGGTCCGGTCGATGTCGATCGTCATGAAATAGGATGTCCCTCCATCGGAGAAGGGGAACCGCGCCACGCACGGTGTGAACAGGATCTTGCCTTCGGTCACGATCGCGTACTTGGGAATGGTGTACTCGATCCTGGCCGTGAAGGGCTCGGAAAGGTCGTACGGGTCGTTGTAGTCGACGCAGTCGATCACGGTCCGCGGAGAGATGGCGTGCATCGCCTTTTCGAAGTAACTCCTCCAGAGCGCCTTGTAGCCGCGCACGAAGGCGCGCCGCACGCGCGCATCGGACTGTCCCTCGGCAGTGAGGGTGAAGGCCCCCTTGAGCGTGCCGCAGGGATAGAGACGCGACTTGCCCTTGATCCTGAAGTAGTGGTTCTCGGGCGGACTGATCGGCGTCTCGCACAGATCGGACCCCTCGGGCACGCCCATGAGGTAGTTCTGCTGCTGCTCGGCGCTCGACCAGAGTTCGCGCACGAAAGGCACCCACGTGGGATCGAGAAGCTGGTAGTCGCCCTCGGCGTGCTTGAGGATGGTGACGCAATGGTTGAACTGGTCGGCCGGAATGTAGTCGATGCGCGATCCGGCCATGGTCATGGCCGGGTAGGAATCGAATCCGGCGGCGCGCAGCATGGTGATCAGCATGCCGGCCTTATCCTTGCAGACACCGCAGCGGTCGCGAAAGTTCATCTCGCCCGAATGGAGGGTGTAACCCTCTCCCGGTCCCATCGAAATGCCCGAGTAGCGGATCTCGTTCGCCACCCAGTGGGTGAGTTCGTGGACCTTCTCGGCGTCGGTCTTGCAGTCCTTGACGATCTCGTCCACCTTGGCCTTGATCTCGTCATTCCACTCGAAGCTCCCGTAGTCCTCGTTCACGCCGTGGAACCAGAGGCTCTTGGCCTGCCAGTCGGGCGAGGTGGACACGAGCAGCTTGGTGGCCACGTCGGATGCGGCCACCGAGTTCGGTTCTCCCTTGAAGGGCTTGATGTCCCGCTTGGCCCAGATGTACTCCATCTTGTCGCCCTTCGGATGGACCGCGCAGGTCACCTCTCCGTTGTAGACCTCGAACTGGAGGGTCTTGTCCCTGGGGACGAGCGCCGTGTACGACTTCTCCTTGATCGGAGTGCCGCTCCAGAACTGGACGATGTCGTAGAAGTGGCCCCGCATGGGGGGGATGTACCGTTCGTCGTCGTCGACGTCGGCCGCGGCGATCGAGCCGTCTTCGCCCAGAAGCGCGTAGGTGAAGCCCTTCCGGAAGGTCTTCACGTAGAGCGCGTCGCCCGGCTCGAGTCGGCCCACGGGAATGATGATCTCCCGCGCGCCCCAGTAGATCGCCCGCGCGGGCGCGGGGTAGTCGATCACCGTGTCGAGCGGAATCCGCTCGATGGAGCCGTCCTTCCTCAGAATGCGCGCCTCGCGCACCTCGATCTTGGCGGAGAGCGGATCATAGTTGAAGGTCACCGCCCGCAGGTCGCGGCCGCCGCGGCGGGTGAGCACCTTCCAGAGTTTTTCCTGATCCACATAGGTGAGGCCCGTGTCCTGCACGTCGGCCACCGTTCTGTCGAAGACAATCACCTGCGACGAGCCGGGGTAGGCCGCGGCGTCGCCGGCCTCTTCGATCAGGTGGAACAGATCCTTGTCGTCGACGTGCGCGTCAACGGTCTGGAGCCCTGTTGCCGAGAGCACGAAGAGCAGAGCCGGCACTAGGAAGATGATGCGTCCTGGTCTTGGTTTCATGGTCGATCCTCGGTTAAGTGCATAAAAAAAGAGGTCCCCGAACTGCAAACGCGGCCGGAGCGCTCCCGATTTTTTTTGAGGTGCCTCCGCGTCCAGAGGTTTGTTCTGGGCTCGAGCCTGGTCGCGGAACCCTTGAATTTAAGAAACGGTGAGGGAATTGCAATCAGAAATCGCCGTTGCATAAATCTTCCTTGATTCCACGTCGCCCCGACCGGGGCGTTCTTTTCCCTTCTCGCGCCGGAGGGGCTATTATCTCGGGCGTTTTCTTTCGAGCGATGGAAAATGAAAAGGGTGGTGAGTTGTCCCGGGGCCGATTAAGCTGACAACCCGACCGCGCCGCGGATGATTGCAGCCTGTCGTCCGCCTTTTACCGTGATGCGGGGCGAGTCTTCACAGCGAGGCTCTCCCCGTCGAACAGAGGCCGATCGAGGGCCGACCTGTAGGAATGCGATGAAACTGCCGAACCTGCTCGGACTGGTTTACGGGATCCTGGTTTTGCTCATCGTCTCCCTTGGTGTGTGGTGGGTGATCTTCCTGACCGCCGAGGGAAAAAACTACGAGCGTTACCACCTGCAGCGCCTCGAGGCGGAAAGGATCCGCGCGCTCGGTCTGGCCGGCTCGATCGACCCGGACGAGGCGGATCGGTTCGGCAGACTCGAGAAAGATTTTCCGGACCTGACATTCCGCGCGGAGGGCGCGGAGATAGACGTTCGCGTCGATCGGGCGGCCAGGGAGCGGATCGTGCGCGAGGCACGCCGCCGTTCGCGCATGTTCATCAGCGAGGGCGTCTTCTTTCTCGCTCTCCTCGCTGCCGGCACCACGGTCATCGTCCTCGCCTACCGCCGGGAGCGCGAGTACAAGAGCGCGCGCGAGCTCTTTCTGGCCGGCGCAACCCACGAGTTTCGCACTCCGCTGGCGAGCCTGAAACTCTTCGCCGAAACCCTGAACCGCCCGGAGCTCGAGAAGAGCGACCGTGAGGAGATCACGGGAGCAATGATCAAGGACATCCACCGCCTCGACCTTCTCGTGGAGCGGGTGCTCGCGATGAGCCGCGAGGAGGGGCTGCAGCAGCGCGGCACCGAGACCTTCGACCTGGCCTCCGAGACCGAGAAGGTGCTTGCCGACATGGAGGGGTTTTTCCAGGCCGGCCGGGCGCGCATCGAGACCGAACTCGCCCCTGGCTGTCTCGTGCGCGGCGTCCGCTCCGCCTTCAGGGTTTCCCTGAGCAACCTGGTCCAGAACGCGGTCCTCTACTCGCCGCCCCCCGGCCGGGTGACGGTCACCCTCGCGCGGCATGGGGCGCACTTTCGGCTCTCCGTTCGCGACCGGGGGCCGGGCATCGCGCGCCGCTTCCACCGGAAGATCTTCAGGAGCTTCTTCCGTCTCGGCACGGACCGGGTCAAGCTGCCCGGGGTGGCTGCCGGATCGGGGCTGGGCCTCTACCTGGTCAGGCGCAACATGGAGATCCTCGGCGGAAAGGTGGAGCTCGACTGCCCCGAGGGGGGCGGTTCGGTTTTCACTCTCGTCGTACCCGCACTCGAGGGGGAAGAGTCGTGAAGAAGCGCATCCTCGTTGTCGAAGACGATCCGCACCTGGCCCACGGTCTCAGGATCAACCTCGATCTGGAGGGGTACGAACCGATCATGGCCGCCTCGGCCGAGGAGGGGCTTCTCTTCTGGAAGCAGGGCGGCGTCGAACTGATCATCCTCGACGTGATGCTGCCCGGCATGGACGGATTCGGTTTCTGCCGCCGCATCCGCGACGAGCGCGATCCCGTGCCGATCCTGTTCCTCACGGCGCGCGGCAGGGACGAGGACCGGATCCGGGGGCTCGAGGAGGGGGGCGACGATTACATGTCCAAACCCTTCAACCTGCGCGAGCTGCTGGCACGCATCAAGGGCATCTTCCGCCGCGAGGAGTGGTTCCGCGGCCAGGTTGCGCCCGAGACGATCTCGGTGGGGTCGTCGCGGGTCAATCTGCGTACCTTCGAGGCGCACACACCGCGCGGCAGCCACCGGCTCAAGGAGAAGGAGGTGATGATCCTGCGCCTCCTGGCCGAGCACGCCGGCGAACCGGTGGCGCGCAACACGATCCTCGACCGGGTCTGGGGCTTCGACGCTCATCCCACGCCGCGCACGGTGGACAATTTCATCGTCAATCTGCGCAAGATCCTCGAGGAGGACCACACCAATCCCATCCACATCGTCACCGTTCACGGGGTGGGATATCTTCTGAAAAATCCGGGTTAATCGGCGGTCATGACGAATCCGTGACAATTCGGTCTCCTCGATCGATTAGGAGAGGAGGCTGCTTTTTCCGTGAGAAGAAGCGGCTGTTTTTCCTGGTTGCAAGGAGTGTCGCATGTTGCAGTATTCGCCATCAACCGTGTCAGTCCCGTTTCGGATACCTGCCCCCCCGTCGCCGCAACCGGCGCCCCCGTCCCCGTTCCTGGCGGCGCTGGAAGGCCGCGAGACAGCGAGGCGCCCCGTCTGGCTCATGCGCCAGGCGGGCCGCTATCTGCCCGAATACCTCGAATTGCGCAGGAAGCACTCCTTCCTCGAGGTCTGCAAGACACCCGAGCTGGCCTGCGAGGTCACGCTCCAGCCGATCGAGCGGTTCCAGTTCGACGCGGCCATCCTCTTCTGCGATATCCTCGTGCCTCTCGAACCGATGGGGGCGGCCTTCAGTTTCGCCAAGGGCGGACCGAAGCTCGAGAAGCCGCTCCGGCACGAGGACGATATCAACGCGCTCCGCAATGCCGACGCCGAGGAGGAGCTCTCCTTCGTGGGCGATGCCGTTCGTCTGATCAAGACCGAACTCCCGCGCACGCCGCTGATCGGGTTCGCGGGCGCTCCGTTCACCCTGGCCGCCTACCTCGTCGAGGGCGGGTGCAGCAAGAACTTCGAAAACCTCAAGGCTCTGCTCTACGGCCGGCCCGAACTCTTCGCGTCGCTTCTCGACAAGCTTGCCGACCAGGTCGCGGACTTTCTCGCCATGCAGGTCAACGCCGGCGTCCAGGCGGTGCAGCTCTTCGACACGTGGGCGGGGATTCTCACGCCGGCCGACTACGAGCGGTTCGTCCTGCCCGGCGTGCGGAAGATCTTCGACCGGCTCGGCAGTGTGCCCCGCGTGCTGTTCGTGAAGAACGGCGCGCCCTTCGTGAGCAGCATGGCCCGGTCGGGCGCGGACGCGATCAGCCTCGACTGGACCGTAGATCTCGAGGCCACGGCGCGCCGGTTCCGCGCGCTCTCCGTGCAGGGCAACCTCGATCCGACCGTTCTCTTCGGCTCGCACGACGAGATCAGGCGCCGCGTGCTCGAAGTCTGCCGCGCCGGCGACTGCGCGCGCGGCCATGTCTTCAACCTCGGTCACGGGATCCTGCCCTCGACGCCGATCGACGCGGTCGAACTCCTCGTCGACACGGTCAGGAGCCACGGCGCGGGGGGGCGCGCATGATCCCCCTGATCACGCGGGAGCTGCTCGACAGGTATGACAGGCCGGGACCGCGATACACGAGCTACCCCACGGTGCCGGCGTGGACCGATTCCTTCGGCGAGACGGAGTACTGCCGCGGCCTGGCCGACCTGGCCAGGCGGCCGGGGAGAGACATCTCGGTCTACGTGCACCTCCCCTTCTGCGCGAAGAAGTGTCACTATTGCGGATGCAATTCGGTTGTTGCCGGGGGCCGGGGCGCTGTCGATGCCTACATCGACCGGCTCGAGCGCGAGATGGCGATCGCGGCCGGCGCAATCGGCGCCGCGCGGAACGTCGCGCAGATGCACTGGGGCGGCGGCACGCCGAACTTTCTCACCGAGCGGCAACTGCGCCGCATCTCGAGCCTCGTGGAGAATGCCTTTCCGGTCGGCGCGGAAAGCGAGATCTCCGTCGAGATCGATCCCCGCCTGGCAAACCGCGGCCAGGTGAGCCTGCTGCGCGAGCTGGGATTCAACCGGATCAGCCTCGGTGTTCAGGACTTCGCGTCGGTCGTGCAGAAGGCGATCGGCAGGATCCAGTCGGAGGACCGGACGCGCCGTGTCTTCGAAGCCTGCGTCGACGCGGGATTCGCGAGCGTGAACGTCGATCTCGTCTACGGTCTGCCCGGCCAGACCGCCGAGAGCTTTGCCCACACGCTGCGTACCGTGGTCGATCTCGGTCCCGACCGGATCGCCTGTTTCGGGTACGCCCACGTGCCCTGGGTGAAGCCGAACCAGAACCTGGTCGATGTCTCCCTCATGCCCGGCCGGTATGAAAAGTCCGCCTTCTTCCGCATGGCGATCGACGCATTCGGGGAAGCGGGTTACGAGTGGATCGGCCTCGATCACTTCGCGCGGCCCGGCGACGAGCTGGCCCTGGCGCTCGGGGAGAAGAGGCTCCACCGCAACTTCATGGGCTACACCACGCGTCCCGAGCTGCCCGCCCTCGCCTTCGGCATGAGCGGCATCAGCGACCTGGGCGATTGCTTCGCCCAGAACGATGCCGATCTCGACCGTTACCTGGCGGCTCTCGACGGGGAGCGCCTTCCGGTGGTGCGCGGTCATCGGCTCGACAGGGACGACCGCCTCAGGCGCATGGCGATCCTGAGCCTCATGTGCCATCTCGAACTGCCATTCGATCTGACGCGCGAGCGATTCGGCACCACGATCGACGCGGCGCTGGCGCCCGAGCTGGAGCGGCTGCGCGCTTTCGAGGAGGAAGGCTTTGTTGTTTTTCACGACGATCGGATCGAGGTGACCGCGCTGGGGCGGTTCTTCCTGCGCAACCTGTGCATGGAGCTCGATGCCTACTTCGAGACCGGCTCGGACAAGCCGCTCTTCTCGAGAACGGTCTGACCCGGGATAATGAATCATGATCGTGACACGGAAGGCGGCGGAATCGACCAGCGCGCGGCGCGATCCGCTCGACCGGCAAACGCCCACCGGGCTGTTGCTGGCCGGAATGGGCGGGCCTGACGGTCCCGACTCGGTGGCACCCTTCCTGCGCAATCTCTTTGCCGATCCGGCTGTCCTCCCCATGCCGCGGCTCGTCGCGCGCCTCGTGGGCTTCCTGATCGTGCGGCGGCGGATCGACAAGGTCAGAGCGCGTTACGAGGCGATCGGCTGCGGCGGCGGATCGCCCCAGCTCGGCTGGGCGCGGGCGCAGTGCGCCGAGCTGGCCCGGCTCATGGCCGATCAGGGAATCGCCGTCGATGCCGTACCCGCCATGCGCTACTGGCATCCTTTTGCCGACGAGGCGATCGAAGGCCTCCTCGGCCGGGGAGCGCGGCAGTTCGCCGTGGTGCCCGCTTATCCCCAGTACGCGGGAGCCACCACGGGCAGCGCGTTGCGCGCCGTTCGAAAGGCGCTGGCGCGCAGGGCGCCCGATGCGGCCCTTCACGAGATCACCCACTGGCACAGGCTGACCGGTTACGTCGACGCTCTCGCCAACCGGGCCGCGCCCGTGCTGCAGCGCTGGGCGGGCAGGGGCCGCGATCCGGCCGGGTGCGCGCTCCTCTGCGTGGCCCACTCCCTACCCGAACGCTTCCTGATCGAGGGGGATCCCTACGTGGACCAAACCCGCGCCACGGTGGCAGAACTGAAGGAGAGGCTCCGTATCCTCATGGTCCGTCACGCCGACTGGTGGGAGCGCCTGCCGGGCGGCGAGAGGCCGCTGCTCGCTTTCCAGAGCAAGGTGGGGCCGGTCAAATGGGTGGGACCTTCGGTGAAGGACGAGGTGCTCCGCCTCGCGGAGGCGGGATGCCGCTCCCTGATCGTGCTGCCCGTGAGTTTCACCTGCGAGCATATCGAAACCCTGCACGAGCTCGACATCGAACTCGCGGCCAAGGCGCGCGGCGCGGGGATCGAGGAGTTCGTCCGTTGCGAGGCGCTGAACGTGGACAGGGGCTGGCTCGAGTCTCTGGCCGGTTTTCTCGTCCGGAACCTTTTCGCGCCGGCGCGCCGCGAGGCGGTGGAGGCATGCCGATGAATGCCGGCCAAATACCCGTTGCGGTGATCGGCGGAGGGATCGCGGGCCTGGCAACAGCCTTCAACCTGGAGAGGCGCGCCGCCAGGAGCGGCCTCCCCCTGCGCGTCACCCTCTTCGAGAGCCGGAGCGATGTGGGCGGCCACCTGCGCACGATCCGGCAACAGGGCTTTACGATCGAGGAGGGGCCCAATGGTTTTCTCGACAGCGAGCCGGCGACCCTTCGCCTCGTGAGCGCCCTCGGCCTGGATGGCGAGCTCGTGCGGAGCCGCGATGCGGCGCGCCACCGATTTCTGCTCAAGAATGGCCGGCTGAGCGAGCTGCCCCTTTCGCCGGGCGGCTTTGTCAGAACGGACCTGCTCTCCTTTCGGGCGAAGCTGCGCGTGGCGTGCGAGCTGTTCATCCGGGCCCGCGCCGATCTCGGCCGTGCCGCCGACCGTCCGGAGGGGGACGAGACGGTGTACGAATTCGGCTGCCGCCGCCTGGGCCGGGACTTTGCCGAGACCTTTCTCGATCCGATGGTCAAGGGGGTATTCGGCGGCGACGCGCGCACCCTCAGCCTGGCCGCGGCTTTCCCGCGCATGGTCGAGCTGGAGCGCGAACACGGCGGCCTTTTCCGGGCGCTCTTCAGGCTGTCGCGGGAACGCAAGAGGAAGGGTCGCGGCGCGGCGGCGCCCGGCCCCTCGGGAACGCTCCATTCCTTTGCAGGGGGGATCGGCGTTTTGCCCGAAGCGCTGAGACGCGCAAACCGTGCGCTGGGAAGCGCAAGCCGTGCGCTCGGAAGCGCATGTCGCGCGGAGATCCTCACCGGCCGGCGTGTGGAATCGGTGGAGCGGCGTGGAGGGTCATGGTCGATCCGCGCCGGCGGTCGCGCGTACGGCCCCTTCGCCGCCGTGATCGACGCGTCACCCGCCCACGCGGCCTGTCGCCACCTGGCTGACCGGGAGATCTCCGATCTGCTCGCGGGCATCCCCTACGCGCCCATGGCGGTGATCTCCCTCGCCTTCGACCGGCGCCGAGTGGGCCACGACCTGAAGGGATTCGGCATGCTGATTCCCACGAGCGAGAAGCGCCGCCTCCTGGGTGCCCTCTGGACGACGAGCATCTTCGACGGCCGCGCCCCCGAGGGCAAGGTGCTGCTCCGCGTCATGGCCGGCGGTGCGGCCGATCCGGATCTGGTGGCCTATCGCGACGCCCGGCTCCTGGCACTCTGCGCCGACGAGCTGGGCGGTCTTCTGCGATTCTGCGGCGAACCGGAGCATGTCTGGATCGTGCGCCACGAGAGAGCGATCGCCCAGTACACGCGAGGCCACCTGGCGCGGCTCGCCGCCATCGACCGGGCGCTGGCGCGCATGCCGGGATTGTTTCTGACCGGGAGTTCCTACCGTGGCGTGTCGATCAACCATTGCGTGGCCGAGGCGGAAAGAACGGCGGAGGCTGTCTGGGATCATCTGGAAAGTTCGGAGGCAGGCACGGTCGCGGTTGCGTGTGCGTCCGCATGAGGAGGGCGCGGATGGGGCCGTTCGCCACTCACACCCGCCGTCCGCGGACCGTGACGATCTCGTGGGGGTAGACGAACCGTCCCCCCGTGCCGATTCCCGAGTCATGACCCTTCTCGAACCGCTGCACGATCTCGTGGGCGAACCGACCCTCGAACAGCCGTCCGAGGAGAGCGTCGTCGATGACCTGCGGCTCGCACCGCGTGGCCGTTTCCTGATAGTTGACGGAGAGAACGATCTCGCCGCCGGGATGGAGGATCCTGTGGATCTCGTCCACGGCCGCGTCGAGATCGTCCAGATGGTCGAGAGCGTTGCGCGAGACCGCCACGTCGATCGCGCCGCTGGCGAGGGGGATCTCCTCCGCGCCGCACGAGAGATAGGTGACCCCGTGGCGCTTCATGTCGAAGAGCTTCCGGTAGCGGTCGAGGAGCGGATCGATCCCGAACCGCTGTCTCGCCTCGAAGAGACCGATCGCTCCGTGCGGGCCGCACCCGATGTCGGCCACGACCTTGCCGCCGAAGGTGCTCCGCTCGATCCCGAGATAATAGCAGTAGAGTCGATGGTAGAGATCGCGCCAGTAGTCGATCCCGCCTTCCGTTGCGAAGAGCTTTTTCCAGAAGCGGAGCTCGCGGTCGTTCTTGACCTTCTTCTTGCCGAAGAGCAGGCTCTTGAGCTTGTTCATTCGAACTCCCGATCTATTTCCGTGTCACCCACACGGGCGAGGACCAGGCCATGGAACCGTTCTTCTGGGTGATCTTGGTCATGTACCACGACGTGCCCTCGGGAGGGTCCGTGTCCTCCACGAGGAGAACCACCTCGACCCCGTCGCATTCGTGGCGGAAGCAGACCGAGCCGTTGCGGATCACCTCGACCTTGTCGAGTTCGTCCGTTCCCACGGCGTGAACCATGACAGGCACGTTCTTGCCCGGCCAGGCGACCTCCGATCCCATGGGAGCGTCGGCCGTGCGCGAGAAGAGAATGATCTTCTCCCCGCTCGTCCCGTAGACGTGGCGCCTCTTGAATGCGTCCCACACCGCCTCGCGCGTCAGCTCGGGCGCGAAGAGCCCGAAGATGCCGCCCGTGGGCGCGCCCAGCGTGCGCTGTCCGGGGTGGCCGTCGTGGGTGTCGCCCGAGCTGATGATGCCGAGCTTGTAGCCCCGGTTGAGAGCGTCGAAGACGAAGGCGCCCCTCATCGGCCGGTAAACGCACGACGCGCCCCCGTAGCTTTCCGACGAGCCGTGGACGGAACAGATCTCCACGAGCCACTCCTTCTTCCCGGGAGCGTGCGACCAGTCGGTCGGAATCGGACCGCCCCCCGAGTGGTGGGCGATCGTCATCGCCTCGTACGGTTCGAGGCACTTCCAGAGCGCCTCCGGCGTGCGGCTCTTCTCGTCGATGCAGCTGAATATCGGGCCGTCGCCGTCCCTGTAGTAGACATTGCGGTGGCCCGTCTCCCAGTTGGTCCACTCGTATCCGAGAAAGGTGACGAACGAACCGGGCTCGTGGGCTTCGCCCGCGGCGCGCTTGATCCTCTCCCACGGTTCGCCTTCGATCGGGAAGGTCCCGTACGAGTCGTGGTCGGTGAGCGCGGCGATGTCGAGGCGCGAGACATCCCTTGCGAAAGCGTAGTAATCCTCCGGCGTGCCCGTGCCGTCGGAGAGCCGCGTGTGTCCGTGAATGTCGCCGAAGTAGAGGTTGAACCTCCGTTCGCCCTTGCGGCAGAGAAGCGGGTTGCTCCTGGCTTGCAGCGCGCGCGATTCGACGGCGTTCACCTCGAAAAAGTAGACCCCCTCGTCGCCGGGCACGGTGATCCGGCAGGTGCGCGCCGCGGGCCGCGTCGATTCCCGAGGGGGGTCCGGAAGGGAGATCTCGCGCACCGTCTCCCCGTTGCTGGCGATGCGGACGCGAAAGGTCTCGTCCTCCGGAAAGAGCGTCCAGTTCCCCAACCGGTCGACGCACGCGACCGAGAGCTCGATCTCCTCGCCCGGCCGCGCCTGGCTGGGTACGTTCACCTCGAGCCTCTCCGCGGGCCAGGGCAGGAGCGCGATGCGCGGCGAATCGGGAACGACGGCGTAGTGCCCGTCCCCCTCGGCGTCGACCATGACCTGGAAGAGCTCCTCCCTTTCGGCATATTTGTCGGCCAGCGCGTTGCGGTAGACGAAGCGCAACGAGTCGCCGGGGCGCAGACCCTCTCCGCCGGCGCGGACCGCGATCCGGTTCAGCTCGAGCGCCTCCACCTCGATCGCCCGATCGGCCGGCGTCGGGGCGACCTCGACGTAACCGGGGGATGCCTCGTTTTTGCTCTGGGCGGTGGACCATCCCCACCAGGGCGAAACCTGCAGGATGACGAAACCGCCCGGCTGAACGCCCGGATCGACGGCGGTCCACGTGATGGTCCACGTCTGGCGCGACATCACGGGCACCGGTCCGGCAGGATCGACGGTGACCGTGCCCAGGCCGTCCGCCTCGGACGGAGCGCACACGAGAGGCGGCTGCAGCTTCGCAAAGGGGCTCGAGCTTCCGGAAGGATCTCCCGCTCCGGTGGAACCGCCGTTCACGCCCGCCGCGGGCCCGGCGGTCTCATCGCCGCAGCCGGCAAGAAAACAGATCAGAATCAGAAGTAGGGTCGCGATCAGGAGGGAACCGCCTTTCGTTCTCGCCCGATATGGGACGGATATCAGTAACCGGATTTTGTCGATTTCACCTGTCTAGTGATAGCATTTAGCGATCTGAATTTCGCGGCAAAATATCCGGTCCCTGTCACAACTCCATCACCTTGTCGATCTCGGGCTGCCTGAAGAGCGGCTCGAGCGAGTTGACCGGTGTGAAGGTGGTGGCGCCCTCCTCCTTGCGGCAGAGCACGAGATGGTCGCGGCTGAACATGTTGGCCAGGAGCGGCGAGTGGGTGTTCATGACCACCTGGTGCCGGTCGCGGCCCGTGCGTTCGTGGAGGATTTCGGCCAGGATCTCGAGGCGGGCGGGGTGCACGCCGTTCTCCGGTTCTTCGACGCCGATGAGCGCGTCGGGCGCGCTGCCGGCGATCACGGCGAGCAGCCCCGCCACGCGCAGGGTGCCGGCCGACGCGACGCGCGCCGGAAGTGTCTTGCCGTTCTCGCGGATCAGGAGCCGCAGGTCGCCCGTGCTCGTGTACGAGACATCGACCCCCTTCACGTCGGGCACGAGGCGGTTCAGGTTGCGGTTCAGCTCGGCGAAATCGTCGGGCCGCTGCGCCTTGAGCGTGTTCAGGCAGGCGGCGAGACCATCGCCCAGCGGGCCGGGAAGGAAGCGCTCGACCAGGGAGGAGTCGGCCGCGAGCCGGCTCGGATTGAGGTGAAAAAAGTTCCACCCCGCCACCTCCTCGCAAAAGGCGGCCACGTGCGGATGGTGGGGGATGTAGAGCGGCGAGGACACGGCCGTGCCGCGGGTGCGCGTGGGCACGACCTGATCCTGCCCCTCCATGCGCGCCCGGATCTCGCCCGACTCCTTGGCGATGAAGGGTTCCCGTCCGAGACGCGGCATTCCGTCGCGGCGGATGGCGGTGAGCTTCTCGTCCTTCACGCGCAGGCTGCCCGTGTCGGTGGAGAACTCGACGGTGAGCGCGTACCGGAGGAACTTCTCCACCACCTTGCGCCGCGACCCGGCGTGCTCTCCGGCTGTGCGCACCGATTCCTCGACGCGCGCCATTGCTCTTGGAGAGAGCCAGACATCGACCTCGAAGGTGAAGGAGGTCTTCTTTTCCTTGAGCAGCTCGGAGAGCCCCCCGTCGGTGAGGCGGAATGCCTCGATCGCCGCGCCGCGGTGGGATTCGATCGCCTCGGAAAGCGTGGGGCGGAGCGCCATGCGTTTCAAGAGTCCGAGAGCGTCGAAGGCGTTCGTCTTCCCCGATGCGTTCGGGCCGAAGAGAACGGTCAGCGGTTCGAGAGGGAGTTCGGCATTATCGAAAGACTTGTACCCCCTGATTCTGAAGCGGCGGATCATCTGATTCCCTCCTGATTGTTCAACCTTCCTCGTCGAGCGCCTCCCGCTCCTTCAGCCAGTCCGGCTTCTCCAGTTCGATCTTGGCGATTTCCATCCTGGCCGGATCATCGGTTCCCAGGCCGCGCACCGCGGCCGTGGCGATGTGCTTCGCCTCGCGGCCCGGAGCCTGGGTGATGTGGTTCATTGCCTTGGCAAGGGGGACGAGGCCTTTTTCCTCGCGCGCCTTCACGATCCACTCGTGGCCGATCGCGTCGACGGCGACCGGATCGGTGGAGAGGAGGATCTTGTCACACTTGAAAATCATGTCCATGCGGGTCGCACGGGGACTCCCGTCGGCGACACCCTGCAGCGCGTCGAGAATGTGCAGTCTTAGCTTCTTGCGCAGGGACGGAATGCCGACGATGTCGGCGATATACGGATCGCAGCAGTTGTCGTGGCAAAGCCAGGGCGTGTCGATCACGGCATGGGATATGTTCTTGAGCGCCAGGGTGACGCCCGCGCAGGCGTGGTCCTTGAGCACGGGCAGGTTGATGATCGCCGTGATCTTGTTCGCGACCAGCTCGGCGAGCTTGATCTTGCCCCAGGGAAACTCGATCGGCTCCGTGCCGTACCCGGGAAGAGGCTTGCCGTCCATGTAGTGCTCGCGCCGCAACGCGGGTGTGCACGCCGCCCGGCGCAGTCCGCCCTCGTCGGGATGGAGGGTGACGTCGATCTTCGAAAGGTAGAATTTGTCGAAGTACTCCTCCACCTGCTCCCAGAGGAGGATGTTCTCGTCGGGCACGCCCGCCAGGCGCACGCCGTCGGCAACGGTTTCGAGGATCGCCCGGTGCGTGCCCATGATCCTCTGGCCGGCGCCGTTCGGCTTGAGCCCCACTACATCGTCCGGTTCGACGAAACAGGCCCACGCCTCCTTGAGCGTCTTCTTGCCCGTCAGCTCCATGATCCCCTTTTCGATCATCTCGCGCACCCGGTCGTCGTCCGCCGTGCGGGGATTGATCATAACCCCGGGCGCGTGAACCTCGACGACGCGGCTCTTCGCGGAGCCGGCATTCTCGTCCGACTGGGCGAGCAGTTCCGTCGAGGCGGGAAGCAGACTCAGCGACGCGCCGGTGGCGGCGGTCCGCTTGATGAAATCTCTGCGGTTCAGTTTGTCCGACATGAGAGTCTCTCCAGTTGTTGAACGTCCGGGGGAGTCGGTTCGACCCGGTTCAGCGTACAGTCAGCACGCTCTTGAAGAAAGGATAAAAACGCGGCAGACGCGACAGACCGGGGCCTGTCAGTTCTCCTTGGGAGGTTGATCGTCTTTTGTCTTGTCGGTCACCGACCCGGTGTAGCGGCACGCCGGGTAGGTCGAGCAGGCGAGGAATTCGCCGCGCCGTCCCTTGCGGATCACCAGTTTTTTTCCGCAGTCAGGGCAGTCGACGTCGGTCTCTTTCGGTTTCTCGCGCAGCTCCTCGGGGAGGGGTTTCGCGTTGCGGCACTTGGGGTATGCCGAGCAGGCCAGGAACGGTCCGCGCTTGCTGAACTTGATCACCATGTCGGCGCCGCACTTGTCGCAGCTCACCCCGGACTTCTCCGGTTTGATCGGCTTGAGGTCCTTTCCGATCGAGATCGTGTTGCGGCACTTCGGGAAGGCCGAGCAGGCCATGAACTGTCCCCGCGGCCCGCTGCGGATCACCATGTCGGCGCCGCATTTCGTGCACTTCTCGTCCGTGGGGATCGGTTTCTTTTTCTCCACCGGCTCGCCGTTGGAAAGGGAGATCGTGTTGCGGCAGTCGGGGTAACCGCTGCAGGCGATGAAGCGGCCGCGCTTGTTCAGCTTGTAGATCATCGGCTTCCCGCACTTGTCGCAGTCGCGATCGGCGGGTTCCGGATTGGCCTTGAGATCGGTCATGTTCTCGTAGGCCTTCTCGAGATCGACGGCGAAGATGGCGTAGAACTCCTTGAGCACCTGGAGCCACTCGGCCGCGCCCGTCTCGATGCTGTCGAGATTGTCCTCCAACTGGGAGGTGAATCCCGTGTCGATCAGCCGGGGAAAGTGGGCCACGAGCTGATCGATGACGATCTCGCCGAGTTCGGTGGCATTGAACTTGCGCTCCTTGAGGGTGACGTATCCCCTGTCCTGGATCGTGGAGATGATGTTGGCGTAGGTGCTCGGCCGGCCGATCCCCTTGCGCTCGAGCGCCTTGACGAGGGTGGCCTCGCTGTAGCGGGGCGGCGGCTGCGTGAAGTGCTGGCTCGCATCGACCGAGTGCCGGATGAGCACGTCCTTCTCCGAGAGGGCGGGCAGGCTCTGGGCTTCCTTGTCACGGTCGATCCCGCCGATCGCCATGTGTCCGTCGAAGACGAGCGCCTTGCCCTTGGCCACGAAGATCAGGCCGTTCGCGTCGATCTCGAGGCGTGTGTGGTCGAACTGGGCCGGCGTCATCTGGGAAGCGACGAAACGGTTCCAGATCAGCTTGTAGAGGCTGTACTGGTCGGACGAGAGATGGGATTTGATCTTGTCCGGTTCATGAAGCGTCGACGTGGGGCGGACCGCCTCGTGCGCCGCCTGGGCGCCCTTGCGCGCCGCAAAGGTGTTCGGTTTCTCGGGCAGATAGCGCTCGTCGAAACTGCCCGCGATCCAGTCGCGGCACTCGTCGAGCGCCTCGGGCGCCACGTGGAACGAATCGGTGCGCATGTAGGTGATGAGACCGGTCGATCCCTCCGATCCGAGTTCGACGCCTTCGTAGAGCTGCTGGGCGATGAGCATCGTCTTCTTGGCGCTGAAACGGAGACGGATCGATGCCTGCTGCTGGAGCGTGCTCGTGGAGAAGGGGGGCAGGGCGCGCTGCTTCTTGCGGCTCTTGTCCAGGTCGACGACCACGAAAGGATGCTCGTTCAATCGCTCGAGAAGCGCATCGGCCCCCGCCTTGTCCGGAATGGCGCGCACCGGGCGGGCGGATTTTTTCGAGGCTTCATCGTCGCCGTCCGCGTCCGTGGACTCCGTGCCCCGATCGGCGGCGGCGGGGAGCCGCTCCTCGTCGGCGAGCCTCACGAACTCGGCCTTGAAGGGCTCATCGTCGTCGTTCTTCTTGAGCAGGGCGACGATCTTCCAGTACTCCTCCGGTTTGAAAGCGCGGATCTCCTTCTCGCGCTCCACGATGAGCCGTCCGGCCACCGACTGAACGCGGCCGGCCGACAGGCCCTTGGCGATCTTGGCCCAGAGGAGGGGGCTCAACTTGTAGCCCACGAGCCGGTCGAGGATGCGGCGTGTCTGCTGGGCGTTGACCTTGTCCATGCTCACCTTGCCCGCATCTGCGAAGGCCTTGAGCACGGCCGCCTTGGTGATCTGGTTGAAGGCCACGCGAAATGCCTTGTCCTCATCGAGGTTGAGCGCGTGGACGAGGTGCCAGGCGATCGCCTCGCCCTCCCGGTCCGGGTCGGGCGCGAGATAGACTTTTTCCGCTTTCTTGGCCGCCTTCTTCAGCTCGGCCAGGATCTTGCCCCGCCCTCGGATCGTCTGGTACCTGGGCTCGAAATCCTTGTCCACGTCGATGCCGAGCTTCCCCTTGGGCAGATCACGGACGTGGCCCATGGATGCCTTGACCGTGTATTTCCGGCCGAGGAACTTGTTGATCGTCCTGGCCTTGGCGGGTGATTCAACGATGATCAGCGACTTACCCATCTACATCCTCCCAGCCGAAATGAAACGCTCGCCGCGCGAATATCCGGGAAGCGATATCGTCTATCTCACTGAGTGTCAAGCGAAAAGAGCCGGCTCCTCCGGGCGGGCCGCGGACCGGAGGAGCATTTCGAGACGGCCGAATTCCGAATCGGTCCCTGGCCACGAGCAATGTTTTTTGATAAGAGGGGGGGGCGAGCATCTGTCCGAATCGATCTATCTGGGGGCTTCTCGCCCGCCTTTCGAAAGGGAGACTTCCTGCATGAATTCAGCATCCATGAATCTGTTGAAACGGTTGACCGAGGCGGGAGGCGTCTCTGGTGATGAGAGTGCGGTGCGTTCGATTTTTCTCGACGAGCTCAAGGACCGTGCCGAGGTGATCCGCGACCGGATGGGGGGGATCATCATGCACCGCAAGGGCACGGCGTCGGCGCCGCGTATCATGCTCGACGCACACACCGACGAGATCGGATTCATGGTGCGGTCGGTCACGCGCGAGGGGTTCATCAAGTTCGTCACCATCGGCGGATGGTGGAACCACATCATCCCGGGCACGACGGTCAACATCTCCACGCCGAAGGGGGTCGTTCCCGGCCTGATCGGGAGCAAGTCGCCCCATCTTCTTTCCAAGGCGGAAAAGAACACCGTTCTCCAGGTGAGCGACATGGTCGTCGACATCGGCGCGTCCTCGGAAGGCGCGGCCCGCGAAATGGGTGTGGCGCCCGGCCAGTGGATCGTGGTGGACAGCGCTTTCCGCACCCTGAACAACGGGAAGATCCTCGCCGGGAAGGCGTTCGACGACCGCGCCGGTTGCGCGCTCCTCATCGACGCGATGAAGGAGCTCGAGGGTTTTCCGTGCGCGCTCTTCGGTTCGGGAACGGTGCAGGAGGAAGTGGGCCTGCGCGGCGCGCGCACCGCGGCGGCGGTGATCGATCCGGACGTGGCCATCATTCTCGAGGGGGCGCCCGCGGCCGACACGTACGGCTCGGACCGCGAGGACGGGCAGGGGATGCTCGGCAAGGGCGTTCAGATCAGGCTCTTCGATCCCACCATGATCGCCAACCCGGGCCTGAGCCGCTTCATGATCGAGACGGCCGAGGCAGAGGGCATACCGTACCAGCTGCTCGTGCGCGACAAGGGGGGGACCGACGCGGGCGAGATTCACCTGCATGGGCGGGGGGTACCGGCCGTGGTGCTCGCCGTGTCCGTTCGCTACGCGCACAGTCCGATCGGGTTGATTCATGCCGACGATTACGACGCGACGCTCAAGCTTGTCAAGGCGGCCGTGATGCGGCTCGATGCTGACCGGGTGGCGGGGTTCGTGCCCTAGGGAAGAATTTTTCTCGCAAAGATCGCAAAGGGCGCAAAGAAGTCCCAAGAATATGAATCGCAGGGGAGAGCGTCCGAATCGGGGGTTATTTGGGGGAATCATCACCCATTTTGTGACCGGTGTGCGTGGGGGCGGTAGTTCTATATATTGCTTCATGCGCATTCGGTTTTTCGGGAAGATGTTTGTTATCGGGACATCATGCCGCTGAGATTCTACAGGATTTTCACGAGGAGGATCTGGGTGATGAGGTGCGGGATCATATTTTTGTTTCTGTTCTGTATAGCGACTGTCGGTCTCGCTTCAACTTTTTACGTTCCCGATAATTTTCCATCGATCCAGGACGCGATCGACGTTTCGTCGAACGGCGACACCATCATCGTCCGGTCGGGAACTTTTGTAGAGAATATCGACTTTTTGGGAAAGGCCATTTACTTGATGAGCGATTGTGGGCCGGAGGTGACCATAATCGACGGGGGGCAATTGGAAAGTGTCGTGAAGTTTCAAAATCAGGAAGAAAACGATTCGGTGTTGGATGGATTCTCGATAACGAATGGTCGCGCTTACGAGGGGGGTGGAATCTACTGTTTCGGTTCGTCTCCGACCATTACGAACACGATTGTATCGGGCAATACAGCCGATTGTCCCCATACATCTGGCGGATGTGGCGGTGGGCTATGTTGTTACTCTGCTTCCCCTTTGATCGTGAACAACATCATCGCCAATAATAAGGCTTACAAAGATGGTGGTGGTATCTGGTGCTTTAAATTCTCTTCGCCTTCGATTGTAAACAATACGATCACTGACAATGTAGCTGGAGAAAACTATGGCTGCGGTGGAGGCATTTTCTGCAACGACCATTCCAATTCTTTAATGTTGAATAATGTCATAACAAATAATTTAGCACTTGGGGGTAGCGGCGGAATCGGTTGCGGTTGGTATTCATCCGCGACGATCAGAAACAACCTCATCTCGAAAAACGTGTGCATCGATGGCTGTGGTGGTGGAATAGTCTGTGGCAGTTTCAGCGAAACGTTGGTCGAGAATAATATTATCGTTGGTAATTCGGCGACGGGAGATTGGATGAAGGGCGGTGGATTGGTTTTTAACGATTCAAAACAGGAAATCGTGAACAACATCATTGCGAATAATTCGGCCAATTGGCGGGGAGGGGGAATGTATTGTACAAGAAATTTATATTCAAATCCGAGTACGTTGGTCAAAAACAACACGGTAGTGAATAATTTAGCCGGTGATTCCGGTGGAGGCCTCTATGTTTTTCGTTCTTTTCCGGAGATCACGAACTCGATTTTCTGGAACAATAGCGCTCCAACGTATCCTGAATTGGCGTGTAGTTCCTGCTCTCCGCCAACGACATTTTGTGATATCAAGGGAGGTTGGCCGGGGACAGGTAACATCGACGTCGATCCTCTTTTCGTCGATCTGGCTGCCAATGACTTCCATCTCACCTTCGACTCTCCCTGCCGGGATAGGGGCGATAACTCGGTAGTGGCTTTCTTTGAGGATTTTGAAGGCGATCCGCGCATTGCCAAAGGCGTTGTGGACATTGGTGCTGACGAGTTGTACTTCCATTTCTACCACACCGGCAATGCCGTCCCGGGTGGCACGATCGATTTCAAGATCATCGGCTATCCGCTCGCACCAGTGACGCTCGCCTGGGGCTACGAGATCCTCGATCCTCCTCTCCCGAGTCAGCACGGGGATCTTCACATCTGGCCCTTCGTATGGTGTGGATTCGTGGGCAACATCTTACCGGACGGTTTGCTGTCCACTCCTGTGACCGTACCGCCGAACTGGAGCAGCGGTGATTTTACGCCGATGCAAGTTCTGGTGGGTCCCTGGGGCGGGCCGTGCAGCAAGCTGACGAACCTGGCCACAGTCGTGGTGGATTGAAGGAACTCAAAATCTTGGCTCTCTGAGTGTCATCGCGACGCTTTGCGTCTTTGCGAGAAATCTCCTGAATATCCTCCCGGCGATTGAATCGTCGCATGTAGAATACCTTTCCTTTTTGCAGTCCTTCCTTTCTGAATTTGATTGACGCTCCAGCGTGCACGGAGATTCATGATGAAGACGACCAGGTTGTCCATCGTTGTTTTACAGCTTGCGTTGTTTGTCCTACCCGTTGCGGCCCAGGAAGCCGGGCTCTTCGACGAGCTGGCCGCGGTTTATCCGGATAGTGACGCCGCAACCGGCGCAAAGCATCTGACGATCGATACGGCGCGCGGCGTGCCCGCCGGCGTGCATGTCGTGATCTCCGGGCTCCCGGCCGGTGCAGACGTGGCGTGGCGGATCGAGGCGAGCGGTCGTCCTGTTCCGGCCGCGCGGACGTTCCGCTTGATCGACGTTCCGGTGGAGCAGAACACGGGGCTCGTGAGCCGCACCGAGATCTTCGACAAGAAGCCGAATCCCCACGTGATCCGCAAGGCGCCTTTTCGCATCTTCGAGGCGCTCGAACCGGTCGAGGGCAAGGCGCGCGCCGGCGATGGGGGTGTCCTGGCGCTGCGCTTCGAGGTGGCCGTCGCTGCCGACGCGGCCGCCGGTGTACGCGAATACGTGATCCGCCTCGAATCGGGCGACTGGCGCTCCGCTCTTCACTGGAAACTGACCGTTCACCCTGTGACCGTTCCTCCATCGGGGGCGCAGAGCCTCGGTTACACCAACTGGTTCAGCCCCGACCTCATCGCCGAGCGGCACGGGCTCGAGCCGTGGAGCGAGCCCTTCTTCGAAATGCTCGGCAGGTACGCCGACCTCATGGCGCGCGGCCGGCAGAACACCTTCTGGGTCCGGTGGCGCGACTTCGTGACCGTCGACGACGGCGGCAAGGTGTCGGTGAACGTGGAGCGCCTCGAGCGCTACGGGCGGATCTTTCGCGATCGGGGCTTTGTGCGCGTCGAGGGCGGCCACATCGCCCATCGTCACAAGGGGAACTGGTCGTCGCCGCGGCTCGACATTCAGCTGACGGGCAATGACGCGGGCAGCGACGCGGGCCGCGCCGATCTGGCCGCCATTCTCGACGCGGTGCGCGCCGCGCTCGGGGAGACGGGGCTTCTGGAGGGCGCTGAATACCTCCAGCACATCACCGACGAGCCGACCGACACCAACGCCGAGAGCTACAAGGCGCTCGCCGAGCAGGTGCGCGCCCGCATGCCGGGAGTGAAGATTTTCGAGGCCACCATGTCGCGCGCCCTCGTGGGCGCCGTCGACCACTGGTGTCCACAGGTGCAGAAGTACCAGGAGCACAGCGAGTTCTTCGAGGAGCGGAAGAAGGCGGGCGACGAGATCTGGGTCTACACCTGCCTCGTGCCCGGCGGACCGTGGCTCAACCGGACTCTCGACCAGGAACGGGTGCGCCAGGTCTACCTGGGCTGGGCGCTCGTCAAGTACGATCTCGCCGGATTCCTTCACTGGGGCCTGAACCACTACCGCAAGGGGGTCGATCCTTTCACGCAGAGCGTGGTGCCGCACGGGAACGGGCCGCCCAATTATCTGCCCGCCGGTGATTCGCACGTGGTCTACCCCGGGAAGGACGGTCCCCTCTCGGGGCAGCGCTTCGAGGCGCACCGCATCGGCATGGAGGATGCCGAACTGCTCGGGATCGTGAAGGAGCGCGCACCGGAAAAGACCGCGGCGCTGATCGGCAAGGTCTTTCGTGCCTACGACGATTACGAGGTCGATCCGACTGTCTACCGTGCCGCGAAAGGTGAACTCTTGCGGATGGCCGCTTCCTGCGCACCGAGGAGGCTCCGTGTGCTCACGTACAACATCCACCATGCCGAGGGGATGGACGGAGAGTTCGATTACGACCGGCTCGCGGCGGTCATCGCGCGCACCAGGCCCGATCTGGTCGCGCTCCAGGAGGTCGATCGCCGGACGGAGCGCGCCGACGGGATCGATCAGCCCGCCCTGCTCGCCGAGAAGCTCGGCATGCACTTCGCCTTTGGCGAGGCGATGCCCTTTTCGGGCGGCCAGTACGGCGAGGCGATCCTCTCGCGGTTCCCCTTCGAGGCGGTGTCCAATCAGGTGCTCTCCTGCGCGGACGGGCAGGAGCCGCGGGCGGCCCTGACGGTCACGGTGAAGCCTTGGGGCAGCGGGCACCGCGCGATACGGTTCACCGGAACCCATCTCTGCCATCAGTCGGCCGGGACGCGGTTGCGCCAGGCGGGCGAGATCGCCCGGGCCCTGGGCGGCCGGGAGGGGGCCGCGCTGCTCGCGGGAGATTTCAACTTCGGGCCGGACACGCCGCCCTACCTGCTGCTCGCGAAGGACTGGATCGACACCGCCCGCCTCGTGGGGGTGGAAGCACCCACCTTCGGCGCCCACAAGTCCCCCGCGGAGCGCAAAAAACGCATCGACTACATCTGGCTCCGCAAGGAATGCGGCCTGAAGGTCATCTCCGCGACGGTATTCGAGGAGCCCCTGGCGAGCGACCACCTCCCGGTGATGGTGGTGGTGGAAGATTTGCTCCCGGAATAATTCCTCCATTAATTATCCCCGGAACAAATCATGAAAGATTTGTTCCGGGGATAATTAATGGAGGAATTATTCCGGGAGCAGTTTCTTCTTCAGCGCGCCCAGCGTGGTGCGGCAGCTCTTCAGGTCCTTTTCGGCTGTCTCGGCCTTTTTCGATTCGGCCTTGTAGAAGGTCATGTACGGTTCGTAGCCGGTCCGGATCTTTTCCAGGGCGCCGTTGATCTCCTTCTCGAACTCGCGGGAGATCGTCTTGCGGAACTCGAGGGTGAGCGTGTCCACCTTGCGGGAGAACTCGGCGATGGCGCGCCGCTTCTTGGCGGGAAGAATGAAGAAACCGGTGAGAGCGAGCACGCTGGCAAGCAGGATGCCCGACACGTCGAGGACGATGGCGCTGAAGATGTGGGTGAGCAGAGCGCCGAGCGCCACGGCACCGATCTCGACGCCGAAGAAACCCAGAATGCTCCGGTAGGACGAACTCAGCACGCGGTTGCACTCGCCCGGAATGTCGAACTCCTTCACTTCCCGCTCGAACCCGGCCCGTACGAGACTGAAAACCTGCTCCCTGTTGTAGTCGAAAGCGAGATCGGTACCGCCCAGGACCTTGTCGCGGTACTTGTCCTTCTGCACCCGCTCGGTGAGAAAAGCCGCGGTCCGTTCGTAGAGGGCGATCGACTCCTTCATGAGCCAGTCCACGGCGGAATGCATGGTGTCGCTCACCCGCTCGCGCAAATCGCCCACCACCTCCTTCTCGAAGAGGTTCTGGAACTTCTCCGGCTTGCGCATGAGGCCGATGTTGCCCACGCGGATCTTCTCCTCGAGAAAGTTCTTACCCCGCCGCTCGAACTCGCGCAGGATGTCGTAGATCTCGGTGATGAACCGGTGGTTGCGCTCCTTGAGGTCCTCGCAGGTCTGCTCCACCTGGCGGTCGAGCGTGCCGAGCGACTGAAAATCCTCCTCGAGCACCCTCCGCCGCTCGGCCACCACGCCATCGAGGGTCTCGGCCACGGCGAGACCCGCATCCACGGGCGAGAGCAGCTTGAGCCGCAGCTTCTCCGTCTCGGTGAGCCGCTCGCGGATGAATCTCTCCACCGCCCGCAGCCGGCTCTGCTCGAGAAGCGCGTCATCCCCCTCGCTCTTGGCGCGGAAGGCCTGCTTTGCCGAGACGGGAAAGATGAGCGGCTCGATGCCGAGCTTCTCCTTGAAGTTCTTGGCCAGGTACGCCTCGACCTCCTTGATCTCGTCCTCTTCGCGCGTGTCGATCTTCGTGAGAAATACGACGATGTTTTTCCGCCAGCGGCTCGAGATGTAGGTGAGGAACTGCCGCTCCGTCTCGGAGAAAGGCCTGTCGATCGACGTGACGAAGAGGATCAGGTCGGCGCGCGGAATGTAGTCCTCGGTGATCTCCTGGTGGCGAAGAACGATCGAGTTCGTGCCCGGCGTGTCGACGACGCAGAGATTGCGCAGGATCTCGATCGGAAAGAGCCGCTCGATCACGAACTCGTCGAGCATCCGCTCGCGCGACTCCTCGCCGAAGGTGAGCACATTGATCCGGTCGGTGACCGGCGTGGGCCCCTCGGGGCAGACCTTCTCGCCCAGGATCGAGTTGATGAACGCCGACTTACCCGACTTGACCTCGCCCACCACCACGAGAAGGAAGAGCTCGTCGAGGTGCTCCACGATGCTTCCCGCGTGGCGCGCCGGATCGCTCCCCGGATCGAGGCCGGCCGCGATGTCGCGGAGCGCGGTCAGCACGGCGCGCTCCTGCTCCAGGATCTCGGCATGTTCCGCCTTGAGAATGCCTTCTGTCGTCATCGATTCTCCGCCTTGTGGCTTCCGAGCCATACGCTCTGCCGTCTTGGAGTGCACGGCCCGAAGGACAGCGCACTCCCAAGCGTTCGGGCCGTTCCCACGGTCCGAGCGCACGAAGGGCCCAATATAGCCAAAAAGGATGCGGCCGATCAGCATTTTTATGGAAACAGGCCCAAAGCGGGGATATTGTGTTCTGTTTACATATTTCAGAAGTGTTTGGCCAGGTGGGATCGGCAACTGACGATCGCCGCCTCTCGCCTGACAGGCACGGTGGCTGGACGACAAACCGCAAGCCGGCGCAAGGACGGCTGATTGCCGGCCCGATCGGCCTCGAAACACGCCACGGGCCCGTCCAGGTTCACCTGGCCAGAGCGCGATCATATTACGATCGGTAAACCTACCGCTCGATTTGAGAGATCCAGATCTCGATTGGAGGAACAGAATGGGAAGCATCACATTCGGCGCCGAGCAGGCTGTCAAGAACTGTGTCCGGCTGACACCGGGCGAGAAGACCGTTATCATCACCGACAAGAGCGCGGAGCACATCGCCGCCGAGATCAAGCGCTTCGCCGAGGAGATCTCGCCGGGCAAGGTCTACTCCTTTCTCATGGAAGAGTACGGCGACCGTCCCGATGACGGCAGTGCGCCCCTCGCCTTCGCCCCGGAGATCGGCAAGGAGATGGCCGACGCAGACGTGAGCTTCTACTGCGCCTCGGGCAAGAAGGGCGAGCTCCAGAGCTTCCGCATCCCCATGATCCACGAGGTGGAAAAGAACGCCAAGCTCCGCCACGCTCACATGCCGGGCATCAACGACGAGCTCATGTGCACCGGCATGTCGGTCGACTACGCGGCGGTGCAGGAGATGTGCAGCAAGGTGCACGACATCGTCAAAACGGCCGAGTCGATCACCGTGACCAACCCGGCGGGCACGAACTTCACGGCCACCTTCAACCTCGACTGGCGCTGGAAGATCTCGGACGGCAAGATCCGCAATACCGACTGGTCGAACCTGCCCGACGGCGAGATCTTCACCTGCGTGAAGGAGATCTCCGAGGGCGTGATCGTCGTCGACGGCGTGCTGGGCGACTATTTTTCCGAGGAGTATGGCCTGCTCGAGGCCACACCGATGACGCTCGAGATCAAGGATTCGCGCGTCGTGAACCTCGCCTGCGACAATGACAAGCTCGCCAAGGAATTCAACGAGTACATGAAGCAGGACGAGAACGCCAACCGGATCGGCGAGTTCGCCATCGGCACGAACATCGGACTGGAAAAGCTCGTGGGCAACCTGCTCCAGGACGAGAAGTTCCCCGGCATCCACGTGGCCGTGGGGCACGGCTACCCGGAAAAGACCGGCTCCGACTGGGAGAGCCAGGCTCACTGCGACGCGGTGCTCAAGAACACGACCATCACCGTGGGCGACCAGACAATCATGAAGGACGGCAATTTCCTGATCTAGGGAGAGACCATGACTGATACCAGACCCGTGCCGCTTCTCGACCTCAAGGCGCAGTACGCGCCGATCCGCGAGGAGATTCGCGCCAAGGTCGACGAGGTGATGGATAACCAAGCCTTCATCCTCGGACCCGAGGTGAAAGCCTTCGAGGAGGAGATGGCCGCCTACTGCGGCGCGCGCCACGCCGTGGGTGTCTCATCGGGCACGGACGCGCTCATCATCGCGCTCATGGCGCTGGGCGTCGGCCCTGGCGACGAGGTGATCACGTCGCCCTTCACCTTCTTCGCCACGGCTGGGAGCATTTCGCGCGTCGGTGCGACGCCGGTTTTTGTCGACATCGAGAGGGAGACCTTCAATATCGATCCGGGCGCGATCGGGGCGGCGGTCACGGACAAGACCAAGGCGATCATGCCGGTCCACATCTTCGGCCAGTGCGTCGACATGGATCCTGTCAACAGCCTCGCGCAGGAGCACAACCTCGCCGTGATCGAGGATGCCGCCCAGGCGATCGGCTCGGAGTACAAGGGACACCGCGCCGGATCGCTCGGCACGGCAGGGTGCTTCTCGTTTTTTCCCAGCAAGAACCTGGGAGGTTTCGGCGACGGCGGCTTGGTGACCACCAACGACGATACTCTCGCCGAGAAGATCACCCTTCTTCGCATGCACGGCGCGCACTCGGGCTACCTCCACGACATGGTGGGCGGGAACTTCCGCCTCGACGCGCTCCAGGCCGCCGTGCTGCGCATCAAGCTCAGACACCTCGATAGCTGGACCGACGGCCGTCGCCGGAACGCCGACGACTACCGCCGCCGCTTCGGCGAGGCCGGCCTGGCCGGCAATGAAATCAAACTTCCCGTCGAGATCATGGACCGCCACATCTACAACCAGTACGTGATCCGCGCAAAAGACCGCGACAGCCTTCGCAATCACCTGGCCGAACTCAAGGTCGGCAATGCCATCTACTACCCGCTGCCGCTCCACCTGCAGGAGTGCTTCGCTCACCTCGGGTACGCCGAGGGGGATTTCCCCGTGAGCGAGGACGCTGCCAAGGAGGTGCTCGCTCTGCCCGTGTACAACGAGCTCACCGGCGAGCAGCGCGCCGGCGTGGTGGATGGGATCAGGTCGTTCTACCGGTGATTCAGCCCAACTGAGGAGAGACCATGACGAACCAGCCCGAGTCGGACAGTACCGTCAACGAAGATACGCGCAACTCGGAGGGATTCGGCTCGACCTTCTGGATCCTGAACTGCATCGAGATGATCGAGCGCCTCGCCTATTTCAGCCTCCGCGTGATGGCGCCGATCTACATCGCACAGTGCGGCCTCGATAATCCTGGAGGACTTCACCTTACCCAGGAGATCAAGGGGCAGATCTACGGATGGTGGTTCATCTTCCAGTCGCTCCTGCCGATCCTGACAGGCGGCATCGCCGACCGGTTCGGCTACAAGCGGATTCTCGCCTTTTCCATCACCATGAATATCTGCGGCTACCTGGTGATGGCTTTCTGCCACTCCTATCTCGGCTTCTTCGCCGGTGTCATCATCCTTGCCACGGGAACGGCCTTCTTCAAGCCGGGCCTGCAGGGCTCGCTCGTGCACTGCATGAGGGAGGGGCAGACATCGAAGGGGTGGGGGATCTTCTACTGGATCGTCAACGTGGGCTCCTTCGTCTCCCACTACATCGCCGGGCCGATCGTGGCCGACAAGTCTTCCGAGGGGTGGACGCGCCTCTTCATCGTCGCCGCCATCGCCAGTGCCATGAACATCCTGCTCCTCTTCACCTTCAAGGACGTGCCCTCGGGCGCCTCCAAGAAAGAAAATATCTTCCAGGTCCTCTGGCGTACGCTCGTCAACATCTGGGACGCGCGGCTCATCACCTGGCTCCTCATCATGTCCTGCTTCTGGCTCATGATGTACCAGCTCTGGGATCTGCAGCCCAACTTCATGGCGGACTGGGTGGACAGTTCCATGTTGGCCGGACCGATCGACTCCTTCTGCTCCTTGTTCTCCGATGGCCTGGCCGGGAAACTCCATCTGATCGAGAAGGGCGATTACGGCCAGGTCCGCGTTCCCCAGCAGGTACTGATCTCGTGCAACGCCTTCATGATCATCTGCTTCGTTGTTCTCATGTCGGTCGTGGTACGCAAGATGCGGACGCTGTCCGCCATGTTCATCGGAATGATCATGGCGACTGGTGGTGTTCTGATCGCCGGGCTGACGGGAAACGCGATAATCCTCCTCACGGGCATCGTCTTTTTCTCCCTCGGCGAAATGCTCACGGGGCCGAAGAAACAAGAGTATCTCGGTCTCATTGCGCCGCCCGGAAAGAAGGCGATGTATCTCGGATATGTCAACATTCCAGTGGGTATCGGCGGCTACTGCGGCGCAAAGCTCGCGGGATGGCTTTACGGCGACTACGGCGAAAAGGCCACCCTGGCGCTCAAGTATCTCATGGAGAAAACCGCTTACGGCGCGGAACGGGCATGGGACGGTTCCGTCGATACGCTGGAGAAGGCCGCCGGAGTCGCAAGGACCGAGTCATTTTCCTTTCTCATGGAATATCTCGGGAAATCCGGAGTGGAGGGTGGCAAGGAAGTCACGCGGCTACTCTGGGATACTTATCATCCGAACCTGCACGTCTGGATCCCCTTCGCCGCCATCGGCGTGATCGCTGCGGTGGCCCTCGCCATCTTCGGACGGATGGCCAAGCGGTGGAAGGACATGAACGCCTGATCGGACAGCCCCGCGCGATAATCCTCACGACGATCGGGCCCTCTTCTGTTAACATTCCATGGTTCCCCGCCGGACTCGCCGCGGGGAGGATGGCGCGGGGGGATTTTTGGCATGAGTCTCTTTTTCAGGCGCCAGCTGCGCCACGAGATGAAGACCTGGGTCGACGACGGCATCATCGACGCGTCGCAATCGGCCAGGCTCGAGGATCGCTACGCGCTCGGCCAGCTCGAGGACGAGGCGCGCTCCACCCTGATGAACACGATCTTCCTCGTTGGCACCGTGCTCATCGGTTGCGGTGTGGTCGCTTTCGTGGCCGCCCACTGGGAGGAGATTTCGAGGACGCTCAAGGTCGTCGTTCTTCTCCTGGCCATGATCGCCGCGCACGGGACGGGCTACTGGCTCTGGCGCGTGAGGAAGGAGAGCCGCCCCCACCTGGGCCATGCGCTCACCGTTCTGGGGACGCTGATCTTCGGCGCCAACATCGGACTCTTCGCCCAGATCTACCACATCAGCGGCAATCCGCACCAGGCACTCCTCGCCTGGGCCGGAGGGGCGGTGGTCATGGCGTGGGCGCTTCAGAGCGTGCCCAACGCCGTCGTTGGCGTGGCGGCTTCATTCGTGGGATTTTGCCTCTACGTCGATCAAACGGGGAGTTCGTCTTTCCTCTTTCCCCTCGTGGCCGGGCACTTGCTCCTGCCGCTCTGTTACAGGAAGAAGTCGAGCTTTCTCTTTTTCCTCACCCTCGTCGCGCTGACGAGTTCGATCATCGTCAATGCCACGAACGTGGCCGACGGGGTGGGGTGGCGGGTGACGCAGCCTTTCATCGCGACCTTCACGGCGCTCTGGCTCTACGGCCAGATCCATCCGGAGAGCGGCCGCTACCCGGCCTTAGGGCAGATCGCCCGCAACCTGGGAGCCCTCGGTTTCTGCACGACAGCGTATATCTTGAGCTTTCACGCGATCGCCGGGGATGCAGCCTGGGAAGGGCGGGACGTCGCGGCTCTTTCCGATGGGTACACCAGGGCGTTCGCCGTTCCACTGATCGCGGCCGCAATCCAGCTCGTCGCGGCCGCTGTAATGAAGCCGCGCCGGTTGGGAGCGTGTGTTCTGCCCCTCATCGCTGGCGGCGCGCTCTCGGCGGCGCTCTTCGCGCCCGATCCGGAGATCTACGCCACGATCGCGATCAACGCGATCGCCCTCGGCCTCGCCGCCTACGGCATCGGGAAGGGCCTGAGAGACTACGTCCGGCTGCCCTACTGGTCGGGCCTGCTCCTGGTGGTTCTGATCATCACGGGCCGTTTCTTCGAATATGAATCGCACCTGCTCATCAAATCGGCGGCGTTCATCGCCGGGGGGGTGGCCCTCATCCTGGCCGGAATCAAGTTCGAAAATCGCCTGAAAGCCCGCGGCACAGCAGGGAAGGAGGCGGCCCATGGTTAAGCACCTTTTCTTCGCACTCGCCCTTCTCGCCCAGCTCGTCATCCTCGCCTGGAGCCCCGTCGAGAAGTCGATGATCCGCGCGCGGGGCACGGTCATCGTTCTGCGCACGGCGCCTGTCGATCCCTACGACGTGCTGTCCGGTTATTACATGACCTTGAGGTACGAGATCTCCGATCCGCCCGGCCTGGAAGACTCGGGCCTGGCCAAGGGCGCGACGGTCTACACGACCCTGGCCCGCGGCGAGGACGCTGTCTGGTCCGCCGTCGGGGTGAGCGGCGGGGCGCCGTCCGATCTTGGCGACGACGAGCTCGTGATCAAGGGCTGCCGCGTGGACAACTGGCGCAGAAAAATCGTCTACGGCATCGAGAGATACTACGTTCCCGAGGAGATGCACGACGAGATCGAGGACGCGATCCGCGGCGAGAAGGAGCGGATACTGGTCGAGGTGGCTGTCGACGTGGACGGAGACGCCAGTGTCCTGCGCCTCCGTGTGGGAGATGCGGTGTACGAGTACTGAGGAGTTGGATCGATGAAGTTGATCGATGTCATGAACGAAGCGCTCAAGGACGCCATGAAGGGCGGCCGCAAGGACGAGGTCGGCATCTACCGCATGCTGCTCTCCGAGGTGAAGCGGCTCGCCATCGACCGTCAGGAGCGGGACGAGATCACCGACGAGCTCGTGATCGACGCCCTGACCAAGGCGAAGAAGTCGCGCCAGGACTCGGTGGAGCAGTACCGCGCCGCGGAGCGCGAGGAGCTGGCCGCCAAGGAGGAGGCCGAGATCGCCGTCATCGAGAAGTATCTGCCCGCGGGCCTCTCCACCGGGGAGATCGCCGCGATCGTGGATGGGGCGGTGACCGAGTCGGGCGCGGTGGGACCCAAGGAGATGGGCAAGGTGATGAAGATCGTCATGCCCCAGGTGAAGGGCCGCGCCGACGGCAAAGAGGTAAAACGTCTCGTGATGGAACGCCTGAAAGGCTAACGATGAAACACATTATTTCGGTCTGCATTCTGCTCGCGGCCTGCACGGCGCCGGGCTGTGCGCTCTTCGGTCCCGAACAGGAACCGTTGCGGCCGGTCCGGATCATCGGCCACCGCGGCGCGGCGAGCCTGGCGCCCGAAAACACGATGGCCGCGTGCCGCAAGGCGTGCTCCGTGGGCGCCCACATGTTCGAGATCGACGTGCACCTCTCGGCCGACGGGGTGCCGGTCGTGATTCACGACGACACGCTGGAGCGCACCACCGACATCGAAAACTACTACAGGGAATGGGGCCTGCAGGGAAAGGTCTTCGTCTCGGAGCTTCCCCTTTCGAGCCTGAAGATCCTCGATG
Organism: uncultured Phycisphaerales bacterium; assembly: GCA_964620445.1. GTDB lineage: Bacteria > Planctomycetota > B15-G4 > B15-G4 > CAYZWU01 > CAZUHB01. Next base: position 84,562 of record CAZUHB010000017.1, read on the forward strand.
CGGGCACGTGGTGGGTCAAGGGCGATCCCTTCCGGACGATCGCCTCGGGCGCGGTGACGATCGACGAAGCCCGCGCCTACCGCGGCGAGCCGATCCCGACGCTCGACGAGGTGCTCGTCTTCGCGGACCGGGCCGGCGTGGGAGTCAACGTGGAGATCAAGCAGATCCCCCGTTTCTACGACGGAATCGCCGAGAAGGTGGTCGCCGCGATCGGCAGGATGGAGAACAAGGACCTCGTCCTCGTCTCTTCCTTCGACAACGAGATCTGCCGCCGCGTGAAGGAGCTCGATCCCGACATCGCGGTCGGCCCCCTCTGCGGCGAACGGATCGCCGATCCGGGACGCTACGTGAGCGATATCGTGCGCGGCGAGGCCTATCACGTGTCGCGCAACGCCCTCGGATGCGGCGACGGCCGTTCCCTGTCCGAACCGCTCAGAAACGCCCGCGATGTCGAGAACGCTCACGAGGAAGGTGTGGCCGTCAATGTGTGGACCGTCAATGACCGGGCCACCATGATCCGTCTCATCGCCGCCGGCGTGGACGGCATCATCACCGACTTCCCGCAGGTGCTCGCCGAAATCGTGGCGCAGAAGAAGCGTTGAATTCCGTCTCCGGCGGCATATGGAAGGTCGGTGTACGACGCGATCCGACTTTCCGGATCTTTCGAAAGGATTGGAACATCATGAGACATCGCTCCCTGTCAGCCGCCCGAACCACGACGGCGCTCTCGATCTGTCTGATCCTCGCCCTCAGCGCCGTGCTGATCGCCCAGGAAAAGAGGGCTCCCACGCATGGAGAGATCGCCCGCAACGCGGCTCTCGAGGCCTCGGCCGATCAGCTGAAGAAAACGCTCATCACCGCCCACCTCGACGAGAAGATCGAGAAGGGCACGAACCTCCTCTGGTGCGCCACCTTCCAGCTCGCCTGGAACGAGCTCTGCGACCTGACCGGCGGCCCGATCGACGTGGACGGCGCATCGCCCATGGTCGACGCTCTCAACAAGCGATCGGTCACGGCCGGCGATATCGACGCGGAGAGCTTCGTGGCCATGGCCGGAAAGGTGGAGGAGGGCATCCTCGAGGAGATCGCCAGGGCCCTGGAAGAAAAATTCCGCGGTCTGGCGAGCCCCGAGCTCCTGCCGGCGCCCGGCTCCCTGCCGATCTCGTGGTATGTGACCTATGCCTACCTGTTCAAGCAGCTTCCCTTCGAGTACGCCTTCACGCGCTGGAGAAGGCCGGCCTTCTTCGGAGAGGACAAGGTGGCCGCCTTCGGTATCGACCAGCTCTTCGCGGGACAGAAGAACGAGGTCAAGATGGCCACCCAGGTTTCGATCATCGATTTCAAGAGCAATGACGATTTCCTGGTCGAGATGAAAACGAAGTCGAAGAAGGACCGTCTCGTCCTTGCCAAGATCCCGCCGGCCAAGACGCTTGCCGCCACGATCGACGCGGTCCATTCCCGCCTGAAAAAAGGGAAGCGCACGACCATGGGCGAGATGGAGACGCTCTGGATCCCGGTGCTCGATTTCGACCTCGTGCGCGACTACGACGAGATCATCCGGCGGAAGGTCGCGACCGGAGACGGCAAGGCGAGCGGCCTGCCGATCGCGATCGCGCGGCAGTCGATCCGGTTCCGCCTCGACGAGACCGGCGCCATGCTCAAGAGCGAGGCGATCGGCGCTCTCGGGGGGCTGGCCAAGTCCTACTTCTTCAACAAGCCCTTCCTCGTTCTGCTCGAGCGCCGCGGCGCGCGGAATCCCTACTTCGCCCTGTGGGTCGACAATGCGGAGCTGCTCGTACCCTTCGCCGGGAAATGAGCCACATGCTGCGCGATTATCCAAACCGCGAGTAGAGTGTGTACCCCACGCTCACCAGGGTCACGGTGAGCGCGATGAGCAGGAGGGTGTTCCACAGTAGCGCCGACCGGCCGCGCGGCCGCGCGTCGCCGAGGAAGCGGCTGCTGTTCTGGAGCAGGAACCAGCCGATGTAGGCGATCGGCAGCATGATGAGCCCTATGGTGAAGGCGGGGAGCGCCACCCAGGTGCCCATCGTTTTCCAGAGGACCACGCCCACGAATGCGGGCGCGGGGATGAGGCACGCAAGCCGGTAGTGCCAGCCCTTCGGCTCGACACCGAACATCTCGCACGCCGCGAAGCCGGCCACGATCATCTGGAGTGTGATCGTGCTCAGCGCCATTCCAAGGACGCCGAGCCCGAACACGAACCGGCCCGCCACCTTGCCCACGCCCGATGCGCCGATGAGCACGCCGGCGTTCTCCGGTTTGATCTGGTCCGGCGCGAAAGGGGTGCCGTGAATCGTGCTTCCCGCCGCGATGACGATGAGCGACGTGACCAGGATGTAGGGGAGCAGCATGCCGAGAACGAGGTCGCAGCGCGCCAGTCCCCGGTGCTCCTTCCCCCAGCCGCGGGCGAGGAGCGAGTAGCCGAATAGAAAGGTCATGTTGATGCCCACGGCCGCGCCGAAGGCGCCCATCACCTTGGTCACACCCGCCGAGTCGGTGGGGATGTAGAGCGGCAAAAAGCCCTTGAAGAGCGCGCCCCAGTCGATCGAGCCGCCCGCCGCCCCGCGCACCACCACCACGCCGAAGGCGATGATGATGATCCAGACGAAAGCCTTGAGAGTGCGCTCGTAGATCCTGATCCCGCGCAGCCCGCGACCGTAGTTCCAGGTGATGAAGGTGCAGGGTACGAGCACCGCGATCCCCACGGCGAGCAGAAAGCCGGTGCGCGCGGCACCGTCGGGCTCCCACCCCGTGGCCAGGCTCACCATGTCCTCGGTCACACCAGCGGCGAGCGAGTACTGGGGCAGGTGGAACACGAAGGTGGCCACGAGCGTGGCGATCGCCCACGCCCAGGCGAGCCCGGGGTGCACGAAGCGCGCCATGGCGTGAAAAGGCCGCACACCGGTCGACAGCGTCTGGTGGGAGGCGGCGGCGAGCATGATGATGCCGACGAGCATGGCGAGCGGCTGCACCCACAGGAGTTTGTATCCGTAGTGGGCGCCGAGATAGAGGGACGCCACCGCGCTCCCGCCGCCGAGGGTGAAGGCGCTCTGCAGCCATCCCGGCCCGCTGAGCGCGAAGTATCCCCGCGCCCGCTTGAGGAAGCCCTGCGTGCTCAGGGCGCGCAGCGTTTCGATTTCGCGAGCGAGCGCGTCGGGGTCGGCCGCAACGCCGGGGAGTTTTCTTGCCGTCGATTCTGGATCCCTGTCGTCAGTCATGGATGTCGAGCCCCTGTCGGACTATGCCTTTCCGCTTCCGCCTGTCTTGTCGTGTAGGATGTCGAGCACCGTGGGATCGACGTGGAACATGCCCTCGAGAGTGATCCGTCCCAGATTGCGGATCGAGTCTTCGACGGTGCGGCCGACCACGCCCTCGTCCTCGGCCAGGCCGTAGCCTTTCAGCGCCATCAGGCTCGAGCGCAAGGCGGCGTCGACGGAGGTGATCGTCTTGAGTGCGCACCCTGGTTTGGCGCCGTCGCAGATCAGCCCGCCCAGGTCGCCGATCACGTTGTTCACGGCCAGCGTGATCTTGGCCAGGTCGGGGCCCGCCTGCTGATAGACGATCCCTGCCGAGGCCGCGATTCCGGCCGCCATGGCGCAGCCGCAGATCACGGCCAGCTCGCCGGTGAAACTCTTCACGTAGGCGTTGACCACGTGGGCCGCGGCGATGCTCTTCAAGATCGTCTCCTCGGGGACGCCCATCTCGTTGCCCACGCCGTGGAGGGTGAGGGTGGCCACGATGCCCTGGTTGCCCGAACCGCCCGAGGTCATGACCGCCCGGTCCACTCCCGCCATGCGCGCGTCCACCGCGGCCGCCACGCGGTTCTTGGTCCTGAAGAACATGTCGTCTGCCAGGAAACCGTCCTCCTTCATGCGGAGCAGCTGGCTGGCCGTGCCCTCGCACGCGAGGCCGCGGTCGGCCATGGCCAGGTTCATCTCCACGCCCTTCTTCAGGTAATCCAGGTCGTCCCCGTCGACGGAATCGACGAGTGCGAGAAGGTCTTTGAAGGCGAGCGTCTTGAGCCGATCCCTGTAGGCCAGATCGGCGGGACCGGCGCCGGTATGGGCGGCCTCGTACAGGATCGCCCCGTCTTTTTCGATCCGGACCACGTGAGTGTGCGCTTCGGCCAGAATGCATCGCGATTCGTGCGAGGCCGAGGCCAGGTCCACCTCGACGCGAAAGCCGGACTCCTCGAGGCACGCGATGGCGCACGCGCCCGAATCGACGAAGCGCGCCGCCTTGCCGCGGACCGCGTCGTTCACATGGCTGAGCAACTGCAACTTGGCGTCAGGGTCGGCCAGGAATGCACCGAGAGCCGCGGCGATCAGATTGCCCTTGCGCCCGCCCGAGTGGGGAACGGTCACGGCCGCGCCGTTCTTGTAAGTGCCGCGGTCGACCTTGAGGGTGAGTTTTTTTACGGGCTCGTCGAGCTGGGCGGCCGCCACGGCCGCCGCGTAGGCGCAGGCGATCGGTTCGGTGCATCCCAGCGCGGGGTAGACCTCGTGAGCGGTGATTTGCTTGAAAAGGCTCATGCGCGGTATCCTCCTGCACCGTGGCCGTGGCCGTGGCCGGGATGGGGCCGGTCGTGGCTGTCGCGATATTCTCCATCGCGATAATCGGGGCGCGCCCAGCAGAGGGCGTGGGGGCCGGCCAGGTGTGCGAGTTTCTGCTCGAGGTCCCGTTGCCCCCGGGGAGCCATGGCGATTTCGCCTCCCGCCGCAAAGGTTCGCGCCAGGCGCACGTTTTCCTCGAGTATCTCCGTGGCGGACGCGTCGGCCGTGCCGCAGTGGCCGACGAGGGCGCTGGCCACGCCGTCGAGCGACCAGGCGTATTCGAGAAGTTCGCCCGGCGTCGACTTCTTGCCCACGATGTTGCGCATCACCTTCATGGCGAGCACGCCCATCTTCTTCGCCCGCGCCGCGGGAAGGGTTTTTCTGGCGAAGGCACCGTAGCGCGTGGGATTCAGGGCGATGAGGCAGAGGTCGAGATCGAGCGCCTCGATTGCCTGGCGCGATTTTTCCGCGCTGTCCATGCTCGAGAATCCGATCTTGCGCACGGCGCCCTCCTCCTTCAGGCGGACCATCTCCCTGTACACGCCCTTCTCGAGTGCGGCGATATCCTCGGATGGTGTGATGTTGTGGATCATGAGCAGATCCACGTGGTCGGTCTTCATGCGGGCGAGGCTCCGGTCGAACTCCTCGCGCGCTTCCGTCCGATCGCGCGACTCGAACTTGGTGGAGATGAGGATCTTCTCGCGGTGGGCGGGAAGGATCTCGCCGAAGCGCTCCTCGCTGCTCGCCTTGGCGCCCCACCTGTAGGAGGAGCAGGTATCGAAGAGGTTGACGCCGAGCGCCACGGCACGCTCGAGGAGCGGCTCCCAGTCGCCGTCCTTGTTCTTGAGAAACTGGGATCCGCCGCCGAAGGTGACGAGCGAGACGTCGAGACCGGTCGCGCCAAGCCGACGGAGCGGCATGGCGGTCGCGCCGGGCGCGCACGATTCGAAGATTCCCGCGCCCGAAACCGCGGCGAGTCCAGCCACCGAGCCCTTGAGGAATGCGCGGCGCGAGATGTCTTTGTTCTTGTCGGGCATGTCGTCCCTCTTCAATCGGCGCGCGGCCGGTAGATCGCTTTCACGTTGCCGAGCAGATGGCGGGCCGCGGGGTGTTTGTCCGGTGGGGGACCCGGCGCGGCTCTGCTCTCCTTCGCCCCGCCGCCGATCTCGATCAGTCCGCGAAACAGAATGTTGTCCTCCTCCATGATATGGGTTTGGACGCAGTAATGGTAGACACCTGGGGCGAGCTTTTCGTGAGCGCAGTCTATCGTGATCGTGTTGTCGCCCGGCGGCGGCGTGGCCCGGGTCACGGCATCGAAGTGAGCCTCGGAAACATTTCCCCAGTCGCACGATCGGCTCCATCGTGAGCAGATCTCGGGATCCTCGTATCCGCCGTAGGAGAGGTACTCGCTCACCAGGAGAGTCCGCACGTACGAGCCCGAACGGTCCTCGAGCCAGATCACGGTCTGATAGGAGGGCTCGAGTTCGAGTCCGTTCGCGTCCTCGAGCGAGAACGAGATCTCGAGCGTGCCGGGCGGACGCGCGCTCTCCCGTGAACCGCAAGCGGTGAGAAGAACCGCCGCGATGATGGCGATCAGGGGGCGCGATTTTTCGTGTCGATCCATTCCGGCCATCATACGCCCTCGGGGTGCCTGGAAAAAAGCTTGAATCGATCCTGGTCGTACGCACAATGCGTTACACGGTTTGCGTAATGATCCAGGCGGCGGGAGATTCACATGATCAATCCCTTTCAGTACGGTGGCGTCGTGGGGCAGGAAGCTTTCTGCAACCGCGTCAAGGAACTGGCTGACATCACCCGCGCCATGGAGAACGGCGAGCGGCTCTTCGTCTACTCCGAGCGGCGTGTCGGCAAGACATCGCTCATCAAGCTGGCGCTCGACAAGCTGCCGCCGAAGAAATACCTCACGGCCTATGTCGACCTCTGGCCCACCGACGGCGAGACGACCTTCGTGGCGACCATGGCGCGGGCGATCACCGAGAGTCTCGCCCCCACGGCGGACAAGATGCTCCAGAGCGCTCGCGATCTCTTCGGCCGGCTCACACCTGTCGTGAGCGCCGACGCCGACGGCAATCCGAAGGTCACCTTCGGGATCAACCGGGTCGGCCCGCCCCTTCCCGAACTGGACGAGGTGCTCGCCGCACCCGCTCGGATCGCCGCGCGGCGCAAATGCAGGGTGGTGATCGTCTTCGACGAGTTTCAGCGGATCCTCGAGTATGGCGGCGATCTCGTGGAACGCAGCTTGCGCAGCGCCATCCAGCACCACGGGGAGGTCTCCTACATTTTTCTCGGCAGCCGCAAGCACCTCATCCAGAAGATGTTCCTCGACCAGTCGCGCCCCCTCTACCGTTCGGGCGGCCACTACACGCTCGGCCCGATCGGTGCGGAGGACTGGATTCCGTTCGTGATGGAACGGTTCTTCACATCCGATCGATCCGTTGATCCCGATTCGGTCCGCCAGATCTGCGAGATCACGGGCGGGCATCCCTTTTACACGCAGCACCTCTGCCATGCCCTGTGGGAACTGTGCGAGAGGGGCGGAGCTGTCACGGCGCAGATGATCGACGGGGCGCTCGATCTTCTCCTCGAGCGGGAGAGCCACGCCTACACGTCGCTCTGGGATTCTTTCGCCCTCAACCAGCGCAGGTTTCTCAAGGGGCTCGCCGCCGAGCCGGAGGGGGTGAAGGTCTTTTCCGCCGATTTCGTGGCCGGCCACGACCTGCGCTCCCCTTCGAACGTGCAGCGCGCGGTGGACGCCCTCCTCGACCGCGATGTGATCGACCGCGAAAAGGGAACCTTTGTCATCGTGGACCGGTTCTTCAAGATCTGGATCAATCGAACACATCCGGAGTGAGGCGGCCGGCGGCCCGTTGTCTATTCGGGAAGAGCCAGAGCCTGATCGAGGGCGCGGCGCACGTCGTCGGCCATCGGTTTCAGGTCGAGCGCCCTCTGCAGGTTGGTCACCGCCTCGGCGCGTGCCCCCTGCCGTCCCATGACCTTGCCGAGAAGCACGAGCGCCTCGAAGTAGAGCGGATTGATGTCGAGCGCCGCGCGTATACTGGCGATCGCTTCATCCGTCCGGCCGGCCTGGGCCAGGGCGAGGCCGCGGAAGTAATGGCTTTCCTGGTACTCCGGAAAGAGGGCCGCGCACCTGGCGAACCATTTTTCGGCTGCCGCGGGACGCCTCAGATCGAGCAGGTTCCAGCCCGCGCTCAGGTAGACGTCCATCTGCTTGGGACTTCGCGCTACCGAGTTCTCGAAGATTCTGAGCCCCTCGCGCACCCTTCCGCCGCGCAGCGACTTCTCCGCCCGCAGGTTGAGCTTCTTGAGACCGGGCCAGTCGATATCGGTTCCGGCGACGCCGCCGGCCGGAGCCTTCACGTTCGACAGAACCTCGGAGGGAAAATCCGGAACGTGGCGGCGCAGCTCGGTGAGGTCGGTGAATACCCTGCTCAAGGCCGGTTCGGCGGAGAGGAGCGAGGCGGGCATGATTGCGAGCACAGATCCGGGTGAATAGGGAAAGTCGAGCACGCGCCCGGCGGGCCAGTAGGAGGAGAGCAGGTTCTTCTGATCGGTGACCACGTCGCCCTCGGCGTAGAGCTTTCTGAGCTCGGCGTCGGTCATCACGATGCGCGCCACGAGGTGAGCGGGCGTGGGCACGCTGATGTTGTGCAGGTCACCCAGCACCTGTCGATCGTCTCCGAACCGACGCGCCATCATGGCCAGGTCGATCGGGCTCTTCGAGCCGACGAGAATGAACTCCCTGTCGAATCCGGTGATCAGGAGGGCGTAGGGAAAAGCGCGCACGAAGGTGGCCACGATCAGCCGTCCCGCCTTGGGCGGCATCTGGTAGATCGGCAGCCACTGGGTCATGCACCCCTCGGGGGTCAGGTGCTCGACCACGTCCTCGTAATACTCGAGCGAATAGAGGCGGCTGATGCCGTGCATGAGAGGCGGCGGCGGCTCGCTGGTGATCAGGTCGTAGCGCTCGTCGGTCACGCCAAGGAAACTGCGGCCGTCGTCATGGATCTGGCGGAGCCGCGGATCGTCGAAGACGCGGTCGTTGTGAAAAGCGAACTCCGGCGCCGTCTCCATGATGTTGCGGCTCAGGTCGACCACATCGATCCGCTCGAGGCAGGAGTGCTTGGCGATCGCACCGCCCGTGTTGCCCACGCCGAAGCAGATGAGCAGCGCCTTGCGGGGAGCCTCCTGGGCGAGCAACGGGAAATGGCACATGAGCTTCATGTAGCGCTTGGCCTGCGGACCGGTGTCCGACATCTGTCCCGAATCGAGAAAGACGGCGTCGCCGTGGCGGAACTCGGCCACGAAAGTGGAAAAACCGGTGCTCCCCTTGAGGCAGCGCGTCTTGGCCTTGTGGAGCCTGTCCGAGGGCAGAAAGAAATCATGGTCGAAATCGGACGGCGTGAGGAAGGCCGCAACCGCGATGGCGCAGGCGGCGGCCAGGCTCAGCACCGCGAGGCGCTTGGCCGATCGGTTCAAGAGGAGGACAAAGACGACCAGAATCGCGAAGGTGAACGAGAGCAGCTTGAAGGCGAAGAACATGTTGACCTGAGGCGCCACCCAGGAGAAGAGGACCATCCCGGCCAGGAAGGCGATCGTGTTGAGGCCGTAGATCCGGCCCAGGTGGCGGCCCTGCTTCTGCCCCGCGTTGCACAGAAAGGGCAGCAATAGCGACACGCAGAAGTAGGACGGAAAAACAGCGAGCCCGGTCACGGCAAAGACGGCGAGGTTGATCATCAGGCTGCCGTCCAGGTCGATGGCGAAACGATCGGCCGATGTGCTGGAGAATTCCTGGAGCCAGCCGGCTACCGGGACGAGAAGGTAGTTGGTGACCAGCAGGAAGAGACCGAATCCTACAGCGACCCACACCTTGAGATGACCGAGCCGCCATCGGGCGCAGCGATGGACGAGGCGGCTCGCCAGAAAGATCGCCGCGATCGCCCAGAAGGAAACGAACGCCATGGCCGAGCCGTTGTAGATCTGGACGAAGTGGATCCGCCGGAAGGCGTCCGCCTCGAGCGCGCCGGAAAGAAAGCCGGAGACGACCGCGCCGGCGATCAGGATTCCGTGGGTGAGCGGGACCGCGGGCGGCGCGGTTCGGCTTTCTTCCGCCCCGGACGGCGGAGCCGGGCTGTCGGCCCCCTCGCCGATCGGTTCCTGCTTGCAGCGCTCCTCGATCCGCTTTCCCCTGGCGAGAAAAAAGAGGCCGAGCAGGGCGTTGGACACGATCATCACGACGAGTGTGACGTTCGTGCCGAAATGCCGGATCAGCACCCACTCGCAGAGCAGGACGGAGCTGCACGCGCCGAGCGTATTCCAGGCGTAGAGCGACGACGGGAACCTGGACCGCTCCACGAAGACGTTGCACAGGAGCGGATAGGTGACGCCCATGAAGAAGCAGGGTATGGCCACGCTCAGAAATGCGAGCGGTATCTTGAGCAGCTGGTAGGAGAGGAGCGGTTCGTGGATGCCGTCCTCGAGCACGTAGGGGAAGGTCCCCATCAGGTCGGCCGGGATGAGCGATTCGATGTAGACGAGAAGCACCGTGGCCGCGATCAGGAGCTCGAAGGCGCCGTAGACCTGGAGGTTCCCCGCCCGGGGCATGAAGCGCCGTAAACGGTCGCTCATGGGCCGGCTGAAGAGCGCGCCCGCGCCGAGCCCGGCGATGAAGCAGCAGATCACCAGCACGAAGGTAAAGGTGCTCGAACCGAAGCGATCGACGAAGTGGCGCAGCCACACGACCTGGTAACCGAGGCTCAGGAGGCCCGAGAGGGCGTAGCAGAGTAGCAGGATTCGCATGGAGAGGACATTAATGAAGGCTCGGGCTCTTGTCAATCATCGATGGCGAGACCGCGGCCTTTCGGTGCATTCTGGAACCTGATGCCGCGTCGCGGTCGCCGGGGACGCCCACCAGACCCGGGGAAGGATTCCCGTCGCCCGAGATCCGACCTGGCGGGCCGGTGACCGGCACGGTCTAGATGCCCTTCTCCGGAGGGGATCGCGCCGGAATCCGGCGGCCATCACCCCCCGAAAGCGGGATAGATCACCTCCAGCCGATCGCCGTCCTCGAGCCGCCTCGTGGCAAAGTCCTCGTGGCGGATATAGACGCCGTTGACTTCCACGAGAAGAAATTTCTCCGGCTCGTCGAGGGCGCGCAGCACGTCGGCCACGGTGGCGTTGTCGGGAAATTCCTTTTCGATGCCGTAGACGATGATCTTCATGGATTCCCCCGGAGAGGCTCCCAGAGAACATCGAGAACGCCGAGCAGCTTCAGCGACGCCAGCGCGGCGAAGAGAACGAGGAAGGATCGCACCCAGCCGGCGCCCTTCTTCACCGACATGCGCGACGCCACCCATGCGCCCGAGGCGTTGCCCGCGGCCATGACCAGGCCGGGAAGGAACGCGACCTGGTCGTTGGCGACGAAGATGGCCAGCGAGATCGCGGTGAAGAAGAGGATGATGAAGAGCTTGACCGCGTTGGCGTAGACGAGGTTCATGTCGGAGCAGACGATCAGCCCGCCGAGGAAGAGGAATCCCACGCCCACCTGGCCGAATCCGCCCCAGTAGCCCACGATGAAGAAGACGATGAACGATTTCACCGAGGGCCGGGCGCCCGACTCGTCCGTCGGGTCGCCGTCGAGGATCTTGCGCGGCTGGAAGAGAACGACACCGCAGAGCACGATGAGCACGATTCCGAAGATCCGTTCGAGCACGACCGGGTCGACCTCCACCGCTGTCGATGCTCCGGCCGCCGCGCCCAGGCTGGCGGGGAGGAGGAGCCAGAAGCCGGCGCGCCACGGTCTGACGCCCTGCGACCGGAACCCGAGAACGGCCGAGATGTTCTGGATCAGGATCGCCACGCGGTTCGTGCCGTTGGCCACGTTGGCCGGCAGGCCCACGAGGATCAGCAAGGGGAGCGTGAGCATCGATCCGCCCCCGGCGAGGGTGTTGATGAACCCGGCGCCGAAACCCCCGAGAACGAGGAGCGGAAAGAGGGTGTAGTCCATGGCCGGTCTTTCTGCTATTACTCAGCATCGCGCGCATTGTGCAGGATCCACAATGCGGAAGAGACTCTGTCGAATTCCGAGGAAGGTGATTATAATACGCCGATGATCGCTCGCAACTTCCCGAAAACCAAAGTTCTCGCATCGGTCCTGTTCCTTGTCGTGGCCCTCGGCGCGGTTGCGCGGGCCGACAAGCTGATCCTTTACGACGGCCGCGTGGTCGAAGGCTGCCGCGTGGAACGGAAGGGGCAGGAGCTCTACGCCGCCTTCGAGCACGGAACGCTCAAGCTGATCCCGTCCCAGGTCAAGGAGATCCTCTACGACTCGGACGAGGCCTACATTCCCAAGAACGACTACGAGCGGGAGCAACTCGCCAAGGGTTTCGTGCTCTTCGAGGGCCTCTGGATGAGCAAGGAACGGCGGGAGAACACGCTCGAGAAGCGCCGCAAGGCGAGGGAAGACCGCATTCGCAAGGCGCGCGCCCACCTCGAATGGAGCGGCGCGTGGGAAAAGGAAACGCGTTATTTCACGCTCATGACCAACTGCTCCGAGGACCTGCTCGAGTACTACTGCGACATCTTCGAGCAGTTCTACACGATATTCGTGAAGAGGTGGAAGATCACGGGAAAGAGCCGCGCCGAGTTCGGCAAGCCGGTCATCAAGATCTTCCGCAGCCGCGAGCAGTACCACGCGTCGGGCGCCAATCCCCGGTCGGCGGGCATGTTCAACATCCTCTCCGGCGAACTGCGCCTCTACCACGATGCGGCCGATCCCCGCCTCACCCTCGATGTTCTCTTTCACGAGGGCACCCATCTGATGGTGCAGCTCACGCGGCCCGATTTCTTCTTTCCCATCTGGGTGAACGAGTCGCTCGCCGAGTACTACGGCTCGTCGACGATCGATGCGAACGGCCGCGTCGTGACCGGCGTGATCCAGGAAGGCAGGCTCGTGGCCCTGCGCAACGCCATCGATTCGGGAAAGTACATCCCCCTGGCGCAGCTGCTGCGAACGCCGCAACACAAGTTCGGTTCCCTGCACTATGCCCACGCGTGGTGCTTCGTCCACTACCTGCTCGAGCACGACAAGTACGATTCGAAGTTCAAGAGTTTTTATCACGGCCTGACCTCGGGAGTGGGGCTCGACCAGACGCGCGCCGGCCGGTACGGGAACCGGAACATGTTCGCGGCCACCTTCGGCGCAACGCTCGAACTGTTCAAGAAGAAGTTTGGCATCACGAACCACGAGGCGCTCGAGGCGGAGTTTCTCGACTACGTCAAGTACGGCCTGCCCGACGTGGGGATGCGCGGCTACGTGGCCGCTGCCGCCCTCAACATGCGCGACGGCCGCTACGACGAGGCGCTCGAGGCGGTGAACACGGCCCTCGAACTCGGATCGACCGATCCCAAGTGCTACCTCTACCAGGGGCGGATCTTCTCGGAGCGGGAACAGTACGAGAAGGCTGCCGTGTCGGTGCAGCGGGCGATCGAGCTCGATCCCCTCAATCCCCATTTCCACGTGAACCTCGGATCGATCCTGCGCGAGAGCGAGGATTCGGCCATGATGGAGGAAGGGATCCGCGAGTACTATCTCGCCACCGAGATCGCGCCCGAGGCGACGTCGATCCGGAACAGACTGGAGAAAGCCTTGAAGAACGCCGACATGCCCGCGATCAAGAAACGCAAGGCCGATCGGAAGAAAAAGAAAAGCGGCGCAAAGTGATCGGGTGGGGTTGTGACCTGCCATCGGACCTGATATCGTCCTCCACAAAATGGAATTCCTGAAGTCAGCCAGAATCGTTTCCGTCCTCACCCTCACGTCCCGCGTCTTCGGGCTCGTACGGGACATGATCACGACCATGGTGCTGTCGGTGCAGTACAGCGATGCGCTTTTTCTGGCGTGGACGATCCCGAATCTCTTCAGAAAACTCTTCGGCGAGGGTGCGCTCTCGTCGGCGTTCATTCCGATCTTCGTGCAGGTCGAGGGGCGTTCGAGCGGAGAGCAGCTCAGGGCGTTCGTGAGCAACGTGATCTCGGCCCTCTTCGTGATCCTCTTCTCGCTCATGGCGTTCCTCTTCGTGCTCAGCTTTGCCCTACCTGACCGGTGGATCCTGCCGCTGTTCCAGGGGGATGCGGCCAAGATGGGCGAGACACTGGTCCTGGTCCGCATCTTGATTCCCTACCTGGTCGTGTCGTGCATCATCGCCCAGTTTCAGGGGATCCTCAACTCGCGGCGCGAGTTCGCCGTTCCGGCAATGGCTCCGGTGCTGCTCAATATCTTCTGGATCGTCGCGGTGGGGGCCGCGGCGCTCCTCGTGAGTCCCGAGTCGGGGAAACGGGTGTACGTGATTTCCTGGGGGATCATCCTTGCCGGCGGGGTGCAGCTGCTCCTCTTCGTTCCGTCGCTCAGGAGGCACAATCTTCTTCCTCGGCCCCGCCTCGACGTGAAGGACAAGGACTTCCGCCGCGTGATGGCCATGACCGCGCCGATGGTGCTCGCCCTGTCGGCGAACCAGCTCAATGTGCTCGTCGACCGGTTCGTGGTGCGCGCCTACGTGGCCGGGGATGGCGGCGTGACCCATCTCTACCTGGGGCTGCGCATGATGCAGTTCCCCTTTGCGCTGATCGGGATCGCTCTCGTCACGGCAGTCTTTCCACTCCTGGCCAGGCTCTCGTCGGAGGGGAACCGGGAGGGAATGAAGGAGAATCTGGCCTTTGCGATCCGCATCAATCTGTTCCTCTCGATTCCGGCCATGGTGGGACTCCTCGTGCTCGCCGAGCCGATCATCTCGCTCTTTTTCGAGAGAGGAAATTTCGTTGCAGCCAACACCGAGGCCACCTGTAATGCACTGGTGGGCTACACGCTCGGCTTGCCATTTTTGAGCACGGTGGTTCTTCTGACGCGCGCTTTCTATAGCATGGAGCGCTGGCGGGCGCCCCTCTACACGGGCGCGGCGCTCGTCGTTCTCAACGTGGCGCTCGACTTCGTGCTCGTCGGGCCGCTGGCCGAGGCCGGGGTGGCCCTGGCCACGTCGATCACGGTCGGCGTGCAGGTCGTGATTCTCTTTTTCGTTCTGCGCCACGGGATCGGACCGCTCGGTGGACGGGTTCTGCTCGACGGCGCTCTCCGGGCGCTGCTGCTGTCGCTGGTTCTCGGTGCGGCCGTGTTCGGTGTCGATCGATATCTTGATTCCGTTGACATGGGAGGTGGCCTTCTGTGGAGATTCGCTCGCGTCGCCCTTCCCATACTGGCCGGCATGATAGTATATTTCGTGCCGGCGAGGATTCTCTGTTCCGTTGAGTTCAAAAGCGTGGTGGATGCACTCCGCCGGCGGGAAGGTCGAGACCGGCCGTCCCGTCGGGCCGGATCGGATGACCGATAAAAGGGGGCCGGAATGTCTTCGAGATTCAAACCTCTTGTTCTTGTCTGCGGCGTGGGCGAGATTTCTTCCGCAATCGCTCACAGGTTGTTCAGGGCCAGGTTTCGGGTCGTGCTGACAGAAGACGATCCTGAGCGCGAGCTCATGAAATACAACTCCTTCTCCCGTGTCTTTACCGAGGGATCCTGTGAGGTCGAAGGCGTGCCCGCGCGGCAGGCGGTCGTGACCGAGGCGCTCGGTATGATCGATCAGGGGAGCCTTCCGGTTTTGTCTGTCGATCCCCGGTCGGCACTCGATGCCCTGAATCCCGAGATCATCGTGGATGGGCGCGAGAAGCGGCGGGGAGGAGAGGGCGTGGAGACGAGGCAAGCCCTCGCCGTGGGAGACGCGTCACTGATCATCTCGGCCACGTCCGATTTCGAACTGGGCGAGACCTGTGACATGGCGATCATCGCCGAACGGGGATTCCACATGGCCCGCACCTTGACGAGCGTCTTCGAAAAGCGTCCCGAAACGCTTGGAACGACGGAGTCCGTCTCCGATGAAGAGCCGGTGATTCCGATAGTGACCGACGTGAGCGGCCCCTTCGGCTATCTCAAGAGAATCGGCGAGCCCGTGGACCGGGATGAACCGATCGGCGTGGTCCGTGACAGGGAGCTCGTCTCACCCGAACCGGGGATATTGAAAGGGACCGTCGCTGGTGGAACCGTGGTCGACGCCGGAGCGATCGTGGCCGAGGTCGACCGGCGCGGTCACGAGGAGTATATTTACGCCATTTCCGACCTTGGACGGGCGGTCGCGGGATCGGTTCTCGAAATGGCGGTCTCCTGGTCGGTCGACATGGGCGCCCTGGCTCGGCCCGACTTCTATCAGCCTGGAAGTTGAGAAGGGGCGTCCGACTGGGCTTTGGTGGGTGATTCAGCCTTGACATCGTTCGACGAGGCCCTTAAATTCTCAGTTTCGCTCGAGCCGGAATAAGCCGGTTACAGCGGGCGCGCTGTGTCATAAAGGACGGACAGGATAAAAATCGATCGGTTGCGGAATCGGTTCCGAACCTCGAGTCAGGCCTGGACGTTCGACATAACGTGGATCCTGCTCGGAAGCAGAGAGCACGTTTTCATATCCGCGAATGTGGCAAGGAGTTGCAATGAAACACCTCAAAATCTTCTCGCTGGTGGGCGTCGCATTTTTGATGTTTGCGTCACTGATCCAGGCAGACACGATCGAGCTCAAAGACGGGAAGCTCCTCCTCCGAGTCAAAATCCAGAAGGAAGGATTGCTCAAGGTCGAGTACAAGAAACCCGGCCTGCCCACGCAATACGTCGATTCCCTCCGTGTCAAGGAGATCAAATACGACTCGACGGGCAACGAGTACAAGGCTGCCAAGGAGGCCGTGTCCAACCAGGCATTTCGCGAGGCGTCCGATCTCTACCTCGTCGTGGCGGACAAGTCGGACCACAGGCCCGTGTTCCGCGCCCACTGCCTCTTCAAGGCAGCCGACTACGCCAAGATGGCTGCTGACTGGAACGGCGCGGTGGAAGGTTTTACCCTCTTTTGCAACGAGTATCCCGACCACCGGCTCTATCCGGCCGGGCTCGAGAACCGGGCGATCGCCCTTCTCAACCGGGGAGATCCTGCCAAGGCCAAGAGCGCCTTCGGGCTGTTTCAGAAGAAAGTGAAAGAGAAGGGTCTGCCCGACTACTGGAAGTTCGAGGCCGAGTACTGGATGAACTTCATGCTCGAGCGCGAGAATCCTTCCAAGGCCTCGAAGGTGTATCGCGACATCTACGACAAGACCAAGGATTCCTATCCCACGATCGCGAACAAGGCCCGGCTCCGTATCGGCCGCGTTCTGATGCAGCAGAAGCAGTACAAGAATGCGGTCAAGCTTTTCGACGAGATCATCGACAACCGCGATCCCAACGACGTGTCGGAACGCGAGGTCCTGTCGTGGGCCTATCTCAGCCGCGGCCACTGCGTGATGAACATGCCGATGAAGGGGGATGGCAAGGCGGAATTCAAGGCAGCGCTCTACGACATGCTCCGCGCCGTCTATCATTACGAGGACGTGGGCTCGACGCAGGCCGAGGGTATGTTCTGGGCGGGCAAGTGCTTCCAGTCCCTTGGCGGCCCTGAATCGGGCAAGAAGTGGCAGGCGCTCTATCGCCGCATTCAGAGGGAGTGGCCGGGCACCCAGTGGGCGCAGCTGGCTGCCAAGGAAGTCAGCAACTAGACGTATCGAGAATCGATCAAATCCGGACGTCGATGAGAGGTCCGGAGGGGCTGTCCCCTCTGCCCGTTCTCCGCGTCGCGAAGATTTCGACAGATCCGCGCCCGCGGATTCACGTGTTTGTCTCGGGCAAAAGAAGCCGCCCGCTTTCGAATAACTTTCTCAACCGCCTCCGAGGGCAACAGGAACGACGGGTCCGAAGGAATTGCTATTCACGAAAGACCTGACCACACATCCTCTGAAACCGATCGGTTTTGCCAATCGCTGCCTGTACGCATTTGGCTGGGTGATTCTCTACTGCTTCCTGAAGACCTATTGCGCCTTCAGGCGGGAGGGCCCCCGGCTTCCTGACGGTCCGGTCATCGTGGCCGCCAACCACGAGTCCTTTATCGATCCCCCAGTTCTGCAGGTCGCCGTGGGCGCGCGCCGGTTGCGCTTCATGATGATCGAGGATTTCTATTACACGCGCCTGCTCAACCGGTTCTGCAACGCGATGCGGTGCGTGGCCGTCAAGACTGACAGTACGAACAAGACCTCGATCAACCTGGCCCTCGAGGTCCTCGACGCCGGCATGCCCGTGGCGATCTTTCCGCAAGGGGCGCGGATGGCCCCGGGCGATCTGAGCGGCGCCTCCAAGGGCGTGGCATTCCTGGCGCGGCGCGCAAAGGTGCCTGTCGTTCCCGTTCGGATCAGGGGCGCGGCGAAGGTGCTGCCGCGAGGCGCCTGGTTTCCCCGACCCCGTCGGATCACGGTCCACATCGGCGAACCGATCGACTTCCGCCCTCGTGAGGGCGAGTCCCTGAACCTCGACGGAATCAAGGACAGGATCATGTCTGCTATCGAGAATCTCTGATCGGACGCTTCTCCTTCATCGACTTGCGAGCACTGTGCTCACCGGGCCGCATCGCGGCAGAGGTGCGCGAGACGCCCGAGCCGGACAAAGGGGAAAGTTTTTTTCCCAAAAGGGAACATCTCCTCCCGCGGCAAGGATTCATACTCTTGCGCGGCCCGTCGACCGGGGAGGAGATCATCGATGGAAAACCTCGTGCCCGTCCGGCGGACCGCTGCCCCTCATGCCGAGTTCAATACCCTTGTCATGGCGCACCGGCAAAGCGTGTGGTCCTACATTCTCAAGCTGATCAAGGATCATCATATGGCCGACGACCTCTGCCAGGAGGTTTTCATCAGGGCCTACGAGATGTTCGATTCACTTCTCGACAAGAACAGGGTCAGGAGCTGGCTCTTCAGTATCGGCTATCACGTGGTGATCGACTGGATACGCCGAAAGAAAACGGAAAAGAAGCTCATCTGCGCTCTCGGGAAACTGAAACCCTCCGAGGCGACCTGGTGCTCGCCTCTGGGCGCCGCATTGCGGCGCGAGGAGATGCGGTTGGCCGACAAGGGAGTCGAAGTGTTGTGGCGCGCCGTGGACAAGCTTCCCTTTCACTATCAGCAGGTCATGAACCTGCGCTACAGGGAGCAGAACACTCTCCGCGCGATCTCATCGCAGACGGGAATTTCCGTGGGAAACATCAAGGTGAGACTTCATCGGGCGCGCAAGATACTGAACCGTGAACTGAACAGCAGGAACTCTTTTTTGAAGACCGCCCTGTAATGACGACCCCTCACCCTGCATATCCCAGTGTCGATCGCTTACGAGGGGAGGAACGGCTTGTTGACACGGCGAGAATCACGGGGCGATCAGCCGCGGCTCTATGCGGCCGCAGGCCGGCTCCTCGAGAGTTACGGGCGCACCGGCAAGGAGGATCTGTTCTTCAAAGTCAGTCGCGCGCTGCGGCCCTGGTTGGAGGAGTATGTCCGGAATGCCGCCCGCAACGGGCCGGTCGATCCGGACGAGGTGATCGCGGTCGTGTTGACGAGGATCTTTCTTTACAGCTCCAGCTTCCGGTTTCAGGGCGGCCGGGCGTTCCAGTGCTGGGTGTCGGCCATCGCCCGCAACGCCGTGAAAAAGGCTTTTCGCAGCCAAATGCGGAACGCGCGCTCCCTGGACAGGATTCCGGAACCGGCCGATGAGCGTCGGTTCGATCCGTCGCGCATCACTGTCCTGCGCGAGGAGGCGCGCGAATGGGAGCGCGCCTGGTTTCTCCTCCTCCTGCTCTGCATGCGCCAGATCGCGCGAACACCGCGGGACGAGCACTCTATCCTGTTTTCGCATCATTGCAGGGGGATGTCGTTCCGGCAGATCGCCGAAAAAGTGGGTGAACGGCCGGATCGGGTGGCCGGAAAGGTTCGGCGGGCCAGAGGGCGCTTTCTGAGGGATTTGTTGAGAACTCTCGGACCGTGGCAGTAAATCGAAAAGGCCGAGAAAATGTAAAAACCGAACGCGACGAGAGTCTGCCTGTATGGCCGAACGCTGCTGCCACAATGGCATAACCAGGTCTGGACTCCTTAAAGGCCAATATCGGAGGATGGTTTTAACATTTGAAATATCATGTGGTAATGTCATGTGTGTTTTTTTGTGTGACTTTGGTACACAATTTGGAACTCCTTGAGGAAAACCTTGAAAACCGGTCTTGATAGAGAGCTGGAGTTTGATTCGAAAGGAGTAAGAAATGGCTATCATGAAGAGAAACAAGGTGATGAATCCCTTTTTCAGGCTTGGTCGACTCGATAATGAACTGAACAGGTTCTTCCGGTGGGATACCGATTTCTTCGGGCGCAGAGACTGTTCTGCTCCAGCGGTGAACGTTTTCGAGGAGCCGGACAGCTGGATCTTTACCTTCGAGGTTCCCGGTATCGAGCCGGAAGAGATCGACCTCAGCATCAGAGACGGTGTTCTGACCCTCAAGGGAAAGAAGACCGCTGTCGATTTGCCGGAAGGAACCAGACTGCATCGCAACGAGTTCAGCCAGGTCGAGTGCGAGTTTTCGCGGTCTCTGACCGTGCCCGACAACATCGATGAGGAGAAGATCGAGGCAGAGACGAAAAACGGCCTGTTGACCGTGACTCTCACCAAGAGCGCGAACAAGAAAGAGAAAAAGATTCAGATCCTGCCGAGGCTGGATGAGAGGAATTAGCTTAACGTTTTGTATTAAAAACGGTTAAGTTTTTGTAGCCACCAGCGAAACAGAGTCCTCCTCTAAAAAGGTCCGGATCGTCAACGAGTGAGTTGAGATCCGGCCCTTTTTTTTGATCCTCATGAGCGGGGAACTGTCTGCCCTGACGGGGCGCCTGGCGTTCCGGAAAGAGGGTGTGATACAACATGGTTGATGATTTATTGCATAAAAATTGATGAAGATACCCAGATGCTTTTGATATAATTTGACCTCACCATCAGAAGGACGATTAAGCTCAACACTTTTCGCGCAAACAAGTTTGGACTTGTTGAGTTCATTTTATGTTCTGTTTAGGGTTAAGGAGGAATTCATGAAATTTCCACGTGGTTTGAAGAGCTCCCTGATCATAGCGGCTCTTCTACTCTGCGCGTTTGGACAGCTGAACGCGCACGATATGGTTCTCGATTACCTGTACCGGTACGACTGCCAGATGGATTATCCCGACCAC
>CAZUHB010000018.1:0-50469 GCA_964620445.1 uncultured Phycisphaerales bacterium
AGACGACCTTGCCTTCATTGTCGCAGAGAACGAGTGAAGACTCAGGGTGCGCGTGCTTATCACCATTTTTAGAGGGTTGCACAAATTCTTCACCCTTTGTGGGGCTTTTGTAGCCGTGGCCTACAAGTGGATATATATACTCGCTGCCGTCCTCAATGATTTCCGTAGATGTGCTTCCAAATACTGCGCGACAGTACGCGTTTTCGTCGAAAAGTCTTAGGTAAGGTCCTGAGTATCGGGAAGACGAACCAAGTGTGGTTCTTTCCACACCTTTATTGTCCTCAAAACGTAGGCGGGTAGAGTTCACCGAAAAGCGCCTTTCTCCTTCCATTGCGTATAGACTTAAAAGTCCCATACTCAAGTCAGTTAGAATCAGTCCGTCGGAGTCAAAGAAACGCAGAGACTCCAATCCCAAACGAACGCGCTCTTTGCCGTCTGAATCCTTTACAATTATCCCTTCCACTTCGAGAACCTTCGGTCCTGGCATGGCACATACAATCACGACCAAGCCCGCCATCACAAGCAGCACAGCCCCCCCCACCACCTTCATCCACCGATTCTGCCTCTCAACCTTCTCAAGCCGGGAAACGAGTTCTCTCGTGTCTATCATGGTTTCTCCTATCCCTTGTGCAAGTACACCATATGTAGAAGCACCAAGCCTGCCAACGCGATTAAGAACGGAATCGAATTCATCATCCGCCTTAATATTGAGTGCCTTTTCTCCGTAGCCAGTCCAATGAGATTGAGAGCGACATAGCCAATGAAGAGAAAGTTTACGAAAATCAAAATTGGTATTAGTGAGATTCCTGCATACGTGCATGTCCACAGAAATTCGTTTCCGAACTTTGAATAAATCAAACCGACGACAAAGACGTATATGAACGTAATAATAAGGCAGTGATGAATTGGAGAAACACTTAGTTCAGCCAGCAGTCGTTTCCTCATCTACTCATTCCCCTATTTCCATATTTTTCTCCCCCCACCGGCCAATGGCGGGGAGGGGGCTATCGACTCTTCTCTAACTCGGCCAGTGACGCACGGAAGGACTCCAGAATCAATGCCCGCTCTTTTCGCCTCCATTCGCTAGGTGCATTCCACTCAGCTCTAAATTGAGATTTTGCCGGGTCGTCTTCTCCTGCGAATTCTACTCCTGCCCATTTTTCGTTGAACGCATGGCGCATCTTCCCGCACTCGCTCTCAATCTCTCTCAAACAATCGGAAGCTCTTCTTACCAACGGCGGAACGTCTCTATCATATGGAGTCAGGCCGTACTCGACTAATGCTTTAGCTATGCTCCCGTCAACAAAGTCCATCCAGTTCTTCTTTCCCTCGACTGGCTCGTCTCGCTTCACTGTCCCGGCAGGAATCGGCACTCTATTTCCCTTATCCGCAGGAGCTGGTGAGCTACTACTATCCAGATTTGCTGAAGCGACACTCAGTTGAGAAAGTTTTCCGTTCATCTTTTCCAGCGTCTGGCTCATGAATGAGAGGCTGTCTTCAAGAGACGAGAGCCGCTCGTTGATAGCCTCTACATCTGCATTTCCCTTGTTGACGGATAGTGTGTCCGCCTTCAAGTCGAAGAGCTTCCCTCCCCCGTCATCATCCCGCATCACGTCGTAGAGCAGAAACAGCAGGAAGCCCAGCACTACTCCGAAACCGACAGTCCATACGGCCTTGTTCATGGTTTCACTCCATGTCTGTTTCTGATGCTTCCCACCATCCTATCTCCCACCCATCGGCGGGTTCCCAAGGGGCGGATGCCGTTCTCCCCACCGGCCAGGCGGGGAGAGGGGAACCCTAGTCCGCCGCCTCGCTGTTCTTCTTCCTCATCTTCGCGAACGTTGTCGCGGAAAGTCCGATGAGGAGCAGTAAGAATCCCGCGTCCATCATAAAGTTGTGTACGTAGTTGAGTTTCGTGCCCCGTTTCGGCGAGAACTCGACTTCACGCTCAAGTTCATCGTCCCAATAAGACTCGACATAATTCGTCTCGCTACTAAATTCTCCCTCGTCTCCTTTAAAAAAGCACTCTGGAAAAACAAAAGCCATGAAGGGTCCAATGGCCACCAGCAAGAATCCCAGCATCAATATCAAGCTAGCTTTGGACCGCACGTTGGCAAAATAGAAGATAGACGCAATTCCCAATGCCGGTATTATGACAAAGACCGTGACGTTGTTTATGCTGCATAGAATGTCATACATGACACACCTCCTTTTTTATACGCCGCTCTCCCCACCGGCCAGGCGGAAAGGGGGTGGTATTTATTGAGTTCCACGGGTTAATCACAGAGCTTCAATTGTCCTTGGGGTACTTCAACATCTCCAATTGAATCGTCGTCTAACTCGACGAGATAAAAGACATCGGGCTCAATCCTGACTAAGGAGACAATCGAGCCCTTTCGTCCGCAATGATTCCCAGAGGTTATTTGAATATAATCGTTGTATACAAAGCAAACGGATTCGGTGCGCTTCTCCTGATAAAAGCCATCCATTATCTCTTGATTTATCATCAAATCACCCTAACGTCGATCTTGCCCTCCCCCTCCGCTCGAAGCGCGGGGCGCGTGGAGAGCTAATTAGGCGACCGCGTTTGGCCATTTAGGTATCTGTCCAGTCTCATCATACAGTGGAATGATCGATACGGAGTTTACAATTCCGTCGCTAACCCAGCAAGAGAGACTGGCTGCATCCCAGACATAGTCTTTCCCATTCTCCTCAAAGTCATCCTCCAACTCGGGTGAACCCAAGTCGCCGAATTGGGCGTCAAGGAGCTGCTGCTCAGATATCCCGATGATTCGTAAACCGTTGAGCGTGGCGCTCTCGTTTTCGGTCGTGATTATTCCCAAGCGAAACTCATCGTCCTCCGAGAATGTGAGAAAGAGGCCAAGCTTCTCATACTCCCACGTGCGAGTAATGTCCCCGTCACCAAAGTCCTCCTCGTTGACGATTGTTGGTTCGCCTATCCTGCTACGAACCTCATGCTCGGGTAGTCCCAGCAATAGATCACCTAAACCAATGCCTGCTCGTATTTCATGCTTAAAGACACGCATTCTTGACTATCACCCTTCCTTACCGTTACTCCTATCCACGGCTCGGCGGACATCATCAGCAGTCCAAGTCAGGATAGTCTGGGGCATCACCCAGATGACATTCGAACAAAATCTGTCTTTAGAATCTACGAGACGAAATGCGAGAGTATGATCACGGGGCGCACGATATCCTCCGAGTTCGCCATGACTGCAGAACCTAACGCTGCAATGAGGATAGGCTTCGCGGGCGACACGCCTGAGGTGTTGAAGAGCGTTTTTGTCTGGTTTCGGATTTGCGTTTCTTTTCATATTCTAAATCTCGATATTTCCAAGTTCTCCCCCCACCGGCCAGGGCGGGGAGGGATAAGTCGCTATCCAGTAACCGGCATTTGAAATGGTAATACTTCCGATATAATTAGAATGGAAATGATAACCTGAATAAAGAGTAGAGGGACATACCAAGCGACCATCGGAAATACTACAATCAGCCACCCGGTCAATCCGTCATACGCCCCCTTTTCTCTTATAAATAGGCAAAATATAATGACAACGATTAATCCAAACGAATATGCATAAATCACACTCGTTTCTGCGTAAGGACCGATAGAAGCCTCAAGACCCACCACAAACATTCCCGGCCATAAAAGACCAAGACAACCATGACAGAAACTCGTAAAATCTCCTGGCAAATCTCTACACAAGAGCGTCGTAGCGGAAAACAGTAAATACGACGCTACACTAATCCAAACACCTGCACGTTTTAGTCTGTCGGCGAATTGCCTCGACATCAGCAATTCCTTTAAATATCTCCCCCCACCGGACAGGCGGGGAGGTGAATAAGTCATTTCCCGCTCACCAAGGTTTCAAGGGCTTTTCGAAAGGCATCTATCGCCTCACTTTTTTCATCCGCATACATTTGTTTAATTTCTTCACGTTCAGCATTCTTCTGAAGCGATGCAGAATCGTCTCCACTGGCGTATGTGTTTTTCCCTGACCAGCGTTTTTCGAACTCCTTGTATCTTGTCATGTTGCGATTCTGGGCGTTTTTCAACTCAGCCGCTGCTTTCCTAAGATGGACCCCCACGCCGGAGTCATAGGGAGTCAGACCATATTCTACCAACGCCTGTGCTAAACTCGCATTTATCGCCTCAACCCAGTTAGTTGCGAGTCTATTATTCACATGCCGTACCCGGGTCTCTGTAGGTATGGGGACAACCTCCCTTTTCGCTGTAGGTTCTCCACCCTCCTCACCCGGCCCCACCTCGCCACTCGGAGCCACGTAGGTTGCTCCGGCAGAGTAGTTGAGGTTGGCAAGCTCCCTGCATACGATTTGCAGGCTGTCGTCAATTGACGAAAGGCTCTTCTCAATAGTAGCCAAGCTCGCACCAACGCTCGGGTCAACCATCTGGCTCTGGGACTCTGCCGTGTCACCCATGGTCTCGACCAGCATGACGAGCGCAATCCCGATGACCAGCCCTACGACAAACTGCAATACGGACTTACTCATGGTCGGTCTCCGTTTGAGTCACGTGTGCGCTTCCCATCATCATCCCATCTCCCACCCATCGGCGGGTTCCCAAGGTCTGATACCGGAGGATAGTGTAAGGGATGGGAAGAGGGAGGATTTTCATTCCTTTTCCATCCATACTTCGACATCCGTCACGATACCTGAAGTTATCGCGAACGTATTCTCATAGTCTTTGTATCCATTTCCGCTTATTTCCAGCAGATAGGAACCGGACCTTAACGCGTCCATATTTACATATGAAACATCGGGTACGAGAGAATCCACTCGAACTCGGCCTACTCCGGCCAATAGAGCAACCAATATCAGCACAGCCGTAAGGCCGACCAACATCACCAAGGTTTGTGATTTCGAACTGCTCATTCAGTCTTCCCGGCCATCTTGCCACGGTTCCCGTTGGCGGCAATTCTCTGATACCTAATTTAGAGTGTAGTAGAGGAAGGGTATCCGGCGCAAGGAGGGAATATTGCCCATTGAGGGCGGGAATCCGCTAGTCTGTAAAACACCCTCGCTCTCCGCCCCTTGCTTTATTCAAACACTTACGCCGAGAGCAAGAGAGCAATCGTAGCCAGAACTCATCCTTAATTCACTTCTCCCCAGCCACTAACATTGCGTCAGAGAGCTTTTCCGCACTTCTCCAATCGCCCTAAGTCTTTCCCCCGAAAACCGCTAGTCTGCGCAAGCAACAAAAAAAGCGGCACCGACGTAAGTCGTTACCGCTTAAGGGGATGTATGTTGGCTGCCGGACTAGGACTCGAACCTAGACTAGCGGATCCAGAGTCCGCCGTCCTACCGATTAGACGATCCGGCAGCATTTGTCATCTGGAACGCGGAAGTATAAGGGCCATTCCCGCGCCGGTCAAGGGCTAAAAAGAGCCAATTTTGCCGTATAACGGGCTTTTCGACGCCCTGCGGCTATTCCTCGAGAGCCGTGTTCCAATATATATCGGAAATAAAAGCGTCCCACGACTTCGGTTTTTGGAATCGCCTCGCGAAAGAGTACCACGGTGACCAGTTCGGCTTGCGCGGCACGCTGAGAAGCCTCATGCGCGCCTGCTCCGGCGTGCGCCCGCCCTTGCGCGTGTTGCACGTGGTGCAGGCAAGGACGCAGTTCTCCCAGGTCGTCCTCCCGCCCATCGACCGGGGAAGCACATGATCGAGCGACAGCTCGGACACACCCGGCTTGCCGCCGCAATACTGGCACATGTAGCTGTCCCGCCGGTAGAGGTTGCGCCGCGAAAAGACGACGCCGCTCTTGGGAATGCGATCGTAACGGCGCGCCACCACCACCTCCGGCACGTCAAAGGCGCTGTTGACCGAATGAATGACATTGCCGTTGGTGGGACCCCGCGATACCCAGCGGTCAAAGGAAAAGAGCTCGTAGGTCTGCACATCCACGATGCGAGCGAGACCGACGAAAGCCATGACCACGGCACGACGCGCCGTCGTGATATTGATCGGCACCCATGATCGGTTCAGAACCAGCGTGGGCGAGCTGAGCATCGGTCTTGCAGAGTCCTTTCCTTCACAGAGCGAAAAAGCTATCCAAAGAATATACTTGAGTCGGCGGCTGCAGGAAACAGCTTCTACTCCTTTCCATAATATTTTATTATGTTTCCGCTTCATTTCCTAGAACTCTTTTCAGGTTGGTATAAGTCGTGAATTTTCTTGGTCTTGAAGGAAAAGCAGCCGCATACGAAACAGCGCGAGCCGCCGTCCTTCCGGCGCCGTACGACAGGACCTGCTCCTACGTCAAGGGCGCCGCGAACGGCCCGGAAGCGATCATCGCCGCATCCCCCAACGCCGAATGGTACGACGAGGAACTCGACCTCGACCTCGACCGGGTCGGAGTCGCCACCCTCCAGCCGCCGAAAGTCGACGACCTCGATCCCGCAGAAATGGTCGGACTCGTTCAAGAGCGCGCGGCCACGATCTTCGCCGACAAGAAAGTCCTCGCCGGCCTCGGCGGCGAACACACGGTCACGCTCGGCTTCTTGAAGGCGGCCCTCCTCCACCACCCCGGCCTGACCGTCCTGCAGATCGACGCCCACCCCGACCTGCGCGACTCCTACGAGGGCCGCGCGATCTGCCACGCCACCGTGGGCCGCCGCATGGCGGAGCTCGCCCCCCTCGTCCAGGTCGGCGCGCGCGCCTGGTCGCGCGAGGAACAGGACTTCATGACCGACCGGTCCGCGCACACACATCGACTCGTCACCATCCCGGCCGCGGACCTCCACCACGACAAGGACTGGATCGAACAAGCCGTGGCGCCCCTCGGCGAAAAGACCTACGTCACCTTCGACATCGACGCTCTCGATCCATCCCTCATGCCGGCCACCGGCACCCCCGAACCGGGCGGGCTCTCCTGGCGCCAGGCGGCCGACCTGCTTTCGCGCGTCGCGGCCAGCACAACCATCGTCGGTTTCGACGTGGTCGAACTCTCGCCGATCGCCGGCCTTCACCACTGCGACTACACCGCCGCTCGCCTCGCGGCCCGCCTCATCGGCCTCGCTGTTTCAAAATGAGGAAAAATGCCATGCCCTCGATCGTTTCGAAACCAAGCCGTTTCAAACTCGCTGCCCTGTGCGCGCTCGTCGCACTGCTGCTCGTCCCCGTGGCTCACGTCGAGGAATCCTCGATCGACCTCGCCGGAACGTGGCGCTTCCGCCTCGACCCGGACGACAGGGGAGCGCCCGAGGCGTGGTTCGCGTCCGATCTGCCCGACGCGATCGAGCTCCCCGGTTCTCTGCAGGAACAAGGATTCGGCCACGACGTCACCATGGAAACGGAATGGTTCGGCATGATCATCGACAGGTCGTGGTACGAATCGGAGCGCTACGCGCCCTACCGCGAACCGGGCAACATCAAGGTCCCCTTCTGGCTGCAGCCGGACAAGCACTACACCGGTGCCGCCTGGTACCAGCGCGACGTGGTCATCCCTCGGAGCTGGAAGGCGCGGCGCATCGTGCTCTTTCTCGAACGCCCCCACTGGCAGACGCGGGTCTGGATCGACGAAACCGAGATATCCACGCGGGACAGCCTCTCTACCCCCCACGTGCACGACCTGAGCAACGCCCTGGAGCCCGGCACCCATCGCCTCACGGTCCGCGTCGACAACCGCATGATCTGCGATGTCGGCTCAAACGCCCACAGCGTGAGCGATCACACCCAGTCGAACTGGAACGGCCTCACGGGACGCCTCGAGCTTCGCGCGATGAACCCGGTCTGGATCGACGATGTCCAGGTCTTTCCGGATGCGGCGAAAAGGACGGCCACCGTCAGGATCACCATGGGAAACCGGACCGGCTCGAACGGCCGCGGGGAACTGATCGTCCGCGCCGCGCGGCCCGGCCACCTGCCCCCTCCGAAGACGATCCCTGTCGAGTGGGACGGCAAGGAGCGGTGGACGGTGTCGATCGAGCTGCCCCTGGGACGCGATGCGCGG
This sequence comes from uncultured Phycisphaerales bacterium, assembly GCA_964620445.1. Classification (GTDB taxonomy): domain Bacteria; phylum Planctomycetota; class B15-G4; order B15-G4; family CAYZWU01; genus CAZUHB01. Next base: position 7,997 of record CAZUHB010000018.1, read on the forward strand.
CTCTGGGACGAATTCGAACCCGACCTGTACACATTGACCGTCTCCTTCCGCGCCGCCGATTCGGCCCCCGGCGTGCTCCTTCACGAGCGCACCACGACTTTTGGCTTGCGCACCTTCGCCGTCGACGGGACGCGGTTCGCCATAAACGGCCGCAAGGTGTTTCTGCGCGGGACTCTCGAATGCTGCGTCTTCCCGCTCACCGGATACCCGCCCACCGACAGGGAGTCGTGGCTGCGCATCTTGCGCATCTGCAAGGCCCACGGCCTCAACCATATGCGGTTCCACTCCTGGTGCCCGCCCGACCCGGCCTTTGCGGCGGCCGACGAGCTCGGCGTCTACCTGCAGGCGGAGTGCGCGGCCTGGGCCAGAATCGGCGAGGGAGAGGAGATCGACACATGGCTCCACGCCGAGGCGGAACGCATCGTGCGCGCCTATGGCAATCACCCTTCATTCGTGATGATGGCCTATGGCAACGAGCCCTCCGGCAATCACCAGACCTTTCTGTCGGAATGGGTGAAGCACTGGAAGGCGACCGACAACCGCCGCGTCTACACGAGCGCGGCCGGATGGCCCGCCATCGACGAAAACGAGTTCCACAACATCCCCGCGCCGCGCATCCAGGGCTGGGCCCAGGGCCTCGGTTCGCGCATCAACGCCGATCCGCCCGAAACCTACACCGACTACGCAGGCCACGTGAAACGGGCCGGCCGGCCGATCGTGAGCCACGAGATCGGGCAGTGGTGCGTTTACCCCGACTTCGACGAGATCGGCCGATACACGGGCGTGCTCGAGGCGAAGAACTTCGAGATCTTCAGGGACTTTCTCGAGGCCAGCGGGATGGGCCATCAGGCGCGCGACTTCCTCCTCGCATCGGGAAAACTGCAGGTCCTTTGCTACAAGGAGGAGATCGAATCAACCCTGCGCACCCGCGGATTCGGCGGATTCCAGCTCCTGCAACTCAACGACTTCCCGGGCCAGGGGACGGCGCTCGTGGGCGTGCTCGATCCTTTCTGGAATTCCAAGCCCTACGTGACGCCCGAGGAATTCGGCCGCTTCTGCGGGCCGTCGGTCCTGCTGGCGCGCATGAGCCGGCGGACCTTCGCCTCGAGCGACACGCTGACCGCCAGGATCGAACTCGCCCATTTCGGCCCCGAACCTCTCCCGCCCACGCCGGTGATCTGGAAGATCCTCTCCGAGAAGGGCGAGGTCCTCGCGGCGGGCACGCTGCCCGCGCGTGAGATTCCGATCGACAACGGGATCTCCTTCGGCATCATCGAGACGCCGTGCGCGGATCTACCAAACCCGGCGCGCTGCACACTCCTCGTCTCTCTCGCCGGAACGCGGATCGAGAATGACTGGGACTTCTGGGTCTTCCCGACCGAACTCGACAGCACCGCCGGCAACGTGCTCGTCGTGGACCACTTCGACAGCACCGCGCGGAACACTCTCGCCCGGGGCGGCAAGGTTCTCCTCAACCCGCCGGCCGCGTGCGTAAAGACCGACGCCACCATCGGATTCTCCTCCATCTTCTGGAACACGGCCTGGACCCGCGGGCAGGCGCCGCACACGCTCGGCATCCTCTGCGATCCTGACCACCCCGTCTTTGCCGCATTCCCGACCGATTACCACAGCGACTGGCAGTGGTGGGACCTGATTCACGGCGCCGCCGCCATGACACTCGACGCCATGCCCGAGGGATTGCGCCCCCTCGTGCAGCCGATCGACACCTGGTTCGAAGCGCGGCGGCTCGGCCTGCTCTTCGAAGCGAAGGTGCACGGGGGAAAACTCATGGTGTGCACCATCGACCTGGCCACCGATCTCGAAGTGCGCCTGGCGGCGCGTGGGTTGCGTCACTCGGTCCTCGCATACATGGAATCGGAAGATTTCGATCCGGCCCAGACCCTGTCGTTCGACCAGATCACGTCCCTCTTCCGCCCCCTGTCGATTCTCCAGAAACTGGGCGCCAAGGCGACCGCGCAGAGCGCCCAGCCGGGTTTCGGGCCGTCCAGGGCGATCGACAGTGATCCCGGAACGATCTGGCACACGAGCTGGGATCCGGCTCCCGACCCCCATCCGCACGAGTTCGTCATCGAGCTCGAAAGAGAGGTATCGATCCGGGGAATCACCGCTCTCCCCCGCCAGGACATGGCCAACGGGCGGATCGCCCGCTTCGAGGTCTACGTGAGCAACAGCACCGCCGAATGGGGCCCGCCCGCGGTCCTCGGAACGTGGTCGGACGGGCGGAACATCCAGAAAGCCATCTTCGGACAGCCGGCCAGAGGCCGCTACGTCAAGCTCGTCGCCCTCAGCGAGGTCAATGGCAAGGACTACGCGTCCCTGGCGGAGATCGATCTGATGATCGAAAGGTGAGATCACCGGATCCGTTCTCAGGGAAACTGTTTCCTGTTGAAGAGCATGATTCCGCCAATGGTGAAGCCGACCCAGAGCAGCCCCAGGGTCATCACCGACTGCGCGGCGGTCACCTCGAAGATCTTGTTGTCCACCGCCACATCCAGGGTGGACATGGGGAAGAACCAGGTCTCGTCCGAAATGGCGACCATGAGATTGCGGAGGTGATAGAGCACCGAGCTGGAGCAGACCCTGAAAGGGATGTGGGCCACGAAACCCTCGAAGCAGATCGTGATGATCACGGCCGCGAGAACGGCTCTCTTCGTGAGGAGGGAGAGGAAGATGAACGCCGAGCCGTACACCATCGCGCCGATCACGGCGGCCGAGAGCACGGCGACGAGCAGGGGCAGGTAGTGGGCAATCGAATCGACGCCGTAGCGCGCCATGCACGCGACGTAAACCGCGACGAGGGCGGGCAGGACGAGGAGCAGCGCCGACGCGAGGTAGGTGAAATAACGCCCGGCATAAATGGCGAGACGCGAAACGGGACAGATCAGGTCGTAGGCGATGGTGCGCTTCTCCATGTCGTCCCCGAGAACGGCGCAACCCAGAAATATGAAGATCACCATCTCGATGTAGTGGTAGACCGGCACGACGCCCAGTGTGAAGAACTTGTTCCCTCCCCCCCGTTCGGCGCCGAAGAGGCCCGCGATCACGATGAGAAAGACGGGCAGCATGGCGAGGACGAAGAGAACGACACCCCTCTTCCGGCGCACCGGTCCGAGGGCGCTGATCCTGAAGACGGCCATCGCCGCGGACAGACCCGAGAGGGGTTCGGGCCTCGGCGTCATGACCATGTCCTTGTCGTTCGTCATCGCTTTCTCCAGTCCCTCTCCAGAATCCGGGGCCTGTCCTCTCCGAGCTATTTGACCAGGTAGTTGAAAACGGCCTGCAGGTTGTTGTCGGGAGAATGGAGGCTCTCCACCTTCAATCCCTCCTCCACCACGAGGTCGCAGATCATATCGTAAAAGCGCTCGGGATCGCGCGTCTTGACCAGCACCAGCCCCGGCCCCTTCTCGAGGCTGGCGCTCACCACGATCCCCTTCTCGAGAAGGCTCGTGGAGAGGCGCACGGGATCGTCGGTGCCGATCTCGACCGTGTGCGGGTGCTGGTCGATGAGGCCGCGGATGTGGTCGATCGTTCCCTCGGCCAGGATTTTTCCATGGGCGATGAGAACCACCTGGTCTGTCATCGCCTCCACCTCGTGGAGAACGTGGCTCGACACGAGCACGCACCGCCCCTCGTCGCCCATCCGCCGGATCAGGTCGATCTCCTCGCGCCGTCCCACCGGGTCGAGCGCGGTCAGGGGCTCGTCGAGAATGAGCACGTCCGGATCGTGAAAGATCGCCTGGGCGAGTTTGATCCGCTGCCGCATGCCGCGCGAGTAGGTGCCGATGCTCCTGTCCGCCGCCTTGGTCAGGCCCGCCTTGTCGAGAGCGTCCCGCGCGATGCGCCCGGCGTCGGCCGGCGCGAAACCGCGTAAAATGGCCCTCCGCCGCAGGAACTTGAAACCGCTCTCATGATCGTGGAGCGCCTCGAGTTCCGGCACGTAACCCACGCCGCGCTTCACGTCGCTGCTGAAGAAGGGCGACTCGCCGCAGAGCGACACCTCGCCCTGGCTGGGTACGATCTGGCCCGTGATCAGCTTCATGATCGTCGACTTGCCCGCGCCGTTCGGTCCGAGCAGTCCGGTCACCCCGGGGCCCACGGTGAGCGACACGTTGTTGATGCCGATCACCTGGCCGTACCACTTGGTCACTTCCTTCAAAACGATCGCCCTGTCCAGATCGGCGCCAATCATGTTTCGGTGGCCTCCACTTTTCTCACGCGGTGGAGGAGGATCGTCCCGGCCGCCACGTTGACGAGCGCGAGGTAGACGAAAGGATATAACCAGGGAATCCGGAAATCCCTTTCCACGTCGAAGAAGGTCTGCCCCATGAACTGGAGCGCCGCCCGGATGTCGAGCATCCTGAGACTTGGCAGGGTGAAGATCTCGGCCAGGATTTGCCCCGAGATCATGAGCGCCAGGTGTATGCCGATCCAGACGAGCGCCGCGTTGCGCGTGGTTCGGCAGAGCGCCGACGCGGCGAGAACCACGAGCGACAGGGTGGTGACCGCGAGCGCCGACGTCGCAACGATCCCCGGAATGTACCGCGCCTTGTCCGCGATGGTCCCTTCCTCGGAGAGAAGAAAATCGGACACGAAGAGCAGCAATCCGGGAAAGAGCGTCATGCAGAGAAGAAAGAAGCCGATGGCGCCGAACTTTCCGGCCAGGTAGTCGAGAATCGTGAGCGGCTTGGAGAAGTAGATCTCGAGAGCGCGCACCTTGAGATCGCGCGCGATCTGGCCGCACCCCACGAAGAGGCACATGAGTATCACGCTGACCAGCTGGTTCCTCACGAGAAAGTTGCAATAGAACGTGCCGTCGACCTGGGCCAGCTTGGCGATACCCGGTTCGGCCCTGATCTGGGGGACGAAGCTGTAGATGTAGATCATGCCGATCCTGAAGACGAAGGGCGCGAGGGAGAGACAGAAGACGATGAGGAAAAGTTTCGACCGGAAGGCGAGGCGGATCGCGTTGAGCGTGATCGGCATCCACCGCAGGAGCCTCCCCTCGAGCTGTCCGTTCCAGTGAGCGTAGGATTGATCGTAGATCGGCAAGGTCAATCCTCCAACGACTTGAGAAAGAGGTCTTCGAGCGATTCCTCGGCCGGGAGCAGCATTCTGAGCTGGAGGCCCTCCTTCCGTGCGAGGCTGAAGACGGCCGTCGTGTCCACGCCGGCGGGCACGAAGAGCTTTCCGGCCGAACGGCTGTTCTCGACCTCGTATCGCCAGCCCTCTTTCCGCGTTGCGGCGATGAACTGCTCCCTCGGGCCGCGCAGCTCGATGTCGAAAACCTTCTCTTCCGACGACTTGAGATCGGAGATGAGCCCGGCGCGAATGAGCGCCCCATCCTTGAGAAGGATCACATGGTCGCAACTGCGCTCCACGTCCTTGAGGAGATGGGACGAGAGGATGAGGTGGATATCCTTGTTGTGCGACACGTCGTGGATCAGGTCGAGCACTTCCTCGCGTCCCTTCGGGTCGAATCCGTTCGTCGGTTCGTCGAGGATGAGGAGGTCGGGATCGTGGACGAGCGCCTGGGCGATCTTGGCGCGTTGCCGCATTCCGGTCGAGTAGCCGTCGAGCGGCCGGTAGCGCGCCTCGCCCAGGCCGACATACTCGAGAACCTCGTGGGCGCGGCGGCGGGCGTCCTTGACCGGCATGCCCACGATGCGGCCGCAGTAGGAGACATACTCGAAACCGTTCATCCCCGGAATATGGCAATCGTGCTCGGGCGAATAGCCGACGCGCTTGCGGATTTCGAGACCGGCGCGGGTGATATCGCGGCCAAGGAGAGTGCCCCTCCCTCCCGACAGGGACATGAGGCCGAGGATCGCCTTGATCAGGGTCGACTTGCCCGCGCCGTTCGGTCCGAGGAGGCCCACGGCTCCCCCGTCCATTGACACGGTCACACCCTTCAGAGCTTCAAAAGCGCCGTAGGAAACCTTCAGGTTCTCGAGCTGGATCAAACTGGAATGCGTCCCCTCGCGTTTCATTGCCTCCTCTGGACGGGCGCCCATCGGTCCTATTATCCTTCAAAGGATCGGATCGTACCACGTTATTATTAGCGGAGTAATCGAGAAGTCCCGAATTAAAAATCCCGGGTGAGAGGATCGGGACGGCTCACACACTGAGACCGCCTTTCACCTCCCCCCGGGGTCGGGCTGCCAGCGCCCCCCGCGACAGAAACGCCGGCAGTGACCGTTCTCTCTATTCTTTGAAATTCTTTGTCAAAAGATCTCGTAGTCGATGCCGTCCACGGCGGCGCGCTGCGTCATGTCATCGGCCAGCTCGTCGACGGGACCCTTGATTTCGCTCCTGAACGTCGTGTCGTCGAGAAAGACCTCGATCGTTTTCCTCTCGGCCGCGACCTGCAGCACATCGTGGCGCACCTTCATCCTGACCCGTTCCGACTTGAGCCGCTCCAGCGAGGCGACGGCCGACTCCTGTTCGGCGTGCAGATCCTTGAGCTGCTTGAGCAGCGCTTTCTGGCCGAAGGGATCTCCCCCGGCGTTCCGGCTCGTCGCGCGGATTTCCGATTTGCGGATCTCCTTCAACCTCTGGGTCAGGGCTTTCTCGCTGCCGTTCAGCCGATTGACGATCGCCTCGATCTCGTTGACCCGCCTGTCGATCTCTTTCAGGCAGCGCGCGCTCTCCTCCGCCCTGGGCGAGGCCTTTTTCGAGGGGCACAGCCCCCTGACGAAATCCTTGCCCGGTATGTCGTACTCTCCGTGGGCAACGAAGACGATGAACAGGGTCGTGAAGAAAATCGTCGAAAATCTCATGACAAAATCTCCAATCATACTGTGCCAGGCTCAATTCGACGGGCTTGCCCGACGAATCGAGCCTGGCACGGTATGTCCTAGAACTCGGAATTGACGTCGCTCTGCAGGCAGGCCTCGATGGCCGCCGCAACATCCTCGTCAGCGCCGATCCTGGGCGACGTGTAGTCGATACCGCCCACGTAGTCGCCGCTGATACGGATACGTTCGTCGAGGATCCGTTCCTTCACCTCGAGCTGTTTCTCGAAATCGGCGAGCATCTTCTGGGTCTTGCCGATCTCGGTCTTGAATTCGGCAGTCATGCTGTCCGAGTTCACCGTCTCGGCAAAGACTTCCTTGGCCTTGAACTTTTCCAGATCGGCCTTGAGAAAGCGTACCTTGGCGATCAGCTCTCCCTTGATGCTTTCCGCGTTGACCACGTTTTCACGCGCCATCTGGAGGGTGTTCATTTTCGTGTTCAGGGTATGCTTCAGGTTCTCGATCGTTTCCGACTGGATCCTGAAGATCTTCAGCTTCTCGGCCGCGTCGCGCGAAACCTCGGAATGGGTATAGGTGCGCCCGCTGATCCGGTAAGTCTCCTCGCCCTCGGCGAGCAGTGCCGACGCACGTTTCATGGCTTGGCGCAGGGTCTCGTGGGTCTCCTCTTTTTCCGAGATGAGGTTCTCGAGGTACTCCACGTCGACCTGTCGCCGCACCATTTCGGTGTTGAGACGGTGTATCTCGCGATCGAGACTGCACACCCTCGTTTCGACGAGAGCGAGCTTGGTCTCGAGCCCCTGCGCCTCGTCGATCTTCTCCTGGATGAGGCGCTTGCCGGTCCCGGCGTAGAGCTTGATCTTCTCGGGGAAGATGAAGAACCCCACGGCGGTCGCGACCACAACAGCCAGTACACTCAGTTTCAAGATGGTCTTCATGACGATACTCCTTTTAGAAATGTCCTTTCGCGAACAGGTTTATCAGTAACTGGGCTCGGCGCAGCATTCGGCTCTGCGATAGCTGTCCGGCCCTGGGTAATCACGGTTTCTCGCTGCCGCCCAGCGCTTGTTGATGCTCCGCGAGCAGATGAAAGCGTCCAGAACGCCGAGCACGTAGGGAATCACCAGAAAGCTCGTTGCGAAGATGAGGATTCCCTTGAGGAAGTGGTGGTTGTAGACCTGGCCTCCCCCGGGAATGATGATGCTGAGCACGGCCGCCAGGACCGGGTCCCGGTAGACAGGGCCCGGCGCACGGTAGTCCAGAGTGCAGTAACCCGGCCCGTAGCTGAAACGCACCCGGTCCGGTTTGACACGCCGCTGGTCCCGTTTGCCGAAACGTCTGCGACACTCGGGGCAGGACCCGTACTCACCCTCGGTCAGATAGGGAAGGCGTTCGCCGCAGTAGCCGCAGTATCTTTCCGGTTCGATCGACTTGTCCTGCGATCCGGTTCCGTCCCGTTGCGGTTCGACTTTGTCACGCTTCTGAAACATTGGTGCCCCCCTTTTCGGTTACGGTTTCCGCCTTGCGGCCCAGCGTGGTCGATATGCCGAAGGCCACCACAAAACCGATCCATATGGTCCACGGCTCGACCGCCACGCCGAATTCCCCCGGAATCCAGAGATAGAGAGCGGCGAGCAGCGCCGTTCCGATCCAGAGCATCCAGTCCGCCTCGGCTGCCGAGCGACGCTTGGCGTACCGGGCCGGGAGCAGACGGTCATTCTTCTTGAACGCCGCGTTGCGCGCCTCCCAGGCGCTGAAGAGCAAAACGAAAACCGGAATGGGAGGCGGAATCTCTTCGAGGTTGGCAATGCAGTAGATGGCGGCCGACAGGAACACCATGCCTCGCAGCACGGCGCCCACGTACATCTGGCCCAGGCCGGGCACTGCCGAGAGCAGGAACGCCAGGGTGGGCGACTTGAGGCCGGGCACCTTCGGCTTCCTGGTCCTCGTCTTTTTCCTCCGCGGCCAGCAGCCTTCGCAGTAGTTCTTCGACTTGAAGTGCCTGCGGCACTCGTGACACAACGTGATGCCGCACGCCACGCATCGTGCAACCGCCGGTTTTTGAGTGTGAGGACAACGCTTCACTTTGCACCTCTCTTTCGTTCTTTCCTTTTCTTGATCACAAGCGCCATGCCGGCCCGACCGGGCGCGGGCCGACGAGGAGCGGCCCGGAACGGCCACGCGCGGCACCAGGGTGTGAGACAAAGGGGGAGCCTCTTCAATTCCTTGAACAGACGGAGGTAAGATATATAAAAACGGATAAATTCAACAAGAACCAACAAAGGGGAAAGCCTGAAATTCCACGGGATCCTCTTCCGGACGCATCGCGGCGATCGGCCCGGGACAACGATCGTGTCAAGCCTTCCGACAGGGAGTGTCGGGATCTGTTACAAGGTGACGCCGAGCTGGCGGTTGATACTCTTGGCTTTGTTCCAGGCGTGAAAAATGCCGAAAAGCCAGGGGATGATGAAGTAAAAGGTGATCATGATCAGAAAGCCCTTGAGATACTCGCCGAGATAAAACTGGCCCAGCCCCGGAAAGAGCGTGGACAGAACCGCGGCCAGCATGGGATCCTTCGGCCCCCGCGCCTTCAGGAGAATTTCGGCCTCCGCCTTGGCTTCGCGCCTCGCCAGCCGGCGTTTCCTGATCCGCTTGAAGTAGGCGGCGCCCGAGATCTGGTCGTGCAAGCCTCCCTCCGCGGGACTCATGACGAGCCACCCCAGGCAGAGAATGGTCCAGATGCCGCAAACGAGTCTGACCGTGTTGATCGAGGCCTCGATCTCGCCGTGGTCGAGGTCAGGGCGCATCATTGTCCACACGCCGGCCAGCGCATCGCAGAAAGCGAGGTCGCGCACCGCAAAGAGGATGAAAAAAATCGGCACCGTCCGCAGGAACCCGCGTATCAGGCCCAGATCCTCGCCATCCCTGTCCCCCACGCGGCACCGGAAGAAGACCTTTCCCAGGGTGATCCCCCCCTTCGAATCGCCCAGGAAGAAGTAGACAAAGGTGAGGCCCAGAAAAATCGAATTCCACACGGGGAGAGGCGAAATGAGCGTGGTGAAGAGATTGAAGACCAGGTGGAGCGCCGCGATGTCGATCCCGAACGCGAGGATCCGCCGCACCGTGCCGCAACGCACGAGGCGGACCTCCTCGTCGCCATGCGCGGCCTGATCCTCGATCACGTAGCTCCGAGGCTTGCGCCCCCCGGCCGCTGCCGGAATGGGCCTGCCCTCCTCGGTCCACCTCACCGCCCTCGGCGGACGGCCGCGCCTGAGCGCCTCGAGATCGCTGATCAGCTCCTTGTAGGAGCCGTAACGATTGTCAGGGCTCTTGGCCATCATCTTCCGGATCACCGCTGCCAGGCCGGACGGAATCTTGCGGTTGCGCGAATCGGGCGAGTCGAGATTCTCGTTGATGTGCTTGAGAATGATGCTCACCGGACTCTTGGCATCAAAAGGCGGCATGCCCACGAGCAGGTGGTAGAAGGACGCCCCCAGAGAATAGATGTCGGCCCGAAAATCGATGTCGCGGCCCTCGCCCTGCTCGGGCGACATGTACCAGGGCGTGCCGACGATCGTGCCCGTCATGGTCAGCGCGCTCTGACTCGACGCGAGCTTGGCCAGGCCGAAGTCGGTGATCTTGATGATCCCGCTCTTTTCGACGACCATGTTCGACGGTTTCACGTCGCGGTGGATCACACCCTCGGCCGCGGCCGCGGCCAGTCCCTGTGCCGCCTGGATCATCTGGTCGACAGCCACGTCGGGATCGATCTTGCCCTCCCGTTTCAAGAGGATCTCGAGGTTCTCCCCGTCGACGAACTCCATGGCGTAGTAGGGAATCTCGTCGTGCGTTCCCGTGAAATAGATCTGAACGATGTTGGGATGGTTGAGCCGCGCCACGGAACGCGCCTCGCGCCGGAAGCGGGCCACGAAATCGGACTTGCCGCGCAGGTCTCCCGACAGGATCTTGATCGCCACCCTGCGCTGCAGGTTGAGATCGGTGGCGATGAACACCTTGCCCATGCCGCCTTCGCCCACGAGCCGCTCGATGCGGTACGGGCCGATCAGCGTCCCCTCCCTGATCACGCCCGCGATCGGTTCGCTCAGGGCTGTCGTGTCGCCCTTGGCTAGATCGATCTCGATCTGGTTGCCCTTCCGGTCGCTCAGCGCCTCGGGCAGCACGTTGATGCGCGCGCACGTCGGGCACTCGAGCTCGAGGCGGTCGTCGCCCGGATCCCGGACCAGAATCTCGCCGCAGGGACAGTTGATTTCGAGCCTTTTGTTCATGCCTCGATCTTGCGCTTCTTTCGAAAGGATGCGCTCCTTTCAGGAGCGCCCATCGGTTCAGGAGCGGGTTTCGTCCTCGCTGATCGAAAATTGCTTGATCTTGTCGTACAAAGTGGGCCGGCTGATTCCAAGTATTTCAGCGGCCAATTTCTTGTTCCACCGCGCCATCTTGAGCACGCCCACGATATGAGCGCGGGCCACGACCTGCAGCGGAACGCGGGCGCCCGGTACGATTCCGTCAGCCCGGACCCCGCTCGTCGACGAGAAGTTCTCGAACGTGAGCGGTCCCTCCCCCGCGAGGATCAATTCCCTCTCGAGCACGTTGCGCAGCTCGCGCACATTACCCGGCCAGTCGTGGGACTGGAGCCGCTTGAATCCTTCCGGCGCGATCGTGCCGCCGCCGAGCCGCTCCAGGAGACACGCCGTGAGATCGGCGATATCCTCGAGGTGCTCCCTGAGGGGCGGTGCAACGATCCGGAACACCTCGAGACGGAAGAGCAGATCCTGCCTGAACGCCCCCTCGCGAATCCGTTCGGCCAGGTCGGAGTTCGTGGCGGCGATGATGCGCACGTCGACGGGCACCTCCTCCTGCCCGCCCACGCGGTAGAAGCGCCTCTCCTCGAGCACACGCAGGAGTTTCACCTGGAGCGCGAGGGGCAGTTCGCCCACCTCGTCGAGAAAGAGGGTGCTCTCGTGAGCGAGCTCGAACTTGCCCGCCTTGCGTTCGAGAGCCCCGGTGAAGGCGCCCTTTTCGTGGCCGAAGAGCTCGGTCTCCACCATGGTCTCCGGGATCGCCCCGCAGTTGATCGACACCATCGGTCGCTCGCGACGGCCCGAATTGGCGTGGATCGCCGTGGCGATCAGCTCCTTGCCGGTGCCGCTCTCGCCCGTGATCAGGACCGTGGCGTCGGTGTCCGCCACCTTCATCACCAGGTCCCTGAGCTTTTCCATGGCCGGGGAGCGTCCCACGAGCTCGGCGCCGCCCGTCATGCCGTCCCGCAGAATCGTGTTGTCCCTTTCGAGCCTCTTGCGATAGCGCAGGTTTTCGATCGCCTGGGCCACCTGGGAGGTGATCGCCACCAGGATCTGAAGGGCGTTCTCCCCTGGCGGCTCGCCGGTGGCCGAGACCTTGAGCGACGAGAGATAGACGGCGCCCGTCACCCGTCCGGCGGCTCTCATCGGCACGCACAGAATGCTGACCGCGCCCGACGACGCGATGGAACTCGCCTTGCGAAACCGCGGATCGCTCAGGGGATCGGTGGCCACGACCGAGACGTTCTGGGCAACGACGCGGTTGAGAACAGACCGCGAGGGGCTGTAGCCGGCGACACCGCTCTTGTTGATCTCGCAGACCGGTTCGAGTTTGTCCTCCACCAGATCGCGCAGAAAAACGCCGCCCAGATCCATTCCATAGAGATCGATCACGAGCTCGAGAAACTCGCTCAAGATCCCGTCCACATCGGTGCCCGAGTTGATGAGCCGCGTCACACTGAACAGGATTCCATAGGCGTCGCCCGTGAGCCCCGCTTCGCGAAGCAGCGCCGCGTCGGGGGCCTTCTCCGAGGCGGCCTTGAGAATCACTTCCACCGTGGTGTCGCCCAGCACGCCGGTCCTCGGTCCCGTCGGTTCGTCCGAGGTCCCGGCTGCTTCGAGCACGAGACAGGCCTGGCCGATCACGATACGATCCCCCGGCCGGACCGAGGCCTCGGAGACCTTGGTGCCGTTCAGATAGGTGCCGTTCGTCGACCCGAGATCCTTCAACGAACACCCCGTCCGCGTGGGACTCAGCTCGCAGTGGTTGCGCGACACGCCGTCGTCTTGAAGCACGATCTGACAGGATGCCGACCGCCCCACCTGGAGCGTCCCGGTCAGGTGAAAAACCCGCTCCACGCCCCTCGGGTCGCGATAGATCACGAAGTAGCCCGGTTTCTCCATCCCCGCGTGCCTCATCCTGAAAAGTCGATCTTCTTGCTCAATCCCTCTCCGAAATCGAATCGGAAAAAGGTGTACCTCATGTAGGACGCAAGCCCCGCCCACCGGTGCGGCAGGTTCTGGAGCGGTTCCTCGCGCACATAGTATAGTTCTTTGCGGCCCGCGTCACCTACGAGATCGAGTAGACGCAGACCGACCTTTCCGGTCTCGATATCGGTGCACGTCTCGTCGTCATAGTAATGGAACGCGATGTGCCTGCCGCCTTGCTCCATCTTCACCCAGCCGTTGTGGGTGGTCAAATCGGGCAAGGCGTCCATTTCGCCCTCGTAGAGCCGGGTCCTCTCTCCCTGGTTCAGGCGGCCCAGATCGTGGCGCGTCATCGAACAGATCCTCGATGATCTGTCGAATTCGAAGAAGTCGACGCACCCCAGGTTCCGGTCGAGCCTGTAGCGCACCTCGCCCGAATCGAACAGGAAGAGCGGTTTCGGTTCGCCGGCGCCGTCGGTGCGCGATTTCGGCCCGGCGAGATAGTAGAACACGGTCCGGTCCCGCTCGCGGCCGAGAAAGAACACGCCGTCGCCGTATCCCTCGAAATCGGTCAGCTCGCAGGCGCCCGCCTCGATGCCCGGATAGACCCGTTCGCCATCGATCGAGAAGAGCGACACCTTCCGCGCGCTGTTGCTCGGAAGCTGAACGCGAAGGAGGTCCTTCCCCTCGATGAAGGCGAGGGGAAAGTAGATCCTGTTGAGCAGGCTGTGCTCCATGCGGTCGCGCAGGTTGAGCAGGCGGTGCTGCCACCTGTTGCCCTTCCTTTCGTTGAGGAGCAGAAAGGCTCCCGACGGCGACGCCGAGACGCGCAAGTCGCGCCCGAGGAACCTGATCCCTCCCGTCCCGGCCTCGACGAGATAGTGTCTTGATCCCTCGGTGCGGCATCGGGCGTTGCGGTTGCACTGTCTCGTACCGACGAGCAGTCTCTGGCTGCTGATCCATTCGAGCCGCGTGACCGGAGCGTCGACCAGAAAGGTCTGCTCCTCTCCCGTGGCGCATTCGGTCACGACGAGCGAGACGCTCTCGGCGCCCGGTTCGCGGCGGAAGGCCGCGGCCACGTAACGATTTTCCCTCGAGGGCATGACGAGTTCCGGCCCGGGATCGAGATAAGCCACGTTGTTCGACCGGTCCGCGTCAGGCCATTCGAATCCGGGATCGATGAGAACGCCGACCACTTTCTCCCCGACCCATACCGGCCAGGTCGCTCCTCCCTGGGAGATCACCATCCGGCGTCTCTGCCACTGGGCCTCGGTGATCAGGATGATCTCGACCTTCTCCGGAAGAACGAGGTCGCCGCGGTTCTTGACCACCACCTCGACCTGATAGCCTTTCTTTTCGCCCGTTGGCCGGACGTTCAGGCTCTCGACGGCCAGATCGAGCCGCCCCCTGCGGCCGGCCCATTCCTCGAAGAACCAGTGGTACCCGACGCCGCCTGACCTGGAACATCGTCTGCTCCAGAACAAGGGGCCCGTGTGCGTGCCGGGCGGAGCGGTGAGTGCGTCGACGCAGACGTGATCGAAGGTCTCGTTCCCCACGAATCGGCGGAGCACGGTCAGCAGGTATCCGCCGGACTCGGCGCTCCGTTCGGGCACGGGTCTCGGTGCGTAGAGGCTCCCGGCCAGGCCGGACCGGGGCAGGGGAGGCTGCAAGGGGTGGGCGATATCGATCTGCTCGAGCAAGGTCATGTAGAGGTTCGTCAGCTCGGGCTGCTCGGAGATGAAATAGAGTGCCCAGCCCATGGCCATCTCCTCGCGGGAGAAGAGGGCCGACGCCTGGTCCCGCTCGGGTATCCAGCAAAGGGCGAATCCGTAGGCGAGATCGCTGATCGGCACATCGTCGGGTACGAGAACGGTCTCGGCACCGTCGTAGCACATCCGCGTCGCCAGGTTGCGCGGCGCGACCACGAAGGAGACCGAGTCGGGCCGGAGCGGCGCGAGATGATCCTTGAAAAAACGATGGAGATCCCGAAGGCTGTCGCCCGACAGGGTTGACCGGTTCGAGAGGACGTAGAGCGATGTCTCCATGCTGCCCATCGTGTCGCGGCGGCGTGGCGCCGTGCAACCTGCCACGGAAAAGACAGATGCCGGCCTGGAGAGGTTCCACTCGTAGCGAACCATGTTCGCCGGGGCGGGGATCGATCGCTGCTCGCGGCTTGTCACCGGACGGAATCGGGACGGAAAGGCGGCGACGATGTTGACGTCGATCGGTTTCGCCGCCACGCGGGGAAAGAAATTGTCTCCAGGATCAAGATAGATCAGCTCGGTCGAGAAGAGGCTCGTCGAATCAGGACGCCTGAGCGTGCCCCCGTAGACAACGGTGAGCGTTCCGGCGCGCAATCCGTTCCTGCCGGAAGGCAGCGCGGCGCGGCACAATGGGCCGACACGTCCGACCCTTTCGATTTCACGGCCGTTCCACCGGACCTCGTCCACCTCGAGAGACGGATTGAGGAGGAAATACACCGCGTCGCAACCCGCTCCGGTTTCCATTGTGATCAGGGCGGTGGCGCTGATCGAACGGCCCGTGGTGAGATCGAGATCGAGATCGATCCGGGACGGATTCTGGTCCACGAGGAAGAATCCCTCGAGCGCTGCATCGGTCAGCTCGATCGCCTCGGGAGTTCCCTCGAAGAGAACCGAGATCCCGTAGAGAAAGAGGAGCAGCAAAACGGCGCACGCCAGCGAGACGGCCATGGCGGCCTTACGCCGAAAGTATCTTTTGAGTGATCTGTCCATAACGCCAATCACCACCCAGCCTGTCGTCCGCTCCGGAGCAATCTCGAGCTATTCAATCATAGGACAGGTGCGCCCTCTTCACAACGGATCGCCTCTTCAAAAAGAACGGATCTTCCGTCCTTTCCGGGTTGCGGCCTCGTGAAGACGGCGGCACGACCTCTCGAGCCTGGTCGGCTGTTCGCTGGGCGGGAGCAGTTCGAGCGCCCGCCGCGTGATGGCAAGAGCGCTCGAATACTTGCCTTTTCGCAAGAACACGACCGCCAACGCGTTGAGGGTAATGACCCGATCGCGCGCGGACAGTGTTGACTCGCGCGCCAGAACCACCGCTGAACGCGCGTCTTCGAGAATCTCCGCGTAATCGGCCTGCAACGAACCCGCCTCCGGTTCGGACCGGAGCCTGGCCAGACAGGCCAGGGTCCTGACGAGCAGCCTCTTGCTCTGCATATCCTCGGCCACGTGCCGCGCCTCTTCGAGAGCACGCGCGGCGCGGGCGAATTCCTTTTCCTCCAGAAATGACTCGGCCAGCGCGGCCAGGATACGCCCCCGCAAGAGGCTCTGGCCCCGCCGGTGGGCAAGGCGCCCCGCGCGCCGCAGCACGATGCACGCCCTGTCGGGCCGTTCTCTCTCCAGATGCAGATGGCCGAGCCCGAGCAGGATCGACATGATACCCTCCTCGTTCCCGGCTGCCCTGAAAATGAAGAGCGCTTCCTTGAAGATCCCCTCCGCCCCGTCGCCGTCTCCCTGTTCGAGGCGGATCGTTCCCAGGTCGGTCAGGATCCGCGCTTCGCCGATCCTGTCGTTCAGGGATCGTCGGATGGCGAGAGCTCTTTCGAGGTGTTTCTCCGCCTCCCGATCGCTGTCCATGTTCTGCAGAATCGCCGCGAGCGTTTGCAGCGCGTCCGCCTTGCCGCTCTGGTCGCGATTCCGCTCCATCTCGCTCAGCGCGGCCTCGATGCTGTTGAGTGCGCTGAAATACATCGAGACCGCCAGATAGTGCTGGGCGAGCCGGAGCGAGATCCTCCCGCGCAGCGCCGGACTGCCGTCCGAGGCGATCGAAGCCTCCTTCAGGGACTGGTATTCCATGTCGCGCTTGCCGAGATGGGCCGCCACGCGCGCCTGCCTGAGATAGATCCGGCACTCGTAGGCCGGGTCGAATTCCTGTCCATCCTGTTTGAGAGCGCGCAAATGGGACGCCGCTTCACGCGACAGGATGAGCGCTTTCCGGAAAGATCCCTTGTAGATAAGGTAGTCGTAGGCATTGAAGAAATAGCGCAGCACTCCCATGTGGTCGCCGCCGCGCGAGTAGTGGACCGCGGCGGCAAAGAGTTCGCGGCCCGTCAGGCGCCGCGTGGCGGACAGCGTGTCATACCAGGCTCCAACGCGGCGGTGGAGCGAACGGCGCGTCTCGTCGTCCAGGTTCTCGTAAATCATCTCGCGGACCAGCACGTGATCAAAGCGGTGCATGCCGCCCGCGGTGGGTCGGATCAGGGAGAGGACGTTCTGGAGCCGGGACAGGACGCGCGCTTCCGAGGCGAGATCCATCTCGAGCGCCTGGAGCACATCCTTGACGCGGAATCTGAGCCCGAAAATGGAGGCGAAATCGACGAACCGCCTCTCTTCGGGGGAGAGCTTGAAAATACGCCTGTAAAAAACGTCCTGGATCGACGTGGGAATGAAGCGCAGGAGATGGAACCAGTCGGGATTCTCCTTGTTCAGCGCTCCTTCATCGGCGAGGAGGCGGGCGATTTCGTGCACGAAATAGGGATTGCCCTCGGTGACCTCGAAGATCCTGTCAGCCACCGGACCGCGATAAGCGGCGCCGGGAAAACCGAGGTCGCGCAGGATCCCGCGCACGTTCTGCTTGTCGAGTCTCTCCAGATCCATGAGCCGCGCACCCTGATCGGAGAGCTCGGCCACGAATTCGTTGAGACGCTCGGCTTGCTCGCTCGTTTCGTCGGCCGTTTCGCCGGACCGGACGGTGAGGATCATCATGATCCGCGCGCTCTCGATGTGGCGAGCCAGTTCCATCAGAACGCCCCGGGTCAGGCTCCCGGTGCCCTGCACGTCTTCGACCACGAAAACGAGGAGCCCCTTTTTCGACAAGAGAGTAAAGAAGTCGGTGAACAGATGGGTGGCCTCTCCCGGAGAGAGAACGGTTTGCCCCCCCTCGGACAGGTCGGCCACCAGAAGATCGGTCAGGGCCTCTGCCGCCTCGGCCCGTTCGCCGAAAAGGCTGTCCAATCCGGCGCTGAGCTTTTCCCTCTGCTCGTGCCTGTCCTTGTCGCGAATATCGAGAGTCGAGAGCACGGCCTTGATGAGCGAAAGATAGGGGATGTTCATCTCCGATCGAAGCCCGGGGACCATGACGAGATCTCCCTCGATGCCGGCGTTGTCCATTTTTTCGAGAAGCCTGTCGATGAGCCGGGTCTTTCCCACTCCCGCCTCGCCCCGCACCACCGCAACACGCCCGCCCGATCCGGTCCGGACGCCTTCGAGCATTTCGAAGAGCGCGGCGATCTCGCTCTCGCGGCCGTAGAATTCCGTCTTTCGGAGAATGTCGAAGTGGGCGCGCCTCCTGCTCACGAACGCCGCCGACGCCGCGGGGCGCACGCTCTTCCACCATTGCGATTTCTCACCCCTGGCAAGGATCCGGGTGACCCGTGACGGCGGGCCGAGCCTTTTTTGCGGATCCTTGGCAAGAAGCGCCATGATGAAATGGCTCGTGAAGGGCGTGACGAGGGCTCCCTCGTCGGCGGGCGGTCCCGGCGCGAAGTCGGTCTGCCTGGAAATCGTTGTGATGAGATCGGGTGCGACAAAGGGATTGGCACCCACTGCCATCTCGTAGAGGACAACTCCCAGGGAATAGAGGTCGGATGGGCTCTCGGCCCTTCCCGGACCGAAACGTTCGGGCGCGGCATAGGCCACGCTCCCGCTGAATCCGCCGTCGATCGACTCGGTCGCTCTCCGAGAGAGCTGTGAAAGACCGAAATCGCCGATCTTTATCACGTCTCCCTTCTCGAGGAATATGTTTTCCGGTTTGATGTCGCGATGGATGATGCCGCGGTTGTGGATCTCGGCGAGCGCGGCCGCCACCTGACTGCCGACCTTTCGGAGCACGTCGTCGCTCAACGGGCCGCTCCGTTCGAGAACGGACCGCAAGGTCACGCCCCGCATGTATTCCATGACGATGAAAAAGACCGTCTCCGTCCCCAGCCGTTCCGATCCAACGTGATAGATGTGCACGATTCCTTGATGCCGCAGAATCATGCCCAGGCCCGCCTCGCGCTTGAAGCGCGCCACGATGTCGCTGTTCCGGACGTGGTGGGAATGAAGAACCTTGACGGCCACCTCCGTGCCGGCGGGCAGTTCGCGGCGGCCCTTGACGAGCTTGCCGAGATAGACCGTTCCCATACCGCCTGAACCGATCACGCGGATCAGTCTGATACCGCGCAGTTCCCTGCCGATGAGGTTCACTTGTCGTGATCCTTTTCTTCCCCGCCCTCCTCCGGGGTGGCCTCTTCGCTCGGGTGCCGGTCATGGTCGTCTGGCGGCTCGGTATCTTCGAGGTCGCCATCGTCGACATCCTCGGCGTCCCCGTTCTGATCGATGTCGATCGAGTCCTTTCGCGCCTCCCTGATCGCGCGCAGGATACGCTCCGTCTTTTCCATCGAATCATCGTAGGCAAATTCCACGCGGGGCATGATGCGTGTGCGCAAGGTCTTGCCGACCTCTTTCTGGATATATCCCCTGGCGTCTTGCAGCGCGCGGGCTGTTTTCGCCTTGTCGCCCTTCTCGCCGATGACCGAGTAGCTGACCTTGCAGGTCTTGAGGTCGCGCGAGAGTTCGATCCCCGTGATCGTCACGAAGCCGAGCCGCGGATCCTTGAGGCGGTAGAGGACCGTCGTTGTGATCCTCTGCTTGATCAGAGAAACGAGTTTTTCGAAACGATCCCAGCTCATGGCTCAGAGGATCTCCAAGCAGTGGTCGATCAGCTCTGCCTCCGGGTGGTAGCGGACGTGCTCCACGATTTTGGCCAGCGCCGACCCGACATACTCCCTGTCGCTGCCCGCCATGGCAACGGCGAGGGTCGCCTTGTTGTGCAGGTCTTGATCGTCGACCTCGGCGATCGAGACATTGTAACGGCTCCTGTACCGGTCCTTGACGGAACGGATGACCTTTCTTTTTTCCTTCAGCGACCGCGCGCCGCGGATCAGAAGGCTGAATTGAAGAATTCCCACAACAGCCGTCATCGTTCAAACCTAAAGGGGAAAACCGTTCGAAATCGCCCGAGCTGCTCTCGAAGATGCGATCGAGGCGTTGATCAGGCGTTATCGTCCGAACCAGAATCAGTGGGCAGGGTCCTGCGTTCCTCGACGACCTCGAAGGCTTCGATCGTATCGCCCACCTTGATATCGTCGTATCCGGCGATCCTGAGGCCGCACTCGAACCCCTCGCGCACCTCGCGCTGGTCGTCCTTGAATCGCTTGAGGCTGTCAAGATCCCCTTCGTAGATCACGATGCCGTCTCTCACGAGGCGCACCTTGCTGTTGCGTTTGATCACACCGTCGGTGACAAATGACCCGCCGATGTTGCCGAGCCGCGAAGACTTGAACACCTGCCGGATTTCCACATGGCCCGTGACGATCTCGCGCTCGATCGGTTTGAGAGCGCCCTCCATGGCGAGTCGGAGGTCTTCGAGGAGTTCGTAGATGACGCGGTAGGTCTTGACCTCGACCTTGTTCTCCTCGATCAGCTTGCGGGCTTTCGCGTCGGAGACCACGTGGAAGCCGAGGATGATCGCATTCGAGGCGATGGCGAGAAGGACGTCTTCCTCGGTGATTCCCCCGACCCCTTCGCGGATCGCCTTGATCTTGACTTCCTCGTGCGCCATGTCCTCGAACGAACGGCGCAGCACCTCGATCGAGCCCTTGACGTCCGCCTTGAGCACGACGGGGATCTCGGTGACCTTTCCGGCCTCGAGGGATTCGAAGAGATTCTCCAGGGTGATCGTCTTGCGATCGGGCGAAAGCCGCTTCTCGCGCGCCCGGGTGTGGCGCAGATCGGCGATGCTGCGCGCCTTGTCGAGATCGTCGACGAAGAGGAAACGTTCGCCCGACTCGGGAAGGGTCTCGAATCCCATCACATTGACCGGGGTCGACGGCCCGGCGATTTCCAGCTTCCGGCCCTTGTCATCGGTGATGCCCCGGACACGGCAGATCGCCTCCCCGGCCAGGATCGTGTCCCTCACCTTGAGCGAACCGTCCGTGATCAGAAGGGTGACCACGTTGCCGATCTCCTCGTCCTTGCGCGATTCGAGCACCACGCCGGACGCCAGCGCGTCGGGATTGCCCTTCAGCTCGAGAATTTCCGCTTCCAGCGCAAGCCGCTCCAGAAGTTCGTCGAGTCCGGTGCCTTTCGTGGCCGACACCTCGACGCAACCCACCTCACCGCCCCAATCTTCCGTCATGACCTCGACGCCCGAGAGCTGCTGCCGGACACGCTGGGGATTGGCGTTCGCCTTGTCGACCTTGTTGATGGCGACCACGATGGGGACCTCGGCGGCCTTCGCGTGGGCGATCGCCTCCTCGGTCTGGGGCATGACACCGTCGTCGGCGGCCACCACGAGAACCACGATGTCGGTGGCGTTCGCGCCGCGGGCGCGCATCTCGGTGAACGCTTTGTGGCCGGGCGTATCGAGAAAAGTGACCACGGCGTCCCTGGCCGTGGTGACCTGGTAAGCGCTGATATGCTGCGTGATGCCGCCTTCCTCGGTGGACACCACATCGGTCTTTCTGATCGAATCGAGGAGCGATGTCTTGCCGTGGTCCACGTGACCGAGAAAGGTCACGATCGGCGGACGGGGCAGAGCGGTCCCTTCGGCGACCTCCTCGCTTCCGGCGACTTCCTCCATGAAGACTTCCTCTTCGTCCTTCATCTGCGAAATGTTGAACTCCCGGTTGAAATCCATTGCGATCTGAAGAACGGCCTCTTCTTCGAGAACGGAGTTGATGTGAACGATGTCGCCCCGCTTCATGAGGGCCATGAGGATGTCCTGGGCCTTGATGCCGGACAGCTGGGACAGATCCTTGAGTGCGATCGGGACTTCCACGTCGACCGGACGATCGGGATGCGCCGCGGGTCTCCTGAATTTCTTCTGGCTGCGTCCATGCCTGAAAACGGGCCGCCTCCGCTTGTAGTGTCGGTCCCAGTGGCTGATGCGAATACCCTGGAGGAGCGGATCGTCCTCGATCTCGGAGTGGTCGAAGGCAGCCTGCTTCGGCTTGATACTCCGCTTCGCCTTCTCGTCCGACCAGGCGGCCGGATCTTCTTTTTCGCGTGCCGTCTTGGCCGACTTCTCGATCGTGAAAATGGGCGGTTCCGACTCTTTTTTCTTTTCCGGACCTTTCCGTTTCGCGGCGGGGAGATCTTCCCTGCGCTTTTTCTCCTTGGCCTTCTTGTGCGCCTCGAGCGCTGCCGAAGGGAGTTCGATCCGTCCGAGAATCGTGGCGGTCGGCTTCCGGCGGGCGATCTTCTTGAGCTTTTTCAGCGGCGGTTTGGCCGGTGTGGAAGACGACGGGTCAGCTTCCTTCTTCTCGGGAGGAGCTTCGCCTTCATCATCCTTGGTTGCTAACGGAGTTTCCGGTTCCGCCACGGGGGTTTCGTCGGCGGTGGTTTCGGCGAGGGAATCTTCCTCGGCGACTGGGGCAGCTTCCGCCTCCTTGACGAGGCTCTCCTCGACGGCAACGGCGCCATCTTCGGTGGCGATTTCGTCGGTCTCACCAGCGGCAGCCGGCTCGATCCCGGCCTCGACAGCGGCCGACTCATCCGCTTCCGGTTCCATCACGGCGACGGCATCGGCGGTGGATTCGGAATCGGCTTCGGCCTCTGTTTTCCTCTTGGTCTTCTTTTTGGAAGCCTTCTTCGCGGACTTGGCCGCTTTCTCAGCCTCTTTCTTGGCTGCCTCTTCCTCTTCCTTCTTTTTGCGCTCGTCCAGGATCTCCTTCATCGCGTAGCGAAGGATTGACTCCTCTCCGGCTTCCAGATTGGAGGAGTGGCTCTTCACGTTGAGGCCGATCTCCCGCACCTGCGCGAGAAGCTCCTTGCTGGTGACACCCAACTCTTTGGCGAGTTCGTGAAGTCTCAAAAGTTTCTGGCCTCCTGGACTGGCGCACTATTCTTCTTTCGAACGCGAGCGTTCGACCGAACCTTGCCCGTCGCCTTCTTCGACGTCCGCGTCAACGTCTTCGACGTCCGCGTCAGCGTCTTCGGCAGGTTCTTCCCTATCAGCGAGTTCTTCGCCATCAGCGAGTTCTTCGCCGGAATCAGTTTGATCGTCGTCAGCAGTTTCAGTGTCTACTTCAGCAACGTCCGCGTCGGCATCTTCGACCTTCGCGTCGGCATCTTCGACCTCCGCGTCGGCATCTTCGACCTCCGCGTCGGCGTCTTCGACGTCCGCGTCGGCGTCTTCTGCTGGCGATGATTCGGTTAATGGCTCCTTGGCTGGTTCTGCAGCCGTTGTTTTTTTCTCCTTCGAGTAGATCGCCTCGAGACTCGTTCCCTGGAGCAGGGCCTCGCGCGCTGCGGTGACTTCCGGATCCTCCTCCTTCGATTCAGACGATGCGCCCTCACCGAGAGTCGATTCCGACAGGCCCTGGATCTTGATCTCCCATCCGGCGAGCTTGGTTGCAAGCCTCACGTTCTGGCCCTTGCGCCCGATGGCGAGCGACAGCTGATCGTCGGGCACGAGAACATTGGCGGTTCCCGTCTCCTCGTCGAGGGTCATCGAGTGGATCTGGGCCGGCCGCAGCGCATTGATGATCAGCACCTCCGAGGAATCGTTCCAGCGGATGATGTCGATGCGCTCGTCGTTGAGCTCGTCGGTGATCGACTTGATCCGCGTGCCGCGGATCCCCACGCAAGCGCCGATGCAGTCGACGCGCATGTCGTAAGACGAGACCGCCACCTTGGTTCTGAAACCGGCCTCGCGCGCGATCGCTTTGACCTCGATGATTTTTTCTCCGATCTCGGGAACCTCGAGTTCGAAGAGCTTGATCACGAAATCAGGACTGGCTCGAGTGAGGAGAATCTTGACCTTCTGGCCCGATTTGATCACGTCGTAGATCAAGGCCTTGATCCGCTCGCCCGGCTGATAATTTTCGCCCCGAATCCGCTCCTGGCGCGGGAGGATCCCCTCGGCCCGACCGAGGTTGACGATGACGTTGCCCCCCTCTATGCGCTGAACGGTTCCGTTGACCAGTTCGCCCGCTCTGTTCTCGTACTCGCTGAAAATGACCTCGCTCTCGGCTTCGCGGATCTTCTGGATGATGACCTGTTTGGCAGTTTGAGCCTGGATACGGCCCATGTCAGGATACTCGGCCAGATATTCACCCTCGAAAACCTCGATATCGCCGGTGAATCGGTCGATCTTGACCTCGATCTCGTCCTCGGTACTGTGCCGTTTCTTGATCGCCGACGCGATCGCACCTTCGACCGCCTCGAACAGGATCTCCCTGTCGATATCCTTTTCCTTGTGAAGGATCTCAATCAGTCTCAGGAGTTCTGCACTGTTCATCGCGCGATCCTAGCGAGCCCCTCCACCGATCTCGGGTGTCTGGGGCCGACCTTTTTCAGTTTTCCACGCCACGGCGGCTCTCTGGGAGAGATCCTTTTCGCCGACATGACGTAACATCTTTCTTGGTAAAAGAAAAAGCGGGTCAAATGACCCCGCTTCTTATACCAAAAGCGGTCTATTACATCCGGCCATGCTAAAGTCGCTTTCAAATACCGTCAAGGCTTTATTTATTAAATTAAGTAACCGTCCGAAGGGACGTGCGGCGGCACGGTGGAAATTTTCCTTATCCTGTTCTCCCGAAATCAGTTAATCTTTCCCCTCAGGGACGCGAGCGTCCGGAGAGCGCCCCCGGAGGCGGTCGATGGCTGAATAAAATTCAACCCGTTATTTGAGAGGAAGTTAGGCAATTGCCTATTTTTTTGGACAAATCGACGAACCCTGATCGGCCGCAACCGTGCCTTCCAGCCTGTCAGCGGCGCCGTTGCGAGCGCGCATCGTCCTCGTGCAGCCCGTCAAAAATACTCCTTGTCCCGGCCTTTTTCATCTTCCTGCTCTTCGTGCCGGCAAGTCCGCTCCACGCGATGGAATCAGCGGGTGCCGCCACGCGGCCCGCCCCGGAAAAAAACGGGTCGGACGAACTTGACGCCCTCATCGAAGACCTGGCATCGCCTTTTTACATCGTTCGCCAGAAGGCGATGAATCAGCTCGACAAGCTGGGCGCCGACGCGGAGCGTGAATTGCGTCGCGGTCTCGCGAGTTCTCGACCTCTCGCAGTGGCCGGATGCCTCAAGCTCCTTGGCCGCGGCATTCCGGACGACGCGCTCCTCGGGATCGTGAAGCGCCATGTCCGCAATCCCGCTCAGGTCGTCAGGCTGGAGGCGATACGCTTTCTGGCCAACCACCCTGATCGGTCGGACGAGGAAGGGCTCGACTGGGCGCGCTCATTGCTGAAGAGAGGGTCGCTTCCCGAATGCAAAGCCTATCTCGACGGCGTGGGCAGGCCGGCCCCCGCGTTCCAGACCCGCCTCATCCTCGACGCCCTTCCGACCCTGCCCGGGCCGCTTCGGGCCGCAGCTCTGCGCGCCCTCGCCCGAGGGGAGCGGGAAAATGCGGCCGCCTGCCTCGCCGAGAGTTACGACCTCGTTCTCACCGGCCGGATCGGGGAAACCCTTGTGCCGGTTCTGCTCGACAGCCTGAAGGAGTGCGCCCTGCCCGGTTCCTTCGAGACGATCTCGGACACTCTCCTGTCCCCCTCCCCGCTCGTGCGGCAGAAGGCCGAGGTTGCGCTCGCCAAGCTCGTCACCCACCTGTCCCGCATGCACGACTACGACGCCATCATCGCCCTGAGCCGGCGCCTGGCGCACCTCCTGCCTGACGATCCCGGTCTCAAACTCGACGTCGCCGACGGACTGATCCGATACGGAAAGGACCTGTCCGAGGCGAAAGAGATCATCCTCGATGTGAGCCAGCGGCTGGCCCACGACAGATCCACGGGGGCGCTGATTTTGAAATCGGAAGCCTCTTTCGGCCTGGCGCTCATCGCCTACGAGGAAAAACAGATCTGGCGCTCCTACCTGCACCGGCTCCCGCCGGAGCTCGAAAAGACGCCGGGCGATTTTGCCAAGAGCATTCGGGCGCGGGCTCTCTTGCTGGAGGGCGCGCTCACTGCCGCCCAGGGCGGCGACGGCACGCCCTTCTACAAGAAAGCGATCGCGATCGCGCCCTATGATTCGGACACCGCCCTGATCGACGCGCTCGTGACCGGACGATTCAGCTTGTGGCACTTCGTATGGAAGCTGAGCCGCCGCGGCGGCGAGGTTGCCTGCTGCACCGTCTTCACGCAGCTCACGACCGCCCTCCGGCGGGATGAGTCGCGCAGCAACTACTTTCCGACCGTCGAGGAGCTGGCCTCGATCGACGATCGCGTCCGGTCGAGTATTCCCATGACATCCGGCTCCTTGCTGCGCAGCGATGCGGGCGATCCCTCGGCCGCGATTGCACAACTCGACGACTTCGTCAACGTGGTTCAGGAATCGATGCTCTGGAGAAACCTCGACCTCGCCGTGCGGGCACTCTTCGTCCGCGGCGCGGCCGAGATCGACCTCGGCGATTTCCCGATCGCGCGCCAGAGCGTCGGCAAGGGAATCAAAATTTGCGAGGATCTTTTGAGCGAGTACAGGGGAGCGAGGGAGAGGGAGGGATTCGGCGCGTATGACGAGATGATCGAGGCGGCAGAGCGTTCACAGGCGCTCGGCCTTTTACAACTCGCAACGATCGAAACACTTACGAGCGGCAATCCTTCTCGCACCGAACGCCTCGTTGCCGAGGCGGTCCGCCTCGCGCCCGAGCTCACCGAGGTGCAGATGGCGCGCGCCCTCGTTCTGGCCAGAGCGGGACACAAGGCCGCCGCTCTGAAGATCGGAGCCGCTGTTGAGGAATATCCGGAGCAGTTCTATAATAAAGCTTGCCTTTTTCTCCTCGTCGGAGAAAAACAGAAGGCTCTCGACTACTTGGAGAGGCATTTCGGCGAGTCCGTCAGGCCTCTCAGAATGAACCTGGCCCGCGCCTGGGCTCTCCGGGATCCCGATCTGAAAGGTCTCCGGAACAACGGGCGCTTCAAGGAGCTCACAGGAGCCGGCGAATGACGATCACGATCACTCTCAACGGTGAGGCAAAGGATCTGGAGAAAACAATGACGGTCCGGGAACTCGTCGAGTTCTTGGCGATCAAGTCCCCGGCCATGGCAGTGGAAGTAAACAAGAGAATTATCCGCAAGGACGAGTTCGATACGGTGAGCGTCGCCGACGGCGACCGGATCGAGATCGTGACCTTCGTGGGAGGAGGATAGTGCCATGAAGGACAAACCCCTTCAGATCGGAAATTACACCTTTAAATCGCGCCTCTTCGTGGGCACCGGCAAGTACGAGACATTCCAGCTCATGGCCGACGCGCTCGAGGCGTCGGGTACCGAGGTCGTCACGGTGGCGGTGCGGCGCGTGAACCTGACCGGCGAGGGCGAATCGCTTCTCGACTACATCGACCGGGACAGGTACACGCTCCTTCCGAACACGGCCGGGTGCTACACCGCCGACGAGGCGATCCGCACGGCGTTCATGGCGCGCGAGGCGGGGATCTCCGACCTGATCAAGCTGGAGGTGCTGGGCGACAAGATCTCCCTCTTGCCGGACCTGGAAGCGACCCTCGAGGCGACGCGCGTCCTGGTGAAGGAGAACTTCACCGTTCTCGTGTACACCTCGGACGATCCGATCATGGCGTGCAAGCTCGAGGACGTCGGCGCCGCGGCGGTCATGCCGCTCGGATCGCCGATCGGATCCGGGCAGGGCATTCTCAACCCGATCAACATGAAACTCATCCTGCAAAACGTGAAGGCGCCGATCGTGGTGGACGCGGGCGTGGGAACGGCGTCGGACGTGGCGATTGCCATGGAACTCGGTGCCGGAGGCGTTCTGCTGAACACGGGAATCGCGCTCGCAGACGATCCGGTGCGCATGGCGACGGCCATGAAGCACGGCTGCATCGCCGGCCGGGAAGCCTTTCTCGCCGGCCGCATCGCCAAGAAGGAGTTCGGCTCCGCCTCGTCGCCCACCGACGGAATCGCCACCAGCTGATGGCGCACGGAGAGAGGAGCGCCGAACAGCTCGATCCGACCCGGCTCGCCGAGATCGTTCGCATCGAGGCGATCGAGACCGCTTCCTACGAGGAATTGGAGACGGTGGTGCGCACGTCGGACGCCGAGCGCTACCAGCCCGATCCGCACGCGGCTCACGATCCCCGTTCCGATTTATGGATCTCCTACTCCGAGTCGCGCCGCACCCGGCCCCTTTCGGCCGGCTCGACGACTCAGGCGGACGACGCTCTCTTGTCCGGATCGGATGCCGAGGCGGGCCGGGACCTCACGTCGTGCATCGTGTGCGATTGCCGGCTCACACCCGTTGTGGACATGGCGCCCCTCTGCAAGGACCATCGCACCTTCATCACGCCCAACCTCTTTCCCATGGTCTATCCCTTCGAACCGGCGCAGGCCGAGGGGA
The DNA here is from genome assembly GCA_964620445.1 of uncultured Phycisphaerales bacterium. Classification (GTDB taxonomy): domain Bacteria; phylum Planctomycetota; class B15-G4; order B15-G4; family CAYZWU01; genus CAZUHB01. The sequence continues at coordinate 36,389 of CAZUHB010000018.1, forward strand.
ACCGCGGTATCCATCTCTTGCAGTGGTGCTCCACGCTTCACGAAGCGGACCTTCACAACATGTGCTCCCACGATCTGGAGGTCGTCTTCGCCCGGCTCGCCACGCTCGAGGAGTTTCTGCTTCACGGCAAGGCGGCTGGATACCCGCGCTCCGGCGAGGACCATGCCGGCTTCGTGGCCATCATGAAGAACAGGGGTTTCAAGGTCGGCGGATCGGTCGAGCACGGCCACCAGCAAGTCGCCCACCTCTCGGTCCTGCCCCGGCGGATCGCCGAGGACCGCGACTTTCTGGAAAAGGAGGGGATCGCCTTCGCGAACCACCTGCGGAAGGCGGCCCGTCCCGATCTGATCGTGGCCGAGTATCCGGGCGGTGTGAGCGCGATCGTTTCACCCTTCATGCGGCGGCCGCTCGAGGCGGTGATCGTGCCGCCCCGCGACGCGGGAGAACATCTGCACCACCTCGATCAGGCGGCGCTGAACGGCCTGGCAGCCGCCCTGCGCGAGATGACCGGTGCGCTGAGCCTCCTCATGGAGCAACGGAACCTCAGCTTCGACTACAACCTGGCCTTTCACACCGGACCGGTAGGCCTGCTCTACGTGGAGATCCTTCCCTATACCCAGCCCTACGGAGGTTTCGAGCACCTCGGCCACTACCTCTGTCAGGACAGCCCGGCTGCCGTAGCGCGCGTCTACCGGGACGTCCTGGGCTACCGCTGATCGTCGGGCTCGATCACGACCCTGTCGCCGATCACGACCTGTCGCCGATCACAACCCTGTCGCCGACGCGCACCGTTCCGCCCTTCAAGACGCGGCCGAACACACCCTCGCGGGGCATGACGCAGTCGCCGGCCTGCTCGAAGATGGCGCAGCGGTCGTGGCACTCCTTGCCGATCTGGGTGATTTCGATCCGCGCCTGGCCGATCATCACCGTGCGTCCGATCTCGATCGAGGCGACCGCCAGGCCCTCGGTGGCGATGTTCTCGGCGAAATCGCCGGGATTCACGTCGAGGCCCTTGGCGCGCATCGTGTCGATGCTCTCCAGGGCGAGAAAGCTCACCTGACGGTGGCCGGGGCCGGCGTGGGCGTCGCCCTCGATTCCCCAGTCCTCGATGAGGGTCGCCTCGTTCACGTTCGACTTGCGCATTCCCTTCTCGGCGCTGATCGAGATGGCCACAACGCGTCCTTCTTCAGTTCTCATGGCGTGCTCCAATCGAGCGTCTCGACGTCGACCATCGATCCCGCCTCGAGAAAATTCACGTCCTGCGGAAAGAGGATGAGACAGTCGGCGCGGGCCAGAGCACCGAGCTTGTGCGACTCCTGGCCCAGCAGCGGCAAAACGTTCATCTCTCCCCTGTCGTTGCGACCGAGCCGGCCGCGGACGAATTCGAGACGGTGCGTTCTTTTTCTGAGTTCGCTAACGAGGCACGCTCTGCCGAGGCCGTCCTCGTCACCGGCGGTCCGTCCGGCCATGGCGCGCAAGGCGGGTTTGACCAGTTGGTGGAAAGAAACGAGAGCCGAAACCGGATTGCCCGGAAGACCGAAGAGAAGCGAGTCGCCTTTCTTCCCGAAATAGTTCGGCTTGCCCGGTTTCATGGCGATCCGCCAGAAGAGGGTTTCCACACCGATTTCCTCGGCCACGTCCTTGACCAGGTCGAAATCGCCGACCGACACCCCCCCCACGGTGATCGTCACGTCAGAGCTTTCGAGCGCGGCGGCCAGTCTCGAGGCGATCGTGCCTCCGTCGTCGGCCACGCGCTCCGCCGAGACCGGTTCGATACCGATGGCACGCAGGGCGGCAACGAGCGCGGGCGTGTTCGCGTCGCGGATCTGACCCCTCTTCAGTTCCTCGCCCGGGGACTTCAACTCGCTGCCCGTGACGATGATCGATACGGCCGGATTGGGACGGACGGCGATCGCACCGAATCCGAGCGTGGCGAGCAGTCCGATCACCGGAGGGGTCACCAGTGTGCCCGCATCGAGCGCTGTCTGTCCTTCCGCGAATTCCTCTCCCCTCCGGCGGATGTGGTCGCCCCGGAGAGCGGCGCGTTTCACGAGGATCGTCCCGGCCTGCTCGTCGACGTACTCTTTCATCACCACGGCGTCCGCACCGGATGGGACCACCGCGCCCGTCATGATCTTGACCGCCGTTCCTTCCGGTACCGGCCCGGTGTAGGGTTCGCCCGCCCGGCTGAGAGCCGCGATCTTCAGGGTCACGGGATTCTGTTCGTCAGCACCGGCCACGTCGCCGCTGTGCACCGCAAAGCCGTCCATGGCCGACGAGTCGAAGAGCGGAATCGGTTCGGGCGAAAGGAGATCCTCGGCGAGGGCGAGACCGAGGGCGCGGTCGAGATCCACCGTTTCGGAGCGGAGCACCGGTGTGTTGTCGAGAACGATCTTCAGGGCGGCGTCGATCTCAAGCATCGCGATTCTCCTTCTCCTCGGTGTGACCGTGGCCGCGCATCATGTGGAAGGAATGGAGGATCCCCGGGAAGAGCGCGTCGAGCGACTCGGACACGGCGCGCGTCGAGCCGGGCAGGGACACGATGATCGTCGAGCCGCGGATGCCGGCCTTCCCGCGGGACAGCATGGAGCGCGGCGTCCTCTCCTGGCCGTAAGAGCGCATCGTCTCGGCCACGCCGGGGAGTTCCTTGTCGAAGATCCCGCTCAGAGCCTCCGGCGTGACATCGCGCGGGCCGAGTCCTGTACCGCCCGTTGTGACGACCAGGTCGAAACCCTGCGTGTCGGCGAAGTCGACGAGCGCTTTCTCGATCTCCTCCTCCTCGTCAGCCACCACGAGCGTTTCGACCACGTCGAGCCCTTCATCCTCGAGCCGGGTCTTGATCGCCCCGCCGGCGCGGTCGATTTTCTGGCCGTTCGAAACGGAATCGGACGCCACGAGCACCGCCGCGCGAAGCGGTTCATCGAACCGTTCCTTGAAATCGGACTTGCCCCCCTTCTTTTCCCGCAGGCGGAGGCCGACGATCTCCATCTCGTCGTCGAGCATCTTGGTCATGTCGTAGATGGTGAGCGCGGCCACCGACGCGGCGGTGAGCGCCTCCATCTCGACACCAGTGCGGTAGATCGCCTTCACAGTGACCGACAGGTCGATCCTGTCCTCGCCCACCGTGAACTCGACACCGACGAACTCGACCGGAATCGGGTGGCAGTACGGAATTATGGTACTCGTGTTCTTGGCTGCCTGGATCGCGGCCACCTTCGCCACGGGCAGGGGATCGCCCTTGGGGATCTCACCCTTCCTGATCATCTCGATCGTGGCCGGACTGATCTTCAGGGTCGCCGTCGCCTCGGCCGTGCGCAAGGTCCTCGCCTTGCCAGAAACGTCTCGCATGAACATCCTCCATTTCTTCAACAGTGGACAGCGAGAAAGATTCTACCTCGAAGGAGGGCATCGGCCGATGCACTTTTTCACGAAGACCGAGGCCGAAGAACCCCTTTTTTTTGCGCCGTCGCCAAGAATGCGAAGACAATCCGACAATTCGACCGTATGGATCGATCGAGGCCGGTACGGCAACGAAATCGCCGCGACTTGTCCTAGCGCTGAAAGATCGGCAGGTAGCCGAAGGGGATCTGGAGGGTGAGCGTTGCCGTGGCCGTGGCGTAGACCGGGCCGAACTGCGGGTTGCCGAAGGACCCGTCGTCGCGCTGCATCAGGGATGCTTCCTCGACCAGCCTCGGAAACCAGCGCTCGAAGCTGCTCCGGTCCCGGTAATGGTAGTAGGCCTGGGCCGAATAGAACCGGGCGTAATGCGGGTACTGGTCCTTGAAGTGGGACACGTGGTTGAGCACGGGGTCCTTCTTGAGCATGTACTCCATGGCCAGATCGATGGCGTCCGAATCGTAATCGCCGCTCGCGTTGAGCGTGGCCACGGCAGCCGCGGTGAGCGCAAAAGAGGTCTTGTCGAAGTTGAGCCGGTAGCGAAAGGAACCGTCGCTCTTCTTCTGGGAGCGGCGCACGTAGTCGACCGCCTTGTCGATCACGGTGCGATCGACGTGAACGCCCGCGTTGCGCGCGGCACGCAGGCCCTGGATGATGCAGATCGTGATCGATCCCTCGTGATCGGAGGCCTTCTTCGCGTCATAGTACCAGCCGCCCACCTCGGTCTGGATCTCGGACATGAGCGCCACGCTCTTCCTGATCACCTCCCCGAGCCTCTTGCGGTCGACCGATCGGTCGCTGATCCCGTACATGCCGTACGCCTCGGCCAGGGCGAGAAGGGCGAAACCCTGGCCGTGCATCTTCGACGTCGAGTCGCGATCATCGACGAGTTCGCCCCGCTCGTTGCACGCCTTGCAGAGGTAAGAGAGGCCGTCGCGCAGCTGGCGGCTGTACTCGCCCCTCTCCGGTGTGGAGCCGCCCGCCATGAACGAGAGGCAGGCGAGCGCCGTCACCGCGAGCGGCGCGCTCGCCGAGAGATCGTTGGCGTCGATCGAGAAAGAGCCGTCCTTGTTCTGCCGCTCCGCCAGATACCGGTGCCCCTCCGCGACGATGCCGTGGACCTTGCGCAGAAGTTCCGGATCGGACGCCGAGACCCGCTGCTGCGAATCGTCCGTATCGCCCTTCGTCTGCCGATTGAGCGCATGACCGTCCTGGAGCGCGACCGCAAGGGTCGACAGGAAGAGTGCGCCGATTAGTAGTTGTCTCACCCCGCTGCCCCCCGAAGGCTATTTCTTGTTTCCTGCCCGGCGGTAATACTCCTCGAGCCATTTACGGTACTTCTGGGGAAAATCCTCCACGTTCGAGTTGAGAATCTCCTCCTGAACCTTGGGCGGGAGGAGCCCCCACCGGCCGGAGATGTCCACGTGGTCGATGCTCTCCGGATCCTTGTCCGGTTTCCGGCGATTCCGATCCTGCTGCTCGGCCTGCTTCGAGTCGGGACCGCCATGTTCGGGATTATCCTGACCTTCCTGCTGTTTGGGTTTCTGCCCGTTCTGGTTCGGGTTCTTTTTCAGCTCGTCGTCCGACTCCGCGTCGTTGCGCTTCTGGTTGTTCTGCTCGCCCTGCTGCTGCTGCGGTTTCGACTGCGACCCCCGGCCGCCTCCCGAAGCGCTTCATGGCGAGTACTTGATGTTCCGGATCAGCTCCTCGAGATCGCGGACCACCTGCTGGTGCCGGCGGCGGGTCTCGTTCAGGATGGCGGGGACGGTCTTCTCCTCGGCCACGCGCGCCGCGCCGACCTCGTTCAGATTCTCGTCGATCGTCCGCATGCCCTCCTTGATCTTGTCGATCAGCTCGGCCAGGCGGCTCTCCTCCTCGGTCGGCTGTTTCTGGGCGTGGAGCGCGCCCGACAGGACGCAAACGAAAACGATCGCCGCACAAGCGATCGCGGCCAGCCGCCTGATCCGAGAGAGGTCCAAAACTCTGTTGAGCTTCATTTCTTTTCTCCACTCTGGGCTTCACTCTGGAAACGCGTCAAGATTTCCTGGAATAGCTCGGTGATGGCCGCGTGTTCGCTGGCCAGCCTTTTCAGGAGTTCCCGCTCGATCGGATTGGCGCCCTTCTCGTCGATGTCGGGATTGTCGATGATGAACTCCTCGAGGCGCCGCTGGGCGCCCTCCTCCATCGTCTTGATCATGATCAACTCCGCCACCGGCGGGATGAGCGGCGGCTGGGCGTTGGGAGATTCCTGGGGTTCTCCGGTGGGCGCATTCTGGCGCCGCTTGATCTCTTCCCGCATCGAGGCGATCAACTCCTCGAAACGGACGCTGATATCCTTCTGGATCGTCTGGACGACCGCGTCCGACTGGTACTGTTTGAGCGCTTCGACCACCTCGTCGAGATCGTCGCGATTCCGGTCGAGCACCCAGTTGAACACGGTCGAACCGTCCTCCTCGATCTTCTCCTTGACCGTCACCGTCCTGTCGCGGATCGAATCCTCCCGGCCGGCCAGGTCGCGGAGTTTCTTCTTCTGCGAACGCCTGAGCGAAGGGCTCCCGGCGCGCTCGAGATCGAAGTCGACCGTGGTCGTGTTGATCGAATCCTGTTCCTTCTTGAGCTCTTCCAGCTCCTGCAGCACGCGGAAGAGGACTTCTTGCTGCTGAATGCTCTGGTATTTCTGCTTCTCCTGCTTCATCTGCTGGAGAGCCCTCTCCAGATATTTCTGGGCGTCCTCCTCATCCTGTTCGGCCATGTCCCCCTGCTGGTTGTCGAGTTCGCTCGACGCCGAATTCATGTTGTCGGCCGCCTGCGAAAGGCTGCTCAGGGGTTTCTTGTCCGGCAGTTCTCTCAGCCGTTTCATGAGATCGCGCGTCCGCTCCTCGAGCTCCTTCTGTTGCCCGGCGAGCTCGTCGTATTTGGACGCCTTCTCCTCGGGGCTCATCGAATCGCTCTTCTGCGCCGCGGCCTCGGCCGTCTTCTTCTCGAGCATCTCGGCCAGATCTTGCAGCGCCGATTCGGCCTGCGCTTGCTCCGCGCCCGCCGGCTGGGGGGCCGATTGCCTCAGCTGCCCCTCGGCGCGCGACATCTTCTCGGCGGCTTCGGCGGCCTTTCGCTTTTCCTGCGCGAGGTTTCCTTCGGAGTCGGCTTCGTCCTTCGCGGCGAGAAGGTCCTCGGCGGCTTCGAGCTTCTTGTTCAGATCGCGTGTCTCGCGGCTGAGGGCGTTCTGCTCGTCGGCCTGGCGGCCCGTCTCCTCGCGGCGTTTCCCGATCCCCTTCTGCCAGGCGCGCCGCATCTCGTCGGCCGCTTCCCTGAGATTGCGCTCCGCTTTCTGCTCCTGGGCCATTGCGTTCGCGTCGCACCCCTCCTTGAGGGACTGACCCGCATCGCGCGCCGCTCCGGTCGCCTCGCTCAGCTTCTCCATTGCCGACTTCATCTTCGATGCTTCAGGCCTCGCCTGTTCGCTCTCGGCCTTTGCCCCCATCTCCTCGCGGAGCGCCTCCGCCTCCTCGGCGATCTTTTCCTGCTCCTCGGCCAGGCGGCCATCGCCCCCTTCGCCGAGTTTTTCGAGAGCGGAACGGGCGTTCTGTGCCGCTTCCTTCGCGCCGCGGATCGCGTCGTCGATGCGGCCCTCGTCGATCGCCCGCTCCGTTTCGGCCATCTTGGCGGCCGCGGCGCGCAGGGATTCCTGGGCCGACTTTTGTGCGCTCCGCTCCTTCTCACCGGCGGCCAGGGCTTCGGCAGCGGCGCGCAAGGATTCGCTCGCCGCAATCTGTTGCCGCAGGAACTCGTTCAACCTCTGCTCGGAATGATCCTTCTCGCCCGTTTCGTCGGCAAGCTTTTCGAGGCGGCGTGAAAGGGATTCCTGCTCGCGCACGGCCTGCTCGAGCTGTTCGGCGGCGGCGCCGGCCCGCTCGGAAATCGCGTCGAGTGTTTTTTGAACCAGCGCACCCTGACGATCGGCCAGGGCATCGAGGCTGCGAGCGAGGTCGAGAAGGCTCTGCGCCTCTGCCTCTTTTTCGGCAGCCCTGCGCGTCGCGCCGCTGAGCGCCTTCTGCTTTTTCAAGAGACCCTTCACCTGGTTCAGCGCCTGGCGGAGGAACTCGTCGGCATTGTGATTGAGCTGGCGCGTTTCGGAGAGGATCCTCTCCTGCTCCCTGGCAAGCTCCGCCGTCTTGGATATTCCTTCCTCGAGAGAAGCGAGCATCTCCTGGAGCCGTTCGAGATCGCTGCGGTCCTGCAAGATGGCGAAGATGTCGGCCAGGTCCTCGCTCAGCGCCCTCTGTTCCTCCACGACCTGAAGACGGCGTTCGCCCAGAAGGGCCTCGACCGTTTCGAGCCTGCCGTAGATATCGCGTTCTTTGAGCTGCTGTCGCGCCTTGAGAATGAGGTCCGCGTTCCGCCGGCCGCCCTCGGCCTCGTACTTACGCATCAGACGGCCCATCATCTCCTCGATCCGCTCCAGGCGCAGGCGGATCATCTCCTGATCGCGAACGAGCTTGTCGAGAGTCTTGGAGTTCTCCTGCCCGTCGAGGTTCGGCGCACACACGATCACGCCGATCGAGAGAGCGACTATCAGTCTTTTCCAGGCCATCGGTTTGCTCCCGCCCTCATGGGGCTCGAAATCTACTTCCTGATCCACTCCCTCGTCCGCTTGTTGAGGTTTTCCTGGTCGTCCACGATATCGCGCATCATCTGGAGGAGCTCCTGAAAATCCTCCCACTCGGCGATCCTGTCGAGCAGATGGCGCAGCAGATCAACGATCCGCTTCTGATCCTCGTGCGCCAGTGTCAGTTTGGCGAGTTTGGACTCCTTGTCGGCGGCCACGACCGCGGCCGCGAGGTGGCCGGCCGCGCGCGGAGAGAGTTCCTCCGACAGCTTGAGCGACACGTCGAGCATGCCGAAAAGCCGTTCCATCACGTCCATCTCGCCGAAGGCGCCGCCGGCCAGCTCTTCGCCCAGGGGGAGATAGAGGGAGGGATCGAAATATTCGGCAGGCGGCGCCGCCTCGCGGATCGCCAGCACCCTTCCCAGAAGCGCTGCCGCGCCGGTGGAGTTGTCGATCCTGTTGAAGAGATACTCGTTGAAAAGGCTCGCGAATTCGCGCGTGGCCGAGCCAAAACCGGTGGAGAGCTGGTTCTGGCCCATCTCGAGAAAGAGCAAGGTCTGCTCCTTGACGGCGTCATCCCCCCCGTCGCCCGATGCGTCGCTCAGGGTTTCGGCCACCCGCGCACGCCGTTCCTCTTGCTGCGTCAAGAGCCGCCTGATGTCGCGGCGCAGCCTGATCTGCCGTTCGGTGAGCAGCCTGATCTTCTCGCTTTCGCTCACGATATCGATCACGCACGTTCCGGTGACGGTGCGCCCTCTCTGCTCGTCGGGCTGCTTGTCGACGGCGAAAAGCGAGTAGATGATCGAGTCGCGTTCCACCAGGCGCCGGCGGCCCTCGTCAAAGGAGAACTGTCTCATCTGCAAGTCCATGACGTGGCGCGATACGTGCTGCGATTCGCCAGCGGACGGGTCGAGATCGCCGCCCGCGAAATCGATGATCTCTTCCTTGCCCGAACCGGCCACCTTGTACTGGATCCCCACGCGGCTCAGGCCGTAGTCGTCCTCGGCAACGGCCAGAAAGGGGACCACGCCGTCGGGCACGACGTCGATTTCCTTGCGCCGCGGGCTGAGCACCTTGATGCGCGGTGCCTCGTCTCGATGGCAGATGATCGAGTGGACCGGTGCGTCGAGGGTTTTGAAATCGAGATCGTTCCAGAGGTCCACGCGGTAAAAACCGGATTTCGCCACCACCATGGTGTGCCGCAGGATGAGGGGATCGTCCCCGGCCGGACGGAGCGGAGAGCTTTTCTCCACGCCGTCGGCGATCTGGATGAGCTCGGCGCGATCGGACGGGCAGGTGAGCGTCATCTCGATTTCCACGCGCGTTCCCTCGGGAGCCTCGATCTCGGCCGACTGCTCCACTTTTTGCTCGAGGCCCAGATACTCGGGAAAGTGATAGACGATGCGCGTGCCCGACACCTCGGAAAGCGCCACCACCGACACGGTCACCTCCCTGCCGCGGCCGCTGTCGTCGCCGCCCCGCGCCCTGAAGGTCATGCTGCTCTTGATATCGCGGATCCTGGTCCGGTACTGGCCCTTCGCACGCCGCACCGCCGCCGTGGCGAACGTTCCGCCACCGGTGCGGCGATCGCCCTCGCGGACCTGAACGATCTCGACTTCGCCCGGATCGCGGCCCTCGACGCTGATGCGAACGGGCAAGGAGGCACCCTCGGCCACAATGACAGACTGCTCTCCCCTCTCGTCGGATCCGTCGTCGACGATGCACTGGGCCGCGTCGCTCTCGATGGCGACGAGAAGCGTGGTCTTTCGCGGCCACTCCAAGCCGCCGCCCACCATGCGCGCCAGGCCCACCCCGGCCAGCGCCGGCTGCCAGGCGCTGAAGGCGACGATCAGGATGATCAGTCCCGCGCCGGCCCATCCGGCGCGTCTGATCCTGCTCGTGTTGAAGAGCCCCCCCCACTCGCGTTCGGCCAGGGTGCGATGCGTCTCGAGAAGGGAGGCCTCGATCAGCGGCCGAGATTGGTTGCGGAGGTCGGCGTCATTCAGCCGGGCGCTCTGGATCGCCGAAATGAGCCGCCCGTCATAATCGGGAAAGCGCCTCTCCACGGCCAGGGCCAGATCGGCGACAGTGACGCTCCGCCGCAAGGGATAGAACAGGAGACGCCAGACGGTAAAAAGCAGATAACCCGTGGATATCGCGAGAAGCACGGCGCGAACCGTACGGGGCAGGGCCATCGAGTAGTCGAGAAGAAAGAGAACCACCAGCAGGATGAACAATCTCACGGCGATCTGGGCCAGGCCGTTCGCCACGTAGAGATTTCTCAACCTCGCCAGCGATTTTTCGAGCCGCCCAGTCAGGTTTCGATGGATCTCTTCAGGATTCAAATCTCCGTCCTCATCTCTCGAAAATGGGCAGGTACCCCATGGGAACCTGGAGAATGATCGTGGCAACGGCCGTGGCGAAATTCTCGCCCGGACCGACGTAGTTGTCCCAGTGGCCGTCCGACCGCTGGTTTTTGAGGAGCTCGCGCGAGATCTTTTCCCAGTAACGCGACCACCACGGTTCACCCGCGATGTACATCGCCTGCACCGCGTAGTAGTGACCGTACCAGTAGAAGTAGTGCTGGTGGTAGTCGGAGGAAACAATGTCCTGGTTGATTCCGAGATATTCGAGGCTCTTGGCGAGACGCCGCTCCGAATACTCGCCCGCGTTGAAGAGGGAGGTCACCCCGGCGGCGGTGAGCGAAAAGGAGGAGCGCATCCCGGCGGAGGAACCGTTCTCGTAGACCTGGTAGTAGAACGCTCCCTCGTCGACCCTATAGTAGCGTTCGCGACCGTAATAGAGCTGGTGGCGCCGCGCCTCGGACGCGTCGACATAGGAGCGCAGCACGTACTGGATCGCCCGGTCGATCGTCGACTTGGGCACCTTGATGCCCACGTTGCGCGCGGCGCGGAGCGCCATGAGCTGGCAGACGGTGACCGACATGTCCGACTCCGGGGCGAAGGGTTTGTAGCGCCACGAGCCGACCTTGTTCTGGCATTTCACGATGAGCGTGATCGATTCCTGAAGCTTGCGCTCCACGTCGGAGCGGCGCGTCATGCCGTAGACCTCGGCCAAAAAGAGGGTGGCGAAGGCATGGCTGTACATGCGCGATCCGTAGCGCGTGACATAGCCCTCGTCGTTGACGCAGCCGAGCAGAAAATCGATCGTCTTGGAAACGGTCTTGCCGTGGCGGCCCCGCTCGGGCAGGTGGCCGCCCGCCAGAAAAGCGATCCCCGCCAGGGCCGTCACTCCCACGTGGGGCGCCGACGCCCGCTCCACCTCGTAGTCCGAGTTGAGCTTGAAGCCGATGTCGCCGTCCCAGGACCCGTTCCGATTCTGGTGAAGGGCGAGATAGTCGAGCCCGGCAGTGATCGCCAGGAAGACCGGATCGTCCTTCCACGAATCCTCGGGCAGGATCGGTTCGTCGTTGTCCTTTTCCCCATCCTTTTTTGACGCTGGCCGCTCGGCCGGCCGCTCGCCGTCCTGGGCCGTGGCGAGGTCGCCCACGGGTGCCGTGCAGAAAAGAACTCCCGCTGCAAGAAGGGCAATCAGGGCGCCGCGAAAGGGAAAGAGTCCCAGCTGTCGGGTCATCGTTTGGTCCCCCGAATACAGATCAACCGGTTGGCTGAAGCAATGAGAAGGCCTTCGTCTCTGAGTGCGACCTGGAGTCCGAGCCGACGGATCAGCCCCTTGGAGCCGAACTTCTGCGGCAGATGGGTATCCCGCGTGTAGGTCACCTCTCCGGTTCGACCATCCACGAAGAAGATCCGGCCGATCAGAGGCTGATCGCGGCGGGAAGGAGAGTAATCGACAGGCACCACGATACCGTCCGCCCCATAGAGGCCCGATTGCACCGTGGGGTACCGCCCCCCGTTGGCTGTCACCTCGAGGATGCTATCCTCGAACCGCCAGCCGCCCATGGAAACATCGAGCGCCGAGACGGAAAGGTCCCGGCCGATCCGCACGGGGTGAACGTAGAGGCACGATGTTCCACCCAGATCGTTGTCGGCGCCCGCGAAGAGCACGTCCTGGGGAGCGAGCTGGAAAGTCTTCCGCGCGACGCCCTCTGCCGTGTCGATGAGATAAAGGGTTTTCTGGCCGCCCTTGCGCCTGTCTCCGTCGGAGAGGACGAGCAGGTCGGATTCGACACGCATCGCGCCGTCCGCCGGGGGCGACCGGCTCCCGAGCGGGAACCGCCAGACAATGTCGCCCAGAACGGTGTCGATCCCCATGAGAATCCATCGCCGTGTTGTCTTCTCGCGGGCGTAGACGAAGAGCCGGCCCGGGGGCGGCTCGACCGGCGCCGGCCGTAGGGATTCGTAATCGGTGTCGATGCGGTGCAAGGCCGATCCGGTGAGCGCATCGAGGACGAGCAGGGACGTGCCGCCCACGATCGAGGCGAAGGTCTCTCTCGACGGGACGAGCTGGATATCGGGGCACTGGGCGAGCTCCCTCCTCCAGAGGGTGGCGCCTGTCGACGGATTGATGCACTCGGTGATCGAGACGTTCTGGTTGTCGACATTATCGTCGAAGAAGGAGCGCACGATCTTGAGCAGGCCCATTCCGGAATCGACCTCGACGAGCCACGATTCGAAACTGCGCTCCCAGAGCCGCCGGCCCGTTTCGAGATCGAGACCGATGATCGACTCCGTATAGCAGATCGCCAGCGTCCGGCCGGCGAGAAGAACCCATCGCGTGTCGCCGGTCTGCTTCTGGTTCAGCCGCCGCTCCCAGAGCGTCTCGGAATGGATGAAATCGACGAAAGCGAGGCGCCGTGGATTCGTGAGTCGGAGCAGAACGCGCCCGTCGAGAGCGGTGGAGCCCGCGCAGTGGACATCGAGAAGCTCGACAGAGTCGGAATCGAATTCGAATTCCGAATCGCTCATGGGCGCGCGCGGCAGCCTGGGGAACGTCTTGACAGCCGCCTCGCGGGGGGATTCGTCTCGAATGAGCTGTCCGTAGGTCACACCCTCCTCCCACAGCGACGGGACGTGGCTGTGAAACCGGCGGATCTTGTCGAAGAGCGCCGACGCCAGTTCCTGGTTCCCCTCCTTCTCGGAGGCGAGCGCCATCAGATAGTGGATGTGAGGCAGCGTGTCGGAGCCGCTGGATCGGCCCGCCAGCTCGGACAGCGCCCGGTAGGCCTCGGCAGCGTCTTGCCGGGCGAGCAGAAGCCGGGCCCTCTCGAGCACCGCCCTGGTCGCCACACGGGCGTTCGGAAAGCGGTGCGCCAGGCTGGCCAGCAGGTCGGTGCTTTCCTCGGCGAGCGCCCTGTTCAAGGCTTCTTCCGCCTCCGACTCGTAAGCGGCGTAGATTCGGCGCCCCTCGGAAAGGATGATCGCGCCGATCTCGTCTGCAGCCCAATCCCAGGCGCGGCCTCTGTTCGGCGAGTACTCGAAATCCTCGTCGGGCCAGCTGGCCAGTATACCGCGGAGGCAGGCGAGCCGTTCCGCTTGATCGCCGCGCGCCTCGGCCGCATCGCAGCGAACCAACGCCGTGTAGAAACCCACGGCCGCTTCGCCGAGATCGAGACGATCCTCGAAATCGACGGGACGGTTCCGATACTGGCTGTCGAGGCGGTCGAGCAAGCCGCTCAGCGCGTCCCAGTCCTTGCTTCCGAAAAAGAGATCGACCAGCTCCACCGAGGCGAGCAGATCTTCGGCCGGAGTCCGGGCGTTTGCGACCGCCCTGCCGAAGGCGGCCATGGCGCGGCCCTGCCGCCCCCGCTCGAGATTGATGAAACCGTTCTCCATGCAGATGCGGTAGAGGCGCGTCCGGATCCGGGCCAAGGCACCGGGCCCCGCGGATTCGGCGCGATCGAGGGCCTTGGAATAGAAGGCGTGAGCCTGGTCGAGATCACCTTTGAGCTTGTACATGTCGCCGATGAACACGAGATCGTCGAACCGGCCCCGGCCGTCCTTGGAGCGGGAGGGATCGGCCTGCCGCGAGAGAGCGAGCTCCAACATGCCCTCGGCATCGAAGCTCACGCACAGAGCGTCGGACGTCACGCGGGCGATGACGTCGCCGAGGAGAAAGAGGAGCTGGTCCGCGGAGTATGTTCCAGCGCCGGCCCGGT
>CAZUHB010000018.1:50569-95089 GCA_964620445.1 uncultured Phycisphaerales bacterium
TCGCCGAGGAGAAAGAGGAGCTGGTCCGCGGAGTATGTTCCAGCGCCGGCCCGGTCGGACACGATCCGGCCGGACGCGGCATCGACAACGATCAGACCGTTGCCGAGATTGAGGTAGATCTCCTTCTCCGTGATCGCGCCGCGCCCGTTGCACATCTCGTCGTCGATCAGGGGCGCCGTGCGCCAGACGAGGCTGCCCGATTCGATGTTGACAGCCGTGGCGCCCGCGGCGCTGCCGAAAATGACCGTGTGCTCCCGGACCCCGAGAAGGTAGCGGCTGTGCGCGCGGCAGAGGTGGGTCGCCGGGAAGCTCCACGACGCGCGGCCCGTGTGGCGGTCGAATGCCACGGCCCTGTCCGCGTCGAGGGGCGTGGCCACCATCGTACTGTCCGCCGCGAGGGGCGGTTCGTTGTTCCAGTACACTGTCCGCGGCGTGGGATTCGTGTAGTGGCTGATCTCCGGTATGGGAATCCCCTCGTACTCGGTGAACCAGCGGATCTGACCGGTCAGTGCATCGACCGCTCCCACGTAGCCGAGGTTGGAGCAGAAATAGAGGGTTCCGTCGTACTCGGTCAGAGGAGTGGAGGCGTATTCGCGAAAGTTCATGTCGAACATGGTCAACTGCTGCTGGCCGACGCCGACCGAGGTCTGCCAGATCACCTCTCCCGTTGCAAGGTCGAAGCAGAAGAGGAAGTTCCGGATCCCGCCCTCGATCAGGTGGCCGCTGCAAAACACCCTGTCTCCCACCACCACGGGCGGCGACGGAATGCTCAGCCTGTTCATGAACGCTTCCGGATCGGAATCATGCCCCCCCTGACGCCAGAGCAGCCGGCCGTCGGAAGCATCGAGGGCGAAAAGGTGGCGCACCGGAATCGGTTTGTTGATCACATCCCGATGGAGCACCTTGATCTTCTGCGTGGGCCGCGTCTCTTGCAGGTTCACGAGCAGGAAGTTGCCCGCCGCGGTACTGCCGGCGATCAATTCGGATGTGACCGTCCCTCTCCGCCGCGACCGGCCCACGTAGTCGTTCAGGTTGAAATATTCGCCCGAATCGTGGTCCGCCTCGAGAGGCCCCTCGAAATGCCAGACCGTCTCACCCGAGTAAACCGAGAAGGCCCGCACGGACACGCTGTCGTTCACGAAGACCGTATCGCCGAGGCGAACGAGCCGAAAGGGCGCCACCGACTCCGAGTCGGACAGAAATGGATTCTGATTCTGCAACAGATCGTTGAAAGTGTTCTCGATCCAGCGCTCGGAAAAGAAGTCGGCCCCGTCGATGAGCGGCATCGGTCCGTTGCGGTCGGGCCGGCCTCCCAAGGTGGGCCAGTCGAGACCCGGCAGCCCCACGAGGGGAGGATTCCGCGCCAGATCCTGTTCGAGCCTCTCCTCCCGGCGTCCGGTCGCCTCGAGCGTGGCCAGGTACTCCCGGGCGGCTTCCTCCTGCCCCGCCTGGTCGAGAGCGCGCGCCAGCCGCGTCACCACGGCGGGCTCGGGAGCGCCGGTGTAGAGGAGACATTTCTTCAGGAAGATGATCGCCAGATCGACCTCGCCCTTTTCGAGGTAGTAGTCGGCGAGGAAGCGGTGCGCGTCGATGCCGATCGACGCGGTGGAAAAGGTCCGGGCCAGCGATTCGAGCGCCCGGATATCGCGATCGTTGCGGGCCCTGTCCAGTTCGATCGATGCCTTCTTCCGGGCGAACGATTCGTAGACCTCGCGGCCCGCCGGCGGCAAGCGCGACAGAAGGTAATGGGCCATCTCGGCCGCGCCGATGAACCGCGCGCAGCCCTTCGATCCCCGCAGGCTCTCGCGGCCCGCCTGAAAAACCTTGCTGCGATGACCGGTGATCACCTCATGGAGGTCGTCCACGGCGGACGCGAAGTGCTCGTCGCGAATTTTTTCCCGGGCGCGGCGGACCAGTCTTTCCGCCTCGGCTGCCTCGGGAACGCGGAAGCTGCGCAGGACCTGGCGGTCGGGATTGCGGTAGAAGGAGGGATCGGCGGCGAGATCCCAGTCGTCCCAGTTGCGGTCCTGGGCGCTGGCGCAGACGATCAGGCTCTGAAAGAGGACCACGACAGGCAGGTAGAGCCATAACCGTCGCGAGTCTTTTCGGGTCATCACGAAATCCAGATCCTCTAGCTCTCCAGGCGGGGGAACCGAAGAAAGCGATGGAAAAACAACCTATCCCCCCTCCTTGGAATCGGAAAATTCCAACTATTTACTAATAGATTATATACGATTGAAAGCAACAGGTGTGATTGTGAAATTCGGGGGCTCGCCCGGCTGATTTTCGTCCCCGCCCCCCGCCGTCGTCCCTATTCACGAAGAGCCGTCTCGGCGGAAATAAAAGGAAAAGGGCTCGCGCAAAGGTCGCGAAGTCGCGCCAAGAGACATGAATCCGGTCAAGAAGACAGATTTCTCGAATCCGAACGGGTCTCTCCGCGGTTCCCGGCGATCTCTGCGAGAGCCGATTCTTGCTGCGACCTCCGGTGCATCTAGTAGGAGTTGACCGTGATCGTGTCGCTGTAAGTCTCCTGCAGCTCGTTGTCCGGAGCATCGATGCAGAAGTGGAAGAGCCAGCTGCCCGCTGGAACGGCGGAATGGGCGATCAGGTACTGGTTCAGATTCACCAGGGGACCGACGTAGGAACGTTTCGGCCAGCCGCTCTTCCACCACCATCCCGGGTACTGCCACCAGTACTTCATCCAGGGATTGGAGTGCCCGTAAACCCACCAGTCATAGGTATTGCCGAGCTCGTCGCGCGGGTCGAGGGAGATCGTCAAGTCGATCTCCTGGGTGCTCGGAATGCTGACCGGACCGTCGTCGCCGTCGACCTGGATATCGCACACGGGCCAGGTGGGCGCTGTGGACGGGATCACCTCGATGGCCGGATCGCCCATGAGGTTGTACATCTCCCAGTACATACGCGTGAAAGAACCGGAGCCCATCCAGAGGTAGAGCTCGTACTGGCCGTAGTCGAGCATGTCGCCCACGCGGCTAAGGCCGTTGTACCACCCCTCGAAGATCTCCTTCTGAAGGATGTCGTCCTCGTCCCAGTAAGAGGAGAGGGACGCGCCGAAGGAGGAGGTCGCCCCGTGATCGTCGCGCACCCAGGTCTCGGTGAAACACTCGGTCATCGTGTAATAACCCGTACTGCAGGCGAAGCTCAACACGAGGGGGTAGACAGTGTTCACCAGGCTCCGCACATCGCTCTGGGAGAAGGGAGGGCCGTCGGCCCACGACGTGGAGGACCCGTGGCCCGAAAAACACCCGATCGAACGGCCGCGTTGAAGGAATCCTTCACATCCTGCGTCGTGGCGCCGTAGGTCACCTGGTAGAGCTTGTCCGACTGCCAGCCCTGCGGATCGAGAAAGTTCGCGATGCAATAATTGTGCGTGCCTTCCGAGATGTTGTAGTTGTCATACCCGGCCATGAACACGGCCTTCTTCACTTCCTGTCCGGCCATGCCGACAATCTTGGCACAGAGGTTGTCCAGCTCGGTCGAGGTCCGGACCGACAACCTGCCGCGAGCCACGTCGGGGATATAGTCGCTTCCTTCGACGCAGGCGTAGTTCAGATCGGTGGCCGGACTGCTCGATCCCTGTCCCACCCAGTTGGGGATCGTGTTCGTGTCGCCGACGAGCACGAAGTACTCGAGATCCTGGGTGTTGTACATGTTGGTGATGTAGTTCTTGATGTCCGTTGCCGTGGAACCGGTGGTGTTCGTGTCGACCAGGGTGACATCGAAGCCCTCTGCCGAGCGGAGCGTTGCCAGGAGCTGCAGGTTGGCATTGCCCGCCAGACTGGCCGCCACGACGATCAGATAAGCCGGCGCCCGGGAGGAGCCCTTGTGGGGCCGGCTCAAGATCGGTTTCTCGAAGACGCCGGCGTTGACGACGACCCTGTTTATCAAGCTGTCGAACCGGGCCGACGAACGCTTCTGGAGCGTCTCGCGCGTCGCGGTCTCGTCGGCGCCGGTCAGCGCGAGGCTGATCGTGGCCGACTTCAGGATTCTGACGGCGCCCGTGGCGGGATTGTAGTCGACAGGAAAGAGCTCGAGGACCACGAGCCTCCGGCCGCGCGCGATCACCTCTTCGCCGAGGCGGGCCGTTTCGGCAAGGACGAAGGCGTCGGTTGCGTAAAGCGCCTCGTCGAGCACAAAGGGCCTTGCACTTCGCTCCTTCGGGCGGGGCTCCTGGGCCGGCACGATCGCTCCTTCGAGCCCCATCGCGCTCAGCGAGGTTTCGTTGAATTCGAGATCGGAGAGCACGAGTTCATAGTCGGCGCCGCGGGGGATCTCGATGAATTCGCGCACAACGGGGAGTTGCGGCGCGCCCACCTTCCTCGTGTATCCATAGCTGCCGAGAGACAGAAGGCAAAACCGCTCTTTGCCCACCCCGATCGACCGGGTCTCCACCTGGTCGGCCGAATAGGAGAGGTCGATCCTGGAAAAATCGGAGCGGTCTACCGTGATCACTCCATCGGACTCCGCGGCTTGAAGATCGGCCGCTCCCGCAAGAAAAAGTATGGACGTGAAAATCGCGAGACATGTAGGCGACAAAGCCATGATTTCCTCCCGAAAAAGAACTCTCTTCAGGTGCAAGTAAAAGAACCACCGGCCCTGTGAGAGCGGCCGGTGGTTCGTCGCTTGTCGATTACTGAATGTCCACATCGACGGTGTCGATGTAGGTGCCTTCATAGGCATTGTTCAACTCATCCACCGCGAAAACGAACTCCCAGCTGCCCGCCTGCAGGTTGGACGACGACCCGACGAGGTAATCGGTCACCGGCACGAGCGCGTAGGCCAGACCCCGTTTCGGCGTCCAGCTCTGCTGCCAGTTATTCGGATAGCGCCAGTACCAGGGCGCGTTTTGCGGCGGGTCTTTCTGCGCGAATACCCACCAGTCGTATTCCACGCCCGCCTCTTCGCCCGGATCGAGCGAGACGGTGAAGTCGATGACCTGGCCCGAGTAGAGGTTGAGCGGTCCGTCCGAGCCGTTGATCTTGGCGTCGGGAGCCGGCGCGCCGCTGCCTCCGCCCGTACCCAGAATCTCGGTGGTCGGATCGCCCATGAGGTTGTACATCTCGTAGTACATGCGCGTGAAAGAGCCGGAGCCCATGTAGTTATAGAGCTCGAGCTGGCCATAATCGATCATGTCGCCGACCAGATTGTAGCCCAGGTTGGAATAGGCCTTGAAGATCCTCTTTTCCAGGATGTCGTCCTCGTCCCAGTAGGAGCTTTCCGAGGAGCCGAAGCAGGAGGTGCCGCCGTGATCGTCGACAACCCACGTTTCGGTGAAGCATTCCGTGTAGTTGTAGTTGCCCGTGTCGCAGGCGAAGCTCATCACGAAGGGGTAGATCGTATTGACCAGGCTCCGCACATTGCTCTGCGAGAACGGAGGTCCATCGGCCCACGACGTGGTGGATCCATGGCCCGAGAAGCACCCGATCGAACGGCCATCGTTGAAGGAGTTCTTCACATCCTGCGTCGAGGCGCCGTAGGTCACCTGGTAGAGCTTGTCCGACTGCCAGCCATCCGGATTGAGATAGTTCGAGATGCAATAATTGTGCGTGCCTTCCGAGATGTTGTAGTTGTCATACCCGGCCATGAACACGGCCTTCTTCACTTCCTGTCCGGCCATGCCGACAATCTTGGCACAGAGGTTGTCCAGCTCGGTCGAGGTCCGGACCGACAACCTGCCGCGAGCCACGTCGGGGATATAGTCGCTTCCTTCGACGCAGGCGTAGTTCAGATCGGTGGCCGGACTGCTCGATCCCTGTCCCACCCAGTTGGGGATCGTGTTCGTGTCGCCGACGAGCACGAAGTACTCGAGATCCTGGGTGTTGTACATGTTGGTGATGTAGTTCTTGATGTCCGTTGCCGTGGAACCGGTGGTGTTCGTGTCGACCAGGGTGACATCGAAGCCCTCTGCCGAGCGGAGCGTTGCCAGGAGCTGCAGGTTGGCATTGCCCGCCAGACTGGCCGCCACGACGATCAGATAAGCCGGCGCCCGGGAGGAGCCCTTGTGGGGCCGGCTCAAGATCGGTTTCTCGAAGACGCCGGCGTTGACGACGACCCTGTTTATCAAGCTGTCGAACCGGGCCGACGAACGCTTCTGGAGCGTCTCGCGCGTCGCGGTCTCGTCGGCGCCGGTCAGCGCGAGGCTGATCGTGGCCGACTTCAGGATTCTGACGGCGCCCGTGGCGGGATTGTAGTCGACAGGAAAGAGCTCGAGGACCACGAGCCTCCGGCCGCGCGCGATCACCTCTTCGCCGAGGCGGGCCGTTTCGGCAAGGACGAAGGCGTCGGTTGCGTAAAGCGCCTCGTCGAGCACAAAGGGCCTTGCACTTCGCTCCTTCGGGCGGGGCTCCTGGGCCGGCACGATCGCTCCTTCGAGCCCCATCGCGCTCAGCGAGGTTTCGTTGAATTCGAGATCGGAGAGCACGAGTTCATAGTCGGCGCCGCGGGGGATCTCGATGAATTCGCGCACAACGGGGAGTTGCGGCGCGCCCACCTTCCTCGTGTATCCATAGCTGCCGAGAGACAGAAGGCAAAACCGCTCTTTGCCCACCCCGATCGACCGGGTCTCCACCTGGTCGGCCGAATAGGAGAGGTCGATCCTGGAAAAATCGGAGCGGTCTACCGTGATCACTCCATCGGACTCCGCGGCTTGAAGATCGGCCGCTCCCGCAAGAAAAAGTATGGACGTGAAAATCGCGAGACATGTAGGCGACAAAGCCATGATTTCCTCCCGAAAAAGAACTCTCTTCAGGTGCAAGTAAAAGAACCACCGGCCCTGTGAGAGCGGCCGGTGGTTCGTCGCTTGTCGATTACTGAATGTCCACATCGACGGTGTCGATGTAGGTGCCTTCATAGGCATTGTTCAACTCATCCACCGCGAAAACGAACTCCCAGCTGCCCGCCTGCAGGTTGGACGACGACCCGACGAGGTAATCGGTCACCGGCACGAGCGCGTAGGCCAGACCCCGTTTCGGCGTCCAGCTCTGCTGCCAGTTATTCGGATAGCGCCAGTACCAGGGCGCGTTTTGCGGCGGGTCTTTCTGCGCGAATACCCACCAGTCGTATTCCACGCCCGCCTCTTCGCCCGGATCGAGCGAGACGGTGAAGTCGATGACCTGGCCCGAGTAGAGGTTGAGCGGTCCGTCCGAGCCGTTGATCTTGGCGTCGGGAGCCGGCGCGCCGCTGCCTCCGCCCGTACCCAGAATCTCGGTGGTCGGATCGCCCATGAGGTTGTACATCTCGTAGTACATGCGCGTGAAAGAGCCGGAGCCCATGTAGTTATAGAGCTCGAGCTGGCCATAATCGATCATGTCGCCGACCAGATTGTAGCCCAGGTTGGAATAGGCCTTGAAGATCCTCTTTTCCAGGATGTCGTCCTCGTCCCAGTAGGAGCTTTCCGAGGAGCCGAAGCAGGAGGTGCCGCCGTGATCGTCGACAACCCACGTTTCGGTGAAGCATTCCGTGTAGTTGTAGTTGCCCGTGTCGCAGGCGAAGCTCATCACGAAGGGGTAGATCGTATTGACCAGGCTCCGCACATTGCTCTGCGAGAACGGAGGTCCATCGGCCCAAGACGTGGTTGATCCATGGCCCGAGAAGCACCCGATAGAACGGCCGTCGTTGAAGGAGTTCTTCACATCCTGCGTGGTGGCGCCGTAGGTCACCTGGTAGAGCTTGTCCGACTGCCAGCCTTGCGGGTTGAGATAGTTCGAAATGCAATAGTTGTGCGTGCCTTCCGAAATATTGTAGTTGTCATACCCGGCCATGAAGACCGCCTTCTTCTCGCCGATAGAGGCCATGTCGAGGATCTTGTTGCACGCATTGTTCAGGTCGGTTGCGTCGCGCACCGGCAGACGGCCCCGGCCGAGATCGGGAAAGTAGTCGCTGCCATCGACACAGGCGTAGTTCAAATCGGTATCCGGATTGCCATAACCCGATCCGGTCCACTTGGGAATCGTATTGGTATCGCCCACGAGGAGGAAGTACTCGATCCCCTGGGTGTTGTACTGGTTCTGGATGTAGTTCTTGATATTCGTGGCGCTCGAACCGGTGGTGTTCGTGTCGACGAGGGTCACGTCGAAGCCCTGCGACGTCCTGAGCGCGATCAGGTCGGCGAGCTTGCTGTTGCTCACGAAAGACGGGGCCGAGATGATCAGAAACTTGACGGCGCGGCCGCTGTTCGAACCCCGGCCGATGAAGGAAGCCTCGAAGGCGCTGCCGTTGAGCACCGCCTCGGAGATGAGCCTGTCGAAGGAGGGGGACGACAGTTTCTGCAAGGTGTCGCGCGTGGCGGCCGCGTCGGCGCCTGAAAGATTCAGCTCGATTCTGGCGGAGAGGAGAATCTTGACCGTACCTGCGGCCGGATTGTAGTTGACCGGCATGATCTCGAGGTCGAAGAGACGGCGGCCGCGGAGGATCTTCTCGTTGCCGAACCGGACCGATTCCGTGACAACGTCGCCGTCCGTGGCATAGAGGACCTCGTCGATCACGAAGGGAGCCGCATCCCGCGCCCCGTCGATCTTGGCAACCGGCGCCTGGGCGGGAAGGATCGGATCGGAGATTCCCAGATCGGCAAGGGAGTACTCGGCCCAGACCTCATCGGCCAGGGTCAGCTCGACCGTCGCGCCGAGAGGAATCTCGACGAACTCCCGAACCACCGGTAACTGCGGCGCGCCCACATCGCGGCTGAAGCCATAGCCGACCAGGGTCAAGAGACCAAAGGAACCGCCCTTGGTTTCCTCCGTGGAGCGGAGCACGGTGTCGATCGACAGGACGAGATCGATGCTGTCGAAATCCGACCGTTCCACGACGAGAAGCGGCCCCTGTTCGTTCGAGCCGCTCAGGGAAACCTGAGTCTGACCTTGAAGAGGCGCAACGAGGAGCATGAAACCGATGATCACTAGCACGGGATGGAAAGTTGTCCGAGTCAATGGGGGCATGACCGATTCCTCTCAATTTCAGGTTAGAAAAAATGGCTTCTGGCTTATATGAACATATTTTATTGCATTTTACGGAAATTCGATCTCAATGCCATCATATTCTATATATATCGACCTGAATATTCCTTTTGTAGGGGTGCCCTGGCCGTCTTTCATTGCGCGTTTCATTGCGCGCTTGGCGGGATGAGAACTTAGAGCAGGTTCAACCGTTTTCGGATGATCCACTCCGCGGCGAAGATCCCCACGAAGAGAAGAAGCACCCACCATGAGCTCCAGAGATCGCGGCGTTCCGGGTCGCTCAGGCGCCGCACCCTCTCCTCGTCATCGAGAAGTTCGATCAGCTTGCGGGACTGGTGGAGGTCGACGTACTGCCCTCCGGTGACGCGGGCCACATCCTTGAGGAGAGCGCGGTCGAGCACGGGATTCTCCGCTTCGAGCCGCGGCACTGCCACGGTCACCGACGTCAGCGCGTGGCGCGCGTTTTCGTTGGTCTCCTCGCCGCCGATCCAGAGCTGATAGACCCCTGGCTGGGAACGCACGATCGAGCGCTCGTATTCGCCGCCCGCCGTCTGTTCGAGGATGAGATCCTCGATGGCACCCTCGGGATTCATGATTTTCACGGTTTGCATCGGTTCGCGGCTCAGGCGGTAGTCGGCGTCGCGCACGCGGGCGGTGATGTGGATCCGTTCGTTGAGATCGTAGAGGGACCGATCGGTGTAGAGCTCGTAGCGGTAGTCCTTGCGGCGCAGCTTGTTCTGCGCCAGGTAGCGCACCGCTCCGCGCCAGAACTTTTCCACGTACCGGTCTCCGTAGGGGAATCGCCAGCGCCAGGTCGAGTCGAAGGCAAAGAACATGGTGCGGCCGAGGGGGTAGTAGGTCGTTGCCATGATCACATGCTTGCCGAACCGATTCCCTCCCAGCGGATGGCGGGTGAGCACCTCGGCGCCCGGCTTCGATCGCTCCACGGGATAGTACCAGAGGAATCCGGGAAGGCCGTACTCGGGATCCTCCCAGAGACGCCGGTTCTTGACCGGGTCCTTTTCGAGAAGGAGGATCTCGTGCGGCGAGAGATAGTTTTCCAGCCGGGGCCTGAAATACTCGCCGATCTCGCCGACCCCGGCCGCGATCCGCTGCTCCTCGTAGTTGCCGATCACCACGGGGAGGATGTCGGCGATCGGTGTCTCGCCGTAGGACGACGGGCTGTAGAGCTCGCCCGCCTGCATGAGGAATCCCCCCCCCGCCTCGACGAAGTCCTTGATCGCCGTCAGGATGTTTTGCGAATCCTCCCACGTGTCGGCGAGCCGGGCAGGATCGACATCGCCAAAGACGATCACGTGGTAGTCCATCAACTCCTGCCTGTCGCGCGGGAATTCGGCCAGAGGCGGCACGGAGCCGCTCGACTCCTGTATGAAGTCGGGATCGGCCGACTGCAGAAAGACCTGGACCTCGAAATTTTCCGCCCGGAGGAGCAGGTTCTTGACGAAGCGGTATTCCCAGCGCGGATAGCCCTCCGCGTAGAGCACCTTGATCCGGGCCGATTCCACGCGGATCACATGGGTGAGTACATTGTCCGACTCATCCTGCTCGCCCTCCTGGAGAGGGATCGAGATCTGGATCGTGTAGTCCCCCTCGAGCTCGGGTTTCCAGTAGAGCTGTTCCTGCTGCTCGCCGCCGCCGTCGTTCAGTGTGAACTCGCGCGTGGCGAGGGTTGCGTTGCTCGACGTGTCGGTCAGTATGAGCACCACCGGCCGGCCGCCGTATCCCGACGACCAGAGGTTGATCTTGAAGGTGATCTCGTCGCCGACGAGAGCCACGGTGGGCGCATTGACGCCGGTCACCTCCACGTTGCGCGGTTCGGACGGGTCGCCCACTCCCACGGTGTGCACCGGTATCTGCTGATTGACCGCTGTGAACGCCGCGTCCCGCGGATCGCGTCCCCTGTTCGAGCGGCCGTCGGACACGACCACGATCGCCGAGAGCCCGCGGCCGCGAAATTCGCGCACGGCGCCGGCCAGGGCGTCGCCGAGACGGGTGCTCTCCCCCTCGGCCCTGAGATCGCCGAACGTGCTCAGCGGGACGAGCGACGGACCGAAGGCGTATCTCTTCAAGTCGTAGCGCTCCTCGAGCGTTCCGAGGATGCTCGTTTCGCCGCCGGTGAAAACCCGTTCCACGAGCTCCTGCCGCGTCAGAGAGCCGATCCTGGCTTTCGACGAGACGCCGGCCGCCGCCGCGAGCGATTCGATCGCATTCTGCTCCGAGTAGGTGTCGTGCTCGCGCATGCTGGCCGAGTCATCGAGAAGAAGAAGCGCCCGCGGCTTCTCCACGATCACCCGGCTCGTGAGCAGCACCGGCCTGAAGAGAAAAAGAAAAACGAGAATCAAGAGGACGCAACGCAAGGCGATGAGAAGAGTGCGTGCTCCGGTGGAGATCTCCGCCTTCTCCTTGCGATAGAAGTAGATCGAGAAAAAGAGCACGCCGGGAAGAATGAGCAGGAAGAACACCCACGGCTCCGGCCCGTCCTGAAAGGAGAAGGTCTGCTCGGTGCGGACCGCATCGCCTGTCTGCATCAGGTTGAGGGGGAGTCGTTTCAGGAGCGTTTCCATCAGCTGTAGTCCCCGAATTTCCACGAGAGGATCAGTTCGAGCGCGACCAGACCGAGAAGCGCCCACAGAACCGTTTTCCAGAGTTCTCCGCCTGAAGAGTCCCCTTCCTCTTCGCTCTCGCCCACTCCCTCGCCGTCGCCCACGGTGACGCCGGGATAGATCCGAAGGAGCGATGACTCATCCATCTTGCGCAGGTCTCCCTCGAGGTAATCCACATTGGCCGAGTAGCACTCTCGCAAACGCTTTCCCGAAACGCTCGAGTCGACTTCGAGGACGTAGCTGCCCGCGCGTTCGAGCGGATTGTTCTGCAGGGGAAGCACGAATCTGCCGTACTGGCTGTTCTCCACCCTCTCGGCGATCACGTTCTCGCTGTCGCCCGGCGTGGTGAGCGCGATCCGGTCGGGAAACTCGGTCACCGTCCGGGTGATCGTCTCCCCCACGGCAAGGTTGTAGATTCCCGGGTCGCGCGTGGCCAGGTAATAGACCGTCTCGTGAAGCAGCGGAAGGTAGGTCTTGGGGCTCTCGGCGATCATCGACCAGGACGCGTCGGCCGAGGTCGTGAAGAGCATCACCCGCCCCCGTCCGATCCGCTGCTCGACGATGGCCGGAAAGCTGTTGCCCAGCGGATCGGCAAACCGCGCCACCACACGCGGCTTGTCCGCATCCGCCCCGGCGCCTCTGTCCGCCGCGGTGCCACTGTCCGCCGCGCCGCCATCGGCGTCCGCAACCGTTCCGGTATCGAGCTCGATGGCCACGAACCGGAAGACGGGCACCTCCAGGAGGACCTTCAGCCGCGGATCGTCGAAGACGCGCAGGACGGGATGATCGAAGCTGCGGGCGGTCAGCTTGTAGAACGAGGTGCGGCCCTGGTCCGATGCCGAACCCTCCATCCTGGCGAGCCTGGCCGGGAGGAGCCGGCGTTCGGGATCGTCGAAGAGGCGCAGGTTCCAGGCATGAAGGTCGACGCGTTCTCCCATGAAGAAGACGAGTCGCCCTCCGCTCGAGACGAAGTCGAAGAGGGTGTCCGCCGCGCCGTCCGACAGTCCTTCCACGTCGGCGAGAAAGACGCAATCATAGCGGCCCGGGTCCTCCCGTCCGGCATTGAGCAGCTTGAAATCGATCGTCGTCGGATTGAACACCGTTCCGGCCGCGGGCGTCCCACGGTCCTCCTCGGCTCCCTCCTCGCCCGCGGGATCGGCACCGCCGAGGTCGCTTCCGCCCTCCATGATGGAGAGAGGATTGAGCATCATGCCGACCACGCCGGTGGGCCGCTCGAAGGGATCGTAATCCCAGGCGCCGTCCACGAGAAGCACATCGATCGATTCGCGCGCCTCGATAGCCAGAAAGCGCTCGTCGTCGACAGGCAGGTTGTCGCTCGCGAGCCGGAACGAGAGGGTGTGGAATCCCGAATCGCGGAAGGACCGGGAGAGTTCGACCGTGGCGCGGCCCCGGGCGCGGATATCGACGGTGCGCTTCTCGGCGACCTTTCCGTCGAGCACGAAAGACCCGGTCAGCCCCCTGATATCGTCATCTCCGAAATTGGTGATCGTGGCGCTGAAAGACGCGATCGAGTTGGTCGTGATGTTCTGATCGAGAGCGACGATGTCGGTGACCGCAAGGTTCGGCCGAATGCTGTCCCCGTCGTCGACGCCGTCGGTCACGTCGACGAAACGGACCGACACGCCCTTCTCCACGGCGCGCGTCAGGAGCGCGGCCGATCCACCCGGCGCCCGGCCGGAAGAATCTTCCCTGTCACCCGCATCCGCGGCGCCGCCGAAAAAGCGCGTCTGCATATCGGTGAACACGAAAACCTCCGCACCGCCCCGAGCCTGATCGGCCACCTCCCCCGCGAGAAGCGCGGCGAGCGACGCCAAATGCGCCCCTCCCTGCGACGGTTCCCTGAGCAGGGGAGCCGCCTCCGGGTTCTCGACCTTGACGAGAACGTCCTCGGGCAGACTGCTCAAGGGCACGACGAACTCCGCTTCCCGTCCGGCAACCATGAACGCGCACGTGTCGCCCCGCCCCGAATCGAGGGTCCGTACGAGACGCTTGATCCTGGAGATCGCCCTCTCGAAAGCGGTCTCGCCCGGGCCGTCCCGGTACCCCATGCTGTACGACCTGTCGAGAACGACGATCACGTTGCGGCTCTTCTCGGAAAGACCGCTGAAAAGACTGTCCGACGGGACGAAGGGACGCGCCATTGCCGCGGCGAGCAGCGCGATGATCAGGCATCGCACGAGGAGGAGGAGAAAGTGTTCGAGACGGAGGCGGCGCCGCGTGCGCTTGTAGGCTCGCAGGAGAAAACTCATCGCCGCCCAGCTCTTGATCTGGTAGCGCCGCCTGTTGAGCAGGTGGATGATCAGCGGCACGCCGAAGAGCAGAGCACCGAAGAGCATGGCCGGATTGGCGAAATCTATTCCCATCGCTCCCCCGTCACCCCCCTCCGCCCTGCGCCGACCTGGATCCGGCGGACCTCGGTCCGGCCGAGCTACGGCCGTGGCTACGGCCCGACGCGGTGCCCGTGCCGCGCCCGCGCCCCGAGCCGGACCTGGTGGCGAGGAAGGCGGTGAGCGCCACGCCCAGGTTCTGGCCGGTCTGGATCAGCGTGTAGTCGACGCCCTGGCTGCGGCAGCCGCGGCGGAGCGCCTTGGCGTGCTCCTCGAAGACCTCGAGATAGGCCTGTCTCAAGGAACGGGGATCGGCGGTCAGCTTGAGAAGATCTTCCATCCCCTCGAAGCGGTACATCTTCTGGAAGGGAAAGTCGGTCTCGTCGTTATCGAGAATGTGAAAGACGATGATATCCTGCTTCTTGGTCCGCAGCCGGCGCAGGCCGTTCAGGATGTCGTCCGGTTCATCGAGGAGATCGGAGATGAGCACCACCATCCCGCGCTGATTGATCCGCGACGAGACATCGACCAGGACCGGGCCGAGACCTGTCTTCTCCGACGGATTCAGATTGCCCAGCGATTCGACGAGCGTCATCAGGTGCGCGGGATTGTTGCTCGGCGGCACGTAGGTATGCAGCGTCTGATCGAAGACGCCGAGCCCCACGAAATCCTGCTGCTTGAGGATCAGGTAGGCGAGCGACGCGGCCGTTGTGGCCGCGTAGTCGAATTTGGAGATCCTCTTCTCGCCCTTGTAGAGCATCGACGCCGAGGCGTCGACCACCACGGTGCAGGTGAGGCTCGTCTCCTCCTCGTACCTCTTGATGAAGTAGCGGTCCGACTTGCCGAGCACCTTCCAGTCGAGGTGGCGCAGGTCGTCACCGGGCACATACTCGCGGTGCTCGGCGAATTCGACCGACACGCCGTGATAGGGCGAAGGGTGTCTTCCCGACAGAAAACCCTCCACCGCCAGGCGGGCGCGGAGTTCAAGGCGGGAGATCCCGCCGAGGACTTCAGGATTCAAGTACCTGAGGGAGTTTTCCATCTGAGAGATTCTCGCTCTTGGCTTGCGGTACGGTTTCGAGGATCTGGTCGATAATCTTGTCTGTCGTCGTGCCCTCGGCCTCCGCGGTGAAGGTCGTGATCAGCCGGTGGCGGAGCACGGGGTGGGCCATGGCGCGGATATCCTCGCCCGCCACCGCGTAGCGCCCCTTGATCAGGGCGCGCGCCTTGGCGCCGAGGATCAGGAACTGCGTGGCGCGCGGGCCGGCGCCCCAGGCCACGTTGTCGCGGATGAACTCATGGGCCTCGTCCCCCTTGAGGCGCGTGATCCGCACGAGCTCCATGGCGTAGCGCACGAGGTGTTCCGAGATCGGCACGCGACGCACCAGTTCCTGCTGCGCCCAGATCTCGTCGGTGGCAAGCACGGTCTCGGGCTCATCGAGCACGTCGGCCGTGGTGCGCAGCATGATCTCGTACTCCTCGTCCTGCGTGGGATAATCGATGAGGATATTGAACATGAACCGGTCGAGCTGCGCCTCGGGCAGGGGATAGGTGCCTTCCTGTTCGATCGGGTTCTGCGTGGCGAGCACGAAGAAGGGCTTCTCGAGAAGGTAGCGCTTGCCGCCGCATGTGACCTGGTACTCCTGCATCGACTCGAGCAGCGCGGCCTGCGTCTTGGGCGGTGTGCGGTTGATCTCGTCGGCGAGTACCACGTTGGCGAAAACCGGGCCGTGCACGAAAACGAGCTCCCTCTCGCCCGTCGATTTGTTCTCCTGGATGATCTCCGTGCCGGTGATGTCGGAGGGCATCAGGTCGGGAGTGAACTGGATCCGGTTGAAGGAGAGGGAGAGGGTCTTGGCCAGAGAGCTCACCATCAGCGTCTTCGCCAGACCCGGCACACCGGTGATGATGCAGTGGCCGCGCGTGAAGAGAGCGATGAGCAGCTCTTCGACCACGCGCTCCTGACCCACGATCACGCGCCGGAGCTGCTGAAGGATGGCGTTGTACGATTCCTGGAGCTTGCCTGCGGCTTGCACATCGTCGTTTGGAATGGACATGGAGATATAGTTCCTTTCTCAGGGGGAGCGATGTTCACCATAACATTAGTCGCTCACCTCGCGGAAGTAGCACCTTCTTTCAATTTAGCATCCGGGCCGCCTCATTCCACCTTGCGGCCCGATCGGGCTTCAAGGAGAAAAAACGAGGATCTGCTTGTCCGAAACGGAAATCAGTCGGTCCCCGGTCGTGATGATGTTTCCAAAGAGAGGTTCGTTCGACCTCTCGAATATCCCGTCATCCCCGGGCGTCCCGCTTCTCGTGGGAGCCGCGAAGGAGTGGGTGATCAAGCCGTGAGCGTCGAGATCGACACGGTAGATATAGCGCAGCGTGGGAATAAAGATAGCCTCCTGTGTCAAAAGCGGGTGGCCCGTGATCCGGTCTTCCGTCTCGAAGAAGTCCGATTCCCAGACGAGAGCGCCCGATCGCTCGGTGGCCGCAATGTAATTACGACCGCCCTCGCGTGCGGTGAAATAAAAAAGTTCCCGTCCCTCCGCCCCGGTCGGGAGGTTCTTGCCACTTGCCATGTAGCCGATGAAGGAAACGAAACGGTTCTTGTCGACTGGATCGTCGAGCACGATGAAACCGTCCCCGTCGGGCTGGGGGGCGAGGGTGTAGAGGAACCGGGAGTCGGAGGGTGCGAATATGAACCGATCCGCTCCGAAAAGCGGGAGCGAGTCCTCCCAGCCCCCGTTGTCGATGAAGTAGGCCGGATCGTAAGTATCCGGATCTTGCGTGAAGATCCGGTTGTACTTGAAGAGCCAGAGGATCTCGCCGGTGACCGCGTCGACCGCGCCCGCCACACCGAGGTTGGTGAGGCAGTAGAGAATGCCGCTCCGTTCGACGAGGGGCGCGCCGAGCTCGATCCGGTCCCGCGCCGACGGCGTGATGAGATCGGAGGTCGCGCCGAACCGCCTGACCTCGGCGCCGCTGCACAGGAAGCGTTTGAAAAGAAGCGTGCCATCTCCCGATCCGAAACAGAAGAGCCACGACTCGGCCTGGGTGGGTGTGTGATGCGTCCCGATCAGGAAGACCCGGTCTCCCACCACGACAGGGGCGCCCGTGAAAGCTGTCCGGCCCGGAAAGGGGCCCGTCTCGGGGCGCGGGCCGTCCTCCCCATCCGTGCGCTCCCCCACGGTTCTGTCGCGGGGCGCGCACTGCATCCAGACACAGGCGCCCTCCCTTCCGAGATCGAGCGCGAGAAGGATCCCCGCGTGGTCGGACCACCGGCTTCCGCGGCTCTGACTCCGCCGGTTGAGCACGACATAGAGAATGTCGTCGGCAACCGTACCGGCGTAACTCACACTATCGAGATCGGGTTCCTCGTCGCCGAACAGAAGGCTCCAGTCCCAGAGCAGAGGACCGAAAATTCTCTCTCCCGTCTCCAGATCGAAGGCGTGAAGCGCATGCTCGTTGAACAGGAACACCTGGCCGCCCCAGACGACCGGGTAGACCGACGAGGCGACGCGGCGTGCGTCGAGACGGCGTTTCTCACGAAGGCTGCGTGGTCCGCCATAGGCGCTGCTCTCTCTCTCGGCATCGCGAACCAGGGAGTGCTGCCAGATGAGTTTGAGCGATTCACAGTCGAAGGTGGTCAACCGGTCGCGCGACCGGCCGCCACCGCGCGTGGGCCAACCGCCCTCGGCCGCCCGGCGATCATCGGAAGGTCGCACCGCCTCTTCGGCCAGGTTCGCAACATCGACCTCCCGCCCGCCGACGAGCACCGGCCCCTCGGGCGCCACGCCCTCCGCGGCGTCGAGACGGCCGAGCCCGAGAAGCGCGATGTAGAGCCCCAGCCGAACAGCATCCCGCTCCGGCTGTCCGGGCTTGCCCGCGGGCGCCTGCTCCGCCTGATCGAGGTAGCGCTCGTAACTCCGCGCCGCCTCGAAGTCGTCGCCCCTTTCGCTCGCCAGATCGCCGAGCATCCTGAGCGCGTCGTACGATGCCGGTGTGAAGGGGAAGCGGGCCGCCCCCTCGCGCAACATCACCCCATTCCGCCGGGAGAGCGCCCGCGTCATGAACCGCTCCGACTCCTCGGCCACGGTCTCGAGGTAGAGGCCGAACGCCTCCTGACGCAAGACTCCCAGCTTGCGAAAAACCGCGTTCCGTCCGGTCAAGTATGTGCGTTCCCCGAAGGGAACGAGCGCGTCCCCGCCGCGTCGCAGGGCGCGCACCAGGTTGGCCACCGCCTCGGCGTCATCGCCCGCATCGATCGCGGCGACGGCGAGACGGAAGTGCTTGGAGAGCTCGTCGTCGTCGGTCTGGACATAGGCCGTGTTGCGGAAGTCGTCCCTCTCGCTCACCCTGTGCTGGGCGTCGGCGCTCGGTGAGCAGATAAAAAAGGCCGTGACAACCACGGCCGGGGCGAAGAGCCGGAAGATAAACATGTCACCATTCATCCTGTGATCCGGTCCGGGAGAATCACTCCCCCGGTTCCACTACGATCTCACCCTCCCTTTTTGCGCCGCCGAACTGCGTTCGCAATTCATTTTCCACGGTGATCGGGTCCTCGTCCAGTGCCTTGAGCATGTTCTTGATGCGCTGGACCTCCTTTTTCAGGTCCTTCTCGGACTCCCTCTGGGCCGCGCGCGTTCTGAGCAGGCGCCGGTTGTTCTTGATCGCCGGGATGGTCGAGTAAAAGTAGAGCAGCAGCAGGAGGCCGACGATCACCCAGAGAGGGGCAAATCTGCCGACGATGCCTGCCCTGTTCTTCATGGCTGGTTATCCGATGACCTCAGTTGTCTAGATCGTGCCTCCCGGAGTCCGCAGGCAACCGTTTCCGAAACGTGCTGTCTCGTCCAGTTCCTCCTCGATGCGCAGCAGCCGGTTGTACTTGCAGATCCGGTCGGTGCGGCAGAGAGACCCCGTCTTGATCTGGCCCGCGCACGTGGCCACGGCGAGGTCCGCGATCGTCGTGTCCTCGGTCTCGCCCGACCGGTGGGAGACGACGCACGTGTAGCCCGCGTCGCGCGCCATGTTCATCGTTTCGAGGGTCTCGGTCAGGCTTCCGATCTGGTTCATCTTGACGAGGATCGAGTTGCAGACTCCCAGGTCGATTCCCTTGCCGAGCCTCTTCGGATTGGTCACGAAGAGGTCGTCGCCAACGAGCTGGATCTTCGAACCGAGGGCATCGGTCAGCTCCTTCCAGCCGTCCCAGTCGTCCTCGGCCAGCCCGTCCTCGATCGAGATGAGCGGATAGTTCTCGACCCATTTCGAATAGAACGCCACCATCTCGGAGGCGCTCTTCTCCGGCTTGTCCTCGGCCTTTAGGATGTACTTGCCCTTCGAATAGAACTCGCTCGCCGCGGGATCGAGTGCGAGGCAGATCTCGTCGGACGGCTTGTAGCCGCTCTTTTCGATCGATTCGAGGATCACCTCGATCGCTTCCTCGTTGGAACGGAGGTTCGGGGCGAATCCGCCCTCGTCTCCCACGGCCGTGTTCAGGCCGCGCGACTTGAGCACGCCTTTGAGGTTGTGAAAGACCTCGGCGCCCATGCGGAGGCCTTCGCTGAAGGTCCCCGCGCCGACGGGCATGATCATGAATTCCTGGATGTCGACGTTGTTGTCCGCGTGGGATCCGCCGTTGAGAATGTTCATCATGGGCACGGGGAGAGTGTTCGCTCCCAGTCCGCCGATATAGCGATAGAGCGGAAAACCGATGGCCATTGCGGCCGCGCGCGCCGCGGCGATCGACACGGCCAGGATCGCGTTCGCGCCGAGACGGCCCTTGTTCTCCGTGCCGTCGAGGTCGATCATGGCGCGGTCCAGCTCTTCCTGTCCGAGGGCGTCCATTCCGGCCAGGGCCGAGGCGATCTCGGTGTTGATGTTCTCGACCGCCCTGGTCACACCTTTGCCGAGGAAGCGCTTCTTGTCGCCGTCCCGGAGTTCGAGAGCCTCGTGCGTTCCCGTGGAGGCACCGGAGGGAACGCATGCGCCCGCCTCGGCGCCGCATTCGAGCCGAACAACAGCTTCCACGGTCGGGTTGCCCCGCGAATCGAGAATTTCGCGTGCATGGATTTCAATTATGTGCGTCATGGAAAATCCTTTTCAAGACCTGAGAGATCAGCGCTCGCACGAGCGCCGGGTGACATACAAAACGTACAACTCACCTAAAGATATTCCTCCCCGAGGTCCACCACCGCGTACACAATCGTATTTAATTAAAGCCATTAGCCTTCTCTGTCAACAATTAATGAATGAGTCTTCTTTTTTTTGTACCGACCCTGATCTATAGTGTCGGTTTGTTGAAAGAGAGGATTCGATGAGACTTCCCATTTCGCCCTACGGCATCAAGGAGCTGGTGATTTTCGCGGGCGGCCTCCTTCTTCTTGCTTTGGCCGCCTGGCTTTATATCCATCCCGCCGCGGCCGCCGTCCCCGCGATCCTGGTGATCTGGGTGGTCAGTTTCTTCCGCGATCCCGCGCGCGCCATCCCGGCGGACAAGAGCGACCTTCTCGCGCCCGCCGACGGCACCGTGGCCGATATCGAGGAGATCGAGGATTCGGAGTACGTCGGGGAGCGCGCGCTACGCATCGGCATTTTCCTCTCCGTGTTCAACGTTCACCTCAACCGCGCGCCCTGCTCGGGTACGGTCGAGATGATCGACTACCACAAGGGCTCCTTCCACGATGCCCGCAATCCCAAGGCGGGCGCCGAGAACGAGGCGCTCACCATGGGTCTCTTCTGCGCCGAACACGACATCAGGCTCGTCGTACGCCAGATCGCGGGTTTGATCGCCCGCCGGATCGTGTGCCGCCTCGAGCCGGGTTCGGTCGTGGGCCGGGGACAGCGTTACGGCATGATCAAGTTCGGTTCGCGAACGGAACTCATCATTCCCGCGGAGCGCGTCGATAAGGTCCTTGTGGAGATCGGGGCCAAAGTGCATGCTGGTGAAACGATTCTGGCCAGAATCACCCGGCCCGATCGAGAAGGAGGCACGGAATCATGCGCGTGAAAAAAGGAATCGCCCTGATTCCGACCCTGCTCACACTGGGCAATGGTTTCTGCGGTTTTCTGGCCATCTCCAAGGTCGTCGACGGCATCGCGCTCCAGAGTGCCGAAGGTTTTTCGGACAAGATCATCCAGGCGGCGTGGTTCATCTTTCTGGCCATGATCTTCGATGCTCTCGACGGCCGCGTGGCGCGCCTCACGAAACAGACCTCCGAATTCGGCGTCTACCTCGACTCTCTCACCGACATCGTCTCCTTCGGGGTGGCACCCGCGCTCCTGGCAAAAGTGCTCTACGAGCAGACACTGATCGAGGCGGGAATCGCTTACAACGTCAAACTGCCCCTGCTGCTCAGCTCGCTCTACATGCTTTGCGCCGTGCTGCGCCTCGCGCGCTACTCGCTCGAATCCGATTCGGGGGACGAATCGCACAAGTCCTTTTCAGGGCTGCCGTCGCCCGCGGCGGCAGGTTTGATCGCGAGTTCGGTCTTCTTCCTCTTCGAGGGTGGCGACTCGCTCGGCTTCACCATGAGCGAGCCCTTCGTGCTGACCCTGAGGAGAGCATCGATCTTTGTCCCGCCCCTCCTGGGGCTTCTCATGATCAGCCGCATCGAATACGTTCACGTTGTGAGCCGTTTCGTGCGGGGGCGGAAAACGTTCAACTATCTTGCCCAGGGCTTGCTCTGTCTCTTTCTGGTCGCTTTCTGCCACGACTGGGCCATATTCGCGACATTCACCCTCTTCGTTCTCTCCGGCCCGGTCCTGGCGGCGTTCAAATTTTGCAGAAATTTCCTTTCCCCTGACAATGATCAGCCCGCCAAGAATGACAGCCTAGGAGAGTGAGGTCCAACCTTTGACGGAGCAGGTAATTATAGCCCTCGGCTCCAATATCCCCCCCCGCGAGGCGGCCCTCTGCAGAGCGATCGAGAGCGTGGACCGGCTCCGCCTGACAGGGGTGGTCGGCTGCTCGCGACTCTACGAAACCGAACCGGTGGGCGGACCGCCCCAGGGGCATTATCTGAACGCCGCCGCCCTCGTCGAGACGTCACTCACTCCCGTGGAACTCCTCGAGGAACTTTTACGCATAGAAAAAAAAGAGGGCCGGCAGCGGACCGTCCGGAACGCGCCGCGCACAATTGACTTAGATATAATATTTTACAGCGACTCGATCGTCGACCTCCCCAAACTGTCGATCCCACATCCCCGTTTCGGCGAAAGGGGCTTTGTTCTACAGCCCCTTGCAGATATAATTCCAGGGTTTATTGACCCTCTCTCAAAAGAGAAGGTCTCGGACCTGCTCGACAGATGGATTCGAGCTGGTGGCAAACCAGCCAGGGGCCGCGAATTCCGCGGTCTCGATTTCGCGGAGTGAGTTCCCCTCAGGGGATGAACGAAGTTATGGACCTCCTCACGACGATCAGCGACATGCGGCGCTGGACAAACGAAGCCCGCTCCCGGGGGGAGACGATCGGTTTCGTTCCCACCATGGGCGGACTCCACGAGGGCCACCTGTCTCTCGTCGGGGCGAGCGTCGCGGAGAACGACAAAACGGTCGCGTCGATCTTCGTCAATCCCGCGCAGTTCAATGACAAGAAGGACCTCGAAGCCTATCCACGCAACCTCGAGCAGGACGCCGCGAAGCTCGAAAACGAGGGCTGCTCGGCCCTGTTCACCGTGGCGGACGAGGCGATGTATCCGGCGGAACACGAAACCTGGGTCGATGTCGACCGTCTGCCCGATCATCTCTGCGGACTCGACAGGCCGGGCCACTTCCGGGGCGTCACCACGGTGGTGACCAAGCTTTTCAACATCGTCGATCCGCACCGGGCCTATTTCGGTTGGAAGGACGCGCAGCAGGCGATTATCATAAAACGTATGGTACAGGACCTGAATTTTTCGATCGAAATCAGGTGCCTGCCCACCGTGCGCGACGCCGACGGGCTGGCTCTCTCGAGCCGTAACGCCCGTCTCACAAGCGACGAGCGCCAGAAAGCCCTGGTCATTCCGCGGGCGATCGAGAACGCGAAAGACTTTTACAGGGCAAAAAAAAGGTCCCGCCAGGCACTGCTGAGCGAAACGGAAAGTATTTTTCAGGGTGCCCCGGGCCTTTCGGTTGATTATATTTCTCTTGTAGCCATGAGCGACCTCGAGGAGGCCTCCGAGGTGGCTCCAGGTACAATGCTCGCCCTGGCGGCCAGGGTGGGCCAGACACGGTTGATTGACAACTGTCGTTTCACGGAAGACCGGTCATGCTCAGATTCATAATGAAATCGAAAATTCACCGGGCCACGATCACGGAACGCAACCTGGCCTACACGGGAAGCCTGACCATCGACGCCAACCTGATGGAGACGGCTGATCTCGTTCCCAACGAGAAAATCCAGGTCGTGAACATGAACTCGGGAGCCCGGTTCGAAACGTACGTGATCACCGGAGAGCCGGGCAGCGGCATCATCGGCGTCAACGGCGGCGCCGCGCGGCTCGTCGAGGAAGGCGATGTGATCCTGATCATCTCTTACGCCATGATCGACGACAAGGAAGCCGCCTCCTTCGAGCCGAAAGTGATCATTCTCGACAAACACAACCAGCCGATCCCACGCTAGCCAGATATGATCGTCACGAGTCACGGCCCGGGGAAAATCGACATCAAGACCCCGGCCAAGCTCAATCTCTTCCTCGAGGTCGTGGGGAAGAGGGATGACGGTTTTCACGAACTCGAAACGGTCATGCACACGGTCGACCTCTTCGACGAGATCAGCATGGCGCGCGCCGGGGAAGGGATCGCTTTCTCCACCTCGGGAATCCGGGCCGGGCCGGACGAAAAGAATCTCGCCCTGAGAGCGGCGCGGCTCTTTTTTTCCAGGGAGCGTTCTCTCGGCGGAGCGACCATCCACCTGCACAAGAAGATCCCCGTGGGCGCGGGCCTCGGGGGCGGATCGTCCGATGCCGCCGCGATCCTCGTCGGCCTGAACCGGCTCGCCGGCGAGCCGCTGGCGCGCGAGGAGCTGGTGGCCATCGGAAACGAGCTCGGTTCGGATATGGCCTTCTTTTTCACGGGCGGGACCGCCTTGTGCACGGGCAGAGGCGAGAAAGTCGAGCCGATCGAGGGTGTCGGACCCTACCGCTTCAGCCTGATTTATCCGGGCTTCCCATCGATTACAAGGGATGTCTATCAAAACTTAAATTTAGGCTTGACAAAAACTAAGAATGATTCCAGTATATTTATTGATATATTGAGGAACGGGACGCCCCAAGCCGTCGGCGCGGCTTTCTTCAACCGTCTCGAGGAAGCGGCTTTCAGGACGGCGTCCTCGTTGAGACGATTTCGGAAATTACTTAAGGAACGGGCTTCGAGTCCTTATTTTCTATCCGGCTCTGGCTCGACATTTTTTCGGGCAGTCCTGGGCGACGCCGAGAAACCGATAGATGTGAATGTTCTGCAGGGTGAATATTCACCAACAGTGTTCGATGTTAGGAGTCATGCACCGAGCGCACACTAGTTTCGGCCTGGAGGTATCAGAACGATGAAGATCACCGAGATTCGCGTCAAGCTGATGAACTCGCGCGACGAAAAACTCAAGGCCTTCTGTACGATCACGTTCAACGACGAATTCGTCATCCGCGACATCAAGATCATCGAGGGAACCAGCGGACCCTTTGTGGCCATGCCGAGCCGCAAAGTCACGGACCACTGCGGCCGATGCAGCACCAAGAACCATCTCAAGGCCAAGTTTTGCAACGGCTGCGGTCTCAAACTCGATCCGAACCGGCTCAAACGGCTCAAGAGGGGGGCGATCAGGCTGCACACCGACATTGCCCACCCGATCAACTCGGCCTGCCGCGAGCGGATCCAATCCCAGATCATCGAAACCTTCCTCGAGGAACTGGAACGTTCCCGCGATCCGGACTATACTGCTCCCGATATCGACGAGGAGCTGTTCGCCGAACGCTCGGACCGATTCGAGAAGAAGATCGCCAGTCCATCCAGATCGGAAGAAAAACGCGAAGACGACAATGAGGGAGAGAAATCCTTCAGCGCCGGGATCTATTGACGGCAAGCCTTCGCGGACACTTCGACATATGACCGATTCGATACACGACATTTCCTTTATCGGTTGCGGCTCTGCAGGGCGTCCCCTCGGTAGACTTCTCGTGAACGCGGGCATTCCGATCCGCGGTGTCTGCTGCGCCAGCGCGCGGTCGGCGCGCGACGCGTGCCGGTTCATGGAGCAGGGCGCGCCCATGACCGCGCAAGAGGCGGCGGCCGCGGCGCGCACCATTATCATTGCCACACCCGACCGCGCCATCGAGGAGGCCGATCAAGCGATCGCCTCGAGCCTGAATCGAGGAGCCGTGGTGCTCCACCTCTCGGGTGCGCTCAGTTCGTCGATCCTCGCCGCCTCGGCCGGCGCCGGCGCGCGGGTCGGCTCGATGCACCCCCTCCAGTCCTTCACCGATCCGCGCAAGGCGCTCGAACTGGTGGGCGGTTCGATCTTCGCGTGCGAGGGCGATGATGAGGCGGTGCGCCGGGCGATCGCGATCGCGAGCGCTGTCGGGGGCAAGCCGATCACGATCGGCACCGATACGAAGCCCCTCTACCATGCCGCGGCCGTGGCAGCATCCAATTTCCTCGTCTCCCTCCTCTGCCTCAGCGTCGACCTGATGGAAAAGACCGGCATGGACCGCAAGACGGCGCTCGAGGCGCTGTTGCCGCTCATCGACGGGACCTTGAAGAACGCCCGCACCCAGGGGGTTCCCCAGGCGCTGACCGGGCCGGTGGAACGGGGCGATGCGGACACGGTCCACACCCACCTGATAGCGATCCGTGCGCTCTGCCCCGAACTGGAAGAGAAGTACCAGGCACTCACCGGGATGACGATCGAGGCGGCGCTGCGCAAGGGATCGATCAGCGAGCAGGACGCGGCCGCGCTCTTTCGGAAAAGTCGATCCCCTACTCCTTGACCGTGTGGTACCGGTCGGGTTTCAGGTTCGACAGGAAAGCGCTCTTGCCGTTGGGCCACCGGATCGAGGCGTTCACGCGGACCTTCGCCGGGCCGAGCCCGAAATGGAGAACCATGTCGTCCTGGAAGATCCCCCGCCCGCAAATGACCTCGCGGACCTGGGAGACGCCGCCCGCGTCGATGGTGACGCGGGCGCTGATGCCGGTGCTGTTGCACTCGTCGCCCTCGAGCACGAAACCGATCCAGTGATTGCCGTTCCCCGAGTTGGCGAAGAGCTTGCCCCCTCCGCCGCTCACGTAGACATCGAGGTCGCCGTCGCGGTCGTAGTCGGCCAGGGCGCACCCCGCGGCCTTGGGCACGGTCAGCCCCGAAAGCCATGTGGCATCGTGGAACGATCCCTTGCCGCCGTTGACATAGACTCGAAGGAACCCCTTCTCGCCGCTGTCCGCGATGAGGAGATCGAGGTCTCCGTCATTGTCCACGTCGCCGAGCGCCGCGTCCTGGGGGTATTCGTCGTAGCAGAGGCCGGACTCTGAAAAGGTATCTACCAGAACGAATTCAGGCCGCCCCGAATTGAGCAGGACCTGGCTCTTGTCGGTCCTTTTGCGGTCGATGAACGGAACGGCGTTCGCCAGGAAGAAGTCGAGGTCCCCGTCGCCGTCCACGTCGCCCGGAACGAGAGCGCGCGTGTCCCCGTACCGGCCGAGATGGTCGCTCCCGGCGAGCCGGGCCGCGGCGCCGATCTCGCAGAAGCGGAGCGCCTCCACCGTGTCGTTCCGCCAGAGGGTGTTCGGCTGCAGATCGCGGTTGACCACGAAGATGTCCATGTCGCCGTCATTGTCGTAATCGACGATCGCCGCGCTCGACGCGCCGCGGGGATTGTCGAGTGCGGCCCCCGCCTCCTTGGCGGCCGCGCTGAAACGGCCCGCGCCGTCGTTGATCATGAGACAGTTGGGAGTGCCGCTCGCGATCCCCGCGCTCTTCTCGTCGCAGTTCGCCAGAAAGAGGTCGACGGCGCCGTCCCCGTTCAGGTCGCCGAACGCCGCCGCCGCCGTGGGCAGCGGATCGCCCGGGCTGCCGTCCTGCTCGGTGGCGTCCTCGAAACCCCTTTTTCCCTGGTTCACGAAAAGGCGATCCTTGAATCCCGAACGATTGCAGAAGATGAAGAGATCGAGATCCCCGTCGCAGTCCGTGTCCGCGAAGAGCGATCCGCCGGCGGCCTTGACGCGATTGATGCCAAGGTCGGACGACACCTCCTTGAATCCGTTGCGACCATTATTCTTGAAGAGCCGCTTGCTCCCCACCAGCAGATCGGGATCGCCGTCGTTGTCGAAATCACCCCACGACACGCTCCCCTCCCCGTCCACGCCCGCCTTCTGGGTGACATCGGCAA
Organism: uncultured Phycisphaerales bacterium; assembly: GCA_964620445.1. GTDB lineage: Bacteria > Planctomycetota > B15-G4 > B15-G4 > CAYZWU01 > CAZUHB01. The sequence continues at coordinate 77,870 of CAZUHB010000018.1, forward strand.
AGAACACCGGTGCCGGCCAGTTGCCGATTCCGCTCCGGGCGATCCGGCACTGCACCGGGCCCTTGCCGTCGCGCAGCTTGCCGATGATAGCGACCAGTTCCGCTTCCGCCCGCGGTTCGCCGTCGAGAGCCGCCGTCGCCTGGAAGAGGGCGCCGAGCGCCTTGTCGAACTCGCCCGCCCTCGTGTAGGCCTTGCCCATGTAGTAATGAATCGTCGACCGCTCGCGACGCTCCTCGAAGGTGGCGCGGCCCACGTATTCGAGCGCCTCATGGAGGACCATCACGGCCCGCACGTTCTCATCCATGAGGAGATAGGCCTTTCCCATGTCGGTGAGAAGCCCCTTCAACGCCGGTTGGAGATAGCGCGCCGCCCTGAATTTTTCCATGGCGATCCGGTGGTCGCCCAGATCGAGAAAAGCCAGGCCGAGAAGGTGGAGAAGGGACGCGTCCTTTCCGATCTCCTCGCCCAGATCCGAAAGGACCTCCACTGCCTGGTCGGCGTTGTGCGTCTCGATCATGACGCGGCTCAGGAGGCGGAGGAGTCCGGGCAGCTCGGAGTCGATGTCGAAGGCGGTCTTGAGAAGATCGAGGGCGTCGTCCTTTTTCCCCAGGTAGTAGGCGGCCTCGCCCAGAGCGAAATAGACCTTGGCTTTCAGTGGAATCTCCTGATCGGGGTAGTCGACCTCGAGCCGCCTCTTCCAGGTCAAGCCGAACCGCTTCAGTTTCTTGTAGTAGGACTGGTTGCGCGGACAGGCCGCGATGCACTTCTTCAGCTCGAAGACCGCGCGCTCGAACTGGGACTGGGCGAAATATCCCTCGGCCAGCACCTCGATGACGGCCAGGTTGCCCGGCGCCCGATCGAGGGCGAGAACGGCGAAGTCGACGGCCAGCTTGCCGTTGTAGTATTTCGGATCCTCCGCCGTGGCATAGAGCCGTGCCAGGCTGACCAGGGCGCGCACGTTGTCCGGCTCGTCGTCGAGAACGTTCTGGTACATCTTGGACGCGGCCTCGTAATCGCCGGACGCCACGCGGTCGTCGGCCTCGTTCATGATCTGGTTGAATTCGTTGGACCCGACAGGCGCGGACCCGAGAAATACGGTTAAGAACAAGATCAGTCCAGACATGGCGAACGCTCCAATCAGCTGTCTTCTCCGCCTCCCCAGGTGACGGGAATGAACCAGAAAAGTTTGAGTGTTTTCGTCCCCTCCTCGTTTCTGAGGGAGAACATGTCGCTCAGAATACCCGTCCTCGTCCACGCCGCGCTGTCCGGACCGGCGCCGCTCGAAGTGGAAAAGAGGGGCCAGAAATGAAAGGTTTCCGCCGCCTCATCCCGGAAATGCCAGTAGAGGGGGAAGAAGATCGTGCGGCCGTCGGAGCCGTCCCGCCTCCAGTGGCGTTGGAAGAGAGAGAGCCGCTCGCTCCCGAAAAGTGTGGCGAAATAGAAATCCTCGTACGCTCCCAGATCGCGGCCGCCGGCGAGCTGAAAGATGTTCGCCACGTTCAGGAGAGCGAACGCCCCGCGTCCAACCTCTTTCGCGCCCGGCTCGGGCGGCAGGCCCCACTGGTTGCCGAAGACCTTGACCAGATCGAGAACGTTGACGATGTCCATCCTGCCCCGTTCTCCATCCATCTCGAGATCGATGAGCGGGAAGAGGAAAAAACTCCGCCGACCGGCCCCGTCGCGAGGCGAAAAGCTGAATAGAGGAAAGAGCGGGCGGTAGATCGTCCGGCCGTCGATCCTCTGTTTCCCGCAGAGAAAGTAGAAGGTCTCTTCCCGAAAGGGCTCCCGCAGATGGTAGTAGAAAGGCGGAATGAGAAGAAAAGAATCGCCCTCGGGCCCCTCCGTGTTGAAGAAGAAGGGAAAGAGGTGCGTGTGGCTGCCCGCGGGATGCACGTCCCGCTGAAAGAGCCCGCCGAGCAGGTTGAGCCCCCACGAATCACTCTCCGGGGCATCCCCCGACTCACCCGCCCCGCCCGAGGCGTAGGTCGCCAGGATCGGCACGTCGAAAAGGGTTTCCCGCTCCGCCCGCTCCGGAAGCATACATCCACACAGACTCAAACCGACGAACAGGGGTCCGAGCAAAATCAAAAGTCGACGCGACATGAGCCCTCCGGAGCATTCAGAACCGACCGACCGCAGGGCCACATCCTATATCAATGGAGGCGGGCGGCCAAAAAAGAATTCTCTCACCGTCCTTCGGCCGGCGAAGAGGAGTTGACATCCCGATAGATTTGTCTATTAACTACCCTTTTGAACTTTTCCCTCTGCTAGGATTGGCCATTGATACCGACCGTCCTCAAACTCCTTGCCTCCCGGTGGTTGACCATCTACCTCATGCTGGTCAGTGCCGTGGCCATGGCCGCGATCACCGTGGCCGAGGCTCTCGAGGACACGGGGCGCACCCCATACCGGCTCTATCTCTCCTTCTGGTTCACCGGATTGCTCTGGGCCGTCTGGATCAACCTCGCCTGCAACGCGATCAAGGGGAGCTGGTGGTCCAGAAAACGGCTGCCCGGAAGCCTGATGCACGTGGGCTTCCTGCTCATCCTCACGGGCGGATTCTTCACGTGGCAGCTTGGTGTTCGGGGCGATCTTCCGATTTCCGAAGAATCGAGCGCGAGAGCCTTCCGTGTGGAAGTGCCCGTTCTGCATCTCGACATTCAGACCGCCGACAGCGCCGGGGCGGAGGACTATGCGCTGACCGAGGACGGGGTTTTTCAGCCGAGAAGTTTTCTGGGCTCCCTCAACCCCTTCGGACCGCGAAGCGTCCACATCGAGAGCAACGGCCAAAGGGTGACGATCGTCGACCGTATGGTTTCGAGCAGAATCGACGAGTCGATCGTCGAGGCGCCGGCCGGCACGGGACGGGCCGCGATCCTCCTCGGCTTGGACTCGAACGGCGAGCGGCCTCTGGTGCTGCGCGAGGGGGACTCGATCAGTCTGGACGGGAAGAGCCTCTCGACGTTCAGGTTCGGCTCCGCCGGCCGCGCCGAGGATCTCGTCCGGTCCTCATTCGGACAGTGGATCGAGATCAAGCCTCCCGGAAGCGATCCGATCTTCGTTCCCATCGATCTGCCGGGCGACATCGGCGCCGAAAAGACGGAGGGCGAGTACACCGTCAAGATCCTCGAGTACCACCCCGACTTCAAGATGGGGCGCGATCCATCCCCCGACGATGCTCCGCTCAATCCCGCCGTCAAACTCGACCTGTCCGGGCCTGGCGGTCAAAAGATCCTCTACTCCTTCGCCCTCGTCGAGTTTCACGGCAACCGGCTCGATGACGGAACAGCGGTCGAGTTCCACTTGCCTCCCGACTCGGCCACGCTCCTCCTCATCCCCGACGGATCGGGCGGTCTCCAGGCGTGGGAGGCAGTTGATCGGGAACCGAGATCCCTGACCGCCGAGAGCCCTCTCGAAATCGACGGTGGCACCCTGCGCGTGAGTCTCACCGATTATTACGCGGGATCGCTGCTCGAGAAAAAGATCGTCGCCGACACGACCCTCGAGGGCCCGCCCGCCTTCAGGATCCAGATCGGCGAAGATGGCGAGCCCGCCTGGATCAGCGCCGACGGCCGGAGGGCGTACTCGGCCGACGGGAGGATCGAGGCATCGATCGGCGCCACCATGCCGCTCGGCTTCGAGCTGACCCTCGACGATGCCGTGGCCGAGTACTGGCCCGCGTCGGGCATCCCCAAGGCCTACTACTCATTCGTGAAGGTCAAGGACCACGCTTCGGCCACTCCCCGGAAAGCGCGGATCGAGACGAACGCGCCCCTCCTGAAGAATCGCTACCGTCTCTACCAGTCCGGGATGGACCAGCAGCCACCCTATCGCTACTCGGTCTTTGCCGTGGCCTTCGATCCGGGCCTGCCTTTCGTGACGATCGGCTTCCTGATCATGACGGCGGGGCTGCTCTGGTTCTACACGAACCGTTTCGTGCGCGCCCCTCTGCGGAAACGCCGGAACAAGAGGGGGACGGAGATATGATACCGCTCATGAAGACCGGACCTTCGATCCTCGCCGACCTTCTCGTCGTCCTGCTCATCCTCCTCGCCGGGAATCCGGCCGGCGCGGCCCAGGACACGGCTCCCGCCCCGATCGACGCGGAGGAGCTCAACGACCTCGTCGTGCTCTCCAGGGGGCGGATGAAACCCTTCGCCACCCATGCGCGCGAGTCGCTGATCGGCCTTTTCGGAACAGCCGACCTCAACGACCGGTCACCTCGGGAGAATTACCTGCGCCTGCTCTTCAACAGGGACGATTTCTTGGACGCTCCCTGGTTCGAGGTGGGGACGGAACTGGCCGACACCCTCTTCGACGGACGGCAATCGTTGAGCGCGCGCGAGGTGGTCGAGGAGCGGGAGCGCTTGATCGAGTTCGTGTCCACTGCGCAGGAGATGTTCGAAGCCCACGGAAAGGGCAAGGATGCGGACAGGGACCTCATGAAGAGGACCGACGAGATCCGCAACCAGATCATGGACCTCTTCGGAAGGGTCAACAGGCTTCGCGGTCCGATCGACGAACTCCGTTTCTTGCCCGACCCCACGAGCCGGAGCGGCGAATGGCTCAACATCGACGAGGCCCGTGCCCTCGTCGCCCACGGCCACGAAGAGCCGCAACCGGGCGTGGATGCCTTCGAACGGCTCGAGAAGAGCTACCTCGCCGGGGACGGCGCCGCTTTCGCGGAGAGCGCCGCGGCGCTGAAGGCCGCCCAGCGCCTCTTCGTGGACAATCGGGTCCTTTCAACGGCGATGGTCCGGCTGGAGCTGTTCTACTACGCGATCGATTTCAAGGTGATCGGGCTCATCGTCTTCGTCCTGTCGAGCGTCCTCTTCCTCGTGCAGGCTCTCGGCAGGAGCCCTGTCATCGGGCGCGTCGCGTCGAGTGTGATGATCCTCGGTATCCTCTGGAACTGCTGGATCATCGCGGGCCACACCGCCATTGCCGGCAGGCTGCCGCTCAAGAACCTGCAGGAAGTCTACCTCGTGGTGCTCTTCTTCGTGCCCCTCATCGGTCTCCTTCTCCAGATCCTACTGAAGAGCCGCGTCTACAGCGCCATGAGCGCCGTCCTCGCTTCGATCGGCTTCACGGGATCCCTCTTTCTCGAACCGGAAGGGTATATGATCGCACCGCTCGTGGCCATTCTGCAGTCTCCATGGCGCCAGGTGCACATTCTGACCATCATGCTCTCCTACGCGATCCTCCTCGTGGCCTTCGGTCTCCACGTGGCCTATCTCTGCCGCACCGCCTTCGTTTCCCTCACCGCGCCGGCCGCCAGCGGTCCGCGATCGGAAAGCCTCGCCCTCGATCTCGACCACAAGGCCTACCTTCTCGTCGCATGGGGATTCCTTTTCCTCACGATCGGGATCTCGACCGGCGCGGCCTGGGGGCACTCCTCGTGGGGACGGTACTGGGGCTGGGATCCCAAGGAAGTCTGGGCCACCGTGGCCTGGGCGATCTATGCGCTCTTCCTCCACATGCGGATATTTTTCAGGGCGCCGAGATGGGCGCTCGCCCTGATCAACATCGTCGGCTACGCGGCGATCCTCTTCACCTACTTCGGGGTCACCTACCTCCTGCCCGGTTTGCACGCCTACAGTTGACGCCGGCCGGCCGATCTTATTCGATCGACGTGTCGCACTCCGGCAGGGCCTGGTAGAAGAGACGGCCGTACCACCGCGTCGCGATGCGCGAGTCGAGGACCACCACCGTGCCCGCATCGTCCTTCCTGCGGATCAATCTGCCGAACCCCTGCTTGAACCGGAGGATCGCCTCGGGAAGTGTCAATTCCTTGAACGCTTTCCGCCCCTGGGCCTCGAGCGCCTCGATGCGCGCCTCGGTGAGAGGGTGGCCGGGAGTGGCAAAGGGAAATCGGGTCAGGATCACGAGGGTGAGCGCCTTTCCGGGAACATCGACCCCTTCCCAGAAGGAATCGGCGCCGAGGATGACCGCGTTCCGGGCTTCCCGAAAGGTCTTCAACATGGCAGGCACGCTCTGATCGCCGCCCTGACGGAGCACGGTGTGGCCCATCATCTCGAGATCGACCGCACACCGGTCGTAAACCCGATTGAGCGCCTTGTAGCTCGTGAAGAGCACGAAAGCGCCTCCCTCGTTGCGGGCGAGATGCCCCATGATCGCCGGACCGAGCGCGTCGAGATAGTCCTCAACGTTCGACGGATCGGGCATCGATCCGTGAGCCACGAGGCTCACCCGCTCGCGGTAGTCGAATGGCGAGCCGAGGATGAGCTCCTCCCCCTCTTCGAGACCGAGGCGGGAGCGGAAGTAGTCGAAGGGAGCCGAGCCCGGTACGGACAGCGTGGCGCTCGTGAGCACCGTGCTGCGGGGTGGACCGAAGAGCTTCTCGCGCAGGATATGTGAAACGTCGACGGGCGACGAGAAGAGGGACGGATTCCCGAACTCCGAGGAGTCGACCTCGGCCCAGAATACGTGACCCGGCGCGCTCAGCTCGAGCACTGTGCGCAATGCGCGGCCATGGTTGTTCAGGCGGTCCTCGATGGCGTGCAGTTCGGTGCGCGCCTCGTCGGTACCGGCCGTTCTCGCCGCGTCCTTCACCGACGCGGCCAGATCGAATAGGATCGGCGACAGCGTGTCCGGGACGAAGTAGGGCATCCGGATCCGGTAGGTCCTTTCACCCACGCCGGCCATGAAACGGCGCAGCTCCTCGAAAAAGGCGAAGAGAGCCGGAATGGCACGGCGCACATCGTTCGCCGCCCGCGATGCGCCGAGGGATCGGAGCCAGCCCCCCTTCTTGCCCGGCGCCAGGGTGCGCATGTAGCCGATAAGGCTGCCGGCGCGCAGGTCGATGCCGAGGTTGGATGCGGCCACGTTCTCGAGGCGGTGCGCTTCGTCCACGACGAGGAACTCGTAGTCGGGCAGGATGGCGGTGCCTTCCGCCTTGAGAGCCATGTCGGCGATGAGGAGAGCGTGGTTCACCACAACGAGATCGGCGGCCGCTGCGGCGGCCCGCGCCTTGCGGAAGGGGCATCGCGAGCGCAGCCGGCAGGTCGTCCCGCCGCAATTCCCCTCCTCGGCGCGCACCGCGGCCCACACCGACCTCGGTGGGTTGACGGTCAAATCCTGCAGCGCCCCGGCGCCTGATTCGACGTCGAGAGAGATCCGCTGCAGTTCGCGGCGCTCCTCGTCGACATCGAAGAGGTCCTGCTGCAAGGTTCCCGCCATCTCGAGCCGCCGCAGGCAGATATAGTTGGACCGCCCCTTGAGCAGCGCGAAACGCCGCGGATGTTCGAGGAGGTCCTGCAAAAAAGGAATATCCTTGCGCACGAGCTGCTCCTGGAGCGCGATCGTGCCTGTCGACACCACGGTGCGGGCATCGTTCCAGTCGCCAAACAGGAGGGGCGCGAGATAGGCGAAGGTCTTCCCCACGCCGGTGCCGGCCTCGACCATGAGGGCGCCCCCTCGAGCGAGGGTCTGTTCCACCGCGTCGGCCATCGCCTCTTGCTGGGGGCGGATCTCGTAGTCGGCCATGGCAAGGGCGAGCCGGCCTTCGGGGCTGAAGATCGATTTTCCAAGGCTCAAACAGATACTCCAGAGGTCCGGGTTCCATGTTGCAGGCCGGCAAGGGCCTTATTATACTGCCCCTTTGTGCGTTCACTCGCAACCTGGAAACAACAGGAGAGAGACATGTCAAAGTCGATACTTGGTTTCGTAGGAATTCTAGCCGCCTGTCTCTGGGGATGCGCCACGGACGGTGCAGACGAAGAGGCGCGGATTCTCGAAACGACGCTGATCTCGATCGCGCCGATGGCGGAGCGGGATTCGTCCTATACCACCACCCGGTCGGTCCACGTGAAGGACGCGGTTGTGGGATTCCTCGTGACCTTCGACGAGGTGCCGGTCACCGAATCGGAGCCGGCCTACACCGAAGCGGGGAGCGTGCTCATCAAGAATCCTGATTTCGAAACGGTCGGATTCATCACGCCGCGAGGGACCATCTACCGGTACGGACCCGGAAATCGGCCCGAGAAGGTCTTCCAGGGAGATCTCATCAAGAACCTGGCCGTCTTCTTCTCGTACCCCGAAAATCAAATCGCCGTGAAGGACGTCTGACAGCCGGCAGAGACAGGTTCTCAGAATTCTTCGGCCGATTGGGTCACGCCCCAGCCTATTTCGTCCAGGTATTTCAGGCTCGCCACCATGTCGGTAACCGTGTCGACCTCGATGACAGCGGTCGCGCCGCGGTCGACGTGGTTCCTGGCCCTTTGCAGAAGTTCGGAATAGTCGAGAATTCCGTCGCCCAGGGAAGCGTGCAGGTCGTCGCGGCCATCGTTGTTGTGGAGGTGCAGGTAGCCGATCCTGTGGCTGCCCGCGAGGAGCCATTCCTCGACCGTGCTCTCGCACAGCGTTCCGGCGTGGCCGAAATCGAGACAGAGCTGGACCGCCTTCGACGCGAACCGGTCGTGGAGCAGAACGAGAAAAGCCGGATCGGGCTCGTAGGTGTTCTCGAAGAAGATCTTGAAGCCCTCCCGCTCGGCGCGTTCCACGAAGGGTTCCCAGAAATGGAATTGCCTGTCTATCCACAGATCGAGGTTGAAATCGATCCGCCGCAATGCCGTGGAAAGGTGAACGACCACCCCCTCGGCGTTGAAACGGCCAGCCATATCAAAGGACCAATCCATCCTCTTGATGACCCCTTCGAGCACGAAGGGATCGCGAACGAGAGGTGCGATATCCACGTAGGGCGCATGGAAGATCAGGAACGCCGGGGGTGTCGCCTCGAGCGCCTCGGCGTACTTGGCCGCCACCGCGTCCCAGTCGCCGCTGATCACTTCCGGATCGGTGAAGCTCTGTATCTCCACTCCGATCCCGCGGTCGCAGGCGATGGTCAGTCCAGATTCGAAGGTGTTTGTATAAAGTGCCAGTCCGTAACGTTTCATAAAGATGCGTTCCTCTTTCAAATATCTCTACCCTGCAACGAACAGATTATAGAGATTCCCTAGGAAAAAACTTCACTTAAGGAAAAAAACGAAATGCCCCCCTGGACGGGCAGCGGACCCCGTATCGCGTGCTATTAATCCAGATGGCTTCTTAGAAAAGGGTGCAGAAACGGAGATACAATTCTGAAAGCGGATTCGTTCATCATCGAGAAAGTTGTGGAGCGTGCGCGGGAGCACTGGCGCCGCCGTGAATACCAGATCGCCGAGCGTCTCCTGCGACGCGCGGCCGACAGGGATCCCAGGCCCGACTCGCTTGCGCTTCTCGGCGAATTCCTGCTCGCCACGTCCTTTCCCGGCGAGGCGGAAGAGATCTTTCGGAACCTCCACGCGAAGGACCCGCAGAATCCGGATTTTCTCGTATCCCTGGCGCGAAGCCGGGCCGATCAAGACCGGTTCCTGCCGGCATGCCGCGTTTTGAAAACCGCTCTCGATATCGATCCGATCCACGCGGAGGGCCTCGGCCTCATGGCCGAAATCGGTCTCCGGATGAATCGGGCCGGCACGGTGACCGAGTGCCTGAATCGTCTTGTCGAAACGCACAGCCAGGCGAGCGAGCCCTACCTGGTCCTGTCGAAGATTCACGAGCGGCAGAACCGCCTCGACAGGGCTGTCGAATCGGTTCAGCGAGGGCTCGAAGCACTCCCCGCCGATCCGCGTCTCCTGAACCATCTCGGAATCCTTCATTTCCGGCTGGGACGCTTCGAGTCGGCGCTCCGCTGTTACGACAGGGCTCTCGAAAAACTGGCGCGATCGGAGAGCGGTCCGTCGGTCAAGCGGGACAGGCACATTCTGGCGAACCGCGCGAACGCGCTCTGCATGGTCGGCCGCGCGGACGAGTCGATCGACCTCTACAAACGGATTCTCGACGCGGTTCCCACCGAGTGCGTCGTCGCCATCAACATGGCCATATCGCTCCGCAAAACGGGCCGGCTGCCCGAAGCGCGCCGCGTCCTGGAGCGTTTTCAGCACGCGAACACCGACAGCCTGGGTCTTCTCTACTGGCTCGGCGTTCTGGCTGCCGAGGACAATTCGCTCCATCAGGCCGAACAATACCTGAGAAGGGCTCTCGCCTTCGACAGCGACGACGCGGCCGTCCAGATGCAGCTGTCGTGCGTGCTCAAGCGCCTGGGACGCGCCGATGAGGCGATCGAGGTGCTCGATAACGTTCTCTTTCTCGAGCCCGATCGCGAGGACGGCTTGCAGATCAAGGCGGAATTGCTCCTCGATCTCGACCGGCTCGATGAGGCCGCGGCCGTCTACGAGAGACTGCTCGAGCGGTATCCCGATGATCCGCTCCTCTGCCAGAGACTCGGAACGGTACAGGCGCTCGCCGGCCGGCTCGCGGATGCGAAACCCATTCTCGAACAGGCGCTCGATCTCGATCCCCGCAACAAGGGGCTCTATCTCGACATCGCGCAGATCTCGCTGCTCGACGGCAACAGAACGGATTGTGTCGAAATGCTCAGCAGGGGGATCGAGGAAGGTGTTCTCAAACGGCCCGAGATCCGGGCTTGCGCGGGACTCGACGAGATCAAGGATTCCGACCGCTATCGAGAGCTGGTCGGGGGCAGCCTGCTCGATTTCGCAGATCCCTGGAACGGCGCGGACAAGCGCCTCGCACGCCTCATCGAAGGTCTGCACCGATCCTCGCCCGAAGCGCGGGAACGATGCGCTCTCTGGCGCGAGCTCGGCTCCCACGGAACCCTGGAGGGAGATGCACCGGTCGTCGTCCGCCAGATCCTGCGCGAGGTGTCGGCCAGCCTCGTGTTGGCCGAGAGCGCCGAACCGGATGCGACCGCCCACGTGGAGATCCACCCGATCGGCGACGGGCTCGAAATCAGTCTCGTCATGCAGAACGGCGACGCCGAAAGGGAGACCGCCGTTTCCCAGGCGCTCTTCCGGAAGGACGAACGATCCTACCTCCTCCGGTTCCAGAACCAGGAACCGACAATCGTCTGAAAAGGGAATGGTCCCGACTAGCGGCGGTTGTCGCGCGCCATCTCGAGCTTCATCATGGCAGCGCGCAGCTGGGCCGGATCGCTGATGGCGGCGTGGCAAGTTTTTTCCACGCACACGTAGGCCGTGGGTTCCCTGTTGAGGGGGAACTCCATGCGCGACACCAGCTCCTTCTCGCTCACCGGATCGATGGTCATGAGCACGCGGGATGCGAGAAAGTGTTTCGACGCCTCGGCGGCGAGGGCGTTCGTCTCGTCATGGTTCCGCGGGCCGACGATGATTACGTAGAGCGGCTTGTTGTAATAGAGATCGACGGCGCGCGCATAGCCCGCGGTGAAGTAACCGTAGAGATGGTAGTCCTTGGTAAAGGCCGAGAGGGTGTTCTCCGCGACCTTGAGGTACTCCTCGTCGAAGGTGAGGAAATGCAGGCGGATCAGCGCCTCGGCGACAGCGGCGTTCTCCAGGATCGACTTGTTGCGCCGGCGCAGTCCGCCGCGGGCGCCGCTCATCTCGGAGATGTCGTAGAAACCGCCGTGGGAGCTTTCCTGCCTCTTGATGATCGTGTCGACCAGGTTGCGGAGCGTGTCCATGAACTCGTTCACGCCGGCATACTCGACAGCGCTCAGCAGGGCGCGGGCCAGGTAGACCTGGTCGGTGAGGAGCCCCAGGATGTGCCGGCTTCCGTCGTAGTAGTGGTAAACACCGCGGTCGGGGCTGTAGAGCTTGTTCACCACGAAGCTCATCGCCTGGAGAGCCATGTCCTTGAGGATCGGTGCCTGCAGGACGGGCGAGATCTCGAGAAACACGGCAGCGGCCATGGCATTGGTGTTGGCATAGATCGTCCGGTCCGACGCCGGCGGTTTGCGGTCGCGGCGGCTCAATTCGTCGAGCTGGTAGTAGTCGTCGTCGGCGTCCTGGGAGCTGCGGAATGCGCCATAGTCGGCGTCCCAGAGATTGGCGCAGATGTAGTCGGCGGTCTTGCGCGCCACGTCGAGATACTTGTCCCGCCCCGTGACCTGGTAGGCGAAGACGTAGTTGTGGAGCAATCCCACATTCGTCTCGAGCAGTTTTTCAGTATGGGGCACACGCCAGTCGCGCGTGGCGCAGTAGCGGAAAAAGCCGCCGCCGATCGCGTCGCACAGGTCGCTGTCGGCCATCGCTTCGAGCGTCTTGTTGATGATCCCCAGGATCTTCAGGTCGTTCGTCTTGTAATACTGCAGGATGGCGAAATCGATCGCCTCGGGATGGGGAAATTTCTGGCCCTGGCCGAATCCACCGTACTTCTCGTCGAACTCACCGATGATGGCCCGCGAGACGTTCGTGATGATTTCCTTGGACAGCGAGCCCTTGCGCGCGTCCTTTTCCCTCTGGCCTTCTTCTTCCTCCTTCACCGCCGAGTCGATGATGTCCTGGATCTTGTCTTTCCGCTCGCGATAGGCCGTGGCCACTTTCTCGAGCAGGACAGCCAGCTCCTCGGCGTTGAAATAGGTCCCCCCGGTGATCACCTCGCCGTCGCTGTTCAGGATGGCGCACGACGGCCACCCCCCCATGTTGTACCGCTCGTTGATGTCGGGGCGCTTGTCCTTGTCCACGCGGATCGGGATGTATTCCCGCTCGATGATGCCGCACGTCGCCTCCGCGGTGAACACCGTCTCTTCCATCGATTTGCACCAACGGCACCAGGAAGCGACAATGGTCAGCAGGATGGGCTTGTTTTCCACCCGTGCCTTCTCAAAGGCCTCGTCTTCCCATTCCAGCCAGTTGAGGGTATCCATCGCTGTTCCATTTCTCCTCAGAGACAGTCGATCACTTCATTTTAGTTAGAGGCCTTCAGGTCTATCATATTATCGGCTCTATCCGGCATGATGCATAAGCCCTGCAGGCCTAAGTATTACCACTGTTTTTCGAGCGGTCTCGCGTAAAAGATCTTTTTCCGTCAAAAATCCGATCAAATACCCGGCTCCGGGCAGAATGGACCGAATTTCGGACAGGGTGCCTCGAAAAGGCCGACAGAATGATCGCAACGATCACGACCCGGTCTTACGGGAACCGAGTTCGTGCCAGTCCAGTTCGTCCGCGTCTCCCCAGAGGTTCTCGAGATCGTAGTAGTCGCGGGCATCCCTGGCAAAGATATGCACCACCACGTCGCCATAGTCGATGAGCACCCACCAGCCTTGCTCGTAGCCCTCCGTGGATATGCTGAGTCGATTCTGGGCCTTGAGCGCTTTGGAGACCTCCTCGGCGATCGTTTGGATGTGCTTCCTGTTCGTACCGGTGGCCAGGACAAAATATTCAGCCATGGGAAAAAGTTCGCCCATTGCGAGAACTTTGATGTCCGCTCCTTTTTTGTCGTCGGCGATCCGGGCGCAGGTGAGGGCTAAGTCGATGCTTTTGATTCTCTATCTCCTCTGCCAAAACTGGTCTTTTTCTTTATCTTCCTACATGAAAAGCGGAGCGAAAACAACAGAAACAATACACATAAGCTTGATCAAAATGTTGAGCGACGGTCCGGAAGTATCCTTGAACGGGTCTCCCACCGTGTCGCCCACCACGGCGGCCTTGTGCGTATCCGATCCCTTTCCGCCGAAAGCGCCGCCCTCGATGTGCTTCTTGGCGTTGTCCCACGCACCGCCCGCGTTGGCCATGAAGAGAGCCATCATCACACCCGTGATCAGGGAGCCGGCCAGCATGCCGCCGAGCGCCATCTTGTCGAAGAGGCCCACCACGATCGGCGCCAGCATCGCGAGCAGACCGGGCGCGATCATTTCGAGAAGCGCCGCCTTGGTCGCGATCTCGACGCACGTCGAATGGTCCGGTTCAGCCGTCCCCTCCATGATGCCCGGGATCTCGCGGAACTGGCGCCTCACCTCGTCGATGATCTTTCCCGCGGCCCGACCCACGGCCTGCATGGTGAGGGACGAAAAGACGAAGGGGAGCATGGCGCCGATAAAGAGGCCCACGGTAACCTCGGGAGTGATGATGTCGAGACCCTCGGTGATACCCGCCTTGTCCACGTATGAACGGAAGAGGGCGAGCGCCGTGAGAGCTGCAGAGCCGATCGCGAAACCCTTGCCGATCGCCGCTGTCGTGTTGCCCGCCGCGTCGAGGGCGTCGGTCCTTTTCCGCACCTCGGGCGGAAGGTGGGCCATCTCGGCCACGCCGCCCGCATTGTCGGCCACCGGCCCGTAAGCGTCGACGCCGAGCGAAATGCCGAGCGTGGCCAGCATGCCGACCGCCGAGAGCGCGATACCGTAGAGCCCCGCAAGCTGGTAAGAGAAGTAGATCGCCACGCAGATCAGCAGGATCGGCATCCAGACCGACCGCATTCCGACGGCGAGGCCGGAGATCAGGTTGGTGGCCGCGCCCGAGCGGCTCTGCTCGGCGATGCTCTGCGTCGGGCCCATGCGCTCCGACGTATAGAACTCGGTGATCTTGCCGATGGCCACGCCGAGGAAGAGACCGAGCGCCACGGCGCAGTAGACGCCGAGTTTCCAGCCGAACACCTTGCCTTCCGCGTTGTGCATCACCGTGGCCAAGGGTGTGAAATCGACACAGAGCAGCGGAATGATCATGAGGCCGAGGAAAGCGAGCGACGCCATGAGCAGCCCCCGGAAGAGAGCGCGGTTCAGGGCGGTTTCGTCATCGGTCGACACGAAGCGCCTGCCGAAGGCCGATGCGACCAGCCCCGCTGCAGCGAGAAAGACCGGCAATATGACCATCCCCGTGTAGGTCCCCTCGAGCCCGGCCTGAACGATCACCGAGGCGCCGATGGCCATCGACGCGATGATCGAGCCCACGTAGGACTCGAAGAGATCGGCCCCCATGCCGGCCACGTCGCCCACGTTGTCGCCCACGTTGTCGGCGATGGTGGCCGGATTGCGCGGATCGTCCTCGGGAATGTCCGATTCCACCTTTCCCACGAGGTCGGCTCCCACGTCGGCCGCCTTGGTGAAGATCCCGCCGCCCACGCGCGCAAAGAGCGCGATCGACGAGGCTCCGAAACCGAATCCGAAAATCACACCCGGATCCCGGAAGATCATGTAGAAGAGACTGATGCCCAGCATGCCGAGCGACACGACGGTCAGCCCCATTACCATCCCGCTCGAGAAGGAGATCGTGAGCGCTTCATTGAGCGATGTGCGCGCCGCCTCGGTCGTGCGCACGGCCGACTGCGTGGCGGTGCGCATCCCGAACCAGCCTGCCGTGGCCGACATGAGCGCGCCGAAGAGAAAGCAGACCGCCGTGGGGAGCCCGATCGCCGGGATCCACTGGAGGATGAGAAAAACGATGAGCACGAAAAAGCCGAGACGCGAGTACTCGGTTTTCAGAAAGGTGACGGCGCCGGTCTGGACCGCCCGGGCGATCTTGACGAGACTCTCCTCGCCCTCCGGTTTCTCCATGTTGTCCGAGTAGATCCTGAAGGCATAGACCAGACCGCCGAGAGCCAGAATGAGAGGGATCAGCATCCAGAACATGACGTGACCTCCCGAGAAGAGGGACCTGAATCGATTGTCCAGCCTTTCCTTGAACCTTCCTTGATCCGATGGCGAATGATATTGCCTCGGCGGTGGGGCTTCAACTGATTTTCGGGGCTGTCGTGCGCCCGGGTGGCCAATGACCCGGACCGCGTTCAAAAGAGGAATCAGCGATTCGAACCGGCCTTTTTGAGTTTTTCGCACTCCGCTTCCTGATCGCGGCAGAACTCGAGCAGGTCGTTCAAGAAAGGAGGTTCTTCATCGGGCGATAAGCGCGGCAGGACCTCCTCGATGAGGCGGCGCGCGGTGGCCCAGAGCGGCCGGGCCGCGTCCGGTCGCGCACGGTCCATCTCGAAAGTGGCCGCATTCACCAGCGCGCGCAGCAAGAAATCGAGAGTGCGGAGATCGCCGCTCCCCGCGTAGGCCCGCTCGAGATAGGCATGGGCCAGTTCCACGGGCTGCCGTCCGTAACGGTCGACGCAGACCTGGCGGTAGATGTCCTGTCGATCGGTGATCATGAAGAGGGTCATTCCCAGGCCGCGGTTGAGCACGACCGAATCGGGATTCCGCTCGAGGCCTTCCTCCGCGATCTCCAATCCCTCCTCGATCCACTCGGCGCGGTCCGCATCGCTCAACGCGCGCTGGGCCATGGTGAACGCAAGGTGCCAGTGGAGAAAGTCGCGGATCTCGTCCGAATCGGGTTCGAGCTCGAGCAGAGTGCGCGCGTCGGTGAGAACGAGGCCGTCCCGGCCCGCCGCGATGTGGCTGTTCATGCGCATCCAGAGCGCGTCCACCGCGAATACGCGGAAAACCCCCATGGCGCGAAAAAGGATCTGCGTCCCGCTCTGCGCCTCCGCGCCGCCCTGAGGACGGCACCAGGCGAACCAGAGAAGGAGAGCCGCGAAGAATGCCGCTGCCGCCATCCACTTGATCGGTCCCCTCATGGCCGCCTCCACGAAAAGAGAGCGCAGCCGGCCGCGAGGAGCAGGACGAGATGGAGCCACCCCCCCGTCCAGCACGGCCCCACGTCGCGCATCGACGGACATTCGTTGCGCGAGAGAGGATCGGCCGCGCCTCCGCTCCCCAGATCGGGGAAGAGGGAGAGGACGCGACCCGCTGACCGGGCCAGGAAACGCACGACCGGCGCCGCGGGCTCGTCATGGTCGCACCGTTCCCCCTGGCACGCTCCATGGGCGTGACCATGAGAATGCCCGCCGCCGGGAGCACCGGCGGCGATCAAGGCAAAGTCCTTCTGAAGCGCGGGCCCCGAGAGGATGACGAGCAGAAGGACGCTCCCCGCGAGAAAGGCCGTTGTCTCCTGCACGAAGGCCGAGAAGAGGAGGCAGAGGGCGAGTATCAGCCAGAGGAGCGGAATCGACGAAACGGCCGCGATGACCAGCGCCGTGACCGGGCCTGATTCGCCGCGGACGAGGCAGCACCCCGCCAGATCTGTCTCCATGAAATTGTGGCCGCCGGTCACGGCGCAGACGACGTCGACGCTCTCGGACTCGATCGGACCGATCGGCAGGGTGAATTCCCGCCGCAGGCTCACCGTCAGTTCCCTTTCGGCCAGAATCTCTCCTCCCGACCGGATGGTCACGCGCAGGGGCAGATTGTTCTGGAGCGGCTTCCGCCTGGGATGGCGCACGCGGAAGGAGAAGCGGAGCGCCCCCTCCGGGCCGCGCGCGTTCTCGAGCCCTCGAAAGGACCAGCGCGCCCGCGGCCCGCCGGGCGAAAGACGCACGATGTCGCCGCTTTCGACGATGTCGCCGCTTTCGACGAAGTCGCCGCTCTCGACGAAGTCGCCGCTCTCG
>CAZUHB010000018.1:95189-103627 GCA_964620445.1 uncultured Phycisphaerales bacterium
TCGACGAAGTCGCCGCTCTCGACGAAGTCGCCGCTCTCGCGGACCTCTCCGCCGGTGTCGAGACGGCTCGCTTCGGTCACGCGAAGAAAAGACTCCTGCCCGCCCGTGGCAAAGAGGAGTGCGCCGCCCAGCGCGGCCAGGACGATCGCCCCAAGGCTGAACCGCACCGCGAGCCCCGCGAAGCGCCCCAGAAAAAAGGCGGCGCCGGAGAGCGGCTGCGCGCCGAACAGATCGCGCAGCCCCGATGCGCGATCGCGCGCCAGCCCGCGCGCGCCGGCGGCGAGCGCGCCCAGGGCGAGCAAAACGGAGAGAGTCACGTGGAAGAGGAGCGCGGTCAGATCGCCGCTCTCCGGGGCACCGGCCAGGGCCGCACCGCCGGCAAGGCCGAGGCCGCTGCCGAGGCCGACAACGATCCAGAGCGCCGGACCGCGCGTCTGTCGAAGAGTTTCGATCGCGACGGAGAGAAACTGTCCGGCCGGGCCGGCCGGCCGGCCGGCGGTCAGCGTGTCCTCCCCGGTTCTGTCATGGGAGCTCATTCTTTACCTCGGCCGCCGGAATCGGATCCGATCAGCCTCCCGAACAGCCCTTCGAGGTTTTCGCGCGGCCTGCCCACGCCGAGCACCTCGCCCTTGCATCGCTCGACCAGTTCCCTGATGCGCCCCACGACATCGTCCTCGTCAGGCGCGCTGAATCGCACCTCGACCAGATCGCGCAGAGAGAGGATGTCGTCCTTCGCCCCCGCGAGCAGCACGCGGCCCTTGTTCACCACGAGCAGCGCCGAGCAGAGGGCCTCCACGTCGGTAAGGATGTGGGACGAGACGAGGATCGCGCACCCCTGGCCGGCGAGCTCGGCGAGATGGTCCTTGACCGCCGCGGCGCCGAGAGGATCGACACCCTCGAGAGGTTCGTCGAGCAGCAGGAGATCGGGCCTGGCGAAAAACGCCGCGGCCAGGCCGGTGCGTTTGATCATCCCCTTGGAGAATCCCGCCATGCGCCGGCCCACGAAATCGGAAAGGGACAGAAGCTGGGTGAGCTCATCGATCCTGTCGGCGCGTGCTCTTCGATCCATTCCGGCCACGCGGCCGACGAAATGGAGGAGCTCGGCCGGCGTGAGCCGCTCGGGCACACCCGGCTGTTCGGGCATGTAACCCTGCCTGGAGCGTGCGGCGCGCGATCCGGGAGCGAGTCCGAACAGGGCGATCGTGCCCGCGTCGGGATCGAGCAGACCGGCTGCGAGACGGAAGGTGGTCGTCTTGCCCGAACCGTTCGGCCCCACGAGACCCACGATCTCGCCGGGACGTACCTCGAGGTCGAGATCCTCCACGGCGAGGATGCGCCGCCGCGGCAGAAAGCTCTTGAATTCCTTGCGCACCCCGCTGAACCGGAGCGCCGTCATATCGATCGACAGGTTCGTCAATGCGCTTTCCCTCCGTCGCGAAACCGATCGCCGTCGACAGCCATGCTATGGTAATGGTCCGATGAATTCCAGACGGCGAACGAAGGGGGACAGGAATGTTTCCTTCCTCGCCGAAAGCCTCTGGAATCGGGGGGGCGCTCCCGATAACCTGATCGATTATGCTGAGACTCAAGTACAAGCTGGGCGACGGAACGGAGGCGGCGGCCGACATCGATGAGCTGCCCGCGAATCTTGGACGCCATCCGCGCTCCTCGGTGGTGGTCGACCACCCGGGCGTGTCGCGCGAACATGCCCGCCTCTTCGAACGGGAGGGGGCGATTCTGATCGCCGACCTCAATTCGAGCAACGGCACCTTTCTGAACGGCGAAAAGGTTTCGCGCGCCGCGCTGAAAGCCGGGGACGAGATCCGGCTCGGCAAAGCCGTGCTCTCCGTGGAGAAATGCGAACCGAAGGGATCTGCCCTACCGGCCCCTTCCGGAGCGGATGCGCATCCCGATACCGAACCGGTTCCGGTTCAAGAGAAAGATCCTCCCTCGGAGCCCGATATTTTCGACATCGACGGCGCGGACATCTTTGACGACGACGCTCCCCCGGCGGCGGAGCCGACCAGAGTCGAACCGTCGGCGCAGCCCCCGGCGGCCGCCCGGCGGCCGAAGCCCGCGCCCCCCCCGCCAACGGTCAGGCGCGGCGCGGGCGGAGTTCAGGTGCGGGATGGATTGCTTCAATATCACAAGATCTCGGCAGATCGGAAGGCCGGCCTCTTGAGGAGCGAGTTCGTCCAGCACCACCCCTTCTTCCGCGTCGCGGCCATCATCGTCATGCTCGCCCTGGCGGCCGGTATCTTTTTCCTCTTCAAGTGGCTCACGGAGAAGACGGTGCCCGCGCCCGGGATCGAAAATCAGGACAGCATCGAAATCGAGATGGACGAGCAGTTCTAGAAGCGGTTTCGCACCGGCGGCCTTGGAGTTTTTTTGGTGAGCTTCCGCGAAACAACGAACAGGATCCTTTCGCTCGTCGCCTGCGTCCTCGGGACGGTGCTGATCCCCTTCGCGCCGGGTTGCGGCGATCGGTCGGGAAATATCAGGAACGTCGTGCTCGTGAGCATCGACACCTGCCGGTCCGACCATCTGAGCTGTTACGGTTTCGAAAAAGAGACCACTCCAAACATCGACAGCGTCGCCGCGGAGGGGATCCTCTTCGAGAACGTGGTGTCGCCCGTACCGATCACCCTGCCGGCGCACATCTCCATGCTGACCGGCCAGATCCCCCCCACCCACGGCGTGCACGACAATGCCCACTACCGGTTGACCGAGGAGACCACGACCCTGGCCGAGCTGCTCGGGGACCACGGTTTCGCCACGGGCGGCTTCGTGAGCGCCTTTGTGCTCGACCGCGGCTTCGGGATCGCCCAGGGTTTCGACACCTACCAGGACCGATTCGTGAAGACGATCCGTTCCGAGTTCGGCAACGAGAGGCGCGGGGACGAAACCACCAGGTTCGCGCTCAGCTGGATCGACGAGCGGAAGAATGAGGAATTCTTCCTATTTCTCCACTTCTACGATCCGCACATCAAGTACGATCCGCCCGAGCCGTTCGCCACCAGATTCAGGGGCGATCCCTACTCGGGCGAGATCGCCTTCGCCGACCACTGCGTCGGCAGGGTGCTCAAGAAACTCCGGGACACCGGTCTGAGCGGATCGACCCTGCTGATCATCACGGGCGATCACGGCGAGATGCTGGGCGAGCACGGGGAGGATGAGCACTCCTATTTCATCTACGAGGGCGCGATCAAGGTGCCGCTCATCGTCAAGATCCCCGGAAAGCCCGGGGGCGCGCGAATCTCCGACGCCGTGGGACTGGTCGACATCGTGCCCACCCTGTGCGGACTGCTCGACATCGACGCGCCGCCCGGCATCGACGGTGAAGATCTCACCCGTTTGATCGATGGACGGAGCCGCTCCCCGGAAGGGCGGTTCATTTTCAGCGAAAGCCTGTATCCGGCGGAGATCGGCGCCAACACCCTGCTCGGGCTGAGTTCGACCGGCTGGAAGTACATCCAGACCACGCGGCCCGAGCTGTACGATCTTCGCGACGATCCAGGGGAGGAGAACAACCTGATCGAAACCTGTCCGGAACGCGCCCGGCCGGTGGCCGCGATCTACCGGGAAGCGCTGGAAAAAATTCTCGAAGCGGGGCCCGCCCGGAAGCCGCGCAGTCGGCTCGAGTCGGACAGGGAGACACTCGACAGGCTCGCGTCTCTCGGATACACGGGATCGGGTATCGGCGCGGACGATCCGACCTTCGACCGGACGAGGCCCGATCCGAAAGATCTGATCGAGATCCACAATGCCGTGCAGAAAGTCCTGGCCCTGAAATTCGACAACGAGCGGGACCGTGCACGGCAGATCCTGAACCGGCTGGCGGACGAAAAGCCCCACTTCAAGATCTTCGATCACCTCGCCGTGATGGCTCAGGAGGAAGGGCGGCAGGACGAGGCGGTGAGATTCTACAGGCGCGCGCTCGAGCACAACAGCGAGGACTACTTCGCCAACGCCAACCTGGGATCGATCCTCGGAATGCAGGGCCGCCACTTGGAAGCCCTGCCCTATCTGGAAAAGGCTCTCGAGATCAGGCCCGGGGACCGGACGGCCCTGCAGAACCTGGAAACGATCGAGAAGAAACTGCGGCCGAACGGAAGGTAGCGGTCAGGCTCGCGGCGCCGCCCGTGAGACGATCGATCGGTAGGCCGACTCGAGAAGTTCGGCCGAACGCTCCCACGAAAAGAGGGCGCACCGCGCCCCGCCCGCGGCGGCCAGCCGCGATCTGAGGCCGCTTTCGCGTGCCAGCATGTCGAGAGCGCGCGCCATTCCGGGCCGATCATCAGGATCGAAATAGAGCGCCGCCTCGCCGGCCACCTCCCTGTGAGCGGGAATCGACGAGCAGGCGATCGGCACCCCGGCGGTCATCGCCTCGAGAAGGGGGACTCCGAACCCCTCGTGCAGCGACGGCTGAACGAGCGCGATCGATTCTTGAACGAGCGCATCCCGCTCTTCGTCGGTCACGACGCCGGTGAAGACGATTCCCCTGCTCGCCCGCGCCCTGTTCACCATCTCACGTCCGTGGCTGCTCGAGATCGATCCCGCGAAAACGAGAAGCACGCCGTCCCCGCTCCGCCGGAGGAACCCGTTCCACCCCTCGATCAGGGCGGCGATGTTCTTGCGCTTCTCCATCCGTCCGACGCAGACGAAGAACGGCCGCGTGATGCCAAGCTTCTCGACGATGGTCCGCGCGCGATCCCGGCGAAGAACGGCGCGGGGCGACGGGGCGTTGGGCACCACGAAGATCCTCTCCCGCGGAAAGAGGCCGCGCTTGCTCAAGCCGGAAGCGGTGGCGTTCGAGACGGCGATCAACGCCGTTGCGCGGGACAGGTTGCGCCCCATGAAGAACCGCGCCCAGAGCCGCCGCGCCGGCGATGCGAAACGCCTGTCCACGAATCGCAAATCGTGCAGGGTGGCAACGAGCGGAACCCCTCCCCGGGACGGCAAGGGAAGGGTCTCGGCAGCGACGAGATCGTGGCCGCCCCCCTCGAGCGCCTTCGTCGCCGGATGGAGAGACCCGAAGAGGCGCAACAGCGGCCCCGCGCGCCGCGTGGAGAGCACCTTGCAGCCCGCGTCTGCGAGCGCCCCGTCGAGGCCGGCGCCGGGCGCGGTCAGAACGGTCACGTCGAGACCCTCTCTCTGCGCCGCGGCCCCGTAGAGGCGGAGGAGCCGCGTGCGCGCGCCGCTCGGCTCGGCGGTGACAGCGCTCCCGTCCACGATCACTCTGATGGGGATCATCCGGTCTCCGGGGGTTCTATCAGGGAAATTAGAGACGAAAAATGCGACATCCCGTCACTCTTCGGCAAGAAGCTCTTCGTAGAGTTCGAGGTATTCGCCCGCCGTCTTGGTCCAGGAGAAGGAAGAGACGTGGTCGAATCCCCTGCGAATATACTCGTCGCGAAGCTCGCTGTTCTTGTGAAGCGAAAGGACCGCCTCGCGAAGGCCCTTCACGTCGCGCGGATCGACGAGTTTGGCGGCCTCCTCCACGATCTCCGGTATCGCTCCTCCAAAAGTGGTGATGACCGGTGTGCCGCAAGCCATCGCCTCGAGAGGCGGCAAGCCGAATCCCTCGAAAAGCGAGGGATAGACCACGATCTGGGCGAGGTTGTAAAAACACAAGAGGTCGCTGTCGGGCACGAACCCGGGCACGAACACCTTTTCGTCGAGGCTGCTCGTCTCCACGCGGTGTTTCAGGTTGCTCCACGCCGGACCGCGCACACCGAGAAGGATGATGTTGAGATCGCCCATGCCCGCCTCGAGAATCTCCTCGAATGCGTCGAGCAGGGTGCCGAGGTTCTTCTTTCTCCGGAGGCTTCCCACGAAGAGCACGAAGGGCGCGTCGGGGATGCCGAATCCTTCGAGAAAGATCTCGCGGCTGGGCGGATTCTCGAGCTTCTGAAAGATCGGATCGACGCCGTTGTGGATCACGGTGACCCGGCCCTCGGCGTCGGGGTAGAGGAGCAGGATGTTGCTCCGCGTCCGCTGGGACACCGCCACGATCCGGTCGGCGAAACGCGTGTTGAGGAAGAGCCAGGCGCGGTGGCCCTTGGCGACCTTTTCCACGCCCTTCTCGCGCTCGACCCAGGGAAGCTCGTGCACGGTGGCGATCTTCTTGCAGTGGCCGAGCACGGGTACGGCCGAAACGGGAGAGTGGAAGATGTCCACGTTCTCCTTCTTGATCAGCGGCGGCAGGAGCCGTTCGCGCCAGAGATAGGAGGTGTCCGATTCGGAGAGGTCGACGATGCGAAAATTCTCCGGAAGAGTGAAATCGAAATCGATCCACTCCTTCGCCACGAGGAGATACTCGTTTTCCGAATCGATACGGGTGAGTTCGCGCAGGAGGTTGCGCTGCACCCTCTCGACGCCCGTGCGGAAGGGAGTGCTCTGAATGCTGATATCCCATGCGATCTTCATGGGCACTAGGATACCCGAATCGATTTCGATTGCCAACCCGCTGCACGGAACGGTGCGCGGGGTTGACACTCTCGCCGGCCGGCTCATAATGATGGTGCCGGGAAGATCGTTCGGAGAACGGGTTCTCCCCGCCGCGATTGCGACGCACCCCTCGCTGGGCACCCCCTCGAAAAAAAATTTCCGGGAACGGAGAGGAGACGTGATGAATACCTCCGCAGTTCATGAAAGGCCGAGATCGTGGGGCTGGCGCCTGCACGGGGCAGGCTTGTTATTCCTGGTTGTCGCCCTCGCGACCCTGATCGCTCCGCTGGCGCACGCCGATGGCGAGTCCGAGAAGATGCTCGACAGGGTGCGCGGCGCGATCGGTCACTCCGCCATGCGGGCGTGGGAGCGGGGGATCCGCGTCGAGGCGCGGGGAGAGGCGCTCGGATTGAAGAGCCGGTTCGCCTACACCCTCATGGCCGACGGCCTCGTGAGGAACGATACCGTTTCCGAACTCGGCTCGACCGAGGGATTCGACGGAGAGTGCGGCTGGCGCGTCGACTTTACCGGTATGCCGTCGCCGGTCGAATCGGCGGAGCTCGAGATCCTGATGCTTTCGGCCTGGGTCATGGGCGGCCACTGGCTCGATCGATCCTGTCCGCTCGAGATCACCAGCGTGAACGGGTCCGGCGCCGACGATCGATTCCGTGCCCTGCTTGCGCTCCCCGGGGGAATACTGCGTGCGGTCGTTGAAATCGACGCCGAAACCCTGCTGCCCGCGAAAATGACGTGGAAGGTAATCACCCACAAAGGCAGCGTGGCCCTGGACAGCGAGGCGAACCACACCCTTTTTCAGGACTACAAATGGGTCAAAGGGCGATCATCCTCATTCCTTTTCCCCCACACCATCGTGACCGCGCACGAGGGTATGGTCACCACTGTCGCCGTCGATCGCGTGCTCGAGGCGCCCGCGGACGGGGCCGATGCGTGCACGTTCCTGACCGTGCGGCCCGAGGACACCCATTTCGATGCGCAGAAACCGGCCGCCGTCGAGATGACCGGGCTGCCCTCGGGGCACCTTCTCATCAAGCCGCTGGTGGACGGCCGGGATCTGGGATGGTTTCTGTTCGATACGGGGGCCGGGATGAATGTGATCGACACGGCCGCGGCCGAGGCGCTCGGTCTGGGCAAGATCGGCGAGATCGCCGCCGCCGGAGTGGGCGGGATCGCCATGCTCCCCTTCCGCAAGGCCCATACCCTCGAGCTCGGGCCGGTGAAGATCGACTACCCCCTCTTTCTCGACGTTGATCTCGGCTTCGTGGCCAGGGCCTTCGGCAAGAAGATCGGCGGAGTGATCGGCCACGGCCTGCTGACCCGCTGCCTGGTGGAGCTCGACATCGAGGAGGGGGAGCTTCTCCTCTACGAACCGGGCGCCTGGGACGAACGGGAAGCGGACTGGCAAAGGATCACCTTCATGAGCAACGACATGGTCATGACCGGGAAGATCCCGGGCGGCCGCGAGGGACGGTTCATCCTCGACACGGGCGCGGGCGGCACCGTGTCGTTCCATTCGTCCTTCGTCAGCCGCGAGGAGCTGTTCGGTGAATCGGGCGGACGGCCGGCGGGCTTCTCGGGCGGGGTAGGCGGCATGGTGGCCCAGTACGGGGGCACGATCGACTGGTTCGAATTCGGTGGGCTCCGCCACGAGGACCTTTCCGTCGTGCTCCTCGACAACGAGGGCACGTCGTTCATGGACCAGTGCTGCCACGGCCTCATCGGCAACGAGCTCCTTTCGCGATCGCCGATGCTCATCAGCTACCCCGGCAGGCGGATCGCTTTTCTGGAGAGGGATTAAAAAACAGGGGCCGCCGACGTGGCAGCCCCTGTTGGACGATTGAATCTCGAATCAGCGCCTCGATCAGAAGAGGCGCTCGCCTCTCAGATCAGAAGAGGCGCGATCACCAGGCTCACGACGGCCATGAGCTTGATGAGAATGTTGAGCGAAGGTCCGGCCGTATCCTTGAACG
>CAZUHB010000019.1:0-42469 GCA_964620445.1 uncultured Phycisphaerales bacterium
CACGCGGGCCAGGTCGTTCTGCTGCGCGATCTCTTGCACCTGTTCGATCAGTGCCGAGGCGATCGACATCTCGTGCATCAGCAAATCCTCGGAAGTTCTTCGCCATAGGGGCGCTGGATGATCAGACGGCCGCCGATCCGGGTGATCAGTTCGGCCAGGGGCGGATCACTCTTCACGATGCGGCCCACGATGGCCGCATCGCGGCCGAGCGGGTGGCTGCGGCACGCCTCGAGGGCGCGCCGCGCGTCATGTTCGGCCGCGACAACCACGATCTTGCCCTCGTTCGCCACGGTGAGGGGATCGAGACCGAGGAGCTCGGCCGCGTGCCGCGCCGCGGGCGCGATCGGCAGAGCTATCTCGTCGATCTCCACGCCGAGGCCGGTCTCGTCGACCAGGTCGGCCACCACCCCGGCCACGCCACCGCGCGTGGGATCGCGCAGGAAGCGGATTCCGTCGCAGGCGCCGCAGATCGTGTCCACCAGTCCTGTCAGGGGAGCCACGTCGCTTTCGAGCGTGCTGTCGATGCCGAGGCTTTCGCGGGCGGCCATCACGGCCAGCCCGTGCTCGGCGATCCGCCCGGTCACGATCACTCTGTCGCCGGCTTCGACGAGGCTGGGCACAGGACGGAAACCGGGACGCATGGCGCCCACTCCGGCCGTGGTGATCGTCATTCCGCTGCCGCCCCTGTGCTCGATCACCTTGGTGTCTCCCGTGACGACCGGCACCTCCGCTTCCGTGGACGCGGCAGCCATTGACTCGACCACACTGTCGAGAATCTCGAGCGGAAGCCCTTCCTCGAGAACGAGTCCGGCGCTCAGGGCCAGGGGACGGGCGCCCATCACCGCGAGGTCGTTGACCGTGCCGCAGACGGCGAGGCGTCCGATGTCACCGCCGGGAAAGAGCAGAGGCTCGACCACGTAGGAATCGGTGGTGAAACAGATCTCGCCCTCCACGGCCGGAAGCACGGCCGAATCGGTGAGCGGGTCGAGGAACCTGTTGGCGAGCCTCGGGATCACGTGCTCGGCGAGGAGCTTCCGCGTCAGCTCGCCTCCGCCGCCGTGGGCGAGAACCACATGGCTGCTCCCTGTCTGCTTCATGAGCGCCTCCTCCCGGCCGTTGCAGGACCATATCGGTACCAGGCCGCGCACGTGCCCTCGCTACTCACCATGCACGGTCCGACCGGTTGTTCATGTGTGCACTCCGAACCGAAGAGCGCGCAGTCAGGTGGATCGATCCGGCCCTGAATGACCTCGCCGCACCGGCAGCCCGGCGGATCGTAGTCCTCGTTGATGGCGAGTGCGAATCGTTTCCGCGCGTCAAAACGGCTGTACTCGTCCTTCAGTTCGAGACCGCTCGCCGGAATCGTCCCCATGGCGCGCCACACCGTGTCCGCCTCCTCGAAGACACGGTCGAGGCTTGCGAGGGCGTGCGTGTTCCCCTCGGGGCTCACGGCCACGCCGTAGACGTTTTCCACGCGCGGGGTGCCGGCCTTCATCTGCTTGGCGAGTGCGAGGATGCCCGACAACATCTGGAGCGGTTCGAATCCGGCCACGGCGCAGCACTTGGCGTGAAGATCGACGAGTCCGGCATAGACATCGGAACCGATGATCACGCTCACATGCCCGGGCAGGAGAAATCCGTCGATCGGAATGTCGCCACCTGCGAGGAGCGCGCCGAGAGCGGGCATGACGAGCTTGTGGCCGCAGAGGATCGTGAAATTGGCGAGATCCCGAGCGGCCGCCTCGAGCACTCCGTGCGCCGCGGCCGGCGCCGTGGTTTCGAATCCGACGGAGAGGAAGATGATCTGCCTCTCGGGATGGTTGCCCGCGTAACGGACCGCGTCCCTGATCGAGTAGCAGACCTCGATCGCCGCCCCCTCGGCTCTCAGATGTTCGAGGCTTCCCGATCGCCCCGGAACGCGCAGCATGTCTCCATAGGTGCAGAGGGTCACATTGTCGAGTCGAGCCGCGTCGATGGCCGCGTCGATGTAGCCCTGCGCCGTGACGCACACGGGGCAGCCGGGTCCGCTCACGAGGCGCAGGTTCGGCGGAAGCAGGGAGCGAACCCCGCTCCGAAAGAGCGAAACAGTGTGCGTGCCGCACACCTCCATGAGGCGGATCGCGTCGAGTTCCCGGCAGATCTCGTTGATCTCCCGGATCAGAGCTTGCGGATTTTTTTTGGACGCCACCGATTTCTCTCCTAGCTGTCGCTTTCCGGAACAGAATCGACCAGTCCCGCTTCCTCGAGATAGTGCCATGTCTCGCGCGCCTCGGCCTCGTCGAGGAGGGTGATGGCGAATCCGGCGTGAACGAGCACCCAGTCGCCCTCCCTGGCCTCGGGAACGAGTGCGAAGCTCACTTCCACGCGGCTTCCCTGGAAATCGACCGTTCCCAGGGGGAGGTCCGCGCCGTCCGGTCCGAGAGAGACGATTTTTCCGGGAACCGCAAGACACATCGTTTCAGCTCCTTTCCTGCCGGGCCTTCCGACGGGCCGCGGCGATCACCGCCTGTCCCAGCGCGATGCCCCCGTCTCCGGGCGGGACCTGGCGATGGACCAGAACACGCATGCGCGCCTCGGTGAGTTTGGTTGTCAGTTTCTCGAGGAGCAGCCGGTTGGCGAAGCAGCCTCCGGAGAGGGCCGCGCAATCGATCCCACGGCTGCCGGCGATCCGTATGACCAGTGTGGCGAGGGCCTGTGCGATCGTTTCGTGAAAAGCCATGGCCAGGTCGGGTACGGACCGGCGTTCGCGATGGTCCGTTATTAGCGCTCTGATCATGGGGCGCACGTCGATGTTCAGCGGCCCGCCGCCGCTGTCCGGGAGTACGGCGAACCCGAGATCCTCCGCCCGCGGATTTCCTTTCCGCGCTGTCGCCTCGAGAGCCATGGCAGCTTCGGCTTCGAACCGATTGTACCCGCAGAGCCCGAGGACAAAAGCGGCAGCATCAAAAAGACGTCCCATGCTCGATGTCAGGGGCGCGCGCGCATCGCGGGTCATCTGGGCCGACACGACCTTCAGCGCATCGCGATCGATCGTCTCGAAGAGTCGAGATTCCCGGTGAAGCCACGATTCTCCGAAAGTCTCGCGGAGCAGGGAGGCGGCGGGCCTCCAAGTCTCCAGGGCTCCCCTGTCGCCGCCCGGCAGCCGGAAGGGGGAAAGGCGGCCAACGCGATCGAAATCCGCGAAATCGCAGATCAGCACCTCGCAGCCCCAGACCGATCCGTCCGTGCCGTATCCGGTTCCGTCGCACGCCACGCCGATGACCGGTTCGGTCCTCCCGTTTTCGGCCATGCAGCTCACCACGTGGGCATGGTGGTGCTGCGTCTCGATGAGCGGCAGTTCGAGGTCGCGCGCGTAGCGGGTGGCGGCGTAATCGGGATGGAGATCGCATGCCGCGATTTCCGGTTCGATCTCGAGCAGCTTCTTCAGACGCGAAGAGGCGCGCACGAAGTTGCGATAGGCCGCGGCATTCGTCAGTTCACCAAGATGTTCGCTCACGATCGCCCGCCGATCCTGGAGAAGGCAGACCGCGGACTTGAGTTCCCCGCCCAGGGCCAGGATCGGCGCGTCGGCAGACAGGGGCACCTCGATCGGGTCGGGCACGTATCCTCTCGCCCTGCGCAGAACAGTGAACCGAGGCAGAGCGTTCTCCGTTCCGTCCGGCGCGGCGGGCGCGCTGCCCAGGGCGAGGACCACTGAATCATCGATGGGCCGCTCGATATCGCGGTCGTGCAGCAAGAAGCCGTCTGCCATGCCGCTGAGCCGCTGGAGCGCTTCGTCGTTGTCGTGGCAGAGCGGTTCGGCCGAGGGATTGCCCGAGGTCAGAACCAGGGGGCGCGCGGCGGCGGCCAGAAGCAGCACGTGCAGGGGCGTGTAGGGAAGCATGATCCCCAGGGTGTCGGTCCCGGGAGCCACTTCTTTGCCCACGGCGCCCGTCTCGCGCGCCGGCAACAAAACGATCGGCCGAGCCGGATCTCGGAGGAGATCTGCGGCCACGGAATCGACCTCGGCGATCGCCGCAGCGCTGTCGAGGTCCCCGACCATGAGCGCGAAGGGCCGTGCCGCGCGCCGCTTGCGTTTTCGCAGACGGCGCAGGGCCGCGTCGCTATCCGCGCGACAGGCCAGGTGGAATCCCCCCAGCCCCTTGACCGCCAGGATCTTTCCCTCGTCGAGAAGTTTCGCCGCGGCCGGAATCGGATCGTCCGGAAGTTCGTTGCCCTCGACATCGGCCAGCCAGACGCGCGGCCCGCAGAGAGCGCACGCATTCGGCTGCGCGTGGAAGCGGCGGTCCGCGGGGGAAGTGAATTCCTCGGAGCACGCGGCGCACATGGCGAAGCGCGCCATGGTGGTCCGCTCCCGGTCGTAGGGAACGGACCGGATGATCGAGTAGCGGGGCCCGCAGTTGGTGCAATTGATGAAGGGGTAGCCGAGGCGGCGGTCGTCGGGATCGTTCATCTCGGCGAGGCAGTCGGCGCAGAGGGCCGTGTCCGGGGTGATCTCCAGGGACTTGCGAGATCCTTCCTCGCTCCTCACGATGGAAAACTCCCCCTCCTTGCACAATGGCCGCGCGCGGACCGTGATCGCCGCGATGCGCGCCAGGGCTGGCGATTCTTGCTCGAGGCGGCGCTGGAAGGTACGGACCGCGGTTCCGGTTCCCTCGATCTCGATGAAGACGCCCCGGTCGTTGTTGCCCACTTTTCCGCAAAGACCGAGGTCGAGAGCGAGGTTATAGACAAAGGGCCGAAACCCGACGCCCTGCACACGCCCCGTGATCTCGAGCGCCAGGCGGCGTCTCTTTCGGCCCTCGGCCTGATCGCGTCCCCCTTCAGATCGCGGGCCGTTCATATTCCACCCCCCTGGCCGACCGCTGGAATAGGACCGCTTCGATCAGAGCCTTCCCGTATCGATTCCAGAGGTCCAGGCGGTCTCGATACCGTGCCGATCGGGGCAGTTCGAGAGTGATGATCGGGATTCCCAGATCCACCCCGGCCCAGGCTCCGAGAGAACCGGACCGCGTGCCCAGCTTGCGCACGGGTAGGTCGCAGTGCTCCGCCATGCGGGCGGCCAGCAGGCGGGCCGGGCCGTCGAAGTCGATACACGCGGCCGGTTCGTGAAGGCTCACGATCTTGTGCGGTCCATGGAGGCGGATCGTCTTCGCGATCGCCGCCGCTTCCGGTTCGCTGAGAGCGGCGGGCCCGTAGCGCCTGCTGTTCGTCCTGTTCCGCGAGGGGAAGTTGCGATTCAGGTCGATGCCCCTCGCGTTGGCGCGGCGGCCGGCCGCCATGCCGTCCGGATTCGATTCCGGTATGAGGAGAAGGGTGCGTCCCTCGAGCAGATGGGGCCGGGACCTGAACCAGGTCGCCAGATCGTGGAGAAGCGGCGTTCCGGCCGATTCGTCGCCGTGAATCGAGGCGATGAACAGGGTCACCTCCTCGCCGTTGCCGAGTATGATGCACGCGATCGGCCGATCCTCGATCGATGTGCCCACAACGAAGCAGCGTTCGTTGAGGGGGCTCGGGCCCGGCTCGGGAAGTTCGTGAACGAGTTCGAGAAAACTCGCTTCTGCGGTGGAACGATCGGAGCGCGGTGCTGAGCAGCCCGCGGCCAGGATCAACGCGAGGAGCAGCGAGTGCTTCAGAATATCCAGCCCGCACCGTTCGGGCTTATTTCGCGTCAAGGATCTTGTTCCATTCATCGACGCGGGACTTGTTTTTCTCGATCAAGGGGGCCGTATCCCCTTCGAAGGTGATCGTCTTGATCCGATCGCTCTGTGTGATGCTGTTGACCACCGATTGATCGTCGGATCCGACAACGGCGCCGAAGACGGTGTGCTTTCCGTCGAGCCAGTCCGTGGGGACATGGGTGATGAAGAACTGGCTGCCGTTGGTGCCGGGGCCGGCGTTGGCCATCGACAGGATGCCCGGCTTGTCGTGGCGCAGAGCGGGGGAGCATTCGTCTTCGAAATTGTATCCCGGTCCGCCCGTTCCGGTGCCCTGCGGGCAGCCGCCTTGAATCATGAAGTCTGGAATGACCCGGTGAAACTTGAGATCGTCGTAATATCCACGGCTGGCCAGGTTGACGAAGTTGGCCACGGTGACCGGTGTCTCCTCCTGGAAGAGATCGATCTTGATCGTGCCCTTGTCCGTTTCGATGATCGCTCTGAGCTGAGTCGTTTCGGTCATTTTTTGTCCTTTCTGCCGATAGAGAACGCCTTGCCGAGAAAACCGCCGATTCCGTAGTAACCGCGGGTCTCGGGCGCGAAGAGGATCGGTTTCACGCGGGTCATCTCGGGGACGCCCTTTTCGTTGAGTACCGATTCCTCCGCTTTGATGTCAACGATCTCCCCAATAAACTGGGTATGGATGCCGATTTCAATGGTGTCGAAAAGTCGGCACTCGAGTACGAAGGGGAATTCCTCGATCCACGGGGCGTCCACGAGTTCACTCCTGGCCGGCGTGAGACGAGCCGTTGCGAACTTGTCCTCGTCGCGGCCGGAAACGATACCGAGGTAGTCGGCCTCGGCGACTTGTCCCTCCGACGGGATCGAGACGGTGAACGCCTTGCGCTCCACGATGTTTCCATAGGTGTAAGTGGCTTTCCGGATCGACACGGCCACGCAGGGGGGGCGGGAGCAGCAGATTCCACCCCAGGCCACGGCCATGGCGTTCGGCTTGCCGGCCTGGTCGTAGGTTCCCACGATCAGAACCGGTGTCGGATAGAGAATGGTTTTTGCACCCAGGGATCTTTTCATCTTTCACTCCTCGTTGAGCCCGTCCGGGCAAAGAGAATCGAGGATTACGATAATAGACCAAAGGCGCGGAGGCCGCAATCGATCCTTTCACCTCTCCGCCGGATCGGTGGCAGGCACTTGCCAGGAACGACGGGACACGCTCCGGTAGAGGAGGATGCAGAGGATCGCGGCGATCACCGAGGCCGCCGGAACACCGAAGGGGACCGAGGTCAGTCCGTAGTGGGCTGCGCCCACCACCCAGGCGAGGATCATGAAGAGGATCATCTTCGAGGCCTGGCCTCCTGCTTCGCGTGCCAACCGTTCCTGGGAAAAGGGGAGCTTCCAGCCGATCGACACGATACAGACGAAGGAGAAGAGTATCAGGATCGTGCCGGACAGGATCAGATCGGGCGCGATCGCCGGACCCCACACGGCGAGCACGATCAGAACGACGGCACAGTAGAAGGGCGCCACGAGCCTGAGCATCACCGCCTTGAGCGTTGCCATGATGATAGCACCCGATCGCTCGAGGGGCAGGGCGGCGTAGATCCATGCCGCCTCGTGCTGTTTGCTGTAACGCACCTGGAAGAGCGCCGTGGGCACGAGAACGCAGGGACAGTAGAGAGCGAACAGGTGGTTCTTTGTGTGGGGGAGGTCTTTGAGCGTGCTCAAGAATCCGTCGCTTCCCGCGTAGAACGGGTGGCAGGCGAAAAAAAACATGATCGCAAAGGAAGGATAGGTGGCGAGCTTGAACGCCCGGTCGCGGGCGAGGAGCGGTCGGATCAGATCGAAGAGCGCCCTCTCTTCGCGGTCGGGCCCTCTCAGACGGGGCAGATCGATCGGCCCGTTTTTTCTCGCCGGCAGAAAAGGTGTTCTTCGTGAAATTTCCGCTTTTTCCAGTTCCTGTTTGGCCAGAGCGCGTGTGAATCCCGGAGCCAGCACGCGCACGACCAGAATCGCCCCCGCAACGGGAACGACAGCGGCCATGATCGTGAGACCGAGCTGAGTCGGGCCGAACTCTCCCTTCAGCAGATCGAAGGGCGCGGCCATCCATGCCGGCGGCAGGAACCACACGAGCCACGAGTCGTCGATACGGAGCGTGTCGATATTGGACATGTCGACGAGGCGGGGCAGGATCTGGAATGCCGCGAAAACGGACAGGCTCAGCGCGATTTGAAAGTAGACGATGATGTCGCGAAAGCGCTCCACATCGAAGATCCGCATGGCGAGGAGATAGAAGAGGTGGACAAAAAAAACGACGAGGCCGAGGGAGAGCAGGAGGGTGATCAAAAAGACCGGCGCGAAGAGCGGATGCACCGCTATCGTGCCGGTCACGAAGGTGCATGCCGAAAGTCCGAGGGTGTGGATCACAAGATACGAAGAGATATGAGCGATCCGTGCGGCGAGGATCGTCCGGCCGTCGACAGGGCGGGGCAGGAGGATGGTGTTGTCCTTCGTGTCGAAGAGGACGGTGGTGAAGTCGGCGATGAGCGACATTCCCACCATGACCATGAGCAGGCAGAAGAAGATGGTTAGGCTCACCATGGCGGACTCGACGATCAGCACGCACGATCCCACGATCACACCGAGAAGGAGGTAGAAAAAGAAGGTGAGGAGGAGCGCTCTGTTGACTTTTTTTCCAGAGCCGTGAAGTCCGCTCAACGAGCGCCGATCGTCGAGGGTGAGCTTGACGCGGAGGATCGCCTCGAACTGGATGCGATCGATTCCCAGCAAGCCGAGCATCCAGCCGATTCCTTTGATCATCCAGAGAACGAGGCCGGTCATGGGATTGGCTCCGCCTCGTCGACGAGGTCGATAAAACTCCGGGCCAGCGCCGTATGTTTGCTTTCGCTCGTGAGCTCGGTGAAGAGGCGTTCGAGAGAGGCACCCTGGGCGCCTGCCTGCAGCTCCTCGAATGAGCCGTCGGCAATGATCTTGCCCTTGTTCAAGATGATGATCCGGTCGCAGACCCGTTCCACCACATCCATCACGTGAGAGCAGTAGAAAATCGTTTTCCCCCGTCCAGCGAGGCCGGCGAGGATCTCCTTGACCGCCACGGCCGAATTGGCGTCGAGACCGGTGAGCGGCTCGTCCATCACGATGAGTTCGGGATTGTGGATCAGACCGGCCACGATCAGGACCTTCTGGCGCATCCCCTTGGAAAAAGAGGACATACGCTGATCAAACTGAGGACCGAGATCGAAGAGTTCAAGCATGGCGCGGGCGCGGGAATCGGTCTCGGAACTGTCCATTCCGTGAATGCTGCCCACGAACTGCAGGAATTCGCCCGGTGAAAGCGCATCGTAGAGGGCTGCTGTTTCGGGAACATACCCCACGCGGCGCTTGACCTCGATCGGGTCACGCCCCACGTCGAATCCGCAGACACTGACCGAACCCGCGAAATCACCGAGCATGCCGATCAGAATCTTGACGGTCGTTGTCTTTCCGGCACCGTTTGGGCCGATGTAACCCACTATCTGACCGCGCGCAACATCGAGATCGATTCCATCGAGCACCTGGGTGCCATTGAAGAACTTCCTCAAGTTTTTCACCGCGATGATCGGTGCTGGGGCTGAATGGGTCCTGTCCATCTCGGGGCTCGTCGAAAAGTGTTTGCCTGACAGTGAAACAGTGAATGGAAAAGGAATTATAGGGACGTCCGGGAGGATTGTCAGCTTCCTTAATTATTATTGTGAAACCCTGCGCGGGCCGCGATCGGGCCGGCGAAGAAATTTCTCGAAGAAATGGAAAGATTTCTAATGGAATAGTACGTAATTGTCCGATATCCTGCTCTATGTTTTGTCGGACTAACGCTTACAGGGAATAGCTTAGGTAGGGCGTCAAGATTGAGCCCGTTTCGATGAGACAAGATCCGACGTGGTTGGATAGTTTCTCAGGGAATAGTGTAACAGTTTTAATCACAACCGGATAGCTCGATGTACGTCGTCGATGCACGAAAATTCAAGCCTCTCAGGTTCCGTCGGTACTTCGTGACGACCCTGACGATCTGGTCGCTGATCATTGCGTTCCTTCTCGTAAGTAACCTTACGAGGGTCTCCGAGGGTGTGATCGAGCAAGCGCAGATCAAGGCGCGGGCCAGTTTCAAGAGGGATATGGCCTTTCGTGATTGGAATCTGGAGCATGGCGGTGTCTATCTGCCTGTCAACAAATCAGTTCAACCCGATCCCTGGAATCTCTCGCCCAATCGTGACGCCGAGACGCCGCTCGGCCTGAAACTCACTCAGGTCAATCCCACGGCCATGATCCGCCAGATCAACGAACTCGAGGACAGCCGTTCCAGATTTCCATCGCGGATCACGAGCAACGAGCCGATCAATCCGGCCAACAAACCTGATCCTTGG
Organism: uncultured Phycisphaerales bacterium; assembly: GCA_964620445.1. Taxonomy (GTDB): domain Bacteria; phylum Planctomycetota; class B15-G4; order B15-G4; family CAYZWU01; genus CAZUHB01. The sequence goes on from CAZUHB010000019.1 coordinate 10,091, forward strand.
GAGACAGGTGCTCTTCGGAAGCTGGAATCGGGAGCAAAAGAGGTGAGCGAAGTCACGCGTTTTGGCGACGAGATGTGCACCCGGCTGATGCGCCCCCTCAAGATGGAAAAGAACTGTCTCGGATGCCACCCCAGGAAGATCGGCGATCTGCTCGGCGGGATCAGCGTGGCGGTTCCCATGGCGCCGCTGTGGAGCCAGGCGCGGGAAGAAAAGATCGTGACCAGTCTCGGTTACGGATTGCTCTGGGCAATGGGACTCCTCGGTATCTGCCTGGGCTCGAGAAAGCTGGCCAGCCAGATCAACCAGCGGAACGAGGCCGAGTGCCGTCTGCGCGAGCGCGAAGGCGACCTTCGAAAACGCATGAAGGAGCTCGACTGTCTCTACGCCATTTCCAATCTCTTCGAGAAGCATGAGCTCACCGTTCAAGAGTTTTTCCGTGACGTGGTCGAACTCATTCCACGGGGCTGGCACGAAGCCGAAAACACGTGCGCGCGGATCATGGCCAACGGCGAGGAGTACAGATCGAGCAACTGGTGCGATACGAAATGGACCGAATGCTGTCAGATCTTTGCTCACGGATCGCGTGTCGGCCGCATCGAGGTCTGCGCTCTCGAGGGCGCGATCGAGAGGCACTCGACTCCCGAGGAGGTCTGTCTTCTCAATGCGATCGCCGATCAGCTCGGCCGGGTGATGGAATTCAAGGATAGCCAGAACGCGCTCTGCGAGGCAAAGGAGAAAGCCGAGGCCGGCGCACGGTCGAAGAGCGAGTTCCTGGCCAACATGAGCCACGAGATCCGCACACCGATGAACGCCATCATCGGGATGAGCGGCCTTCTGGATGACACCGAACTCGATGTGGAGCAGGATGGTTACGTGAGCACGATCCGCACCGCGGCCGAGTCTCTTCTGACCTTGATCAACGACATCCTCGACCTCTCGAAGATCGAGTCGGGCCGGCTCGAAGTCGAGGAGATCCCGATCAATCTTTACGAGATCGTGGGCAGCGTGGGGGAGTTGATCGCTCCGAGCGCTGCAGAGAAAAATCTCGAGTTCATCTGCTCCGTCGATCCTGATTGCCACAGGGAACTGAAGGGGGATTCGGAACGGATCAAGCAGATCCTGATCAACCTCTGCGCCAACGCGGTCAAGTTCACGCACAAGGGCCGCGTCGCGGTCAGGGTCAGGGCCGAGCAGACGAACAGCGACGGCGTCGTGGTGAGTTTTTCCGTGGCCGACACGGGAATCGGCATACCTCACGACCGCCAGAAATCGATCTTCAACAGCTTCGAGCAGGCCGACGGGTCGACGACGCGAAAATTCGGTGGAACAGGGCTCGGGCTGAGCATCTGCAAGCGCCTCGTGGAGATCATGGGCGGTTCGATTGCCGTGGAGAGTCACCAGGGCCGGGGATCCCTTTTCCGATTCAGCCTCCCGTTGAAGAAACAGAGTGCCGACGAGGTTGCTTCCATCGACAGAAAGGATTGGTTCACGCTCGCCGGGAGCCGGATTCTGATCGTGGCCACCGATGACGCCGATCGTTCGATCGTGGGCCGTACGCTGGCCGCGACCGGTTGTTCCATCGAGGTCGCGACCGGTGAAGACGAGGCCCTGGCGGTCGTCTACGACGCGCAGCTGGGCCCGCATCCCTTCGACGCGCTCGTCGTCGACTATCGAACGCCCGGTCTGGACTGCGAAGAGGTGGTACGGCGCGTGGGGGCGCAGGGTGAACTGGACCAGCTGAAAATCGTCATACTCGCCTCTGCGAGTGCGCATTCAGAGGTGCGGCGTCTCCTCGACACCCGGAAGGCGATGGGCCACGTGAATCCCGTGCACCAGGGAAAGCTCATACGCACGCTGGCCGCGCTGGTCGACGAGAAAGCCGTCCGGGAAAACAGCGACGTCAGAAAGCGCCCACCCGAGGTGCGCCGCCGCGAGACAGGGGATCGTGCGCCAACCGCGGGCGGTTCGGCAAGCAGCGTGCGGATCCTTCTCGCCGAGGACAACCCGGTCAATCGAAAGGTAGCCCTGAGTGTCCTTTCCAAGGAGGGATATCACGCCGAACCGGTCGAAAACGGCAGACTGGCGCTCGAGGCGGTGCAGCAGAACGAGTACGACATCGTTTTCATGGATGTGCAGATGCCGGAGATGGACGGGCTCGAGGCCACGGCAGCGATCCGCAACTGGGAGCGAGGCCGGAGGCACACGCCGATCGTGGCCATGATCGCCCACGCCATGAAGGGCGACAGGGAAAAATGTCTCGACGCGGGTATGGACGATTATCTCTCCAAACCGATTCAGCGCAAGCTCATGATCGACACGCTCCGCCGCTTGACATCCCGCCCTATCGATCCGCTCCTCTCGGAATGAATCCGGGACCGACAGGACCGCCGCCGTCCGTTACCGATTATGTGAAGTAAAAATGGCGAGCCAGAAAGAAGAGGATCGCTGCCGAGAGGAGGGAGGCGAAGAAGAAGGCGACCTTGAAGCTCATCTTGCGTGTCTTGTGCCGAAACAGACTCATGCCCGCGTAGCCGCCGACGAAGCCGCCGATGAATCCCATGAAATGAAGCCTCCGTTCGGGGATGCGCGACCCACCCTTGATCGAACGCCGCTTGTCGAATCCGAACATGCAGAAGGCGGTGAGATTGACCGCGATCAGGTAGACGAAGATCGCGAATTCGGTGTTGTTCATTTCCAGGATATTCACGGGTGCTGCTTCTTCCTCCAGGGTGCGGGGGCTATTTCTCAGGGGGCCTGCCAAAGGCGTTCGGTTTCCCTTTTCGCGGAACGGGCTTTTTGTCCCGCCCCTTCTTCTTTTTTTTCTTTTCACCTCCGTCGTCGAAGGCGTTCTGGTTGTCCTGTTCGTCGTCATCCCCCTCGATCGCGTCCTCGAGAGACATTTCGAGCCCGTCGATGAAGATCAAGACCAGATTCTGGCCGACGTCGACGAGGGCGGAACCGATCCCCGTGCCGATCCTGTCGAGGGTCTGCCTGAACCGATTGGCCCTCCGCGCTCCTTTCACGTCGATCTTCACGGTGAGCCGTTTTCGGGCGACGAGGTCGAGAAGTTCGGAAAGGAGAAGCTGGTCGTCGAGATAGATCTTCAATCGGTACTCGCCCGGGAGAAGACCGTCGAAATAGAGCGGCCTTTCGGTGTCGGTCGTTTCGATCAGTTTGCTGTCGCTGCCACTCCCCCCCCTGGGGTAGAGACGGCAATCGAGCCCGCCCACGAGATAGCGCTCCCCGTCGTCATTCTCCCAGAACGGGCAGACCTTGAGGCAGGCACAGTCTCCCTGATGGTCGTGGTAGCGCGTGGACAGGCTCCCGCATCCGGTCAAGACGATCAAGAGGACGATCGTTCCGCATGAGAGAAAGGCTGTCGACTTTCTGGGCTGATCGGATTCGATTCTGTTCATGGCGAAGACCAGTCTTACCAGAAGGAGAATCTTTCGCCAAGAAAGCAAAAAGCGCGCGGACAATTGATTTGGCGTCGAGAAACGTCTCGTCGATGGCCCCGGCGCCGGTAGGGGAGACCGGATCTATACACGCATGGAGAGCCACTTGCCCGAACGGAGCCGGGAGTAGAGTCCGACACCGAGAGTCGCGATGAACACGACCACGGCGATCCAGGCTCCGTCGATTCCCCAGCCGAGGGGAAAGGTGAGTGTGTAGGTGAGGGGCACGAACACGCCCCAGGCGAGTACGACCATGAGAATCATGGGCCACCTCGTATCGCCCGCGCCGCGGATCACGCCGTTGCTCGAGATGCCGAGTCCGTCGAAGAACTGGAACACGGCCGCGTAGACGAAGAGGCGGGCGCCGATCTCGACCACAGTCGACTCGGCGTTGAAGAAAGCGACGATCTGGTGGCGTGCGAGCAGGAAGATCGAACCCACGGTGACGCAGTAGATGATTCCCCAGCGGATCGTGGTGCGCGCTGTTTTGCGGGCCCTGTCCGGTTCTTCCGCACCCAGATACTGTCCCACCAGGGTGGTGGCCGCCGTCGCGAGCGACACGGCGCCCATGAAGGAAAAGTGGAGCACCTGAAAGGCGATGTTGGTGGCTGCCAGCTCCGCATGGCCGAGGTGGCTGACAAAGGCCATGAAGACCGACCACGACGCCATCTCGAGCGTCCAGATCCCGCCGATAGGCCCCCCGATCTTGAGGAAGGCGATGACGGTTCGCTTCGAAGGGAGGTGCAGGCGCCGCGTTTCGTATTTCCTGTGCCGCTCGCCCGAGAGAAAGAAGCCGAGGTAGACGAGAGAGAAAACCGCCGTGGCGATCACCGTGGCGAGGGCAGCGCCTTTTGCGCCGAGTCTCGGAGCCCCCCAGTTGCCCAGAACCAGGGCGTAATTGAGAAGTGCGTTGAGAATGTTGGCGCCCATGGTGAACCACATGGGCGTTCGCGTATCGCCGATCCCGCGCAAGAAATTGACGAGCGCGAAATTGATCATCGGAAAAAGAACGCCCGAAAGACGGATGAAGAGATAATCGGTGGCGTGGGGCAGGGTCGTCCCGTCGAGGCCGATGGCGGTGAAGATCGGATGGGAAAGGAACGAGACCGATCCGAGGACCAGGGCGGCGGGCACACAGAAATAGAGCCCGATCCAGCCGTCCCTGCCGCAGCGGGCGTAATCCTTGGCGCCATGGTGCTGGGCCACGAAGGTCGCCACGCCGTGAACCGTCCCGATGAAAAGGGACGAGATCGTGATGAAGATGACGGCGGCCAGACCGACCGCCCCCTGTTCGGCCGTGCCGATCCGGCCCATGAAGAAGGTGTCGACCAGTCCCATGAGCGACTGGGAGAGGGTGGCCACGATCACGGGCAGGGCCAGGGCCCAGAGCTCGGCCGAACCGCCCGGTTCGCGGCGCTTCTTCTTCTGTGCGGACTTTTCTTCCATTCTACACTTCGGAGGGAGAACGGTTTGCGGATTTTGCGGTCGAAACGATCGGGGCAGTATACTGATTCGGTGAGGGAGTTTCTCCGATTTCTCTCCCGATAGATAGCCGGATTGATCGCCGCCAGCCGCGGGAACAGCCTCGTCGCCCGGCAATCATCCTCCCCGGCCGTTGTTCACCTTGGCGTGAAGCCGGCGCACCAGGCCGGGCATGTCGTTCTCGGGAACGACGAAGATGATGCCCGCGTCGGCCGTTGCCTGGAGAGTGGCCAGCAGGGTGGCGCCCGTCTCTCCCAGGGCGGCCATGGCCGGCATGATCACCCCAGGTCCGATCACCGAAACGGTGGCCGCGTTGGGACGCACATTGGCCGCCAGGTTGCCGCTCGCCGCCGCCATCATGGCCGCCTCGGCGTCGGTGGACGGGACGAGCACGCTGAGCCCCTGCTGCCACGCCGACTGCACGAAGAGCAGGATGCGTACGCCGGCGTTCGCCATGCGCCGCAATGTGGCGGTCGTCTCGTCGGGCCGCCACCCATCGCTTTCGGTCCGTATCGTGAGCAAACTGAGCCCTTCGGTGGAGATGATCGCCGGTGGATGTTCGCTGAACCGGCCCGAGATCAGCGTCCCGGGATGGGCCGGATTGAAAGTGTTCTTGAGCCGCAGGGGGATCTTTCTGCGCACGAGCGGCCTGATCGTTTTCGGATGAAGCACGTCGGCGCCGCACGAGGCGAGCTCCGAGGCCGTGACATAGGATAGATTTTCGAGCACGCGTGCCTCGGGAACGATCTTCGGATCGGCCGTCAAGATGCCGTTCACGTCGCTCCAGATCCAGACCTCGTCAGCCTCGAGCGACGCACCGATGATCGCGGCCGAGTAGTCGCTTCCGCTCCGGCCGAGGGTGGTCGTTTCGCCCGCCGCTGTTGACGCGGTGAATCCGGTGACCACGGGAATCGCACCCCGGCTGATGATCGGCCCCAGGATGCGGCGCGTGCTGGCGTGCGTGGCGGCGAGATCGGGCAGGGCTTCGCCGAAAGAGTCGTCGGTGATGATCAGGCCCTTGCTCGCGTCGACCGGTTCTGCATCGATGCCGCGCGCACGAAAGGCGGATGCCACGAGACGCGCCGACATGCCTTCGCCCAGACCGATGATCCGATCGAGGGCGCGCGGGGTGAGCTCGCCCAGGATGTTCACCGATCGGAGAAGGGAATCGATGACGTCAATCGTTTGACCGATGAAGCTGCCGGGAGTCCCCGTCCCGCCGATCGCCGCTGCAGCCGATTCGTGTCTCTCGGCGAGCGTTTCCAGGATATGAGTTCGGCCCGGTTCCCCGGCCACCGCTCCGCGCGCGGCGCGAACGAGCGCATCCGTCGTTCCGGCCATGGCCGACACGACGAGGATGATTTCCTCGTCGTCCCGGCGACTCGTCAGGGCAAGGTCGAGCACGTTCGATATGTTCTCGGCACCGTCGACCGAAGTGCCGCCGAATTTCATGATGAGCATTTTCTGACCTCCTCTCGATAGATACGGGCGAGGAATTCGGTCACGGCGGGCGCCATCTTCTCCATCTCCAAGAGGAACGCGTCGTGGCCGTAGGTCGACCGCACATTGACATAGGAAACGTCGGTGTTGTTCGCCAGAAGGGCGCGAACGATCTCCTCGGACTGGCGGGGGGGGTAGAGCCAGTCGGAGGTGAAGCTGATCACGAGAAAAGCGGCCTTTACCCCGGCGAGAGCCTGTGCGACCGAGCGTCCGTCGCCGGCAAGGTCGAAATAGTCGAGCGCTTTCGAGATGTAGAGATAGCTGTTGGCGTCGAATCGGGCGGGAAAGGCCGCCGCCCTGTGGCGCAGATAGCTCTCCACCATAAAATCGGTCCCGAAGTCGTAACCGGGGGCGCTGCGATCCTGGAGCCTGCGGCCGAATTTGCCGCGCATCGAATCATCGCTCATGTAGGTGATGTGACCCACCATGCGCGCCACCCCGAGTCCCGCGCTGGGAGGGGCCGCGTCATAATAGTCGCCGCCTTTCCAGCGAGGATCCGCGTAGATCGCTTGCCGGCCGACCTCGTTGAGGGCGATCGCCTGGGCCGACGATCGTGCGCAAGTCGCGATCGGGATGCACGCGGCCAGGCGATCGGGAAAGTCGGTCGCCCACTGCAGGGCTTGCATACCGCCCATGCTCCCGCCGACGACGGCCAGCAGACGGTCGAGCCCGAGATGGTCGACCAGCTCCTTCTGCGCCCGGACCATGTCGCCTATCGTCACCACCGGAAAGCTCAGGCCCCGCGGTTGTCCGGTGTCCGGATCGGGCGATGAAGGGCCGGTCGATCCGCCGCAGCCGCCGAGCACATTGGAAGAGATGATGAAATACCGGTCGGTGTCGAACATCCTGCCCGGGCCGATCGCGTCGTCCCACCAGCCGCGCTGTTGGCCGCCGGCCGATCGCTGTCCGGCCGCGTGGGCGTCGCACGTGAAGGGATGGGCGATCAGGATGGCGTTCGGGCGGTCGGGATCGATGCGGCCGTAGGTTTCGTAGGCGAGCGTCACCGGTCCGAGACGCGCTCCGCTTTCGAGTACCATCTCTCGAGGTGACCGGCCGAAGGTGAAGAACTTCGTGTTCACCACATCCACCGAGCCGGTTCGTTCCTTGCGGACGAGGCCCGTTCCGTCAGAAGGCCCGCACCTGTTTCCGTGATCTCTCACGCGTCCTCCTCTCCGGCCGAGGCACGCCGCGCCAGGGGAGAACAAACGCGACCGGCCGCGGCCGAAAGCGCCTTGTCGAGGTCGGCCTTGAGGTCGTCGATGTCCTCGATGCCGACCGAAAGCCGCACGAAGTCGTCGGTCACTCCCGAGGCTTCGCGTTCCGCAGGGCTGAGTTGCTGGTGGGTGGTGGTGGCAGGGTGGATCGCCAGAGACTTGGCGTCGCCCACGTTGGCCAGGTGGCTGAAAAGATCGAGACTGTCGATGAAACGTCCTCCTGCGCTCCGTCCCCCCTTGATGCCGAAGCCGACCACTCCGCCGGCGCCGCGCCGCAGGTAGCGGGTGGCGAGTTGGTGCGAGGGGTGGGAGGGGAGACCCGGATACCTGACCCAGGATACGTCAGCCCTGCCATCGAGGAACCGGGCCACCTCGAGGGCGTTGACGCAGTGCCTTTCCATGCGCAACGGGAGGGTCTCGAGCCCAAGGAGATTCAAAAAGCTGTTGAACGGCGCCTGGCACGGGCCAAGGTCGCGCAGCGAGACCGTCCGCGCCCTGGCGATGAAAGCGAGGGCGCCGAAGGAATCGGTGAAGCAGAGGTCGTGATAGGCAGGCTCGGGCTCGGTCAGAGCCGGGAATTTTCCCGAGCCGACCCAGTCGAACCGGCCGCTGTCCACGATGACGCCTCCGATCGCGAGGCCGTGCCCGTTGATCCATTTGGTCGTGCTCTGAACGACGATGTCCGCACCCTCGTCGATCGGGCGGCAGAGAAAGGGAGTGGCAAAGGTGTTGTCCACGATCAGGGGCAGGCCATGTTCGTGGGCCGCCGCCGCGACCGCCTGGAAGTCGCACACGTCGAGGCCGGGATTTCCGATCGTTTCGGCGTAGACAGCGCGCGTCCTGGCGTTGATGGCGGCGCGGATATTGTCGGGATCGCTCGCATCGACGAACCGCACCGTGATGCCGAGCCGCGGGAAGGTCTGGCTGAACTGGGTGTATGTCCCGCCGTAGAGGCTCGATGAGCTCACGATTTCGTCCCCTGTTCCGGCGATCGTGAGGATGGCGAGCGTTTGGGCTGCCTGCCCCGATGCCGTGGCCAGCGCCCCGGCGCCACCTTCGAGCGCGGCCATCCGTTCCTCGAAGACCTCGGTCGTCGGATTCTGGATCCGCGTGTAGATGTTGCCCGTCTCCTCGAGGGCGAAGAGCGCCGCGGCATGGTTCGTGTCGCGAAAGGTGTAGGAACTCGTCTGGAAGATGGGAACGGCCCGCGCTCCGGTCGCTCGATCGGGTCTCTGTCCTCCGTGCAGACAGAGGGTGTCGAATTTGGGATTTAACTGGGTAGACGACATGGACTTCTCCTCCTCGGAATTTCGAAAAAGACTCTGCATCCAGAGGTCGGAGAAGCTGGCGAGAAGGAACAAAAAAAAATCCCTTCTCGAAGAGAAGGGACCGCGCGGTCGAGCTGCTGTCTCCTCATCTTCCAGAATAGTTCTGCCGGAATTGGCACCTTCGCGGAAATGTCCGAACGGTCAAGTGTCCGTTCAGAAGAATCCCGTCAGGTTGCCGAGGCTTCACAGGGCCGGTCCCTCCGCCTCTCTGGATGAGGTCAAGTTTTTCAAGAACATCAAGGGTCGTTCTTTAACAGAGACGGTGCGGGGGTGTCAAGGTATTTGATGAAATTAATGTGTTTTTTTCGTCAATGGGGTTGTGCGATGCGAATGCGTCGATTCTTCTGATCGAAGGTGAGCGAAAAGGAGCGCAGGAATTCCGATCCTGCCGAGGCGTGCCGTGCGCTGTCGTTGAAGTCGACCACCGGCTCCTGAATCGTGTGGCCCCCGAACAGGGCGGGCGCTTCGATCGGCGTCGGCCTGAGCCGGCTCGGTAGCACGAGACTTTTCGTCGATCCCGAATCGATGCACGTCTCGACGTTGACCGGACCGAGGGTGATCAACGCAAAGGGAGAATCGTCTTTGATGATCAAGTCGAGGACTTCTTTGCCGTCGGGAAAGAGGAGCTGGCCCCGTTCGACGATCACGCGCTTCTCGGGATAATCGAGAGTCAGAAGACAATCGGCGAAGAGGCGGAAACCGAGCACACCGACCGGCTGGTCCGTCGACCGGCTCGAATCACCGAGACTTCCGAGACGACCTTCGACACCGGAGAAGACCGCACTGCCGATCGAGAGCGTTTCTATGACCACTCCCAGGGACGGAACGGGCTGCACCGGATCTTTACCGCCTTTTGCGCCGTGCCTCTCCGGGGCGAGTCCGATCTCCCCGGCAAAGTCGCTGTCGAGCAGAGTGTAGGGTGTTGCCGTGTCGAGATAGAAGCGGAATGGCCCTTTGCCATTGATGGCCGCTTCGACCACGGGTTTGCCGTCCGCCATCTCCATTGCTTGAAAAACGGGATTCCAGGGCAGGTCGGTCTTGTCGGGCGGCTCGGTCGAAGGTTGCCCGATCGTCGCATCCGTCCCCGATGGGCCAAGCGTACCCTTTTCCCGCGATCGATCCGATCGGAACTGGACACGTTTGTTTTTCTGGTCGAAGGTCAAAACAAAATTTTGCAGGATCTCGTAGCCCACGTTGGCTTGCGGGAAAAGGTCGGCGAAGTAGACCATGGGGCGAGAAACGGTTTGGCCCGCCAGCGAGAGATCCCCATCGGCACGGGCCTTCGAGATCTCGACCTCGTTGAAGCGGGTCCTGGCCGTTCCTGCCGCGACAGGCTCCGATTCGAGAGCGAGCCGGTCCTTGGCTTCCAGCGGGACCATGAGTCCGCCGCGCGATCCTGTATCCACGTCGGCGGTGAATGTACGTCCGGCGAGGGTCATCTCGATCGAAGGGATTTCGTCTTTCCCGGAGAAGACCACGCAATGTTCCTCTTTGCCGCGCAGTAGGCCCTTCTCCAGCGTGATCGTGCTCCGAGGGTAATCTATGGTGAGAAGACAATCGGCAAAGAGCCCGAAGCAAAGGATGCCCAGGATCGGCGGGCCCGAATCGGGTTGTTCCCGTCGGTAGTCCCCGGCAAGCGCGTCGATCCCCGAAAAGGTCGCCTCGCCCAGGTCGAGCGAGTCGATACGAACGACCTCGACTTCGCGTCTGTTGCGTCCACTGCCGTCTCCTGCCAGGACCGTGCCCGTGGCCCGCAGGCCGAAATGCTCCACCAGGCTCTGGTCGATCCGTGCGTGGCCCGCGGCGCACGTGTCGATCAGGAAATGGAAGGGCCCCTCGTTGTTGACGAGGACCTTCACGACCGGATTTCCTGATCGATGGTTCATGGCCACGTGCGTGGGACTCGTTGCCAGGAGGGTTTTTATCGGTCCAGGTGATGAGGGCTCTGAGTGCGGAACCGCCTGTCCTGCGGTTGAAAGCCAGACAATAGCCAGCATCAGCATTGGGACGGCTGCCAGGGTGAGAGGTTTCATCAATAGTCCTTTTATCCGGAAACCATGACCGACCGGGGGGAAGGCCAGCCACCGGGTTTATATACGAAGGATGTTCCATGGACCTTGCGGGCTTTCGAAAAAAAAAATCAGCCCAGCCGACGCCCTCGTTGAGGTCGACGCCCATTCGCATTAGCATGGCGTCCGGTCGGATCGGAGAAAAAATCTTGCAGGAAAATATGGGCGGATACTATTCGGACAAGCTGTCCGCACAACGGTTGAGACTCTGTTACGAGATCGCTCCCCCTCGCGTTCGGCAGTACCTCGAGGCCGAAATCGCTTTCGTGCTCGAAGGAGCCGAGCGAGCCAGTTCCGTCCTCGAACTCGGGTGCGGGTACGGCCGCATTCTGGACCGGCTTCTCGCACCCGGTCGCGAACTGGTGGGTATCGACACCTCCCTGGACAGTCTGCGACTGGCCGCCGAATCGATCGGCCCTGATCATGGATGCCGTCTCATCGCCATGAACGCGGCGTCTCTCGGATTCGGCCACGATCTGTTCGACCTGGTCCTCTGCCTCCAGAACGGACTCTCCGCGTTCCGGGTCAACCAGCGGGCCGTCGTGACAGAGGCTATCCGCGTCACGCGCCCCGGCGGGAGTGTTTTCTTATCTTCTTATCTGAAAAAGTTTTGGGTTGATCGACTCGCGTGGTTCCGGCTTCAGTCCGAAGAGGGTCTTCTCGGTGAGATCGACGAGGATGCCACGGGAGACGGTATCATTGTCTGTTCCGACGGTTTTGTGGCCACCACGCTCGACAGGGATGATTTCGCCCGATTGCTTCATGGTCTCGACGTTGATTTCTCCTTCCTCGAGATAGACGATTCGTGCCTGTTCTGCACAGTAACCGTGCGCTGATCGTCACGCCTCTTGACCCTGTTTTCATGCTGCTTTCGGGTGGTAATCATTTCAGTTAACTTTGATGAATGCCGATACATTCATCAAGGTACATTTTTTTATGGAGGCTGGGGAGATGAACGATGTTTTTGACAGGTCCGCCGCCCTCGCCGCGGTTGCGGGTGACGAGGAGTTCTTGAAGGAACTCGTCGGAATCTACTTCGAAAACTATCCCCAACAGCTCGGTGCGGTTCGCGAGGCGATCGAACAGAACAACTCGGAGATGCTGCAACACGCGGCTCACACGGTCAAGGGCACGGTGGGCAACTTCTGCTCTCAGAACTGCATCGCCGCGGCTTTCAGGCTCGAACAGCTCGGCCGCGCGGGTAACTTGCATTCCGCCTGGGAAGCGATGGCCGTCCTGGAAGGCGAAGTTCTCCGTCTCAACAACGCGCTCACCGACCTCATCTCCGAAAAGGTATAGAGGGCGCGGAGCTCCGGCGCGGCCGCTGTCCGACTCCCTGCACAAGCGTTCCGCCTGCCGGTTTATCCGAATGCGCTTCCTATCCGATTTGTGCCCCTTATTTTCTTTCGATCCCCTGAGAATGGCTTCACTCCCGGCAACCCTTGTGCCGATAAAAAGATAAAATCGGGCGCTCTATCGGGCGTCGCGGCCGTGTTCGCAGTAAGACGGCCACCCTTGGATTCCGCGTTTCGTGGAACGCGGGCACCGGGGCGTCTTCTCTCCTTGATTTTCTGATGAGATGGAGATGGAGGAAAGGTCTATGAAAGGCGTGATCAAGGAGTCCATTCAGGATTTCGTGGAGACCAAGTTCGGCCGCGAAGTCTGGCAAAAGGTCATGACCGACGCAGGCTGCAACGAGCCTGTTCTCGCGGTGTGTGGGGACTATTCGGACGAACTGAACACCGAACTGGTCAAAGCCCTCTCGAAGGTGTCCGACATGCCGATCGACGACGTCCTCGTCGAATTCGGCAAGTTCTGGATCCTGAGTGTGGGGCCCGAAGCGCATCCCGCCTATTACAGCCTGGCCGGAAATTCGCCGAGGGAGTTTCTTCTCAACATGAACTGGATGCATCAGAAAGCGCAATGGAACGGGGCCGGTGCCGCTCCGCCGCGATTCGAGTTCGAAGAGATGCCCGACGGCCGGCTTCTGATCCATTTCCTTTCGAAGGGCGGACTCTGCTCCGTGTTGAGAGGTCAGATACTCGGGGTGGGCATTCTGTGCGACTGCGCGCTCAATGTGCGCGAAGTGGCATGTAGAGAGAAGGGTGAGGCGCACTGCACGATGGAGGTCAGCATTCCATGAGCAAGAAGAACAACAATGTGGAGATCCACCTCGAATCTCTGAACGGCATGGCGCCATTCATCCTTGCCGCGGACGACGACCTGGTGATTACCTGGGCGAGTCCCGCCGTGCTGCAGCGGTTTGGCGGAGCGGTTGGACTCGAGGCTGCCGAGCTGCTCGAATTCGACGATCCGAAGGAGAAGATCACGGCAGACTCGGTCCAGGCCAACTGTGGTATGTACCGCCGCTTCGCGCTTCTCGACGGTTTTCCGTCAACACCTCTCGCCGGGCGATGGATCGAGACGACGAAGAGCGAGACACCCCGAGAGCAGCCAGGCAAGAAGGGCCGGAAGAAACGGGGCGCCGCTTCGAAAGCTGAGCAGGCGAAGGGGGGATACGTTTTCCTGGCCACTCCCCACGTGAGCGGGAAACGCGATCTCGAGCTGAGACTGTTCACGTTCAAGGACTTCCCCCAGGACGGTTCCCTCGTCGACTATCTCATAATGAAAGACAAGTTCACGAATACGCTGAGCGCCATGAACAGAGCACTGCGTACTCTGAAGAACCGCAGCCACCGCGTCGAGATCAGCGGCATGAGATCGGACAGGAACGTGGTGCGGTTGCAGCGGGAGATGGGCGCACCGCGCCATTCCGATCGATCCGATCAGAGCGGCGAGAATGTCGATGCCAGCCAGACCCGGCCGACCGGCGTGGGGCAAGGATTTCCGATCCAGGGCACAGCGGTCTACACAGTTGACGTGGAGGGCCGCATCACGGGCATCAACGAAGCGTTCCACAAGATGACGGGCTACAGCGAGGTGGAGGTGCTCGGCAGAAACAGTACCCTGCTTCACGAGGAGCCTTTCGAGTTCTTCGTTCCCGAAAACGGCGACACTCTCGATGGCGACCAGTGCCGTCTCCGGACCAAGAACGGCCGGCGCCTTCTGGTGCTCAAGGGATCGAGCAAGGTGCGCGATCACCTGGGACACGTGACGGGAAGCGTGGAATCCTTCGTCGACGTGACCGCCCTGGGTGCGGCGATCAACACGGCAAGGGAAGAAGGCGTTTCCGCTTCGGCTTTCGTGATCAACCGGAACCTCGAGGCCGAGGGTGCGATGCGCGGAATCGTCGAGATGCTCGGGCTGGTACTCCACTCCGACTTGAGGCCGGAGCAGTGCGAGCAGATCGGTTTGATCCGTTCATATTCGGACGTCCTTCTCGACCGGCTGAGCGACGTCGCCGACTCGATCAGGCTCCGGTCGGACAGCATCGAGCTCGACGTTCAGGATTTCAGCCTCCGCAGCCTGGTCGGGCAAGCAGCCGAGATTCCCTCCCAGCAAGCGCGCGAAAAGGGCGTATCGCTCGAATGCAATGTGGAGACCTCGGTTCCCGATGCCCTGAAGGGAGATCGCGGGCGGTTGCGCCGCGTGATGGGAAATATCATGGGTAACGCCGTCCGCTTCACCGAGCGGGGCAGGATCGTTGTCACCGTCGAGGTGGAGTCCCGCACGGAGGAGAAAGTCCTTCTCCGGTTCATCGTGAGCGACACGGGGCAGGGCATGTCCGAGGAACGGAAACGGTCGATCATGGATTCCCTGGAGAGCGAGAATCCTTTTTGCGATGCCGGGGAGAAGGGGATCGGTCTCGGTCTTCTCATCTCGTCCCAGCTGGTCAGGCTCATGGGAGGGGGTCTCTGGTTCGAAAGTGAAGCCGGGAGAGGCAGTTCGTTCCACTTCAACGCCTATTTTGCACCCGGCCGGTTGGACATCGTCGATCATCGAAGGAGCCCCGGAGTCGACGAACGGAGGACGCCGGGAGAGGCCAACGCGCAGGCCCTCCGTGAGGCGCCTGTCGTTCCTGCACCGCAGCCGGTTTTCACCGAACCAGGTACAACGCGGCGCGACCCGCTTGCGCCCACCTCGAAACCGGTACGAGCCGAGGATCACACAACGCCCGGTGCGCCCGGACCGCAACGGACCGTCGAACAGATTCCGCCGCAGCCTCGCGCAGAGGATGCCCTGCAGTCCGCCACTGGCGTGCAAGTACTGACACGCCCGGCCGAAGAGCAAGCCTCCGTGCAAACAGTGGTCGAACCGGAGCAGCCGCAGGTGGCTGTCGAACCGCAAACGGCACCCGAACCGCAGACGACAACCGAACCGCAGGTGACAGTCGAGCCGCAAAGGGCAACCGAATCGCAGACAACGGTCGAACCGCAAACGTCAACCGAAGCACAGGTGACAGTCGAACCGCAAACGGCACCCGAGCCGCAGCACACCGCCGAACCGCAAGCAACCGTGGAACCTCGAGCAGCCGCCGAGCCGGAAGAGGCCGTTGCACGGCAATCCAAGCTCGAAGGGGAAGAACCGAAGACCGCCAGGGTTCAGGCCGAACAAGCGGCTGTTACACAAGAACTTGCCCAGAAGGTTGGCGTCGACAAGGTCCAACCGCAGCCTGATGTCGAGCTGGTCGAGGAGAAGGCAGAGAGTAAACCAGCCGAGCAGAAAACCACGCACGCGGCACAGCCGAAACTGGAGACGGTTGAAGAGATCAAGGACGAAGAACCGGCTCAGAAAGAAAATGACGATGAACTGGAATCATTCGTTGCGCGCTTCGACCCTCTGTCGCCGAGCTCGAAGACAGGTCGGATCAAGCAGCGGCTCGCCAATGCCGCTGCCGCGGAGGAAGCAGCCAAGCGAGCGGAAGAAGAACGTGCAAGGATCAAGGCCGCCGAAGAGGAAGCTTCCCGAGCGATAGGCGCCGAACTGGCCAGAAGGCAAGCTGCAGAAAGAGCCGAGATAGAAGCGTCTGAAAAAGCCGCAGCCGAAGAAGCCGCCGCCAAAGCCGCCGAAGAGGCCCAGAAGCGGGCGGCCGAAGAAGCCGAGAAGAAAGCCGCCGAAGCCGCCGTTGCCAAGGCCACCGAAGACGCAAAGCGGAAAGCAGCCGAGGAGGCCCAGAAACGGGCGGCCGAGGAAGCTGAGAAGAAAGCCGTCGAAGAAGCCGCCGCCAAGGCCGCCGAAGAAGCAAAACTGAAAGCCGCCCAAGAAGCGAAGCGGAAGGCCGCTGAAGACGCAAAACGAAAAGCCGCCGAAGAAGCCGCCGCCAAAGCCGCCGAAAATGAGAAACGCAAGGCCGCGGAGCAAGCTGCTGTCGAAGCCGCCAAGAAGCGCGGTGCTGAAGAAAGAGCTGCAAAAGAAGCTGCCGCCAAGGCTGCCAAAACCGCAAAGAAAAAAGCTGAAGAGCAAAAGGCGGAAAAATCCAGCGAGACTCAGAAGACAAAGAAGACAGCCGGCGGGGGGGAGATCGAAGAGGTTGTGAGTCAAGCCGCGGAGGACGCGCTGAAAAAGGCCATGACCGACGATTCCGCAAAGGAATCGGGCAGAGGGGCAGAAAGCAGCGCCAAGAAAGAGAAGATGACAACCAAGACGATCACTGTCCCCGTCTCCGCATCCGACGATCCCCCGAGCGCCGACGGTTCGTCGCCGGCGGATGGCTCGCAACAGAAGGCTGCTGAAAAGAAGGATCGAACCCCCGAGAAGCCGGAGCAGGAGCGTAAGGAGACCCGTTCCGGCCAAAAGGCAGAGTCGGAGATGGAGGCGCCGGAAGAAGCGCCCCGTGGCGAGACTGCAACCGAGGGCGAGGAGATAGATCCCGATGATCCGCTTCTCAACCTGCCGGTGCTCGTGGTCGACGACAACCGCAAGAACAGGCGGGAACTCAAGGCGATGTTGCGCGGCTGGAACATGAAGCCGACCGTGGTCAACGGAGGACGGGCCGCGCTCGCCGCATTGCGTCAGTCGATGCAGGCAGGCAAACCGTACGGTCTCATGCTGCTCGATGCCGAGATGCCCGAGATGGACGGTTTCCAGATCGCAGAGAAGATCAAGGAATCCGATCTCGACGTGGGTGAGATCATCATGCTCACATCCGACGACCAGCTCATCGATTCGGCACGGCTCAAGGAACTGGGGATCGCCGCATGCCTCTGGATGCCGGTGAAACCCAAGGTCCTGCTTACGAAGATCACCCAGGTGATCGAGGCGGAGTTCGACAAGACCGACAGCCCGCCGGACGGAGAAAAGTAGAAGAGCGAAGGGAGAGAAATCACCCCTCGAGCAGACTTTCGAGCGCGCCCGCCCACGCGGCGCGCGCTTCGTTATAGGGCTCGGCCAGGGATTGATCCGGTTCGATGACCTCGGTTGTCTCGAGCCCCCCGAACGCCTCGGACGGGTCACCATAGAATCCACACCCGATGCCCGCCCCGCGCGCGGCTCCCTGTGCGCCGTCCGTATCGAACAGCTCCACTCGCGTTCCCGTAACCGTGGCGAAGGCCGAACGGAACAGAGGGCTCAGAAACATGTTGGCCCGCCCCGCGCGCAGGGTGTGCACGTCGATGCCCATGTCGCGCACGATCTGCAGTCCATGATCGAAGGCGAAGACGATACCCTCCTGCGCCGCCCTGAAAAGGTGCGCGGGTCCGTGCCTGTTGAAATCGAGACCGCTGATGCACGCGCCTCGATCCCTGTTTCCCAGGGTTCTCTCCGCGCCATTGCCAAAGGGCAAGATCACGAGCCCCTCGGAACCGACGGGCGCTCGTGCAGCCGATGCGTTCATCTCGTTGTAGGGTGTGTCTTTTGTCAGGGTCCTGCGGATCCAGCGATTCAGGCTCCCCGTTCCGTTGATGCAGAGGAGAACGCCGTACCGGGATGAGTGTTCGGTGTGGTTTACATGAACGAAGGTGTTGACCCTCGAGCCGGGATCGGAGGCCCGCGACGAGGAGACGGCGTAGATCACTCCCGATGTGCCGGCTGTTGCGGCGACCTCACCAGGGAGAAGCACGTTGAGTGCAAGGGCGTTGTTCGGCTGGTCGCCGGCTCTGTAGGACACCACGGTTCCCGCTTTCAGGCCGAGTTCGCGCGCGGCGCGTTCCGTCAATTCTCCCTGAAGCGAAAAGGCGGGTAGGACTTCGGGGAGCTTGTCCTCGTCGATTCCGTGGTGCTCGAGCACGATCCGTGCCGGCCCCTGGTCTTCGAAATCCCAGAGTATCCCTTCGGAAAGACCGGATGGGGTGGTTCGGATGTCGCCGGTCATTTTCATCGCCACGTAGTCGCCGGGGAGCATGGCCTTGTGAACCTGTTCGTAGAGAGAGGGTTCGTTGTCCATGACCCACCTGAGCTTGGACGCCGTGAAGTTGCCGGGAAGATTGAGGAGGCGTTCGAGACAACGCGCCGGTCCGATCGCATGGGCTGCCTGCCGGCCAATGTCCACGGAGCGCGAGTCGCACCAGATAATCGATGGCCGGAGGACCTCCTGCTCCCTGTCGACGAGCACGAGACCGTGCATCTGGTAGGCGATACCGATCGCTTTGACGTCGTCCGCGTCGAAGCGGATCATCGACCGGATTCGGGCGGTGGCTCTCTTGACATGTTCCCACCAGACGGACGGAAGCTGTTCGGCCCAACCAGGAGATGGCGAGTCGATCGCGAGTTCGGTTTCGGGCGATGTGCAAGAAACAATCAGCCGTCCCGTGTCCCCGTCCAGGAGCGCCACCTTGATTGCCGAACTTCCGATATCGTAACCGATCAGCAGGGTCATCGTGTTTTCTCCCATTCGGCCAACCACGGCTTGAAGCGTCCTGGACCATCATACCAACAGCGGAACGTCCTTCGCAATCTGTTCGGTTCCGGGGCGAAATCACGCCGGCCATGAGCCGCAAGCCAGATTTTTTTGCTCTGTCGACAACCTCGGAACGATCAGGAAAATTCGAGAGAGTATGGGAAAATACAAAACAATAGAGAATTTACATGTTTTTTCCGTTTCCCGGAGACCTGTTTCAGCGCGGTTGCGAAAAAATAAATGTCACTTAATTTATTTGGCTGTGATATGTAATGATATAATTATGTAGGAATTTCAGTACGTCGATTCCTGGCCTGTATCTCCATGCCGAAACCGGAATCGGATCGATTGCAGGCCGATTTCTACCACATAATTGGCAAGGGAGTAGTCAGTTAGGATAATCGTACCTTTTCGTTCGCAAACAATTCGCCTGGAGCTCTTAATTTCGAGGCGGTTGTTTATTCTTTCACTATTTGATAGTATCTGAAACAAACTAAATTCTATACACCCAAGAGGATACCAGCTCTGGAACTGTTCTTTCCCGTTGATTGAGAACAGGCAGGGATTTGGTGGACGCCTTATTTAGGAGCCAGTTGCAATGAAGCTCTTCAGACAAAGTGTGGTTTCGAGCGGAGGCTGGATCTTGATCTTTGTCCTCCTTCTCGGCATGACTGCCGTGAGTTGCTCGCGATCGGCCACCGGAGCCGGGAAAAGAGGCCAGGGCGGCGTGCCCGCGCCCGATCAGACCTGGGCCAATCAACCGGGTGCCGATCTCCTCTGGACAGTGGACCAGCTCAAGGCAGCCATCGACAACGGTGAGGATATCGTTCTCGTCGATTGCCGCTACCTGGTGGCCGCTTTTGATCTTGGCCATATCCCGACAGCGATCTGGATCGACTGGCACGAAATGGCCAACGATCCGCCGATCGATTTTCCTCCACTGGCTGACGTGGAAACATTCCTCGGACAGGACAGGGGGATCAAGGTCAACTCCAAGATCGTTCTCTACGGCGATGGCCTGAACGATCTGGAAGCCCCGTTCCGGCTCTTTTGGATGCTCGAGTATTATGGCTGCCGAGACGTGCACATCGTGGACGGAGGTTTTGCTGCCTGGAATGCGAGCGCTTTTCCGATAGACAACACCCCGTGGGATCCGAACGCGATCGTGCCGGAGACCTTTTCGTCGTTCATCGATAATCTTGGACTTGCCGACGCTACCGATGTTCATGTCTTCCTCGCCGATCCGGCGACCTCGGGCAGTGTGCTCATCGATGTGCGCACCCCCGCCGAATTTTCGGGCGAGTTCACCAGCGAACTCCAGGACCGGGCGGGCCGTATTCCTCACGCCGGCCATTTCAACTGGATTGAAACGATCGATCCCGTCTCGGGCCGGCTCGCGGACGTCCAGAGTGTGATCGACCGATTCAAGAATGGGGGCTACAACACTCAGAAAGAGCTCATCGCCTACTCGACCACCGGCGTGCGGTCGACAGTGCCATATTTCCTGTCTCGGGTGCTCGGCTACAACTGCCGCGTCTATCAGGGCGGGATGACGCAGTGGACCGATGTGGACAATCCGCCTCTCGTTTGTCTGGGGATGGTCGAACGATCCGGACCGTTCTTTCACCGGAGCATCATCGATGGTGACGAGCGTCCTCACTACGCGGGCGATGCGGTTGTTTTCGATGGCCAGATATTTGTCATCGGCGGCTTTCGGTGGGACAAGACCGAGCAAAGACTGCGGCTGACCAAAGGCATCTGGAGATTCGATCCCACGGTCAGCCCTGTCCACGAGGGAAGTGACGCGACGAGCTGGACCCTGACCAAATGTCACACGGGTATGCCTGTCTATGCCCTTTCGGCTGTTTCCGTTCCTGGAGCGAACGCGATCTATCTCTTCGGCGGCATCGACTCGGTGGGGAAAGTGTACGACATGATCCTGCGCGTGGACATCGATCCTGTCACGTACAACACCACAGAGGTGACCAAGCTCCCCGAGACGCTTTCCGAGCCTCTGGCCTTTGCCAACGCGGTCTTCAACGAGGCCGACGGATTGATTTACATCTTCGGCGGGCAGACCGGATTGACTGCGTCGACCGCTTCGTCGGCCGCATACGCCTACGCGCCTGGAGCGCCGCCCGTTCCGGTGGCTTCCCTCCCGAGCGCCAGAACTCGCCACGGATCAGCCGTGGTCAACGGCAAGGTCTACTGCCTCGGCGGCGAGGAAGCCGATACCACGATTCTTGACGAGGTTCTGGAGTATGATCCCGCTCTCGATGCCTGGAGTGTGCTCGACCCGATGAGCATCCCCCGGCTGCGCGCCGAGGGCGCCGTGGTGTTCGGCCGCATCTACGTGTGCGGCGGATTTAGCCGCGATTCAGCGAAGGGGTACGTCACCTCGGATCACGTCGAGTCTCTCGACCCATCAGATCCAGTGGCCGGATGGCGCGATGAGGGCAACATGGCGGCCGGCAGGTACTGCAACCCCGTGGCTGCCGTGAACAACCGGATCTATCTTCTCGGCGCCTACGCCGGGTTGACGCAGCCTCTCAAAAACGAGGCCGAAATCCTTAACGTGACCGAGTTCCGCCCGGCCCATCAAGCGCTCAAGGCGGACATGCCCAGCTCCCAGCACGGGGGCGCCACCGCGGAAGTCCATGGGAAGATCTATCTCATCGGCGGACGCGAAAACACGGCGCTTACCGATCGTGTCCTGGAGTACTGCCCCGTGGCCGACACTTATACCGTCATGGATCCTTTTCCGGGCGGACCGGTCAAGGAAGCCTGTGCCGTGTCAACCGGCGGCGTGGCGTACGTCTTCGGCGGAAAAACGGCTGGTGGGGCCTCGGCGGGAACTTACTGGTTCGATCCGGCTCAACCGGCCGGGAGCCAGTGGGGCCAGCTGGCCGACATGCCCACCGCACTCTACGGCGCTGCGGCCGCTCTCTACAACGATGCGAACGACAACCTCGGTTACGGGGCGGGCCACAACCTCGTGTTCGTGATCGGCGGCAAGGACCTCTACGATCTGAAGAGCGCCGTCACTTTCGTTTACGACGCGACCGGTGATATCTGGGATGTCGCGTATTTTCTCCTCCCGTCGAAACGTTCCCATGCGGCGGCGGTAGTCTGCGTCGACGATATCTTTCTCACGGGCGGAGTCGACGCGCAGGGTATTCCGCTGGCCGATACGCTGATGCTCGGCCTCGACCCGATGATGCCGGGATTCCTGGAATGGGGCGAGAGGGGCGCCATGCCCACGGCGCGCTACGGCCACGGAGCCGCCATGATCGGCAATCGTTTCTACAATATCGGCGGTTTCGTCAAGGTGAACGGTAAATTCAACGGAACCGATGCGGTGGAGGTTTTCGAGGCGGACAAGGGCCGCTGGACCGTCCTGGAAGGACTTGACGAGAGAAGGGCTCTCCCCTTCGTGAGTGGCGCGCCGACCGCGTCGGGCACATCGCTTTTCGTGATGGGCGGATACACCGGGACTTCCGGAGGGACCTATTTCAACGACACCGTCGAACTCGCCCCCTGATCGAGTTCGACGATTCGACGATACGCACGCTGCCCGCTTCATGAAGCGGGCAGCTTTCTTTTATGCCTCTCTCAGTTTCTCTTGGTGTTCGGCCGGCCGGAACGTCCGCTCCGTGGCTTTCGTCCCGGCCGCCTGCCGCGGGACGATCGGCCGCTCTCCGATGGTTTCCTTCCATGCCCCCGGTTTCCCTGGCCGTGGCTTTTTTTGCGTTGCCGTTGCGATTCAACCGGGGCCCGATCGACCTTGTCTTCCCGCGGAAAGAGAGGTTTGTGAAGCGTGTCCTGGTAAAATCGGTCGAAGAGCATGGCGATGATGTTCACCGGATCGCCGCTGTGAAGGTCGGCATGAGAGAGTTCAGATCCTGCTGTCTCCTTATCGCTCGACAGGGACCGGGCCAGTGGGATGAAGCGGCCAAGCCGTTCCCGCTCCAGGTTGCCCAGACCGCGGAATTTCTCCTCGAGCATCACCCGCAGGCGGGCCGCCACCTTGGCTTCCAGCTCCTCGTCGGTGGGCAGCTCGTTCTTGACGAGATTGATATTGAAACTCTTGGCGCGCTTTTTCAGCTCCAGCTCCTCGATGATCGACACGAGACTGATCGCCATGCCGCCCTCGCCGGCACGGCCCGTCCGGCCGGCGCGGTGTATGTAGTGGTCGTGCGCTTGCGGCAGGTTGTAGAGGATCACATACCCGAGGTTGCTGATGTCGATGCCGCGTGCGGCCACGTCGGTGGCGACCAGAAAGCGCAGCTTGCCCTCGCGGAGCCGTCCCATGACCTTGTCCCGTTCCTTCTGGCTCAGATCTCCGCTGAGGAAATCCCCGTCGTAGCCGAAATTCTGGAGGAAAGTGCCCAGATACTCCGCCTCGCGCTTGGTATTGCAGAAGACAAGAGCGGATTCGAGGTTGTCGATCTCGATGAGCTTCAGCAATGCGCGGTCCTTGTACATCGGGTCGACCACATAGTAGACATGGTCGACCTCCTCCACGTGCAGCATGTCGGTGCTGAGGCTCACCTGCTCCGCGTTGCGAGTGAAGCGCATGGCGAGCGAGGCCACGCTGGGAGGAATGGTGGCTGAAAACAGTGTTGTTTGCCGCTTCTCGGGCACGAAGGAGAGGATTTTGAGCATGGATTGATAGAAACCCATGGACAACATCTCATCCGCCTCGTCGAGCACGAGGCAACGCAATCTCTTGAGCGATACGCGGCGGCTCATCAGATGATCGATCATCCGTCCCGGCGTGGCCACCACGATGTGGACGTTCTTGTTGAAGGCGTCGATCTGGGGGCCGTAGGCTGCGCCGCCGTAAACGGCAACGGACCTGATGCCCGTGCCGCGGGTCAGATCGCGAACCACGCCGCAAACCTGCTCCGCCAGCTCACGGGTCGGCACGAGAACCAGACCCTGAACATCGTCGCAGTCCGGATCGACGAGGCGGCAGAGCGGAATGGCGAATGCGCCCGTCTTGCCCGATCCCGTGCGCGACTGGACCACGATGTCTTTCTTCTCGACCATGAGAGGAACGACGCGCTCCTGCACCGGCATGGGCGTCTTCCACTCGAGGCTTTCCACGTTCTTTTTCAAAGTGCCGGACAGTTCGTCGAAGGAGAAGAGGACCGGATCGGTCTGCTCGTTTTCGAAATCGTCAGATGCCATAGGAATCGCTCCAACCTGCGCATAAACGAAAAGCCGATTCTAACAAGCTGGCCACGGAGTTGTGGGTACGAAATGGATCTTTTGGTGATCTTTGGATTGCGGTGATCACCTAATCGGAATTCTTCCGCCACGATCGCCGGGGGCGGCAAGAACCGGCTCCAGGTAACTGTCGCGCCGCCGGGAGAGATCCCTTCCGGCAAAAAACGGTTGATTGACCAGCCTGGACCGCTCCTTTAACATGCCCTATTCCTGTACGGTGTTGATACTGATGAACCGCATCTGGAGGATGACGATGAGATTCAAAATTCGTCCCTTTCTGCTCGTTGCCGCCCTGATTCTATTCTCGGCCGACCTCCTGGGGTCGGCGCAGGAGGAGGAAGCGGGCTTTATCGATCTTTTCGACGGCAAAAGCCTCTCCGGCTGGAATCTCATCGACGGGAGCGGCCCGGGATACGCGGTGCGCGACGGCTTGCTCGTCTGTCAGAAGGGGACGGGCGGACGCCTCTTTCACGTCGATGTGTACGAGGATTTCGTGTTCCGCTTCGAGTTCCGTCTCGAGCCGGGCGGCAACAACGGCGTGGGGATCCGGACGCCGCTTGAGGGAAATCCGGCCCATCAGGGGATGGAGATCCAGATCCTCGACGACGACGCGGAAAAGTACGCGAACCTGAAGCCCTATCAGTATCACGGTTCGGTCTACGGCCTCTTTCCGGCAAAGAGAGGATTCCTGAAGAAGGCGGGAGAATGGAACGAGGAGGAGATCGCCGTACGCGGATCCCTGGTGCGTGTCACTCTCAACGGGCAGGTCATCGTCGACGCAGACCTCGCCACGATCAAGGACCCCGAGATCCTCGCCCGCCATCCGGGTGTGAAGCGGCCTTCCGGTTACGTGGGATTTCTCAGCCATGGCAGCGAGGTCGAGTTTCGCAACATACGGATCAAGGATCTCAACCTGAATGTGGCCCCCGAGGGTTTCCGGCCGCTCTTCAACGGCCGCGATCTTCAGGGATGGAAAGGGCTCGTGGCCAATCCGCCCAAGCGCGCCCAGATGGCGCCCGACGAATTGGCGGCGGCGCAGGCCGCGGCGGACAAGAACATGAGCGAGCACTGGAAAGTCGAAGAGGGGTACCTCGTCTTCGACGGCAAGGGGCACAACCTCTGCACGGTCAAGGATTACAAGGATTTCGAACTCCTCGTCGACTGGAAAATACCTCGCGGCGGGGATAGCGGCATCTACCTTCGCGGCAGTCCGCAAGTGCAGATCTGGGACCACGGATTCGGTTCGGGCGGCCTGTACAACAACAAGCAGAACCCGAGCCGCCCCTCGAAGAAGGCGGACAGACCTCCTGGATCGTGGAACCGCTTCCGGATTCTCATGAAAGACGACAAGGTCACCGTCCACCTCAACGGCGAGCTCGTGGTGGACAGGGTGACCATGGAAAACTACTGGGAGCGCGCGAAGCCGATCTACCGGGAAGAATCGATCGAATTGCAGAGCCACGGCGGCGTTCTTTATTTCCGGAACATCTTCATCCGAGAGATCGAGGATATTTCCGTGTCGAGCGGCGGACGCTGAGAGGCGGCGCTTCGCGGGGACGTTCGCGCACGAGGAGTCGACCATGACCGAGGCTTTCCTCACTTTCTTTTTGATCGCCGTTGTCGGGATTCTGGCGCGCCAGTCGATCCGCAAGGTCATCGATCCGGTCGCGCTCAGGCAAGCGATCAACACGATCGTTCTTTATATCCTCCTTCCCGCGTACCTGTTTGCGGCAGTGTGCCGCATCGATCTGGATAGCTTTTCGTGGCAGATGCCGGCAGCTCTCGGCGCGGGTGCCATGGGATCCCTCATCCTGGGAATCTTCGCCTACGGCTTCTTTTCCATCGACCAGAGGACTAAGGGCGCACTGGTGCTTGCCGGCGCTTTCGGCAACATCGCCTGCTTCTGGGTTCCTGCCTGCGTGGAAATCCACGAGGAGGCGGATCTCGAAAGCCTGCACCGGACAGGCGCTGCCATGATCGCCTGCGCCGTGGTGGCCGGTTCGATCCTGGCCTGCTGGTACGGGACCGCGGGAAGGAATTCCTTCGCCTTCCTCAGGGCCGTGGGTGCTCCGCTGCGGTTGCCACCGGTCTGGGCACTTATCGCCGGCGTGATGGTCAAGGTCTACACGGTGACGGTTCCGGCGTGGATCATCGATGGGGCCGATCTCCTTTCGGCTGGAATCACGGGGCTCTTGATCTTGAGTCTCGGCCTCTGCGTCCGATTTCCGAAAACGAACGAACTCGGCCCGATCCTCCCGGCCCTCGCCATAAAACTCGTCCTGTTCCCGGTGATTCTGTTTCTCGCGATCAAGACACTCGGAGAGGGCGCCGGGAACGATCCGGGGCCGTCACTCACTGTCGTTGGTGTCTTGCCCACCCAGCTTCTCGTCCTGGCCCTTGCCGAGCGGTTCAAGCTCGACTGCACGTTTCTCGGACTCGTGATCGTCGTGAACACGGCCCTCTCCTTCTGGACAATCCCACTCATCCATGGACTGCTGTACCGATGATGAAGAATCGCCAGATCCGAACCTTCTCGATCGTTCTGATCGTGACCGTCTGTTTCAGACTCGTTCTCCTCGAGAACTCGAACCTGTGGCACGGCGAAACCCTCTGGCTCATGAGGCCGCTCGCTGATCCTTCCGGCTCGCCTCTTTTTTCTCTCCTGGCGCGGTTCTGGAGTGCGATCTCCCGCCACGATATCTGGCTCCGGACGCTGCCCTTCGTATTCTCCGTGGCAGCCGTGGTAATGATCTGCCGCCTTTCGATGCGGACCTTCGACGGAATCGGATCGACGGAGGCGACGAGCCTGGCCGTGGTTTCGCCGCTCCTCTGCACAGCGGCCTGGGAGTTCCATCCCTGCTCTCTCGAGATCTTCGTGGCCGCCCTCTGGCTTTTTGCATTTCTCAAGGCGATCGACGGGGAGCACACCCAGGATTGGATCGTCCATGGCGGGGCCGCGATGGTCGCTCTGTGCGCCAATCCCCTCATGGCGCTCCTTCTGCCGGGACAGGCTCTGGTGCTCGCGGTATTTCGCAGGTCCGAGACCAGGATCGTGGTCCGCTGGTTGATCACGATCGGCCCCGCGATCGGGCTGGTCCTGATTCTGTTTCTCATCCAGAGCGGAGCGGACGACGTCGATGTCGATCACGCCGCACCGGAGAGCGCACTCGGCTGTTACGATATGGGCTATCTGTTCACCGACATATCCCTCGGCCGCCTCAATGCGTGGAAACCCCTGCCGCCAGCGTTCACCTTTGCGAAACCCGGATTCGAGGACGCTCGTATCGCGGGAAGACAGGTAGGATCGGAGGGCGGGGGAGATATTTTTTCCTTTCTTCAGGTGACCCAGTTTTTACTCACCACATGGTTCTTCTTTGCGTTGGTGCTCGCCTGTCTCTCGATCTGGCGCTTCAGA
Source organism: uncultured Phycisphaerales bacterium (assembly GCA_964620445.1). Lineage (GTDB taxonomy): Bacteria > Planctomycetota > B15-G4 > B15-G4 > CAYZWU01 > CAZUHB01. Next base: position 37,521 of record CAZUHB010000019.1, read on the forward strand.
ACCTGGATCCTGCCGTCCCATCTGCGGAGCCGGGCGCTTTTGAGAAAAGTCCAGGAGCCGGGGCACGAGACCGCCCTCCTGCTGCTCTGTTCCATCTTCATCCCCCCACTGTACTACCTTTGCGCGGGCACGCCGCTCGATTCACCCTTTCCCGAGCAGCGGCTCTTTTTCGTCATGGCGCCCTTTGTGATTCTCGTGGGGAGGGGGTTGACCCGATTTCAATGGGTGGTGATCCGCTACGGCTTCGTGCTGATCGTGGCGGCTCTCTCCTTCCTCTATTCGTTCCATTCGGTCAGTTTCAGGCAAACTTTCGACGGCATCGCTCCCGCTGTCGATCGGATCGTTGAAGACTGGGCCGACGATGACGGGGTGGTCGCGGCGCCCTTCGTCCTTGGGCCGATCGGGTGGTACTCGGGCGGCCTCACGCTGGGGGAGCCGGGAGGTGTCGGCCAGACGGGGCGGCTCTGGTCGGTGAGTTTCACACCTGCTGTCGGTGGGATCGAGGAGGATGCCGGCGCATTTGTCGGCCGCGCGTTCGGGGGGGATGGTCGTGTGGAGTCGGACCTGGCCGAACCGGAATCAGCCCAGAAAACAGAGATTGGAAACTACACGATTCTCCGCAGCGAACGCTGACGATTTCCGCGCCGACCGCGGACGATTTCCGCGCCGACCGCGGACGATTTCCGCGCCGAAAGTGGACGGAGTGGGGGGGGGAAGACTAATCGGCAAAGATCCCTTCTTGCAGCCGGCGTCGGATATAGGGGCTATAGAGAGCGCCCGCGGGGTTGTGGGCCAGAACACGGTCCTTGGCAAGGAGGACCGTGACCGGGGCTGCCGAGTCCCGAAAGAAAATCGAATCGTGGCCCACGCAGAGACCGACGAGCACGTTCAGATCGGTCTTGGCATCGTTCAACAATTTCGCCTGGCCCTTGGGGTTGCACATCGATTCCCGACCGACCGGTTTCACGTGGGGCATGGAGAACGTTGATTTCGGCACGGCGCAACTCTTGCAGCAGATCGACGAGACCTTGAAGCAGCGCCTCATCAACTCGCAGAAAAGGCGCGCCTCCTCTTTCAGCCCGGTACAGAACGCAACGCCCACATGGCGGGCGTTGATGGCACGCGCGAAGTGTGCAATCTCCTCGACCCGCGTGGCCCGATTGTAATGGTCGGCTTCCACGTTCGCGGCTGCCCGCGCAATGGCCAGAGCCGAAGGATCGGACTCGTAACCTTCGATCGCGCCGCTCGAGCCTTCGAAACAATCTTTGCCTTGCGAACAGGCGAAATGATCGCAGAGATCGCATTCGGTGAGATTTTTTTCTTTGGTCTCTTTGCCCCTTTTGCGGCCTTCGTTCATGTCCGGATTCCTCTGATTGTGCGGAAGGATGGATTGGGTTGTATGATACGTATAGATACATAGGACGTTCCCCAGCCCCCATGAACCAAGGGATCGCGCCATCTTGACGATATTGAAAGGAGCAGTTTCGAGCAGAGACGCGGAAAGTGAATCTTATTTTTTATTATTTTTTTGTGAATATCTCTCCTCAGCAGCCGATTAAAAAAATAGACATGATACGCTTTTTGCCTTTGACTTCAGAATCAGTGTTGGTTATCTAATCCAGATAGTTTGAGTTGAACGCGACCTAAATGAGTAGTTAGAATAGAATTAGGTCGATATTTCGTACGCCGCACTTTGAAAAACCGAAGATTAACTGAGGCAGCCACTGGTCCCCTTTTCTTAGAGTCCTTCTACTAAGATCCTTATTTAGGCTTTTAATAGGTGTTTTCCTCTATCCACCTTTCCTACAATTCCAGTGGCTGCCTTTTTATTTTTGGTGTTTTCCCCCGCACAGCATCATCGTTTTCTCCCCGAGATACTCTCTCAAAGGATCGTGTCGATCGCCTCGACGATCATCGATGACCAGCTCTCGAAGTTGCAGGCAGGGTCCTTGGCGAGCTTCTTCAATTCTTCGAGCGGGACGAAACTCCCCTCCATCATGTCGGTCTCCCTGACTTTGACCTCGCCCCGTTCGAGGCGGACGAGATGCACGATCCCGAGGTGGACCGATCCCACCGCGTTCGATTCGTCATTGATGATTCCCACAGGCAAGGGCGTGAATTCTTCAGCGATATCCAGTTCTTCGGTGATCTCTCGATGGCACCCCGCCTCGAGAAAATTTTGAACGCCATCGATCGGATTGATGTGGCCGCCCACACCGATCGACATCTTGTTGTGGAGCCTGCTTTCGCCCTGGGATGAGAGCCGCCTCAGAAGAAAAACCTGATCCCCCCGGGTGACGATCGAATAGGGGATGATCTGCTTGAAACCCGAATCCTGCTCGCAGTACGCCCGTTCGGCAAAAAATCCGTGCTTCTCGATCCTGTCGAGATAGAGCGTGCGGAGAGCGTCCGCGTTGTGACGCCTGAATCCGTGGGGAAACTCGAGATCGAAAAGGTCGTACCGTTTGATTACGAAAATGAACTCCATAGATTCTTCTCCGCTCTTGGCTGTCAGGGTGAGTTTCGAATTCTATGCCATCCTTCTTCGAGATCAAAGGACTTTCCCCCTTCGTCCGTTTCCCCCAGATACAGGGCTTCGCCATTGACAGAATCGCCGAATCGAGATTAGTATGGGCCTGCTTTCGGGGAGTCCGGGCGGCCGCTCCCGTTGTTTACGACGGGGGAGGAAAGTCCGTACTCCGCAGGGCAGGGTGGTGGGTAACTCCCACCGTTCGTAAGAATAGGGCCAGTGCAACAGAAAGTATACCGCCCGGTTCCGACTGGGTAAGGGTGAAATGGTGCGGTAAGAGCGCACCAGCGGACAGGGTGACCTGTCTGGCTCGGTAAACCCCACCCGGAGAGAGACCAAATAGGGGAGGATGATGTGGCCCGCATCGCTAGCACTCCCGGGTAGGTCGTTCGAGTTCCGCCGCGAGGCGGTTCCCAGATTAATGGCCGCCGCCCGCTGTTTTTACGCGGCGGGAGACAGAATGCGGCTTACAGGACTCCCCGAAAGCACTATCTTCTCTCTTTCGCATGTGATACAACTTTCGAGCACCGAGAGACCGTCCTTTTTTTCCCGGAATGATTGCGGTCAACCGAGATTTCGACTCGGGCAGTTCAGACCGAATTTATGATTGCACTAGAGTTTTTCACCATGGATGTTTTTGTCGCAACCGCTCATTTCTGCGCCCCGCTTTCTGCCGATTTCGCCTTCATCGGCGAAAAACCCGCGCCCGCGTACTTTCCCGTGATCATGGGCGCTCTCTTGATCGCCCTGATAGTCTGGCGGAAACGGTGCCGGGACAAGAAATAGGGATTCTCCAGACCACGCCGTCAGAATGAGTCGAGCAGCTGGGCTTTTTTCTGTTCGTAATCCTCTTCCGTGATCAGCCCCTCTTCGAGCATCTCCTTGAGCGCTCTCAGCTTTTCCCTGACCGCGGCGGCTTTCAGGTTCTCCTCGGAGGACTTCGATTCTTCGGTGGGATCTGTCTGGTCGGCTTTTTCAGGAGTCCTTTCCGCGGGCGGCGGCGCGGAGATTTCGGGAGACCTGCCCGACCGGCCGGTTGCCATACCTGCGATTTCGGCCCGCGCCTTGTCGAGGTCGACCACGCACCAGAGTGGATAGACTCCGTCGCCCTGGGGCCGCTTCTGGATCGTGAGCCAGTTCCGTTCAGCCAGCGGGCGCGTCGAAGTGGTGATCTTCGTCGGTTCGCCGAAGGTGCGCTCCCTGCCGATCTGTGCATAGTCGTTGGGGCGGATGACCTCGTCGATTTCCTGAAAGGCGATGTTGAAACGGCCGCCCGGCTCGACGAAGAAAACCCCCTGGGTGATGCGCTTGTTGGACTTGAGGATCCCTCCTCTCCAGTCGTAGGAGATGAATCGGATTCTCTGGTCGGGTGTTGCCGCGTCGAGCGCCGCACTCAGGGCCGGCGCGAGCGCTGCCACTTCGGTCGGCTCGAAGACACGCACGACCTCGTCGCTGGCCAGAATGTGGGAATTCCATCGGAGGAGACCGCAAAGGACGAGGCCCAGGTCCCGTTCACCAACGGCGAAGGGGTGTTCGAAGCCTTGGGGAACGATCGCGTCCTGCTCGACACGGTGTTCGAGGTAGACTTCGACGTGGTCGTGCTCCTTCGTGGCGTCGACCCTCGTTTGCACCCACCGGCCTGTCGAGCATCCTGCGAGAGCGATCAGCGCAGCTGTCAGAATCAGGGTCATTCGCATTTTTTTTTTCTCCTCTTCGAACGATGGTTCAGCTGGACGCCTGGAACGCTCGGCCGGCCTGTCAGGGGCAGCAATGGGAATGCCCCTCATGATCGTGAAGGATACGTCCTTTTTCAACCATGAGAAGAGGGAAAAAGATGTCGCTCATGCAGCAGGGGATGAGAACCGCCAGGATGAGGAGCACAAAGGTCTGGAAGAGGTCCGCCATCCATCCGTAGAAACCGAATGCGATCAGGTAGAGGAGCGACGCCATGGTAGATATCGCCACATGGGCCGAATGCGAAAAAATTGTCGCTCCCCGGCCCGGCATCGTGCGCGACGAGAGGAGCCCGACAAAGACGCCGAGCACGGCAAAGGGGAGGATCAGCCATGGATCCTCGATCAAGCAGAAGTGGAAGGTCATCGCCGTACCGAGGAGGCGGCCGCCGGCAAAAGGCATGACGATGTCGCTGATGCCGCAGACGCCGAGGGATCCTATCAGTCCCACCAAGACCGCTTTTATAAGTTTTTTCTCGAATCGCCAGAACATGGCTGACGTGGCCATGGCGCTCAGAAGAATGTGGATCGGATGAAACACGTGGAACAGACGTTCGCAAGGCGAATCGTGGCCGTGCTCGGGATGTTCGCCCTCCTCGTCCGCGTCATCGGAATGACCAGCCGCGTCATGGGAATGACCAGCCGCGTCATGGGAATGACCAGCCGCGTCATGGGAATGACCAGCC
>CAZUHB010000019.1:42569-97317 GCA_964620445.1 uncultured Phycisphaerales bacterium
GCGTCATCGGAATGACAAGCCGAGCACGCCGATTCGGCGTCTGCGCAGGACGGGTCTTCGCCCATACCGCCAAGAACGGTGACGAGCGCCATGGCGCAGACGGCGAAAATAGCGCTCAGAATGGTGAACGGAAAGTGATGGGCCAGTTCGGTCAGAATGCCCGTCTTTCTTTTTGTATCATCACCCATGGTCGACTCCTCGGGCGTTCATCTTCGGATCTTGCCATCGGCACCGGACGTTTCTATTATAGCCTTACCAAATAACCGAATAATATCGTCTTCGCAATGGAGTTGATGTGACCGACGCCGAAAATCAAAAGGTTGTTATCGTAATGCCGGCCTATAATGCCGCGGATACGCTGGAGCGGACCTACGACGACATCCCGAAGGACGCCGTGGACGAGATCATTCTCGTCGATGACTGCAGCGCTGATAAAACGGTCGAGATCGCCCAGTCTCTCGGAATCACCGTTATCCGCCACGAGAAGAACAAGGGCTACGGCGGCAATCAGAAAACCTGTTATCAGGCCGCTCTGGAGCGGAACGCCGATGTGGTCGTCATGCTTCATCCCGATTACCAGTACGACGCGCGCCTCATTCCCTACATCGTGGGTTTCCTGAAGCAGGGGATCTGCGACGTCCTCCTCGGATCGAGGATCAGGACGCGCCGCGAGGCGCTCGGCAAGGGCATGCCGGCCTGGAAATACTTTTCGAACCGCGTGTTGACTGCAACAGAGAATTTCATACTCGGTCAGAATCTGGGCGAGTTTCATTCCGGCTATCGTGCGTACCGGCGCGAAGTTCTCGAAAAAATCCCGTTCCTCAACAATTCGGACGATTTCGTCTTCGACTCCCAGTTCCTCGTGCAAGCGGTCTATTTCGGATTCAGGATCGCCGACGTGCCGGTCCCCGTCCGATATTTCAAGGAAGCCTCTTCGATCAACTTCTGGAGATCGATGACCTACGGAATGAGCACGGTCAAGGCTCTCGCCTGTTTCGTGGGCGCTTCCCTGGGCATCTACACGCCAAAGGTCTTTTGCCCCGATGGACGGGAGGGAACAGCCGAGTCGGCGAGCGCAACCTGAGAGACGAGCGAATCGAGCCTCGAATCACCTGAGCAACGACGATGCGATGACCAGTCTCTGGATCTCGGAGGTCCCCTCGTAGATCTCCGTGATGCGCGCGTCCCGGTAGTAGCGCTCCAGGGGATACTCCTTCGAATAGCCGTAACCGCCGAATATCTGGATCCCCTTGTGTGTGATCCATGTGGCCGCTTCCGAAGCGAAGAGCTTGGCCTCGGCTGATTCGAGAATGTAGTTCTTTCCAGCATCCTTGAGGCTCGCCGCGCGGTGCGTGAGGAGCCGGGAAGCGTCGAGACGGGTTTTCATGTCGGCGATCATCCACTGGATCGCCTGCAGCGTTCCGATCGGTTTGCCGAACTGAACCCTCTCCTTGGCATAGGCCACTGAATCGTCGAGCGCGGCCTGCGCGATGCCGACCGCCTGGGCAGCGATGCCGATACGCCCGCCGTTGAGGGTGTTCATGGCGATCTTGAAACCCATGCCTTCCTCGCCGATGAGGTTCTCCGCCGGAACGCGCATGTTGTCGAAGGCGAGTTCGACCGTTGTCGACGCGGTGATGCCGAGTTTGTGCTCCACCTTGCCGATCGAGTAACCCTCGTAGTCGCTCTCGACGACGAAGGCCGACATGCCCCGCGTACCGGACGTCTTGTCGGTCTTGGCGAACACGATCGTGGTCTCGGCCGTGCCTCCGTTGGTGATGAAATTCTTGGTGCCGTTGATGATATATTCGTCGCCCTTCTTTTCCGCGAAAGCGAGGCCGGCGCCCGCGTCGGACCCCGCGCCCGGTTCGGTGAGCGCGAAGCAGCCGAGTTTCTCTCCCGACGCGAGGGGAGTGAGGTATTTCTTCTTCTGCTCCTCCGATCCAAAGCTGTTGAGCGGATCGCAGGCGAGCGAAGTGTGAGCCGAGAGTGTGACGCCCGTGCTGCCGCAGATGCGCGAGATCTCCTCGACGGCCAGGGCATAGGAGACCATGTCGGCGCCGGCGCCGCCGTACTCTTCAGGAATATAGATACCCATGAGGCCGAGTTCGCCCATCTGGGCGACCACCTCGGCGGGGAAACGGCTCTCAGCATCGATCTCGGCCGCGATCGGACCGAGTTCCTTTTCAGCGAACTCGCGTGCAGTATCCCTGATCATCTCTTGTATTTCTGTCGGTTCGAAATCCATCGTCTTCCTCCTTGGGGAACGTCTACGCTGAGAAGCCGGTAACTGGAAAGGGGTTGAGTACAATACAGAACGATTCAATCAGTCTACCACGGTGCGCAAGGGAGGCAAGAAAAGTTCCCCTGTTCGGCGCTTGATTTAATGGCGATCAGAGGTGAACGGAAGGGATGTCCAAGTCCGCGGGATCGGCGGATTCGGTCTTTCCCCCGATCCACCATTCTTGTAGGATTGGTTCCTTTGATTGTCAACATGCCGGAGACGGAGACCACCCACGTATGACAGACAACGACATCGCCAGAAGAATCGAGTGGCGATCTCTTGCCATCATGAGCCTGTTCCTTTCTGTCTTCCTCCTTCCCTGTCCGGCGATATCGGCTTCTCGGATGAAGGCGCTCGAGGAGGGGAAGGGTGTGCCCGATGCCGGCGCGGTGGACAACGCGCTGCGACGGGGCCAGGAATATCTCATCCGCATGCAGCGGCTCGACGGATCGTACAGCCGCAAGGTGAACGACGTGACAGGGTACACGGCGCTCTGCGCCCTCGCCCTCGTCAAATCTGGCGTTCCGGTGGATCACCCCGTGATCCAGAAAGCCGTCAACTTTATCGACCAACGGGAAACCGGTCGCACCTACTGCTTGTCGGTGATCATCCAGTTCCTGAAAGAGGTCGATCCTGAAGCATACCGGGACAAGATCGAGGAGTACGCGCTGAGACTGATCGACATCCAGCTGCGAGGTCTCTGGAATTACCCCGGCGGTGGGCAGGACATGTCCAACACGCAGTACGCGGCACTCGGCCTGCGCGCCGCGGCGGAAAGCGGTGTCGAGATCCATCGAAAGGTGTGGGAAGATCTTCTCGAACGGGTCGTGGAACTCGCCAAGGAAGACGGCGGCTGGGGATACCACCCGGGACGCGATCCTACCGGCAGCATGACGTGTGCGGCCCTGACCTGCATCCTGATCTGCCGCGAACAGCTCTCCAAGATGGGGCGCGGCGTGACTTCGGCGCGACTCTCCGACAAGGCTCTCGAAGGCGGCCTCGCCTGGCTGGACAAGTATTTCAAGGTCGATACGAATCCCAAGCCGTACCAGAAGCCCGGGGCCTGCTCCTGGCATTTCTATTACCTCTACGGTGTGGAGCGTACCGCCGCCCTCTGCGGACGTAAATCGTTCGGCGGCAAGAACTGGTACAACGAGGGTGCCGCGTGGCTTCTCGAGCATCAGCATGGCAACGGTAACTGGAGTACGCCCTGGGGCGGGTCCGAGATGAACACGTCCTTCGCGATCCTCTTTCTCATCCGCGCCACCCAGCCCTCCTACACGCGGCACTCGATCAGGAGCCGCATCCTGTCGGGCGGCGACGAAAAGAAAGACATCGTCATCGGCTGCAATCGCAAGAATCCGGGCCAGGTCTGGATCGAGTCCTGGTCGGAGAACGTTGCCGATCTTTTCGGTATCAAGGGGGGGAAGACGGGCATTCACGTGCAAAAGGTGGAGTACTACGCCGATGACGAACTGCTCGCCGAAGTGACCGACGACCCCACGGGAGGCCGGATCACACGCTACCCGTACACGTACCACTTCGATCGCAAATGCACCATGAAGCTCTCTGCCCGGGTGACCTGCGCCACGCCGGGCGGGACGATCATCAAGGAGTACGAGTCGGGCAAGGTCGATCTCTTCGTGCACAACATCCTCGACGACCGCGACCGTCAGGCGATGGCCGATCTGGGAGACAACCTGATCAGCGGTTTGAATCCGGTGGTCGAGGCCTCGTCCGAATGGAGCGGCGACTGGCGCAAGCAGCGGGCGGTGGACGGGATGCAAGGATCGTCATGGCTGTCGGCCAAGGCCGAAACGGACGGAGCCCCGTGGATCAGAATCATCTTGCCCAAGCCGATCAAGGCCAACATGCTCAAACTGACACACGCGATCGCCGACAACCTGCATCTGAACAAGCACGGCCGCGCAACGCGTGTCCGGATACTCATAAACAGAGGCAAGCAGAAGCTGTTTGCCGATCTTGAACCCACGGTGGGCGTCAAGTATTCGATCCCTTTCAAGAAAACGCGCGTCAAGGACCTCACCATCGAGATGGTCGACCGCGTCAAGGGCTCCCAAAATCTGGCGGCGGGTTTCGGCGAGCTCGAGCTCTTCCTCGTGCCGGACAAGGAATGAGTCTCCGCGGCCGCTCCGCCGGCGGGGAGCCCATGAATGGTTCTCGTTAAAACTATCGAGTGAATGGAGAAAGTCACATGATGGATCCGAGGCTCAATGATCTCGCCAGAACGATTGTCAATTACTCGGTCGATCTGAAAAAAGACGAAAAGATCCTCATCGAGGCGGTCGGGATCGATCCGCAGGCCGTGGTCGCATTGATCAGGGCGGTGCGCAAGAGGGGGGGGATTCCGCTCGTGACGCTCAAGGAGCCTGTGGTGATGCGCGAGATCATGATGGGTGCCACGGTCGACGGGATCAAGCTCGCCGCGGGCTGCGAGGCTTTCCGCATGAAAAAGATGGATGCCTACGTGGGAATCCGCAGCGGCAGCAACATCTACGAGCAATCCGACGTGCCCTCGGAAAAGATGAAGATCTACTCGGCCCACTGGATGAAGGCGGTTCATCTGAAGATCCGCGTGCCCCACACGCGCTGGGTGGTCATGCGCTACCCCAACCCGTCCGTGGCCCAGCAGGCGGGAATGAGCACGGAGGCATTCGAGGATTTCTACTTTCGAGTCTGCACCGTGAACTACGGCGCCCTGTCGCGGGCGATGAATCCGCTCGTGAAGCGGATGGAAAAGGCCGACGCCGTCTCCATCAAGGGAAAAGGAACGGACATCGAATTTTCCATCTCGGAGATCCCCGTGATCAAGTGCGACGGCAAGATGAACATTCCCGACGGGGAGGTCTTCACGGCGCCGGTGAGGGATTCGATCAATGGCGTGGTGACCTTCAACACCCCTTCGGTTTTCGAGGGAGTCACCTTCGACAACATCCGTCTCGAGTTCGAGAAGGGCAAGGTGGTGAAGGCGGAGTGCGGTGGCGAGACGCCTCGGCTCAACACGATTCTCGATTGCGACAAGGGCGCCCGCTACGTGGGCGAATTCGCTCTCGGGGTGAATCCACAGATCAACAAGCCGATGAAGGACACCCTTTTCGACGAGAAGATCGCCGGGTCATTCCACATGGCGCTCGGCAACGCTTACGAGGACGAGGCGGACAATGGTAATCGCTCCCAGATCCACTGGGATCTCGTGGCGATCCAGACGCCGCGATTCGGCGGGGGCGAAATCCGTTTCGACGGCGACTTGATCCGAAAAAACGGCAGGTTCGTTCCGGCCAACCTGAAACGTCTCGATAGTATCTAGAAGGTAATCGAGCCGGATGTCCGGCTGAGGCGAAGGGCGACCGCTCAACTCCAACAAAAACCTTCCCCACGAAAGGTTCGATCGCCGGGCGCCCGATTGGCCGGGGCTTTCCATCATCGGTGGAAGCGCGGGCCATCACTCGAGCTACAATACAACCGAGGCAGGGGCATTAACTGGCTATTGATATGCGTTTAAATTAATATGAATATTATTGCTGAATATCTTATGTAAATTGATATAATATCGTCGCGCCTATAGGTTTGAGGATTACTACAGCCCAATCAGGATGAAGCCATGCGCTCGAAATTATTTCTCGCATTGACTGCTCTCTTTCTTTTTTCGCCCCTTCTCTGGCCGGTGGACATCTACGTGCCCGATGACCATGCCACGGTGCAAGAGGCTATCGTTGCCGCGGTGGCAGGCGACAGGATCATCGTGCGTCCCGGCACGTACCAGGAGAACATCGATTTTCTCGGCAAGGCGATCACCGTGCAGAGCGAGCTGGGGCCGGAATTGACCATTCTCGACGGGGGCGACGTCGACACGACAGTGACATTCTGGAACGGCGAGGGGACCGATTCGGTGCTCGACGGATTCACCGTCACCAACGGTTACGGCAAGTTTTTCTCCTCAATCTACCACGGCGGCGGGATCCACTGCGAAGGAGCCTCGCCCACGATCACGAACAACATCATCACCCGCAACTATGCGCGCTTCGGCAGCGGGATCTCCTGTCTCAGTTTCTCTTCGCCGGTGATCGTCGACAACCAGATCATAAGAAACGAGGCCCACTTCGGCGGCGGGGGGGGACTGGCCGTGAGAGACAACTCATCGCCCATGATCGCCGACAATGTCATCTCCCTCAATACCTCGGAAATCCACGGCGGCGGAATGTATATCTTCGGCACGTCGGCGCCGACGGTGACGAACAATCTCTTGTCGAACAACTCGTGCAAGAGCAAGGGCGGGGCGATCAACTGCAACAATAATTGCTCGCCCGTGATCAGCCACAACAGGATCGTCGACAATCATGCCAACACGGCCGGTGGCGGAATCTGCTGCCTCGACAGTTCGTCCCCGGGACTCGAGAATAACACGATCTCGGGCAATACGTCGAACAACGGTGCCGGGCTCGAATGCGAGGAGTTGTCCTCTCCGTTGCTGAGCAGCTGCACGATCGCCCAGAACACGTCCACCTCCGACGGCGGCGGGATCCGGCTCCTCGAGGGTTGTTTGGTGACGGTGATCGATTCGATCCTGTGGGAAAACAGTGCCGCCAACGGGGCCCAGATCGCGGTCGACGGCACGGCCCAGGATCCCTCGGTATTGACGATCGACTATTCGGACGCCCAGGGGGGCGAAACGGCCGTCTATATCGGACCCTTCTGCTCCGTGAACTGGGGAGCGGGTATGATCGACGCCGATCCCATCTTCCTGACCGGGCCGCACGGAGACCACTATCTCAGCCAGATCGCGGCCGGCCAGGCCATGGACAGTCCCTGTCTCGACGCGGCCGATCCCGCATCGACAATGGTCACGGGAACGACCCGCGACGACCGCGTTCAGGATAGCACCGCTCTCGACATGGGATTCCACTATCCGATCGCCGGCGGCGGCGTGCTCCACGTGCCCGCGGTTCTCTCCACGATACAGGAGGCGATCGACTTCGCCTGGACGGACGACACCGTCCTGGTCGCTCCCGGCACCTACGTGGAGAATATCGATTTTGCAGGAAAGGCGATCACCGTGAGCGGCAGTTATGGCGCGGCAGTCACCATTATCGACGGTGGTCTCTCGGGCAGCGTGATCACCTTCGCGAACGGCGAGGGAAGCGACTCGGTGATCGAGGGTTTCACCATCACGAACGGCAGTGGTACGAAGGGCATGTGGACCAACTACTTCCTCGGTGGAGGGATCTACTGCGTCCATGCCTCGCCCACCATCAGAAACAACTTCATCTCGTTCAACACCGCCTCGGAAGGCGCCGGAATCTACTGCAGGAACAGTTCACCGCGGATCGTTGCCAACAGGATCAGAAAAAACGACGGTTTCAAGGGCGCGGGGATCCATTGCCTCGAAAACTCCTCGCCGGAGGTGGTGAACAACGTGATCACCAAGAACGATGCCTACGGCCATGGCGGAGGCATCTGCTGCTGGCACAATTCTTCCCCAACCGTGACCAACTGCACCATCGTCAATAACGATGCGGGAGAAGGTGGAGGGATCTGCTGCGTGGTCTCGTCATCGCCCACGATGAGCAACTCGATCCTCTGGGGCAATGACGGACGGGAAGGACCGGAAATCTGGGTCGGCCTGAGCGCTCACCCGAGTACTCTGGCCATCAGTTATTCGGTTGTCGAAGGCGGACAGAGCGCCTCGTTCGTGGATACCGCCTGCATTCTCGACTGGGGCGACGGCATGATCGTGGACGATCCCGATTTCGTCAACGTCGTGGACAACGATTTTCATATCACCTGGAATTCACCGTGCCGGAACACGGGTGATACCGGGGCCGTGAACCTTCCGACCGAGGACTTCGAGGGCGATCCGCGCGTGGCTCTCGGTGCGGTCGACGTGGGCGCGGACGAGTTCGATTATCACCTCTATATGCTTGGAAAGACCACGGCCGGCGGACAGGTCAAGTTCAAGATCGTCGGCGGCCCGACGGCGCGCGTCACTCTCTACATGAGCGCCGGTCTCCAGGACCCGCCCCTGTCGACCGGCCACGGCGACGTCTGGATTTCCACGCCCGCCGAGAACGACTGGTACCTGGGAACGATTCCCGGGCGTGGTGTGTTGAATTTTTCGGCCAGTATCCCGGCTATCTGGCCGCCGGGTACGGAAAAATATTTCCAGGCTCTCGTCGGCAAGTGGGGCGAACCGTCGACAGTCCTCACGAACTGGAATCGGCTGTACGTGCGCTAGGGTTGAACGGAATCGGATCCCTGACGATCGTCGCGGATGATATGTCTTCCGTGGCGCGCAGGGCCTAACGTACAGCCACGATGTATGAAACGTATGCCTCGGAATCGTCTCCCCGCCTCGAACGGCGAAAGATGCCGTTCCCCTCCCCCGTGCTTCTGTCCGTGCCCTCCCAGTAAATCTGCACGTCCTTGAAGCCGGCCTCGAGAAGAATATCGGTCATTTCCGGAATGGTCCAGAGACGCCAGTCGTAGGTGAACGCCTTGCGCATCGACCGGCCCGAGGGTTGTTTGAAATGGATGTGACAGAGGATTTCGCCCGTTATGGGATTGTATTTTTCCTGGTCCCAGATGTAGGTGAATTCTCCATGATCGGTCTCGTCCTCGCAAGGCGTCAGCGCACCCGGACCGCCGAAGATGTCGAGAAAGAAAAGGCCTTCCTCGTTCAATCCCGCGTAGACCTTGCGGCAATAGTCGAGCATCTCGTTCCTCTTCTTGAAACAGAAGTAGGAAAAATTGAAGGCCGCGGCCACGTCGGCCCTGTGCACCGTCTCGTCGAGAACATCCGCGCAAATCAGTTCCACCGTGTCCTTCAAGATACCGAGCTGGGACACGTTCTTCTCGTATCCCCAGTCGAGCGTCGGTTTGTGAAGGTCGATCCCGTATGCTGTCGCGCCGCTCACCATACGCACCCATTCGCAGCAGAGAGCCGCCGTGCCGCAGAAATCTTCCCTGAGCACGAGCGGCTTGCGCCCGCGGATATTTCGATATACGCGCAGCATGAAATTGATGTCGGCTTCTGGGGTCTGGACGGATTTTTCGTAGAGGATGTGCTTGTCGGCCTTTTTACGGTGCATTCGATTCAACTCTTGACTCTCTCCAAAAGGGCGAACAGGACGGATCCGATATTCAATAACGAAAAGGGCTCGGATACAATCAATTGTCGCAATAAAAAAGGAATCGGACGAAAATAGATGATTCTTTTCAAGAGCCTTCTCGTTGAATGCTGGTTTCTGACCATCCTTTACGGCAGCGCCGGTGCCGCCGAATCGGTGGCGTTCATCTTCGATCCCGGCGCTCCACCGGAGAATCGGCTTTTTCTCGCCCAGAGCCGAACAAGGTCGGGGAGTCGATCCTTCAAGGCGAAAGAGGTGACCGGCCTTCTGGAGGACGATGCGCTCAAGCTGTCCCGTTTCCGCGTTCTGGTCATCGGTCCGCGGGCGACCGACAAACGTGCCGTGTCGGACTGGATGCGGCGCAGCAGCAGCGACCTGCGCCGGTTCGTGTACCGCGGCGGAACGGTAATCGTCTTCCTTCAGCATCCCGATTTCTGGGATGTCGAGCCCTGGCTTCCGCCGGAAACGTTTGTTTTGCGCGGCCGAAAGGACCCGGGGCGTCCTGTGTGGATCGATGGAAGCCACCCTGTCTTCACCACGCCGCACGCGCTCAGCGAGGAGTCTCTCAAGAGGATGCTTCCTTTCCGTTCCCTGGGCGCGGGCGGCTTCCGCAGGACCGAAAAGATGAATATCGTGGCTCGCGGCGCCGCTGACCGTCCCTGGTGCGTCGAGACCGGCTGGGGAGCGGGCCGGGTCCTGTTTCTCTCCTGGGAACCGGGGATCGGGGATGCGCCCGGCGAGGAGCCGGACGTAACGAAACTCGCCAGGGACCTGATCGAGAACACCATCGCCTACGGGCTCGCCGCCGCCGCCGGAAAGGCTCCCGGCCTGCCGGAGAGCGCGCACGTCGAACTGTGGGACGATCAGGCCCGGCTCGATCCCGTCTTCTTCACTCCTGAATCGGACAAGGCCCTGTCGATCCGCGTCAACCAAGCTGTCGACCGCGGGGCGGACTGGCTCAGAGCGCAACAGAAGGACGACGGCTCCTGGGGACCCTACGGCGCGTCCAACGGCACCTACAAGTCGGGCCCGACGGCGATCGCGCTTCTCGCGCTCCTCTCGACGGGCGTGAACAAGCACAAGGAATTCATCGAACGGGGATTCGACTGGCTCTATCGCAATCCCCCCGAAATGACTTACGAGGTGGCCTTCACCATGATGGCTCTCGACGAGAAAGCCGCCCCGCAGCGCGAACGCTTCGAGCTCAGGCGTGTTCCTCCGGAGAAGCGGAAATCCTTCAGGTTTCAACGCAACCTCACCGACGATGACGCGCGCCTGATGAGATTTTGCCGCGACCGGATCGTGGAGAACGCGGCGCGCGGCGGCACGTGGAAATACCGTCCCGGGCTGGGCGACGGAGATATTTCGAACGGCCAGTACGCGCTGCTCGGGCTCAAGGCCGCGGCGCGATGCGGCATCGACGTCGACGCCGAGATCTGGAAGAAGGCGCTCGACTATTTCCTCACGAATCAGCAGCCGTCCGGTCCGAAAGTGGTCTATCACCGCTTCAAGAGGTTCGAGACGGACTGGACGCCCAGGTTCTACGCCGAACGGGCCGAAGCGCGCGGCTGGCAGTACCTCTTCGGACAGCCCGGCGATCGGTCGAAGGTGATCGGCACGCACGTCTGCATCGGAGTGGCGTCGATCCTCATCTGTTACGAGGCACTGGCGTCGCACCCGCGCGGCAAGGGGGGCGCAAGCCTTGTCGAGACGCGCCGTGCCGTGCGCGACGGCTTGGCGTGGCTCGGCTCCCACTGGTCGATCGACCACAATCCCAATGGCGACAAGTTCTACTATTACTACTACATCTACAGCCTCGAACGGGTGGGAGTGCTCACCGCTTCCCGGTTCATCGGGGGGCACGACTGGTACAGGGAAGGGGCGTCTTATCTCCTCGCCAAGCAGGACGACGAAGGCTCGTGGTCGGCGCGGGGCGGGGAGTGGGGCACGCCGGTGGCCAACACCGCCTTCGCACTTCTCTTCCTGAAACGCTCCACACCGCCGCCGGTGATAACCATCGGCAAGTGAGGATCGGGCCGGGCCGGAAATGAGCGGAAGATCGCATCCGGATTTCGTCCCTTTGCGATTTCCGCGGGATTCTCCCCGCGGGTCTGCCATTAGAGATGCAGCTCGAGGATGTCGCCGTCGTTGACCTCGTGGTCGCGGTTGACCGTCTGGCCGTCGTATTTTCCCTCGCCCCAGATGCGGGCGAACTTGAGGTTCTCGGCAAAGTCCTTGTGGATCTCCCGGGCGAAGTCGAGCAATGTTTGGCCCCGCTTCAGATAGACCGGATCGCTGAGATCGGGTTTCTTGCCGGGAGTCTTCGTGTAGGCGCGCACCACATCGAGGGCGAAAAAGACCTCGCGCGCGAACTCGGGCAGTCCCTGGCCCGTCTCGGCCGACAGGGGCAAGTAGCGGTACTCGGGGAGGAGCTCGGCGAGGATCTCGGCAGCGTCGGCGCCTCCGTCCGCATCGATCTTGGTCACCACCACGAGCGTCTTCACATCCATCGGTTCGCCCGGCTCCCAAGGTCCCGGCTCTCCGGGAGCGAGCCGGATCTTCCCGCGCGCAAGGACGGTCTGGACCATGTCGAAGGTGTCGAGTACCGCCGGATCGGATCCGTCGAGCGTGAGCAAGGTGATGTCGGCCTTGCGCAGGAGTCCGGGCAGGTCGGGATCGAGGAAATCCTCGGACAGGGGCGGCGTGTCCACGAGTTGCACCACCGCGTTCTCGTAAGCCATCATTCCCGGCATGGGCAGCCGCGTTGCAAAAGGGAAGGGCGCCACCGTCGCGTTGGCGTTTGTCAGCGCCGCCAGAATCGCGGATTTGCCCGAGTTGGGTGCGCCGATGAGAATCGCCATACCCGCCCCGGCCCTTCGGATCTTGTAGGGGCTCGTTTTCTGCGCGCCGCCCTTTTTCTTGCCTTCCTGCGTCTTGAGCTTGGAGAGCCTCTTTTTCAGGTCGCCCTGGAGCTTGTCGGTCCCCTTGTGCTTGGGGATGATGGCGAGCATCTCCTCGAGAGCCTCGATCTTCTCGTCGAGCGTGGTGGCGGCCTTGTACCTTTCCTCAGCCTTGAAATACTGGGGTGTCAGATTTGCAGGCATACCATACTCCGCCTCAGACTATGATATTCACAATCTTGTCGGGTACGAAGATGACCTTTCTGATGGCGTCCGGATCGGGCACGTGGCGCTTGACCTTCTCATCAGCGAGAGCGAGGCCGAGCGCATCATCCTGAGATACGCCGGCGGACGCCGTGATCGTGCCGCGCAGCTTTCCCTTGACCTGCACCGCGATCGTGACCTCCTTCTCCTGGCAGGCCGCGTCGTCCCATTCAGGCCAGGGCGCCTCGAACACGGAGGGGTCGCGGCCCATCGCCGCCCAGAGCTCCTCGGCCAGGTGGGGGGCGAAAGGACCGATCAGCTGCGCCAGGGTGGCGCCGAGCCAGTCGGTGATCTCCGATTCACCGGGCGAATAGCCGCCCAGATCGTTGAGGAGTTCCATGAGGGCCGCGATGGCCGTGTTGTACTGGAGACCCTCGATGTCGGCCGTGACCTTGCGGATCGTCTGGTGCGTCCGCTTGAACGCATCGATGTCTTTCTCGGAGACCTTGCCGAGTTTGGGAGCAGCCCGCGGGCCCGAGGCCTGTCCAGCGAGGGAATTCACGAAGTTGGCGTAGCGGATCAGGAAACGCTTGGCGCCGATCAGGCCCTTCTCGGTCCAGAGAATCTCCTTGTGCGGCGGCGCGAAAAAGAGCATGGCGAGCCGCGGAATGTCGACGCCCCATTCGTCGATGAGCGTCACCGGCGAAACCACGTTGCCCTTCGATTTGGACATGATGTCGCCCTTCGCGTCGAGCACCATTCCGTGATGAAAGAGGACCTTGGCAGGTTCATCCACGGCGACGTAGCCGAGGTCGTGGAGCACCTTCGTTATGAATCGGAAGTAGATCAGATGGCCCATGGCGTGCTCCGAGCCGCCGATGTAGAGGTCCACGGGCATCCACTGGTTCACGTTTTCGCCGGTCCAAGGCATGGCGTCGTTGTGCGGATCGGTGTAGCGGAACTGATACCATGACGAGCAGACGAAGGTGTCCATCGTGTCCGCGTCGCGCTGGGCGGGCCGGCCGCACGCGGGGCAATCGGTGTTCATGAATTCGGGTACATCCTCGAGCGGAGAGCGTCCCTTGGGAATGAAGTCCTCCACCTCGGGAAGAAGGACAGGCAGGTCCTTCTCGGGCACCGGTACGGTACCGCAATCGTCGCAGTGAATCATGGGGATCGGCGATCCCCAGTATCGCTGGCGCGAGATGAGCCAGTCGCGCAGCTTGAAGGTGATCGCCGGCCGGCCGAATCCCTGCTCCTTTGCATAGAGCGCCGTCTCCACGATTCCTTTCCCGCTGGCCAGACCGTCGAAACGGTCCGAGTCGTGCATCACGCCCCGCCCGGTGAAGGCTTCGGCCATCGTTTCGGGATCGAGAGGAGCGGCTCCGTCGGGATGGATCACCGTCACAACCGGAATGCCGTATTTCCTGGCGAATTCGAAATCGCGCTGGTCGTGGGCCGGAACAGCCATCACCGCTCCGCACCCGTACCCTGCCAGCACGTAGTCGGCCACATAGAGGGGAACCGCCCTGTGATTGAACGGGTTGAGCACGGTGAGGCCCGTGTCCACCCCGTCTTTCTCGGTCCCCTCGGCGGTCCGTTCGATCTCGCTCTTCTTCTGTGCATTCCGGGTGTACTCTTCAACGGCCTCTCTGTTGGGGCAGTGGGCGATCAGCTTGCGCATGAGCCGTGCGTCTGGCGCGATCGCCATGAAAGTGACGCCGAAGATCGTGTCGGGCCTGGTGGTAAAGATCGGCAGGTCGTTCCCTGTCTCCACGACGGTGAAATTGATCTCCGCACCCTCGGATCTACCGATCCAGTTCCGCTGCTGAGCCACGGTCGATGCGGGCCAGTCCTTCTCCAGGTCGTCGAGGCTGTCGAGCAGTCGCTGCGCGTAGTCGGTGATCCTGAAGTACCACTGCTTCAAGAACCGCTTCTCCACCGAGGTGGTGTCGTGACGCCAGCAGGTTCCGCTCGCTGTGACCTGCTCGTTGGCCAGAACCGTGTTGCACTCCGGGCACCAGTTGACCGCGGCCTCGTCCTGGTAAGTGAGGCCCTTTTCGTAGAGCTTGAGAAAGATCCATTGTGTCCAGCGGTAGTAGTCGGAACGGGAGGTGACCACCTCGCGGTCCCAGTCATAGCTGATTCCGAGGCGCGTGAGGGTCTCCTTGCCCGTGGCGATGTTGCCCTCTGTCCACTCCCCTGGCTGAATGTTCCGCTTGATTGCGGCCTGCTCCGCCGGGAGCCCGAAGGAATCCCAGCCGAAGGGGTGCAGGAGATTCTTGCCGCGCGAACGCAGATAGCGCCATATCACATCGCCCACCGTGTAGTTGCGGAAGTGGCCGATATGGATATCCCCGGAGGGGTAGGCGTACATCTCGAGGAGGTAGAATTTTTCTTCCGAGCTGGTTTTCGCCGGTGTTCGGTAGAGGCCCGACTCGACCCAGTATTTCTGCCACTTGGTGTCGAGCATTTTGAAATCGATCTCTGTCATGGTCTTATATCGCCCGGAAAATGGGATCGGACACGGATGTAAAATAATAGATCATGCTCAGCGTCAGGGCCTTTTTCAACAGCTTCTTGTCCAAGAGGGGACTTTTCCTTCCCCCTGCCGAAGGGTGATCGCCGCGTCGGATGAAAAGGGGGTATTGGCGGGTTGTTCATTTGCGCCGGCAGATCGGTAGCTCTGCGCCGTCCCGATGGACTCGCTCTATTCTGACTCGGGCCTGTCGGTCGAACTTTTATCAATCGGGGATGTTTGCCGGTTTGAGCCGATGGTTTTTTTTACCTTGGTATGTATACTGTTTACGGGTGATTCTCATAGGCACACAGGTAAGGAGGCAAAAAGTGATCAAGTCGACGACTCTCGGAATCCTGATTCTGATTTTTACCTTTCTCACGGGCTGCGCCACGTACACCGAACTGATCGAGGGAGCCCTGGTCCAGTACAAGAACGGCCGGATGGACGGGGCGCTGAACGGATTCGCGGCTGCAGAGGAAAAAACAAGCGACACTCAACTGGTGCAGCTCGAAAAAGCCATGACCGATCTCGCCCTCGACGACCCACGCAATGCGGTGGCGGAATTCACCAAAGCGATGAACCGTATGGACGCGCTCACGACCGGCGGGGCGGTCAAGTCGGCGGCCTCCTATGTACTGGACGATACGATCGCCAATTATCCGGGAGCGCCCTTCGAGCAGATCGCTGCCCGGCTCTTTCTCGGATTGTCCTATCTGATGATGCCTGATCCCTTCGAGAATGTCTCCGCCACCTTTCGCGACATGGACAACAAGATGGAGCTGATCGAGGCTTACTACGAGAGATCCTATCAGTACGATGCCAACGGCAACGAGGCGAGCTTTTCCTTCCAGATTCCGCCGGTGGCCAAGTATTTCGCCGCCCTCGCCGCGGAGCAGAGAAACGAGCTCGACAGTGCCGAGATCTACCTGCGCCAGGCCATGGCCGGAATGCCGGGGTGCGCCTTCTACAAGAGCGAGGCGCAGCGTCTGAAGGTGGGGCCGAGGCAGAACCTCGTTTTTGTGTTCGCCCTGCTCGGTACGGTGCCGAAAAAGGTCGAGAAGAAGAGCGAGGAGCTCACGGCCCTTCTGCGAGGTATGAAGGCCCTCTATTCGATAGCAAAACCTGGCAACAGCCCCGACGCCGTGGATCGCGTTCGGTTCACCGCGCCGGTCAGGATTCCGGGATATCACAAGCGTAGACCATTCTGGCACGGTGGCTTCGACGTTTCCGTCCCCGGGGAGGCGGCAAGCGTTTCGACCGCCATGATCGCGGACTTCGACGCCTACGCGCGGGAGGAATACGAGGCGCTGCTGCCCGGGATTTTGATCCGCGCAGCGGTCCGTCGAGTGATCAAGGAGGTCGCGGGGCAGGCCCTGGGTGCCTCGATGTCCGAGGATCGCGATGCCGGTAAATTGATCGGCGATCTCTTTTCGTCCATCGCGTCGGCAGCCGAAACGATCGACACGCGAGCCTGGTGCACCTTGCCGCGCGAGTTCCACGCCTGCAGTCTCCAGGTGGCTCCGGGCACGAGCAAGATCGTTCTCACACCGCGCGCCGCCGGTGGGAACAGATCGGCTCGGAGCATCGATATCTCCATCGATCTTTCCAACGCTTCTCCTGCTTTCGTTCTCGTGATTCAGCCGGGAAAGGGGATGAACCCGATCGTGCTCGTCGACGAGGCGCACCAGCTCAAGGGGGAAGGCTGATCGCTTCATCCGTCGGAGCGCGATTTCAACGGGCGCGAAGGAACGCTTGACTTTACGGGAACAACCATATTCTTATTGTTTGCAGTATTTTTTGGACAGGGCATTTCGAGTACTTTGGGATAGAAAAGGAATTTGCCATGAAAAAGGGAATTGTTTTCTTCCTCGCCGTTACGATCTCGCTGGGATTCGTGGGCTGTAAAGGCACCATCGAGGAGTTCGACGAGGGAACGCGCATCGTGACGCGTAAGTTCGGGCCGAGCGATCTGGAAGAACTGGGTACGCGGCTGATGACCAAGCTCGACAAGTGCAGACTCGAATGGACCAAGAATACGCCCCGCCTGGCCATCATCGATTTCAAGAACGATACGGACAAACCCGGCCTCAACAAGCAGCCCTTCTTCGACGTCATCGAGACGGCAATGTTCGAGATGGGACGATTCGACCTGATCGACTACGAGAACTCCCAGATGCTTCTTAAGGAAGCCGGCTACAGCCGGTTCGACGCCTTCGACAACAGCAAAGCGGTGGAGCTCGGAAAGGCTCTGCGCGCCCAGTACGTGATGTGGGGCGATATCTCAGTGGCGTCCGACATCGGTGGAGACAATCGCACGATCAAACAGTACCGGCTCTCCATGAAGGTGACCGACGTGGAGACTCACCGCATCGTGTACAAGGCCACGGAGGCTGCCAAGCTCAAAGCCGTGCGTTGACCGGGACCGGCCAGCATTGGTGATTCGGATCGGAACCGATCGAGACCGTTAACCTCTCGCCAGGGCTGACAAGGAGTCACCTGGCCATAGGATATCTGGAAAAAACAGATCCCGATCCAGTGACAGGGGACCGAGTATTCCACTGTCACTGGATCGTCTTTTTTTGGATGACCGGGCCGCCGGCTCAGCTCATCGGGAAGGGTGTCCGCCTCTGACCGTGGATAAGTGTCCACTCCATACCTCTTCCATCCGAGGATTTTGTGTCTCCTTCGCGCACTCCGCCTCTGCTGAGAGATAATTCTTTCATATACATGCGGCTTGTTATGTGGTAAGATATTTCGATGTAAGCCTTGTAATCGTGATATGTAAACGTTGCCAAAGCACCCCGCTCTGAGGAGATCATTGAAATGAAATTTTCCCGTCTTTCATACCTCTCCCTCCTTGTCTGCTTTCTCTGCGCACTTCTGATCGCACCCGTGGCCGCTCAGCACGCTGCCACCAGGGAACGGCCCTCGATGGTGAGCATACCCGGGGTGCCTGATGCGTTCATGGTGGAAAAGCTCATCTCTCTCGATATGAACGTCGAGTATGTGGGTACCGGTGACGAAGGGATACACCTGTATGTCGACGCGACCGACCTCGAAATTCTCCAGGCCGAGGGAATTCCGTACATCATGATGCACGAGGACGTGGTCGCTTTTTACCAGAGCCGCTTGAAATTCGATCCGCGCCTCTCCCGTGATCTGGGATATGGCAGCATGGGCGGCTTCTTCACCTACAGCGAGGTGGGCGCCAAGCTCGACGAGTTCCGCAACGACTACCCCAATCTGGTCACCGCGAAGATAAGCATCGGCCAGAGCCGCGAAGGCCGCGATATCTGGGCTGTCAAGATCTCGGACAATCCCGACCAGAACGAAAACGAGGCCACGTCGATCATCGACTGCCTGACCCACGCGCGCGAGCCCCAGGGCATGATGAGCACCCTCTACTTCATGAACTGGCTCTTCGAGAATTATCCCGCAGATCCGATGGCCAAGTTTCTGGTCGAACAGCGCGAAATGTGGTTCGTGCCGGTCCACAACCCGGACGGTTACGTCTACAACGAGCAGATCGAGCCGAGCGGCGGCGGCATGTGGCGCAAGAATCGCCGGTACAACAACTGGTGGAGCTACGGCGTCGATTTGAATCGCAACTGGAGCTACAAGTGGGGCTACAACAACAACGGCAGCTCGGGCAGCTCGAGCAGCGAAACCTACCGCGGCCCGTCGGCCGCGTCCGAACCCGAAACCCAGGCCTTGGCCAACTTCATCACGAGCAAGAATCCCACGCAGCGGCTGAGCGTACACTGTTACGGGAACATGTGGATCATTCCCTGGTGCTACGAGGATATCTTCACTCAGGACGATGATCTTTTCCGAGACATCTGCGAGCAGATGGCTCCGCCCGAATACAGGATCGGTACCTCCTGGGAGCTTCTCTACAATGTGAACGGCGGATCGGTCGACTGGGACTACGGCGACCAGGAAATCATGGGATACAGCCCCGAGATGGGTAACGGCAACGACGGATTCTGGCCTCCCTCGAACCGTATCGTTCCGATCGCCGAGCAAAACTTGCCCAGCCTCAAGTATTTCTTCGCCATCGCGGGTTGCTGGATCAGCTGGATGGAAAATGCCTTCAGCGAGACCGTGGGCAATGGCAACGGCTATCCCGAACCGGGGGAAACACTCGAACTCGTTTTGACCCTGGAGAACAGCGGACTGGCCGACGGGGTGGGGCCGATGTCGCTCTCACTCTCCTCCACGTCGTCCCTGGTGACCGTCACCCAGGGAACGGCACAGACTCCGGCGATCCCATCGCGCGATACCGCCACCAACGGGACGCAGCCCTTCGTGCTCGATATCTCGTCCTCAGCCGTACATGGCGAAACGTTCTGGCTCGATATGGTCGTTGACTTCGATGGCGGGACCATAACCCTCTCGAAGCGTATCATCATCGGTTTCCCCCGTCTCCTCGCCCACGACGACATGGAAGACGCTAACGGCGGCTGGATTGCCGGCCTGCCGTCCGACACTGCCACCACCGGGATCTGGGAGCGTTGCGATCCGAACGGGACCTGGACGAACGGCCAGCCGATGGCTCCCGACAATGACGCCACGGTGGGAGGCACTGAGTGCTACGTGACCGGGAATGCGCCTCCAGGGTCCGATCCGGGCGACAACGATGTGGACGAGGGTCATACCACGCTGGTTTCGCCGGTCATCGATATGACCGGGGGCGTTCTGGCCCATGTCGGTTACTCACGCTGGTGGGCCAACGCCATCGGCCGCACCGGTGTGGATGATACCTTTCGGATCGACGTCTCCAATGACAACGGATCGACGTGGATTTCGATGGAAGAGGTCTGGGGCGAGAAACAAAATTCCTGGCAAGAAGCTGTGATACCCCTGGAAGACGTGATCGCGCTGACCGATCAGATGAGGATCCGGTTCGTGGCCGAGGACAAGGGCCCCTGGTATCCTTACCATTCGCTCGTGGAAGCGGGCATCGACGACTTCTGGGTGGAGCTCTACTCCAGCTGGCCCGTGCTCAGCCTTTTCGGCAAAATGTCGCCGGGCGATGATTTTCTCGTTGATCTGGCATGGGACGCGGGCGCCGCGTGGACCACCTACGCCTCCCTGAACAAGGGGTCCGGCACGGTCTACCCGGGCGGCGTCTGGTACCTCCGTGCTCCCCTCTACCCGATCGGCAACGGCACGATCGGTTCGAGCGGTCTGGTCGCCACCAACGTGACCTTTCCGAACAATCCCGCTCTCGTGGGGGCGACCATATTCTTCCAGTCGTACGCTGTACCCCTG
This sequence comes from uncultured Phycisphaerales bacterium, assembly GCA_964620445.1. Lineage (GTDB taxonomy): Bacteria > Planctomycetota > B15-G4 > B15-G4 > CAYZWU01 > CAZUHB01. Next base: position 62,898 of record CAZUHB010000019.1, read on the forward strand.
GGCGGCGGCGACGCCATGATCAGCAACCTGACCAAGGGGGTTGTCGAGCTCTAGGAGGCGGTTGCGAATGGCCGCCCGGTTGTGGGATCCACTCCAGGAAGTGTGTCGTGAGACCGCTTCTAGTAAAAGATCACATATAGCACGATCGTGAGGATCACGATCGCCGTACCGATCACGTAGGCGAAGGGGTGGACCGTGGTATCGAGCTTCGACCGCGGGTAGGTGACCGGCTTCTCGAGCGGCGCGAAGCGCGCCACAACGAGCATGAAGGCGGCCAGCACGACGAAGATGATCCCCATGTGGTGCAAGAAAGCCATCTTGCTGTAGGTGAAGATCCATGTCGTTAGCGTGCCCGCGGCTTCGCCCGTATCCGTCCTGACGAGAACTTCGGCGCTGCCCGAACCTCCCTGCCACCTGTAGTAGTCTTCCATGATCCAGCCGGGGATTCGGCTGATCGCGTAAAGCACCGGGCCGAGGAGGAGTGCGCCCTTGGCCGCTGCCGCCGGGACGCGCTTGAAGACCAGCCCCACCATGAATGCAGCCACGATCCCCGGGGAGATGAATCCCCAGATCTCCTGGATGTAGCGGAACACTCCTTCGAAAGTGGTGATCACCGGAGCCCAGAGGCAGGCGAGGACCACGATCACGGCCGTGGCGATCCGGCCCACCTTGACCTGCTGCTTTGGCGTGGCGTCCCTGCGCACGAACTTGCCGTAGATGTCGACCGTGAAGATCGTGGCAGCGGAATTGAGTCCCGAGTTGAAGGAACTCATCACGGCGCCGGCCAGCGCCGCGAGCATCACACCGCGCAGGAAGGGTGGCATGATCCGGGTGATCAGGTAGGGGTATGCGACCTCGCCCGCCTTGTCGATGTTGCCGCCCGCTTTCGCCAGGATCTCGTTGCCGAACATCTGGAAGGCCATGATACCGGGAATAACGATGATGAAGGGGATGGCGAGCTTGAAGAGGCAGGCGAGGAAAATGCCCTTCTGCCCCTCGGCGAGCGACTTGGCGCCCAGGGTGCGCTGCGTGATGAACTGGTTCAGCCCCCAGTAGAAGAGATTGGGAATCCACAAGCCGCCCACGAACACCGCCAGCCAGGGCACGTCGGCATCGTTCCAGGGGAGCACGGTGTGGAGCTTGTCCGCGTTGGTTTCGCTGAACCGGGACCAGCCGTCGAACAGATTGCCGCCCGTCACACCGCCGCCGTCGACGAGTGTGCCGCCGCCAACGAGCTTGAGGCCGAGATAGAGCACGATACCGCCGCCGAGGAGGAGGGCGGCTCCCTGGATCAGATCGGACCAGACCACCGCCTTGAGCCCGCCGTAGATCGTGTAGACCGCGGCGATGAGACCGATCGTCCAGATCCCGGCGACCGTGGCCCAGAAGACCGAGTCGGTGGTTTCCATGCCATAGTGGTTTTCGAGGAGTTGCGGGAAATCGAAGACGCCGTTCAGTCCCTGTGCGCCGCTGTAGAGCACGGTGGCCAAGAAGACGATGATGTATGCCACCATGAGATAGGTGGCCATGATCGATCGCGTGGTCGAGTCGTAGCGATACTCGAGAAACTCGGGCATCGTGTAGATGCCCACCTTGAGAAACTTGGGCAGGAGGAACCATGCCACGATCACGAGGCAGATGGCGCTCATCCACTCGTAGCTGGCGATGGCGAGCCCCACGCGTCCAAAAGCTTGGCCCGCCATCCCCACGAAATGCTCGGTGGAGATGTTCGACGCGATGAGCGAGAAACCGATGAGCCACCACGTGAGGCGGCGGCCGGCGAGAAAGTAGTCTTCCGACGACTGCTCCCTCCGGCTGGCATAGAGCGAAACGCTCACGACAAGAACAACGAACGCGATGAACGTCGTAATATCGAATGCTGTCAGTTCCATTGTGGGTGGGTCACCAAAAGAGAATTTCTTCTGTAAGTCCTTATTTTGCCCATGGGAAAAAGGGACTTAAAGCAGAAATTTCCCCAGAGCGGCGAACGGCCGGGAGGAGCGGAATAGAAATGAAGACGACTTATAAAAACCAATTGATTTGATCGGATCCGACTGTTATACTCTCTCCCTTGCTTCGAGCCTAGAGGTCCGATCATGAAACGCATGTTCTCAGGAAGGTATACCTATTATTATTACCGGGACTAAAAATAGAGTCCCGGCCTGCCTGGCGTGCGCTATAATCTTTTACTGATCCGTCGAAAAACCAAGAGCCGCGCAGGCCGCGAAGAAGAGATTCTTTGCGGTTTTCTTTTTAAGGACCTGCCCCGTGAAATCAGAGAGAGAAAAAAGAAACAAGACATCCGATCTGCGTATCGAGGCGTACCTCCCCCTGGTCGCACCCGACATTCTGACCGGCGATCTGCCTCTCAGCGGTCGCGCGCGCGCCACGGTGCTGGCCGGACGGGAACGCATCGGTCGGATCATTTCGAAGGAAGAGAACCGACTTCTGGTCATTGCAGGTCCCTGCTCAATCGACAACGAAGAGTCTGCGCTCGAATACGCGGCACGCCTCGTGGAGCTCAGCCGCAAGGTGGACGAGACGCTCCTTGTCGTCATGCGCGTCTACTTCGAGAAACCGCGCACCACCACGGGGTGGAAGGGTTTGATCAACGATCCCGATCTCGACGGAAGCTGCAAGGTCGAGGATGGGCTGAGGAAAGCGCGTTCGATCCTCCTGAAGATCAACGAGATGGGGATGCCCGCCGCGACCGAAATGCTCGAACCGGTCACTCCCCAGTACGTGGCCGACCTGGTCAGCTGGGCGTCGATCGGCGCGCGCACCACCGAATCCCAGACCCACCGCCAGATGGCGAGCGGACTCTCGATGCCGGTCGGTTTCAAGAACGGCACCGACGGCAACCTCTGCACTCCCGTCAACGCCATGCTCGCGGCCCGCACGCCGCAGAGCTTTCTCGGCATCGACAGCACGGGCCGCACCTGCGTGGTCAAGACGCGGGGCAACGAGTTGAGCCATCTCGTTCTGCGAGGCGGCGAGCGTCCCAACTACGATCCGATCAGCATCGAGGAAGCACGGCTGAAACTGATCGAGAAGGGGCTTCCCCAGGCGATCGTGATCGACTGTTCCCACGCGAATTCGATGAAGATGTACCAGGGCCAGGCCAACGTGTGGCACAGCGTGCTCGATCAGCGCATCGCCGGTAACGACGCGATCGCGGGGATGATGCTGGAGAGCCACCTCCTCGAGGGGAACCAGAAGTTCAACGGCGACCGCCGCAAGCTGAAGTACGGCGTTTCGATCACTGACGCATGCATCTCGTGGCCGGCCACGGAGGCGCTTCTCCTGGAAGCGCACGAGAAGATTCTGGCCGTCTGCCCGGGATAGCAACGTGGTGGCGGGTCCGGCTCTCTATCGCGCCGAGTCGCCCTTGTGCCACGTGGTGCCGGGCTTCTCGATCGAGTAGTAGACCTTGATCTCCTCCGATTCGTCGAAGATGCGGGGCACCACCTGGAGTTCCATATCCATGGCGATCTCGTCCGCCCCGATCGTCTCGCCCATCCAGGCGAGGAGCCGGCCGCCCTCCTCGAGGTCGACCACTCCGAGTGTGTAGGGCACGACATCGTCGAACCCGGTGGGGGCCGCGTCGATGCGCGTGTAGGTTTGCAGAGTGCCGCGTCCGCTGTACTCCATGTACTCGAAGTCGCCGCTCATACACTCCCCGCAGTCGGCGCGCGGCGGGAAAGACGTGGCACCGCATTTCGTGCATTTCGATCCCATGAGGCGACCGTCTTTCAGGTGCTGGGCGAACTCGGTGACCTTGGTGAAGGGCGTAAAGTTGACCTTGCCGAACCACTGAAACATGGTTAGTCCCTCCTGTATACATGGACGAAGCAGTACTGACCGATCCCACCCACGTTGTGGGTGAGCCCCACGTCCGCGTCAGGCACCTGGCGTTCGCCGCAGTCGCCTCTGAGCTGTTTGATGATTTCCACCGCCTGGGACACACCGGTCGAGCCGATCGGGTGGCCCTTGGCTTTCAGGCCGCCGTCCACGTTGACCGCAACGCCGCCGCCGCCGATGTAGGGGGCCTTGTCGCCGATGTAGGCGCCGCCCTCGCCCTTTTCGCAGAAACCGAGGTCCTCGTAGGCCATGAGTTCGGCGATCGTGAAGCAGTCGTGCACCTCGGCGACCTTGATATCCTTCGCCGTGACGCCGGCCATCTCGTAGGCCTCGCCCGCAGCGTCGGTCGCGCTCGGCAGACCGACGAGGTGGGGCCGGCGCAGGACCGACATGCTCGCCGTGGCGCACCCGATTCCGTCGAGCCAGACCGGCTTCTGGGCCAGCTCCTTGACGCGGTCCTCGGAGGCGAGGATCACGCAGGCGGCGCCGTCCGCGTTGGCGCAGCAGTCGTAGACCTTGAGCGGCGTGGACACGTCGTCCGAGGCGAGCGCCTTCTCGAGGGTGATTTCTTTCTGGAACAAGGCGTTCTGGTTGCGCGCGCCGTAATAGTGGTTCTTGATGGCGCAGCCGAGCATCTGCTCGTGGGTGGTGCCGAACTCGTGCATGTGGCGCTGGGCGAACATGGCGTAGTAGGCGGGGAAGGTCGTGCCGAAGCCCGATTCCCACTGCACCTCGCCCACGCGGCCCATGAGAGCGAGGATCTCGGGTGTCGTGAGCTCGGTCATCTTCTGCGCACCGATCACCGCCACCACCTTGTGCACGCCCGCCTTGATCGACATCCACGCCGTGCGCATGGCGGCGCTCCCCGAGGAGCAGGCCACCTCGGTGAGCCATGTCGGCTTGGGATTGAGGCCGAGGTACTCCTGCACCACGCCGGGCAGGGAACGCTGCTTGTGATACTCGGGAACGGAGCCGATCACCGAGGCGTCGATCACGTCGCGTTCGATCTTCGCGTCCGCGAGGGCATCGCGGAAAGCTTCGAAGGCCAGCTCCTGCACGGTGGCGTCGCTGCGCCGCCCGAAGAGGCCGTGGCCGATTCCGATTACTCCGACTCGTGTCATCTTTGATTCTCCCGATCTGGGTTGAAATTCCATCGACTAGATATACTGCCCGCCGTCGACCTTGATGATCTCGCCCGTCACGTGGCGCGATCGGTCGGAGCAGAGGAAGGCGATCACGTCGGCGCAATCATCGGGCGCCGCGATCCGGCCGAGCACGGTCTCGTCCACCGCCTTGTTGAGGAACTCGGCCGGGATGCTCTCGGCCATCTCGGTCATCACCATGCCGGGGGCGACGACGTTCACGTTCACGTTGAACTTGCCCAGTTCCTTGGCGAGCGCCTTCGACATGGCGATCTCGCCCCCCTTCGACGCGGCGTAGTTCGACTGGCCGAACTTGCCGCGCAGGCCGTTGATCGACGAGACGTTCACGATCTTGCCGTACTTGCGTTCCATGAAGACGTTCGACACGGCGCGGTTGTAGTTGAAGTACCCCTTGAGGTTGATGTTGATCACGGCGTCCCACTGCTTCTCGGTCATCTTCCAGATCACGCCGTCCCAGGTGATGCCCGCGTTGCACACGAGGATCTCGAGGCTGCCGAACTCCTCGACCACGGTGGCCACCATCTTTTCGGCGTCGTCGAAGCTGGACACGTCCGCCTTCACGGCCAGGCCCTTGCGGCCCATCGCCTCGATCTGCTTGACCACGTCCTTGGCTTCGGCGTCGCTCTTTCGATAGTTGATGGCCACGTTGCACCCTTCCTTGGCGAGGGTGAGCGCCACCGACGTGCCGATTCCGCGGCTGCCGCCGGTGACGATGGCGCTTTTTCCTTCCAGGCCCAGGTCCATTGAGTTTTCTCCTTCCCAGTCGATCTGTGCGTGTGAAAAAAGGGATTTCGATTTTTCGCAGGCCGCTTTTTGCCGCGGGGCGAAGCTTCTTGTTTACATGGGGAGCGGGGGCAAGTCAATGTTGAAGTTGGAAGGGCACACCATGACGGGCTCGAGTAGTTTTCGGTTGTAAGAAAAGCCGGTATGCGGGAACCGTCATGGTTGCCAGAATCGGCGAACTCGTGAAAAATGAAATTCGACCGCGAAAGATTTTTAATCACGAATGTTTTCTGATCACGCAAACGCATGCGCCGCGTGTCCTTCCTTGCGAAAGACGATTCGGAATTCCTGGATGAGCCGGCAGCAAAAAAGCCAACCCGCGTCCGACGAGGATCTTTACAGAGAATTTCTGGCCGGTGATCGGGCCGCGCTGGAAGAGATTTACCACCGCTACAAAGCACGCTTGCTCGCCTACATCATGGCTATTCTCGGTCGCCGGCGCGATGCCGAAGACGTACTGCACGATCTCTTTCTCTTCTTTGTCTCGCGTCCGGGGGCTTTTCGATTCAAAGGGTTGCTACGTGGTTTTCTCTTCACATCGGCACGCAACCGGGCGCTCAACGCGCTGCGTCGTTTGCGGCTGGAGGACGAATCGTGTTCTCGAGCGGCCGATCTTTTTCTGATCCCGCGCGAAGACGAGACCGAGCCCGTGGTCGACTTCAAGACGCGGCGGCAGCTGGCCGAGGCGGTTGCGGCCCTGGACGCAGATCTCAGGGATGTGGTGGTTCTGCGCGCGGTGGAAGGGATGACCTTCCGCGAGATCGCCCAGGTGGTGGATCGCAACAGGCACACGGTACGCTCGCGTTACCAGAAAGCCTTGCGGGAGCTTTCGAAGGTCATGAAGAAGGTCGTTCAATGAGTCAAGAAGATAACAGACAAAACGATCGTGAGACAGACGCAATCGAGTCTCTTCTGGAGACGTTCGATCCTGTCGATCCGTCACCCGAAAAGGATGCCCAAATTCTGCGGGCCCTCCGGTCGGATCAGTCATCACCGATGCTAACTCACCAATGTGCGACGGAAAGGAATCCATTCTGGCATCGAACAGCCGTCGCAGCCGGAATCCTCGCGATCGCCATAACCATCTTCTTCATCGTCGCCGATGGTTGGGGACCGCCAACTCGAACGGACGACATGGCGAAACGGGATTCGAGCGAATCCCTTTCGCAGGATAGGCTTCTCCACAATCCCGGTCCTGATTCCCAGACGATTCATTTGTCCGACAACGTTGTGCTGACCCTTTCAGCGCACACCAAAGGCCGTCTTGAGACATCGAACGCCAAAGACTACCATCTTTTCGAGATTTTCGCGGGTGCAGTCGAAGCCGATGTGGGCGGCGCTTTGCTGGTTATCAACACCGATGGCGTACGGGCCTCCTGCCGCGAGGGGACTTTCAAGATCATTCGGAAATCAGGGACTCTGTCGAATATGGAGGAGGAGCCGATGACCTATAAGAAATGGATCGTGGCCGGTGGCCTCGGCGCGGCCGCGGTGGTCGTGGTGGTGACGAGCGGCATCGTCGATCTCGAAACCGGCACGGATTCGGCCACACTTGAACCGGCGGAGTCAGCCGTTGTATCCCAAGGGGGTGAGATCGCGGTCAGCACCGATAAGACGCGCTCCGACCGTACAGAACCTCCCGACGGGCAACTCTCCCGCGAGGCGATTCCGGTGAGCGGTCTGCGCATCGCGGGAAAGGTGACGAACAAGGTCACTGGCACGCCGGTTCAGTCCTTCGACATCTACGTGAGAGGCCGGATCGACGGTGAGCCGAAGCGGACCGAAATTTTTAGTGAGACGTTGCACGATACTGACGGGACTTTTTCGATTCCCCTCCCAGGGGAAGGCAAGTACTCACTCACCGTAACCACGTCGCGCCACCGACCCGAACAAGTGAGAGGTCTTGAAATCACTGAGGGTCGGAGTCTGACCGATCTGAACGTGAGCCTCGATCCAGGCCTGAGTCTGTCCGGTCGTGTGGTGGCCGGTGCCACCGGCCTGCCGGTCAAGGGCGCATTTGTCGGTGCCGCACAGTCCGATCAATCCAGGATCAACATGGAATGTCTCCTATCAGGACGAGATCAGCGCATCATTCATGCACGGACCGATGAGCGCGGGCGATTCACGATCAGCGGCCTGAGACGGTTCTGGGAGGGGACCTCGAAATATCCGGTTGCCGAATCAAAGAAGTGCTGGACGATCGTAGCGGTCCACGACGACTTTGCCGAGGGAACGGTTACGGCCAGGGAGGGGGAGACCGCTATCGAGATTCGACTGAAACCGGGATTTCACATCCACGGCCGCGTCTACGACAGGCGGGGGAATCCGGAACCGGGTGTCGTCATCTCATTGGGCGGTGGCCGCATGCCGCTGAGAGGATTGCTCGCCATCTACGATCCACGTAAAACCAAAGCACCATCCACGACGTGGGAAGAAGCCCGTCGGAACGCATCCACCGGTCCATACGGCACGGTGGGAACCCAACCCGTGCTGACCGCTGCCGATGGCTCTTTTCGTATCGGCCCGGTCGCGCCCGGATTCGTCGAGGTCACTGCCAAGGAGCCTCTGTATCAAGCGACGCACGGTGCCAAAGCGCCGAACGCCGAAATCGGATCGGTAGAATCCGATAAGTTCGCGTGGGAGTCCAAGCTGGTCCAGATCGTCGATGGGGACGTGGAAGTGAACTTCGGAATGACGAAGGAACTCGTGACATGGCAGGGTGTCTTTCACAACATCGGGGGAACCCCAATCGGCGACGCGGAACTCGGCTGCAAACTGATCGAGGCCCTCGGCGACTCAGGGCATCGCCTACAAACCAGTACAACAGAAACCGATGGCGAAGGTCAGTTCACCTTCGAAAAACTCGTTCCGGGAATCTACAAGTTGCGGTTCAAAAATTCGGGCACATTCGGCTCCATCGAATGCGGCGAGGCGATCTTCGAGATTCCCGGTCGATTCAAAAAGGACATCACCCTTTCGGGCGCCATGGTGCACGGTCTCGTTGTCGATGAATCAACAGGACTTCCTATCCGACGGAAAGGCATACAGGTTACGCCCGTAAACAGGGATACAAACGATCAGATTTCGTCGAGCGTGACCGATGAGGAGGGACGGTTCACTCTTTTCGAGTTGCCGCCTGGGATTTATAATTTCCAGGCGCAAGATCTGGAACTCGCCACGGGATTCAAGAAGAACGTTCGCGTTACGCGCGGAGCAGTGATCGACAACCTCAGGATCGCCATCCCTCCGAGCGGGAAGGTTGTTTTTCGATGCTACGGATTTGAGGAGACTCAGGACGTCTTTCTCTATTTCTGGGATCCGGCCACCCCGCGTTTCATTTGGGGGAGCAACGCGGGCTACAATCGCGAAATCGGTATTTTCGAGCGGATGTGGCCGTTCCGGGCGGGTAATTGGCGGGTGGAGATCAAGGTGGGAGATCTGGGGCGGGTCGTTCGTGAGTTTGTTGTGTATGTCGGTGCAACAACCGAGGTGGTGGTCAATCGTAGCGACTTCGATCCATTCACCGGTGACCTCGTTCTCGACGGATCGTTGAGGTATTCTGACGGCACTCCGGTGGAAAAGACCGGTCTTCGTTTCCGCACGTGGGGGATACCGGGCGTGACAGGAGATATCACATGCACAACGGGAGAGGAGGGCACTTTCAGTCTCAGCGGGTTCAAGCCGGGACTGTGGGAGGTCGACGTCCTGCTCTCTCCCCCTACCACGTTAAATACGATCGATCTCGAGTCGATCGTGATTCCCACAGACGCGTCCAATCCCTATCCGTGCCATCTCGTGGTGCCGCGAGCACGGCTCCGCGCCATTCTTCACAACGCGGCCACTGGCGAATGCCTCCATGCGCACACGGGCGGCTGGGTGTGCCTGCTCGATCCCGAGCGCGACGAGGGCGTCTGCGAGCCGATCAACTTCGAGCAGAATCCGATCAACCTGAATTGGCTCCCTGCGGGCCGATACAGGCTTCGCGTCGCAGCCCGTGGCTATCAGGAGTTTGATTCGCCAGCGATCCTCCTCGTCGACAACCAACACCTCGATCTCGGCCGAATCGAACTTGAACCACTCGGCATGGTGCTCCTTCAATGCGTCGACGACAGGGGAGATCCCGTGGCGTGTACAGCGGAGTTTCCTGGCCTGCTCGGCCAATTTCGCTTCCCCATCCAGGACAGAGACATCACTCCCAAGAACAAAAAACTGTACAGGAACTTGCCTTTCGGTGAGGTGACGGTGCGATTCAAGGGACGGGGTTTTCGGACCAAGAACGTGACGATCGAAATCAAGCGCGGCGAGTGCCAAGAACACAAGATTGTGCTCGAGCGGGAATGACAGCCCCTTTCTCAAAATCAGGGAATTGATGGATGAACCGAAAGGTCCAAGAGACGTATAATTCCATTCGACAGGGACCTACGAACAAGAAGATTGTCTCTCGATCATGGGGGATGCCATGAAGAACCGACTTTTCCTTATGCTGATTCCCATCGCACTTATCATTGTACTGCAAAGCGCCGCGCACAGCGGCGATGAGCAGGAATTGACCGGCGCCGAGATCTACCAGCGATTCACGTCCGCTCTCGACAAGATGAAAACATTCAGTCTCGACAGCAAGTACCTCTGGACCGCCGGCGGAGAGACGATCGGCGACTGCACGATCCGGTACCTATTGAAAAAACCGGACCTCTACCGCGTCGAGATCGTCGACCAGCAGAGCAGGCTGGCCGGGATTCTCGTGTGCGATGGCGAGTTCTGCTGGAAGAGGTGGCCCCTAGGCACGACCTTTTTCTCCCAGTACACGGGCACGATCGAGAAGGAGGTCAAGATCTACACGAAGGACCGCGCCATGCAGGGAATGTCGATCAGCCACCAGCTCAACACGCTGCCCGAGGTGTGCATGCCGGTTTTCAACGCCAACGCCTTTTTCGGCGGAACCGAGTCGGTCATGGAATACCTCGACGAGATCGAGCTGATCGGCGAGGAGGAGATCGAAGGCGAGCCGTGCCACACGCTCGAGGTGAGCATGATGGAGGGGCAGCGGGTGCGCACGATCTGGCTCTCGAAGAAGGATTTCTTGCCGCGCAAGCTCTTCAGCGATTTGATCGTGGCCAATCCGCAGACCACGACCGAGGTCTGGTCGAAGATCTCTGTCGACCCGGAGCTCGACGACGCACTTTTCGCGTGGACGCCGCCTGACGATTACGAGGAACGCCGCACGCCGACGGTCGAGGAGATGATCCTGCAGGTGGGGGACGAGGCCGCCGACTTCACTCTCGATGACGCTGACGGGAAACCTCTCGCCCTCGCCGAGTTCAAGGACAAGATCATCTGGCTCATGTTCTGGAGGATCGGATGACCGGCCTGTCGTGAGGAAGGTCCTCACATCGCCGCGATCGCTGAAGAATATGCCGACCAGGACGTGGTGGTTCTCGGTTTCAACTCCTCCGATGATGCCGACCTGGCGCGCGAGTTCATGACGGAGTGCGGATTCACCTTCCGCACCGTGCTCGATTCGAGCGAAGCGGCGACGATGACCGCTATCAGGGATTACAAGGCGTGCTGCGTGCCGTTGCACTACGTGATCGACAGGGAGCGCACGATCGCTCTTGCACAGCCCGGATTCGAGAAGGGGTACAAGACCATACTCGGCACCCTGGCCCGGCTCGGTGTGGACACGGGCGTCGAACCGCTGCCCGCCCCGGAGGCGAAGCGCAAGCAGGAGCCGGCCAGACGCGGGTGGGAAGAAGCCGACGCCGAAGATCGGGCTGATTCGTCGATCGAGAAATGCTCCCTCTCCGGCAAGGTCATGGACCAGAATCACCGGCCCGTGCAGGGCGCCCGGCTCATGGTCCACTCCGGCGAGCACTCATTCAGCCGGTCGGTCCGAACGGACGGGGAGGGGATTTACTCGCTCGATGGTCTGAAGCCGGGCCATTACGCGGTGAGCTTGTCGAGAAGGCCGGGCCGCCACGCCCGATCAGCGTCACCGCCCGATCGTTCCAGGCGCCGATTCCCGTCCCACTGGCTCAGGATGGATCAGATCGGACCGGGCCAGGCCGCCACGATCGACTTCGCTCCCGTGAAGGACGCGGCCTCTCTGTCGGGCGAGGTTCTCGATCCCGAGGGAAAGCCGCTCTCCGGGTGCAGGGTGTCGGTCAACAATTTCAGCCATCGCCGCGAGGAAGGCTTCCAGGCGTTCTCGGTGCGCACCTCGACCGACGGATACGGACGCTTTGCGATCGACAATCTGAATCCCGGGACTTACGACGCGACCATACGGAAGAGCGGCGAATACTGCCGGTCGCCGGCGGGCGAGATCCGCCTCGAAAATGGCGAGGCGAAGGAGATCGTCATTCCGCTCCATCCGGGGAGAATCAACGGGTGGATCGACGTCGAGGGTGAAATCCCGCCCGGAACGAGACATCCCTACATCATGGTCACCCCCGCGGGGGATACCTTCGGCCTGCAGTGGAGTACCGAGGCGTACAGCTTCAGCGCCTTCGAGGTCCAGAACCTGCCTCCCGGAAACTACGAGGTCGTTGCCATGTTGAGGGGTTTCTTCTGCGAGCCCGAGTCTTTCAGGATCGAAAAGGACCGCAAGCCGGACATCGTGGAGGTCACGCTCAAACCGGCCGGTTCGGTCCTCTTCATGCTGGCCGACAAGGAGCGCAATCCGATCGAGCACGCCGTCATCGTCAGGATCATCCCCGGGAAGGGCGAGATCACCGCCGACATGGAAAAACTGTCGAGCGGCGTGTACCGCGTCCACTCCGTGGCGATCGGAGAAACCTTGTTCCGTATCGAGTCATCGGGCCACGGCAAGGTGGAGAAAACCGTGACGGTGAACGAGGGGGAAGAGGCCGTGGTGGAGGTGCAGCTCTAGGGTACGGGGAAATTGCCGATTCCGCGCGAACGCCCACCGTGGAGAAGGAAAAAGCCCAAGAATTTTCGAAAACCGTGAGTCCATTTCGCGGCGAGCGGGTACATGGTGTTGACGAAAGAGAGGGCGGCAAAAAGAGACTACGTCCTTTTCAAAATTCAGCTCTGCACGGAAAGCCGGAACAGACTTTTTGCCGGCTCGAGCAGGGACGGAATCGGCCGGTCGGAGCAAGGCAGTGACGCACACCCATTTTTCAGATAATCCCGAACTCCTCCTGTCGCATGCCGATTTCGTGCGCGCCCTGGCGCGCAGCCTGCTTCATGACGAACACCTCGCCGACGATGTGGTTCAAGAAGCCTGGATGGCCGCGCTGCAAGAGCCCCGGGGCAGCATCAAGAAGGTGCGCGCCTGGCTGGCCGGCACGGTGCGCAATCTCTCCATCAAGAAGCTGCGCACGGAAGGACGAAAAACGCGCACGGCGCGCGCCGCGGACCGTCCCGAACCGGTCCGGTCTCCCGAGGAGATGGTCGAACGCGAAACCGTTCGGCGCAGGATGGTGGATGCGGTGAGCGCCCTCGATGAGCCCTACCGTTCGGTGATTCTATTCCGTTACTACGATGACATGCCGCCGCGCAGGATCGCCCGTCTTCTGGGTATCCCCGTCGAAACCGTCAAGACGCGCATTCAGCGCGGGCTGAGGCGGATGCGAACACAACTCGATGAGTCGTACGGCGGCAGCCGCAGAACGTGGTGCCTCGCCCTGGCGCCCCTTGCGGGTCTCGAAGTCGCCGCGGCCTCGGCCACGGCGGCAGCAACCACCTCGATCATGACGGGAGCCCTTGCCATGAGTATGAAAACAAAAGTCGCCATCGCGACCGGTCTGACACTTCTTTTCGGTCTCACATGCACCATCTTGTTCCTGGACCTTGAAGAAGACCGGAGGCCGCCTGTCCTCCTGGATCAGGCCGCCTTCGAGCCCGAGGAACAATCCACTCTCGAAGAAGAACCGTTAGCTGATGAAGCGGCCCGCCTGCCGCTCCGGCTCGAAGACAACCTCCCGCGGGACGCGATGCCCGAGTCCTTTGCGAAAGCCCTCGGGCGTATCAGCGGCCGCCTGGTGGAAGAGGATGGTTCACCGGTCCCTCACACCCGGGTGGGGATCGTGGGCGGAGACTTGTTCGATATCCTCAGGGATGCGGGCGCCCTATTCAGGGGCGGTCCCCACGACCTTGCGCTGAAGGAGGCCGCAACGCGAACCGCCGAGGACGGGACCTTCTCGTTTGCGGGGGTCTTTCCGCGCTCCTTCTACGTCTTCTGGGCCGACGCGGGCGGTCCGCGGGCCTACGCGCGTCTTCTGGACAGCCCGCCCGACCCAGGCGGAACAGCCGATCTCGGCGACATCGTTCTGCCTCCCTACGTGACTTTCCGCGGGAGAGTGGTGGACGAGAGCGGCGAACCGGTGCAGGGCGCGCGGATCCGCGCCACGAACCTTCCTCCTCTCGTCCTCATGAGCGGATTGCAGGATTTTGGCCGGAAAGGATCTTTCCTCGTCCAGTCGGAGAAGCAGGATGCCGGCAGGGTGCTCGATCCGCCGCCCGTTGTTCACGATCTTTTCGACAAACTGCCCATCCCGACGACGCGCACGGCGAACGACGGCTCCTTCCGGCTCGAGGGTGTGCCTCTCGGCTTCGCACTGGTCATCGTCGATCACGACGATTTCGCGACCCTTTCCGGAGGTCCTGTCGCGACGGGGCGGAGCGGGCAAAAGGACATCGGCGATCTCGTGCTGCTCGAGGGATACACCGTGAGAGGTGTGGTGACCGATCACGAGGGAGAGCCCCTGAGTGGGATCGAGGTCCGCGCCGGAAGTGTCCGGGCTTTCAGGGAATTGACTGTTTTGCAGCCTCCGGTGAGGACCGACACCCAGGGCGCGTTCCGCGTGGGGGCGCTCGGCACCGATTCTGCAATGGTCGCCGTCCAGCGCCACGCCACGGACAAGTGGACCGTGATCGGCCCCCTGTTCACCGAAGACGAGCCCGCGGTGATTGCTCTACCGCCGGCCAACGACCTCGAGATCAAGGTCGTGACCAAAAGCGGAATCCCGGTCGACGGTGCGCAACTCAAAATCGGCAGCGACGAGGTGGATCCTGATCTCACCCTTCTCGATCCCCCGAAGGTTCCGACGGAACGGATGGACCAGTCCGCCCCGGGGATCTTCGTGGTCAATGATCTGCCCGCCGGCCGATACAGATATCTGGTTACGGCGCCCGGATATGCGGCGGTCCAGAAGAAGGTGACCATTCACGAGGAGCCGGTCGAAAGAGAAGTGGTTCTCGAACCCGCTCTCGAGGCCCGCTTGCGCGTCATCGACGCGGACGGGGATCCGGTGGAGTGGGCCGAGGTCCACGCCTTCATGGGAAGCAACGACTGGAACCGCGAGCAGCACCGTCTCAGCAGCTGTCGCACCGACGCGAAGGGCCGCGGACTTCTCGAGAATCTGCGTCGGGGCAAGTACACGATCACTGTTACACATCCCGGATTTGCGCTCTCCTTCGGCGTTCTCGATGTGCCGACTGAGCAGGAGTTCCTTCTGATCGTCGACCGGGGCGGATCGATCGAGGGTGTGGTCTATTCCCTTTCCGAGGAGTGGACGCCTCCGTACATGATCGTTCTCGGACGGAGGAACTGGCGCCATGCGCCCGGCGGTGAGAGCCCGCGCATCGCGGTGACCGACAAGGAGGGCCGCTTCCGCGTGAGCCATCTGACTCCGGCGGAGTGGTGGGTCAATGTGGTTCCGCGCCTCTTTGCCAGAAGTCCGGCAGAGCTTGTGGGAAACCTCGATTTCAGATCGATCGGATCCACGAGGGCGATCGTGAAGCGCGCGGAAACGACCTATCTCGAACTGACTCTCGGCGAGAGCGCTGCCGATGGAACGACGATCGAGGAGACGGGCTCGGTCTCCGGACGGATGTTCGTGGATCAGATTCCGGCGGAAGGGGCGACCGTCTCGATCCGTTCCGGCGTGGAACTGAGCACCACCACGGGATCTGACGGCGAGTTTCTGTTGCCGGAGGTTCCCTGTGGAACACACACACTCCTCGTCTCCCGCAAGCTGGGCATCGGGGGGACTTCCCATCCGTCCTTCGTCCGGACGATCGAAGTCGAACCGGCCCGGACGGTGCACGTCGACCTCGACATCCGCACCGGTTCACTCTCGGGCCGCATCGTCAGATCGGACAACGGTGCGCCGGTGCGTGAGTCCCGCCAGCTCCTGCTTCATTCGGAGCTGGGAGGATCGAGGGGCAAGATTTTGATCCCGGTCCGGACGAAGGAAGACGGGACCTTTCTTGTCCACGGAATTCCGGCCGGTACCTACTGGCTGAACACCGCCACCTCACGATATTCCTACACGCCCGTGAAGGATATCGGAATCGAGGCCGGTATGCGGACCGGTCCTGTCGTCATCGAGCAGAGCTTTTTCGGTCTCGTCGCCGGCCGCGTCGTTCTGACCGACGAGATGAAGGAGGCGCGCCGTGTGATCCTCAGCTGTTATTCTCCCGACGATGATCTGTTCCGAACTTTCAACCTCGAAGTCTCCACCGCCACGGGCGCCTTCGAAACGATCGACATGCCCCCCGGACACTACACGGCGACCCTCTGGATCGACAGGGATGGCATGGACCGAGCGCGGAGCGGGCACCGGGAGATCTCCTTCAATGTCCCCGAGGGCGGGATCACCGATATCGTGCTCGAACCGGTGGAGGAATGAGCACGATCCGTTCTCCCCGCGCGGATCAGGGCAGAGAACAGGCCGGCCGGAAACCAGTGCTGCTGTCGCGAAGCCCCTGGCGGAAGGCGGTGCGCGTGAACGAGCGGCAGTACTGCGCCTGGCTCTCCCAGCACGCGCCGCGTACCACGCGCTTTGCGGCGTCCTCGCCGATCCAGGCGGTCCCGTCCCTGGGCGCACCCACGTAGTTCTCGTGCCATGTGTCCTCGCACCATTCCCACACGTTTCCGCTCATATCGACCAGGCCGAAGGCGTTGGATTTCTTCTTGCCGACCGGGTGGGTCCGCCCGTCGGCGTTCTTGCGGTACCAGCCGATCGCGTCGAGATCCGCTTCGCCGTTGCCCGCGTAGAAGGCCGTGCTCGTTCCCGCCCGGCAGGCATACTCCCACTCAGCTTCCGTCGGCAGGCGGAGGCCCGCCTTGCGGCACCAGATCGTGCAGTCGTCCCAGCTCACCCGCTCGATCGGCAAGTCCGCGCCCTTCCACTGGCGGATATCGTTCCCGCCGATCTTGTCCCACGCCTCCTGCGTGCACTCCGTGCGGCAGAGCAGAAAGGGTTTGATCTTCACGCGATGCTCCGGCCCCTCGTTGCCGTAGCGCCCGGGCGCACCCTCGGGCGTGCCCATGGTGACGGACGCGCCCGGCACGAGCACGAACTCGAGGCCCGTGGCCCTGTGCTTGTAGATCTTCACCTTCCTCAACCTGCCGCCGGCATTGATTATCCTGTCGGGGCAAGAAGCGAATCCCGGATAGGGATCGTTCCAGAACTCGTTTCCTTTCGTGGTGCCGGTCTTCTCGTCAGCGCCCTGGTCGGGTGGCGGTTTTGTTTTGCCCTTCCAGAACTCCTTCTCACTCGCGATGTCGTCCGGTTCGGCACCTCCTTCAGCAGGTTTGGCGGGAGTCGCCCCGTTTTCGGGCGGGGCCTCGCGTTTTCCGGTGTCGGCAGCGGGTTTCGCCGGGGCGCCGAGAAGGTAGGAGTCGATCGCAAGGGCGCCCACATCGTACGATTGCCCCGCCCAGCGCTTCTCGGCCCCGTCGAAGAAGCGGATCGGATTCAGGTTGTTCCCCCTGTCCACGGTGACCGACGCCAGGGTGTCGGCGCCCTTGACCACCGAGATCCGGCACGGACCGCCGGAGGGCACGCGCAGCGTGAAGGATCGGTCGCCGCCCACCGCCACTTCCCTGTCGACGTGGCGCGCATCGAGAGGCCGCGCGCCCGATTCGTAGGTCACCGTGACCCCGGAGAGCGACACACCGCTCGCGGCCGCGATGCGACCCGTCACCTCGGCGAATTCCGGCGCGAGCGCCACCGAGGTTCGAAGGGCTTTCTGCTTCCGGGGGACCTCCACGGCGTGGCGTTTCGGAACGTACCCGGCTTTCTCGATCCAGGGGAAAACCCGTGCCTGGCGGGGCACATCGCAAATTCTGGCATCAGGAGTCCTTGCCGTGCGCGCCGTTCGGCTGCCGATCGTTTCGAGCTGGATCGCGACGCCCGTGAGCGGCTCGCCGGTAACCGCGTCGGTCACGTCCACGATCAGGTCGAAGAGTGTCCGGTCGACGAGCACGACCGCTGCAGGATCGATTCCCTTGCGACTGTCGAGGATCGGCGTCTGCCCCCTGCGCAATCGAGAAACGCGGCCGCGCACCGTGTCGAAGAGGCTCCGCGCCGAGATCTTCTGCCTGTCCGCCGAGAGCGCCTCGGCCAGGCAGTAGGTGAAAAGAGCCACGGGCCGTTTCGCACTCTCGAGCGCCCACGCGGCCTGGTCCACGTCGCAGGCCGAGATCTCGAGATCGCCCACCGGTTCGCGCACGGGGGGCTTTCCGGGAGCGAGGGCCGAGATGTCCCGCGCATAGCCGCTCCCGGTAAAACAGGCCTCGCGAAAGACGATCACCACGATGCCCTTGGCCTTGATCGGCGCGATCCAGTTTTTCAGGTCGATGTCGGTGAAGAGCGTCTCACTGTCGAATCCCTCGTCCCGATCGGACTCGAGCGTGTCCCACGTGAAGTAGGCGCGCAGGTGCGCTCCTCCCACGATCACCTTGGTGGCGTGCCCGGTGTAGTAGACGAAGAGCCGGTCGCCCGCTTTTCCCGCGCGCGCCGCCTGTCGCAGGGCGCGGATCACACCGGTCCGGGTGACCGATTCGTTCGTGATCCTGGCCACGTTGTCTTTCGGGATACCCACTTCGCCGGTGAGGACCTCTTCCATGAGGCGGATGTTCTCGTCGACCAGTTCGAGGGTCCATTTCCCGCTCGCGTACTTGCCGGCGCCGATGAGAATCGCCCGGTCCTCGGCATGGACCGCGGCCGTGGACAGGAGCAAAAGAAGGGGTATGGAAACGACGATGAGCGTTTTGAGCGACATGATCTTACTCCATTGCCGAAAGCCTTCCGGTCGCATCCCGGAACTGGAGGACGCCTCGCCGACGGTAACCGGAAAAAATCGCTAATCACGCTCGATGCCGAGCCTGTCGAGTTCCCGCTCGTATTCCTCGGGCGTGTTGATATCGTGCAAAACAGAATCGGTGTCCACATCGACGTACTCCACCGGCCTGCCGGAATTGCCGATCACGTCGCGCAGGCTGCCTTCCGGGGGCAGATTGACGATGGTCGAAAAGAACGCTGCCGGCACCATGATCGGATGCCCGCCCTTCTTCTCGAAGCTGGGAACGAGGATCTTGTCACCCGAACCGGCGTTGAAGGCTTCGACGAGCCTTTCAACCACGACCTTCTCGATCGCGGGCTGATCCCCGAGGCAGATGAGCGCGGCCTTGCATTCCGACGAACCCCGGCCCGCGTCGTTCTTGTCACCCGTTCCCCCGAGGCTGACCGCGCGGATCCCGATCTTGACAGACGAGAGCATACCGCCCGACTCGTAGGTGAAGTTGTGGACCACGTGAACCGGAAGGCCCTTGACCACGTGCGAGACCGAGTCGCCCTCATGGCCGGTGATCACGAAGATCTCCCTCAATCCGGTCTTGAAGAGCTGGTGGACGATGTGTTCGATCAGGGTTCGCTTGCCGAATGGAAGCAGCGGTTTGGGTTGTCCCATCCGTTTGGAAAGGCCGCCGGCCAGCACGATTGCGGAGATCATGGATGTTTCCTCGTTATTTGATCCGTTCGAACGGATGTCGGTCCAGTCCGTCATGGTCGATCTGAAAAGACCGGCCGTTAAGCTTCCGGCAATCGCGGAGCGGGTGCCGGGCAGCGTCATCGGCCCCGCGATTCGATATCTACAATTTCAACTTCACCTGGCTAAAATAATACACCTTAATTATAAATGGGACCGGGAGAAATCCCATGGTTTGATGAAAATCCGCGTTGAACAAACTCATGTCCCCAACAGTTTCAAGCGAAGGGAGGGGATTCCATGAATCTGCCCAGGTTCGATCTGTTCGAACCCCGGACAATCGGAGAGGCGCTCGAGCTTCTGGCCAGCGGCGGCAGACGCGCCGCGCCGCTCGCGGGCGGCACCGATCTCCTCGTCAACATGAAGAAGACCTGCAGCGGTCCGGAGATCCTCGTGTCGCTGCACAGGGTGCCCGGTCTCGACCTGATCGCTGAAAAGGACGGCTTCGTGACGATCGGCCCCCTGGTCACCATGGCCTCCCTGCTCGGCGATCCCGTGGTCGCCGCCAGGCTGCCTGTCCTGGTCGACGGCGCCGGTTCCGTGGCCGCGCCGCTGATCCGCAACCGCGCCACCGTGGGCGGCAACCTCTGCAACGCGCGCCCCTGCGCCGACACGGCGCCGCCCCTCATGGCGCTCGACGCGCGGGTCGTGCTCGCCACATCGCAGAACGAGCGGGAGGCGCCCCTGGACACCATGATCAAGGGACCGGGCGAGACCATTATCCGGCCGACCGAACTGCTCACCGCCATCAAGGTGCCCCGACCCCAGGGGTATAGCAGCGGTTCTTACAGGACCGCGATCCGGCGGCAGACCATGGATATCACCGTGACAGGCGTGGCGGCCCAGGTCACGCTCGACAGGCCGGGCGGTACGGTTACGGCGGCGCGGATCTTTGCCGCGTCGGTGGCGCCCGTTCCCTTGCGGCTGCCCGAAACGGAGAGGACCGTGATCGGCCAGTCGCTCACGACGGCCGTGCTCGCCCGCGCCGAGGAATGCGCCGCGAACGAGGTCCGCCCGATTGACGATCTGCGCGGCGAGGCCTGGTACAGGCGGCACGTCTCGGGCGTGCTGGCGCGGCAAACCCTGGCCGAAGCAGGCACGCGGGCCGGGGAGGTGCAGCCATGACAGGAACGAGGACCTCCAAAAAACAGGTGATCACCCTCAAGGTGAACGGCCTCGATCGCGAGATCATGATCGAGGGACGCACGCTGCTGATCGACGCGCTCCGCGACGCGCTCCGCCTCACCGGCACCAAGCACGGTTGCGGCGAGGGCGATTGCGGTGCGTGCACGGTGCTCGTCGACGGGGTGCCGGTCAACTCCTGCCTGGTGCTCGCCGCCGAGGCGGTGGGCAGCCAGATCCTCACGATCGAGGGCGTGGCTGACGGGAACGACCTGCACCCGCTGCAGCAGGCCTTCGTGGACAAGGGCGCCATCCAGTGCGGCTTCTGCACACCCGGTATGGTGCTCACCAGCCTCGCCTTTCTCATGGAGAATCCCGAGCCGACCGAGGAGGAGGTGCGCGTGGCGATCAGCGGCAACCTCTGCCGCTGCACCGGATACCAGAAGATCGTCGAGGCCGTGCTCGACGCTGCCGAGCGGATGCGAGGTGAGTCATGAAAGAATTCAAGGTTTTGGGAAGCCGCGAACCGCGCGTGGACGCACCGGACAAGGTCACGGGCCGCGCCATCTACGCCGACGACCTCAGCATGGCGGGGCAGCTCCACGCGGCGATCCTGCACAGCCCGCACGCCCACGCCCTCATCAAGAACATCGATACGTCCCGCGCCGCCGCCCTGCCCGGTGTGCGCGACATCGTGACGAGCCGCGAGGCGGGCACCACGCCCTTCGGCGTGAGCCCGGCGCGCTATGACGAGACGATCTTTTGCCATGACAGGGTGCGCTACATCGGCGACGAGGTGGCGGCCGTGGCCGCGGACACGGCCGAGATCGCGCGCGAGGCGATCGGGCTCATCGACGTGGAGTACGAGATCCTGCCCGCTGTTCTGAACGCGGAAGAGGCAATGGCCGACGATGCGCCCCTGCTTCACGAACGGTACAAGAACAACGTCTGTGCGCAGGTCCATCACACCTTCGGTGACGTGGATGCGGCGCGGCAGCAGGCGGCCGTGATCAAGACCGCCACCTTCAACTCCAAGATGCAGGACGGCGCTTTCATCGAGCCGCAGTCGGCGCTCGCCCATGTCGATCTGCACGGCCGGCTCACTCTCGAGTCGTCGACCCAGGCGCCGCACTACGTGCAGCGCACCATCGCGATGGCGCTCGGTGTATCCCTTCACAAGGTGCGTGTGAAGAAGCCCTACGTGGGGGGGGGATTCGGGCCCAAGGCGAGTTGCGGCACCTACGAGCTGGTCGCCTGCCTGCTGGCGCTGCGCACGGGAAGGCCGGTGAAAATCACGCTGAGCCGGGAGGAGGTTTTTCTCCACTCGCGGGCGCGACACGAGTTCAAGCACGACATGACCTTCGGCGTGGGCGCTGACGGCGAGTTTCTTTTTCTCGAACACGAGTGCGTGCTCGACGGGGGCGCGTACGCGAGCTTCGGCATCGCCACGGTCTACTATGCAAACTCGCTCCTCGGAGGCCCCTACCGGCTGAAGAACATCAGGTACGACGGATACCGCACGGTGAGCAACCGGCCGGCGAGCGGCGCCCAGCGCGGCCACGGCGCCGTGCACGCGCGTGCGCTCTTCGAGATGCTCGTGGACGAGGCCGCGGCCGAGCTCGGCGTCGATCCGGTGGAGCTCAGGCTCAAGAACGTGATGGAGACGGGCGAGACCACGGTGAACGAGCTGAACATGTCGTCGCTCGGAATGCGCGAATGCCTCGAGGCCGTGCGTGACGCGTCGGACTGGTCCGCGAAACGGTCGGACAGACGCGCCACGGGCAAAGGGATCGGCGCGGCGTGCGGCTTCTTCGTGTCCGGCGCCGGGTATCCGATCTACCGGTCGACGACCTACCACTGCACGATCGTGACCAAGGTGGACGAGGTGGGAGGCGGTGTGGCCGTTCTGTCGGGCGCCGCCGAGATCGGGCAGGGGTGCGACACGATGATGGCCATGATCACGGCCGAGGTGCTCGGCATCGGCGCGGGCGATGTGCGCGTGTCGTCGGGCGATTCCGACCTGGCCGTCGATCTCGGCGCCTACTCGAGCCGCACCACTCTCATGACAGGCCATGCCACGCGCGAGGCGGCCGAGGATGTGAAGGGGCAGATGCTCGAGGCGCTCGCCGAGGAGCTCGGCTGCGAGAAGGGAGTGCTCGATTTCGTGGATGGCGAGCTCGCCGTGAGCGATCCGGCCGTCGATGTGTCCCCATTGCGCGAGGAGTACTTGAAGGAACACATGGGCTTCACCGACAATCCGGCCGGCGGGCCGCTCACCTTTCGCGAGGCGTCGCGCATCGCGTTCCTCAAGAGGGGCGCGCTCGTGGGAAGGGGCAAGTACAAGCCGCCCGTGCTGGGCGGATCGTACAAGGGCGCCGCCGTGGGCACGTCGCCCGCCTTCGGGTGTTCGGCCCAGATCGCCGAGGTCTACGTCGACCTCGACACGGGCGCCGTGAAGGTGAACAAGATCACCGGCGCACACGACTGCGGATTCGCCATCAACCGCACTCAAGTCGAGGCCCAGATGCAAGGATCGATGTCGATGGGGCTGGGCGAGTGTCTCTTCGAGGAGGTCCAGTTCGACGGGAAGGGCAAGGTGATCAATCCGAACCTGGCCGACTACAAGATTCCCACGTCGATGGACATGCCCGAGCTCGAGGCGATCATCGTGGAGAGCCACGAGCCGAACGGTCCTTTCGGTGCGAAGGAGGTGGGCGAGGGAGGCATCATGCCGACCATTCCGGCGATCCTCAACGCGATCCACGATGCCTGCGGCGTGCGGATCACCGAACTGCCCGTGACTCCGGAGAAGATCATCGAGGGACTGAGGGCGCAGATAGAAACGAAGTGAAGATGCGGAGATCGGGTGTGAGGATATTTCTGACTCTCGCCGTGGTGTACATCATCATCTGCGTGCTCATCTTTCTTTTTCAGAAGAGGTTCATCTACTTTCCCTACCGCGACCTCGTGGCCCGGCCCGACCAGTACGGTCTCGAGTATCGTGACGTGTTCCTCTCCGTGCCGTCAGGACCGAAGATCCACGGCTGGCTGGTGGAGCCGAAGCTCGAGGGGGTGAGCCATTCGCGGTTCCGCGCGCTCGGCCGCAACATCATCTTCTTTCACGGGAACGGCGGGAATATCTCCTACTCGATCGACACGGTCGATCTCTTCGCGTCGCTCGGTTTCAGGACCTTCATCATCGACTACGGCGGGTATGGCCGCTCCGAGGGGAGCGCGAACGAGGAGGGGCTCTACGCCGCCGGACGCGCGGCGCTCGACTTCTTCTGCAAGCAGGTCGATCTGCCGCCGGAGGAGATCGTGTTCGTGGGTCGATCGCTCGGCGGGGGTGTGGCGCTGGAGCTCGCTCTCGAGACACCGCCGGCGGCGCTCGTGCTCGAGTCGGCGTTCAGTTCGATCCACGCCATGAGCGGCACCTTGCGCTACCTCTTTCCTCTCCAGATCCTTCTCACCGAGAAGTTCGACAATCTCGCCAAGATACCGCGCCTCGCCTGTCCCCTCCTGGTGGTTCATTCGCCGGCTGACGAGATCGTTCCCTTCGCGCAGGGGCAGCGTCTCTTCGAGGCCGCCACGTGCACAAAAAGTTTTCTCGAGATCCGCGGTGACCACAATCACGGGTACCAGGACTCGGGCCGGCTTTACTCCGACGGAATTGTCGCTTTCATCGACAAGCATTTGCCTGAGGAGAGGTGATCGGGGGCTATACAATAATTACTGTGAAGCGATGACTGCACCTGGAGTTCGAGCCGGTTGGAAAAGAGGGGTTTCATGACTGCGTCGAAGGCAAGGAAAACGTCGATTCAGAGCTACACCTTCGGCCGGATCACCATTGCGGAACGATCCTACACATCAGATGTAATTATTTGGCCGGACAGGGTTAAAGATCGTTGGTGGCGGCGTAGCGGCCACGATCTGCTCGTGGACGATCTCGAGGATATTCTTTACGATCCACCGCAGTGCGTTCTCATAGGCCAGGGAGCCAACGGCCTAATGACCGTATCGGAAGAGGTACGTAACGTCCTACAGAAAAAGGGAATAGAGCTGCTCGCCATGCCAACCGCCGAAGCGGTCAACCTCTGGAACCGCTGGATGGAGTCGGAGGGCACCAACCTCAACGCCGTGGCCGCATTCCACCTTACGTGCTAGTTGGTTCCCGGAATAACAAATGGTGTTTTTCGTTCCCGGAATAATAAATGGAAGAATTATTCCGGGAACGAATAGTGAAGGAATTACTCCGGGAACTAAACTCCCGCCATCTTCATCTTTCCCACCACCTCGCCGCCGTTGAGGCGCCAGAGCATGGGGAGGGGGCGATCGACGCCCTCGGTGTACTCGGGCGTGTTCTCCCAGCGATAGGGGAGGACGAGGGTGAAGTCGGAAAAGTGCTGCCACCGCGAACGCGGCATGGCGGTCACCATGTGCAAATGGTTGGCCGGTACACCGACCTTGGATACGCTCGCCGGGATGTTCTCGAAGCAGATGAAGGTGTGGGGCCAGGTATAATTCGACGCGTGCGCCACACGCTCCACGAGGGCCGGCGGAAGGTCGATGCTCGAGACCTCGTCCTGGATCATGGTGAACATGCCCGACAAGGTCGACGCCGCCAGCCTCCCCGCCATGCCCCGGATCCCGCCGGGCGAAACGTAGCCCACGGAGAAGCCGCCGCCCGGAAAGTAATCACGGTCCGCGCGGAAGAGGAAGTGCTCCTTCGCGTAGTCGAGCGAACCGCTCCCCGAGTTGTTCCCGTCCACGAATCCGCGCCGCATCCAGTCTTCACCCGCGTGGGGAGAGAGGTCGACGTCGACCTCGGCGGCGATCTTCTCGATTTCCCACGGCTCGTACACCTTCCGGTAGTCCATGAACAACGTCGGTTTCCCGCCCGACAGCAGGCTGTGGCAGATCATGGTGAGCAGGCCTTGCACGTCGTTCTCCGTTGCAAAGGGCACGGCCGGCTTGGTGCCGTCGTGATCCTCGGTCGAGTTGAAGAGCGACTCGGCGATGTCGGCCGTTGCCATCGGAATGCCCCTCTTGTCCGACCCCCAGGCGAGCTGGCTCGTCCACCCGCCGCCGATCGCGTTGATCCCCTTCATGTGGTCGCGCAGGATGAGGTAGAGCGCGAGCCCCTCGTCGAGCTTCGCCTTGTCCTCCTCGTTCAGGGGCGGCGGCGCGGGGCGCTCGCCCGTGTAGAGGGGCATCTTTTTCTCCGTGACCTCCTCGTAGTTGGGATAGATCCGGTCCTTGAACTTCTTGTGCACCACCCAGTCGCGCAGGGCGTCGAGCTCCTCCGGATCGTATCCGCCCTTCTTGCGGAGCATGTCGGCGAAGAGCTTCATCGATTCGCGCGTCGACTCGAGCCCGAAGTAGCGCCGCGCCATGTACACGTTATTGAGCGCCGTCTCCATCTGCATCGAGTCGGTATCGACCGAGAGGTACCGCTTGCCGCGCAATGCGGCCGCGGCCGCCATCGCGTAGCCGAGGTTCACGATCTCCGACTTTGTGGCATCGTCGAACTCGGGATCCTGGCCGGTCTCGGGCATGTTGCCGATCACCACCGAGCAGAGCCGGCCGGTCTGGGCAAAGGCGCCCACGAGCGCGTCGATGCCGACCACGCCCGGCTTGGGCGCGTTGTTCCCGCCCACGCAGGCGAGCGGCGTGTCGGCGGGGAACTGGGCGGTGAGCGCCATCGCGCTGCGGCCGGGATAGAACCAGGTGTCGGGCACGGCAAAGAGCGCCTCCACACCGGCGGCCTTCATCTCGGCCGCGGCAAAATCAGCGCTCGACTCGCCGTCGACGAGCCGTGACGCGTAGAAGACATTGACCGGCGTACCGCAGGGCATGCGGATCCCCTCGGCCAGGGTGCGCGCCGCCATGACACCGATGTTGAATGCCCGCTCGCGCGAGAGCGCGTCGATGCGCGGATCGCAGGGCACGAAAATTCCCAAGGTGGGGACGTTGTCTTTCTTTTCGTCGAGATGAGGCATGGTCGACTCCAGATCATTGAGGAATAATGTGCGACCTGTTTTTTACTATTTTAGCGATTTGGGCCGCAATCGGTTTCTGGCCCGTCTTGAAGGAAGTTTTTCTTTCCTCATCCCTTTTTGCTTCCCGCGGACCGGATCGCGGGGGTTACAAATTCACGATCGATCATGTATACCATTCTCATGAACGAAGGCTATATATGGACCATGATGCCCATGCTTTAACGATTCCGATCCCCAGGCACCCCACCCGGAACAGATAGATGAACCTGGTTTTGCTCGCATGCTTTCTACTTCCGCTCTGTCCTGTCCAGGAAGAGTCCCCCTTTTCCGAAGCTCTGGCGGCCGCCGACGAGGCGCTGAAGTCCGAGGACTTCGAGGAAGCGCGCCACCAGATCGATCGCGCCGCGGAGCGCGATCCCAAGTCGATCCTCGTCTGGGATCTCTGGATGCGCTGGGCCGGGGCGGTCGGTGACAGGGACGAGCTCGTCTACGCCCTGCACCAGAAGCTCCGCCTCTCCATCGCCCAGAAGAAGCCGCGCAAGGTTCAGGCCGCCCTGCGCGAGCAGCTCGAGATGCTCGATCCGATCGCGCCCGATCTGTTCGAGCTCAAGGCGCTCTTCGTGAAGCGGCTTCTCGTCCTGGCCGACTTTTACGAAAAGAACGGCAGGCCCCATTCGGCGATCCGCATTCACGGCGAGATCCTCGCCCTCGATCCGGAGTTCACGCAGAGCACCGAGGCGATCGAACGGATCGCCGCGGCGCCCGATCCGAGTCTGGCCGAGAGCGCTACACCGCCCGATCTGTTTGCCGATGTTTCCGACGAGTGGATCAGGGAGTTCGATGCCGAGCACGGCACCTGGCAGGAGCGGGCAAAGAAGGAGCGCGAGAACTACATCACCCACACCGATGCGGGTTACGAGGTGCTCGTTCTGGCGAGCGAGGCGATGGAGCAGATCAACGCGTTCTACCGGATCTTCTTCCGGTACGGTACGCCCGAGGACGGCCGCAACGTGTCGCGCATCGACCTGCGCATCTTCAAGAACCGCGACGAGTATTTGAAGTACGGGTCGAGCCCGGCCGAATGGTCGGGCGGGCAGTTCACCGGATCGGCGGTGGAGACCTTTCTCGGATCGGGCGGATTCGAGTCGATGGTGAGCGTGCTCTTTCACGAGGCCGCCCACCAGTTCGTTGCCCTTGCGACCAACGCGGTGGGGTGGCTCAACGAGGGGCTCGCCTCCTACTTCGAGGGGTGCCGGATCCTGGCCAACGGCACGGTGCGCGTCAACCTTCCGGCCAACCACAGGCTCTTTCCCCTGGCGGAGAGGATGGAACGCGGGTGGATGTCGAGCTCGACCGACGGGATAAACAGCGAGGACCCGGCGAGCAGCACCCCGCAGAAGGCGCCCACCTTTCGCATCGTGATCGAGAACCAGTACCGGTGGGGGCCGCCCTGGTATGCGCCCACGTGGGGTGTGGTCTACTTCCTTTACAACTATCAGGACATGGTCGACGGCCGGTTCGTCTACCGTCCGGCGTTCCGCGAGTTCGTCGACAAGTCGGGCGGGCGCGCGGGCGAGGGCGCGGTGCGCAATTTCGAGGAGGTCGTTCTGGCCAATCCCTCGAAGGCGACCAAAGGAGTGCTGCCGCCCAAGGGCGTGGAGCCGGCGAAGCTGCCGCGCACGGTGGAGGAGCTCGACATCCTCTGGAAGGAGTGGACCCTCGCCCTGCGCGACGAGCAGATGGGGCGGCTCAAGGTGGCGCGCCCCTGGGGAAAGTGGGCCGAGTACGCCATCAAGCGGGGCGAGTCCTACGACGCCCAGGAGTTCTACGAGAAGGGGATCGTGGAGCGGCCCGACGATGTGGAGATGCTTCTCGATTTCGCCCGTCTTCTCGCCGGGCAGTTCAAGAACACCGATCGCGCGGCCAAGCTCGCGCTGCGGGCGATGAAGGTGCTCGAGTTCGCCGATGAACCGGACGAGAAGGCAATACGCAACGTTGACCGACTGCTCGCCAAGTGGGACCCGAGATACAAGACGCTCGAACGGCTGCACGAGGAGATGGGAGCCACCGCGCGCATGCTGGCCCAGCGCTACCTGGCCGAGGGGCTGACCCTCATGGCCATGGATGTGAGCTGGCGTCTGGGGTGCGAGCTCGGACTGCCCGACATCTTCGAGTATTTCGAGGCCGCGGTGCGGCGGTCGGGCAAGTCGCTCTGGATCTGGAAGCTGGCCTACAACGAGAAGAACCTCGACGGCTGGTTGGCGGCGGGCAACGAGGTGTTCGAGGCGGACGGTCCGGAGCTCGTGGCGCGCTACGAGGTTGCCGACGAGGCGCGTTTCGATTATCGCTTTTTGACTCTCGACAGGGTGACGCCCGGTGATTATTCCCTCGAGGCCGAGGTGCGGGCCGAGGCGGAGGAGTGCAACTTCTGCGGGCTCGTGTTCGGGAAGAAGAACGATCAGACCTTTCACTCGCTCGTGTTTTTCCCGGGGCGCTCTGGCGCGCCCGGCGGTGCGGGGAATGGAGAAGGCGCCGTCGAAGGAGGCGGTGGCGGTGCGGGCGTCCGTGGCGACGACGATCGGCGTGCTTCCAAGACCGGCCCGCCGAGCGGGAGCCGCTGTGGGCGGTCGGGCTATGTCGATCTCACGAGTTTTTACGGCTCGGGTTCGTACCACATCTGGCGCCACAATCCTGTCAAGTCGACGTGGGGGGGGTGGCACACGATGCGGCTCGACGTGACGGGCCGGCTCGTCGACGTCTGGTTCGACGGCGAGCTCGTGGTGACGCAGGAGTTTCCCACGAGCGATGTGGTGCGCGGGCAGCTGGGGCTGATCATGGGGCTCGGCGAGGCGCGCTTTCGCAATATACGGTTTCTGGCGCGGGCGGCCAATGATCCGGGGGCGCGGATCGAGCGGTACCTCAAGATGGAGAAGCTGCGCGAGGAGGGGCTGGCGCGCGGCGGGGCGCCGGCCGAGAGCTACCTCGGTCAGGTGCCGCCGTGGCTCACATACGTGAGGTGGGTGCAGTCGGAGCGGGCGAGCTGGGACGAGAAGGGACCGGTGCCCACCTTGCTTCTCTTCTGGACGCGCAAGCAGAACAACCTCATTCCGATGAATGACTGGCTCGAGTTTCTGGCCGCGAAGTACGCGGACGTGGGGCTCGAGTTCGTGTCCGTGGGTTCGCACGATGATGGCGATGGGATTGACGAGTATTTGAAGTCGCACCCCTTTCCGGGCGCGGTGGCGCTCGATCGGCTCTATCAGAGAGGGTACGGGAAGACCTTCGGCCTCTTCAGCATTCCAAAGTTCAATGTGCCGCGGCTGCTCTTGCTCGACGTGGATCAGACCGTGATCTGGGAGGGCGATCCGGGCTTCAAGTTCGGCGCCGCGTGGAGAAAAGGTTTCGAGAGCTACGTGGAGCCTGCCTTGAACGACCTCATCGACCAGCGCAACCTGCGTGCGCTTTTCGAGTGGCGTTCGCAGTGGAGCGGGACGGGGCGGCCGGCGCTCGCGCGGGGCGATCTGGAGGCCGCGCTCGGCTTCTTGCGGGCGGCGCGGGATTTCGAGGGAGAAGGGATTCCCGAGGTGGACGACGCGCTGGAGAAACTCGAACTGATCGCGACGGCGGTCGATTCGGCCGAAGCCGTGTCGGTCACCCTGGCGCGCCAGGGGCGGGAGCCGGCGCTGGGTGTGCTGCTGCAGTGGGGGAGTGCTCTTGGCCGAACCGTCGATTCGCGAATGAAGAAAGCGGTCGCCCCGGTTCTCAAGAGCCGCAACGCCAAGGACTGGGAGCGGGCGCTCGACCTGGCTGCCAAGTGTTTGAAGAGCCTGAAGGCCGGCAACGGAAACGGCAAGAGCCGCAACGGGAGGGGCGCAGCCTCGGTGGAGTCATTTCTGTCGAAGCTCGACACACTTCAAGGCCCGTTCTGCAAGGAGTTGAAAGAGGCCGTCCTCGACGCGATGTCCACCGGAGACCTCGAAGCCGTGGAGGACACCCTCTCAGCCGCAACCTCTCTCCCCACCCGCTGGCTCGCGAAATTTTTGTTCCCGGAGTAATTCCTCCATTAGTCGTTCCGGGAGCAAATCCTCCATGGGGACAATCGATATTTATCGGTAACTCTTGTTGAGGATTTCCGTCCCTCCAGATGGAGGGTCTAATGCCGGTCTATAAAAGACAAGACGAACCCGGAGCTTGGCATCATGTGATGAACAGAGGCCTCGCTCATCGTGCGATTTTCGAAACGGGCGCGGACGTCCGGTTCTTCACATCACGTCTTGCACGAGCTGTTCGCCGGAATGAAATCGAGCTGCACGCGTTTTCGTTTCTCCCCACCCATTTTCATCTGCTCCTTCGCAGCCTGCGTGGGGACATTTCGGGAAATATGATGTGGATTCAGAACCAGTTCGTGCGATGGTTCAATCGCCGCCGTCGCCGTGACGGACCTCTATTTCGGGGGAGGTTCTGTTCGCGCCGAATTCTATCGAGTGTCTATTGGCGAACGGTTGTGAGATATATAGACAACAACGCTGTTGCCGCGAAGCTGGCGAGGGCGAGCCCAGATTATCCCTATGGTAGTGCCCGGTTCTATATCCGTAAATCTGGACCCGCTTGGCTCTGTCGAAGCGCGATCGAGCAGGAGGTCAAGTCCGTACTTGGATCCGGCAGCTACGATCCGACGGCGTATTTGGAACTCTTCGGCGGCGACATACCTTCGCCTCTCGGCCAGCTCGTAGACAGACGGATATCTCAAAGGCGTCAGGACGATGACCCACTCGATCATCTTGTCCAGGCGGCTCCTGCCGCAATCCGAAGATGGCTGACCCGTCAGGTTCGAAATGCTGATGGTATCAAGGATGACCAAATCCTTCTTGATCCCAACACGATCTTAGAAGAGATCGCGGTGAAGCAATCCGGAAATCCGGTGTGGCCTGTTCGACCAGGAGGAAGACGGTTTTCGGGATGGACCGTTTTGACGGCAGGGCTTCTCAGAACCATGGCGGGGCTGCCACATTCGGAAACCAGCCTGCGAACAGAAAGTACCGAAGCGAGTGTGTGCCGTCATATCCGAGAGCACAAACTTCTGCTTCTCACGGACAGATCGTATCGCTGTCGCGCCGCCGACATTGTCAGCGAGGTAGTAAAACGCAATTTCCACTCTCTCATGCCTGAATCAAGTTCATCCCTGGCCTTTTAACGTCCCACGAACGCCTTCAATCCCCACCGCTCCACGGGCATTCGCATTCTTTTGTCTTATGGAACTGTATCGATCCCATGAAAGAATTGTTCCCGGAACAATATATGGAGGAATTACTCCGGGAACAGTATCATACGAACGGGAGGATGCTATGGCGTTGAAGATTGGGATCGATGTTGGCGGTACGTTTACCGATTTTCTGGTCTCTGACGAGAAAGGGCGTACCGGGATTTTCAAGGTTCTGTCCACCCCGGGAGATCCGTCGATCGGGTTGATGAACGGCCTCGAGGAGATCGCCGCGGCACGTGAACTGCCGCTTGCCGACCTCCTCGCACAGGTGGACACGATCGTTCACGGCACCACGGTGACGACCAACGCGGCTCTCACCGATACGGGCGCGCGAACCGGTCTGCTCACCACGCCCGGCGTGCGCGACGCGCTCGAGATGCGGCGCGGGATCCGCGAGGAGCAGTACAACAACCGCTTCACCAATGTGCCGCCCCTCGTTCCGCGCTACCGCCGCCTACCGGTGAATGGCCGCCTCGACTATGCGGGCGGCGAGATCGAGCCCTTCGATCCCGAGAGCGCCCGCGCAACAGCCGAGGCCCTCGCCAATGACAGCGTGGAGTCGGTCGCGGTTTGCTTCATGAACTCCTTCGCCAACGCCGCCCACGAGAAGGCCGCGGCCGCCATCGTGCGCGAGGTCCTCCCCGACGCGTTCCTCTCGGTCTCGTCCGAGGTGCTCCCGTCGATCCGCTTCTACGATCGCGTGAGCACCACCGTGCTCAACGCCTACGTCGGCCCCAAGCTCGACTCCTACATGAAGAGCCTGATCAGCAAGCTCGCCGAGGCCGGCTACGCGAACATCCTCCTCATCATGCAGTCGAACGGCGGCGTGGTCACCCCCGAGGTGGCGCGCGAACGGCCCGCCATGACGCTCCTCTCCGGCCCGGCAGCCGGACCGGGCGCGGGGCTCATCTACACCGGCCTCCACGGCTGGCGCGACTATCTCACCGTCGACATGGGCGGAACGAGCTTCGACGCCGCCCTGGTGCGCGACGGCACGCCGCTCACGATGACCGAGGGCGAGATCGGCCGCCGCCGTCTGGCGCTCCCCATGCTCGACATCGTCACCATCGGCGCCGGAGGCGGTTCGATCGGCTCGATCGACGAGGGCGGCCTCCTCCGCATGGGACCGCAAAGCGCGGGCGCCGATCCCGGCCCGGCGTGCTACGGACGGGGCGGCACGAATCCGGCCTGCACCGACGCCGACCTCGTGCTCGGCTACCTCGACCCCGACTTCTTCGCCGGAGGCAAGCTTCCCCTCGACCGGCTCGCGGCGACCAAGGCTATCGACGAACGGATCGCCACGCACCTGGGCATGACCGTCGAGGACGCCGCCGCCGGAATGTACCGCGTGATCAACACGAACATGGCCCACGGCGTGCGCGAGGTCACGGTCAAGCGCGGCTTCGATCCGCGCGAGTTCCCCATGGTGGTCGCTGGCGGCGCGGGGCCGCTTCACGCCTGCATGATCTGCACCGAGCTCGAAATCCCCTTCTTCATCGTGCCGCGCGAGTCGTCGATCTTCTGCGCCGCCGGGATGCTCCTCTCCGATCTGCGCCACGACTTCGTGCGCTCCTGCGTGGCGTCGCTCGCCGATCTCGACCGCGCCCGCCTCGCCGGCCTTCTCGAGGAGATGGTGAACGACGGAAAGGCCACTCTCGGCTCGGAAAAGATCCCGCCCGACCGGATGCGCTTCGACGTCTCCGTCGACATGCGCTACGTGAAGCAGTACCACGAGGTCACCTGCCCCGCCTCGCTCGACGCGGTCCGCTCGGGCGACCTCGAGAGCCTGCTCGCCGGCTTTCATGCGGAACACAACCGGCTCTACGGTTACTCCCTCGAGGACGAGGGCACCCCGGTGGAGCTGATCAACATCCGCGTGCGCGCCACGGGCGTGACCGGCAAGCCCGCCTTCGTCGAGGAGAGCGCCGGAAGAGCGAACGCCGAGGACGCGCTCAAGGGGGAACGCCCGGTCCACGTTCCCGAGGCGGGCCGCTTTCAGACGGTGCCGGTCTTCGACGGCCACGCCCTGCGAAACGGCAACCGGATCGAGGGCCCGGCCATCCTCGAGCAGGTGAACACGACCATCTTCGTGAGCGGCAACTTCGACTGCTTCGTCGACGGCCGCGGCTCCTACGTGGTGCATCGCAAGGATTACACGGTGGAACCGGGGAGGGTGTAGGCAATGCATGCCAGGGACTACCAGGTGGAATCAGGGAGGGAGAAGTGACAGTGCCCATCGATCCGATCCTCGTCTCAGTGCTCCAGCGCGCCTTCAAATCGATCACCGACGAGATGAGCATCTCCCTCACCAAGACGACGCGCTCGCCGATCCTGTGCGAGGCCAAGGATTTCGTCACCGGCCTCTACGACGGGAAGGGCCGCATGCTCGAGCAGACCGAGAACCTGCCGATCCTCTCCTTCTCCCTGGC
>CAZUHB010000020.1:0-69741 GCA_964620445.1 uncultured Phycisphaerales bacterium
CGGCAGAGCCTTATAAATTCTCACCGGCAGAGCCGGTGGATTAACTATGATTTAGCGTAGTGAAAAAATCGGACAGGGATCGCGATCAGCGGGCGAACACACCCTTGACGCGCAATCTGTCCTTCTCGCCGATGCCCCTCAGGCGCCAGACGCCGTATCCCTGAGAACCCGCGAAGATGTCGGCCCCGTGGGCGCTCATCGACGTGATCGAGATCCCGTCGAGCCGCACGCCGAACCGCTCCCACGTGGCGCCGCCGTCGCTCGATCGGTAGGCGCCGTCGAACGGGCTCCGCTCGCACCCGGCGAGCTCGTGGGGCTGGGCGGGGCAGCCCACGCTGGCGAGCAGGTCGGTCCCGCTCACGCAGAGGGCGTTGACAGGGCGGTTGTCGGCCAGCTCGCCCGCAACGCGCGACCACGACAGACCGCCGTCGGCCGAACGGTACACGCCGCGGCCGTCGGTGATGCCCGCGTGAAAGCCGTGGGAGCTCGCGAAGATGTCCGCGCCGAGTCCCACGAAGGAGGTGAATCTCGGAAAATTGTCGTAGTGCATGGGCAGGCCCGTGTTGACCTCGGTCCACGTGTCGCCGTTGTCCACGGAGCGGAAGATGCCGTTGTACTTCGTTCCGAAGAAAAGGGTGCTTCCCACGGCGCCCATCCCGGTGGGATAGGGATAGTAGGTGTAGCTGTAGGGCGGATTGTGCTCGCCCAGGAGGGGGATGCCGTTGGTGACCTCGATCCAGTTCGTTCCATTGTTGTCGGAGCGGTAAATCCCGCCGCCCTGTGTCCGGCCGTTCCCGACCGAGCGGGGCCGCGTGGCGGCGAAGAGGCTCGAGCCGCTCACGACGAGATGGTCGATCTCGCCGTACGCGCCGTACGGTTCGGGCAGGCCGTTTCGCGCCGGCGCCCACGTCGCGCCCTGATCGGCCGACCGGTACACGCCCTCGCGCGTCGTGCCGGCAAAGAGGTACGAGCCGTGAACAGCCAGCGACCTGACGTTGCACCCGTCGGGCAGACCGTCATGGCCGGCGAGCCACGTCGCACCCCTGTCGGACGACCTGTAAACCTGATCGAGGGTCAAGGTCTTTGCCAGGACGGAGTTGATCGGAGTGTGGGGCACGTAGGCAACGGTCGCGTAGAGCATCTGGCCGTCGCCGGCCAGCGCCTGCGTCCGCGTGGCGATGAACTTGCGGTTGCCGCTCTGCCAGTTGTCTCCCAGATCGAGCGATCCGAAGAGGCCCTTCTCGGTCCCCGCGTAAGTGACGGCGCCCTGCGAACCGATGCAGTTGATCAAGCGGCCCTGTCCGCCCTCGAGACCGAAACCGTCGACCGCCTCCCACGTCGCCCCATCGTCGACGGAGCGGTAGAGGAGATCGGTCGGCCCGCTGATCACATAGAGCACGGAACCGTGGACGCCCAGACCTTCGACAAAGCCGCTCGGGATACCGATCGAGAGCGCGGTCCAGCTGTCCCCGTAATCGGACGTCACGTAGACGCTGCCCGGCGAGTAGGAAGTGAGCGCGCCGTAGATCCTGCTGCCGCTCACCACGAACTCGTCGAGGATGTTGGTGGAGAGGCCGTTCGGCGGGAGAAGCTCCCAGTTCGCGCCATCGTCGCTCGTGCGGTAGATGCCGATGGCGAAAGCCGAGTTGGCGAGGATCACGGGCCCTTCGGCCACGATCGCCGTGAAGGGGGTGGGCGAGGGAACGAAATCCCAGCTCGCGCCCTGGTCGCGCGAAATGTAGAGATCCGCGCCGAGCAAGCTGCCGATCAGGACGAGCAGGTCGTCGCCGCGGGAGATGAGCTGAAGGACTTCCAGATCGCCGAGGCCGGAGTTCACCGCTGTCCATGTGGCGCCGTCGTCGAAGGAGCGGAACAGGCCCTCATCGCTGGTGCCGACGAACACGCCGCCCCCGGCAACGGCCACGTCGACCACCTCGAGCGAGCCGGGCAAGCCCCTCTTCAGGCCGATCCACGACGCGCCATGATTCTGGGAGCGATAGACGCCGCCGCCCCAGGTTCCCGCGAAGAGGCTCGTGCCGCTCGACCCGATCGCCGTGACAGTGCCGCCCTCCGGGCCATTCGTCCGGGTCCACACCTCGGCGGCCGGAATCAGGGTGGTGCCGACTCCGATGATCACCGCGAGAAAAACAAGGATCCTTGCCGATCTGAACATCACTTTCTCCTTCGCTCGATGATTGCGCTGTCTTTGGCGAGCCCTTCATGTACCTAATCTTTTTTTAATAGCCTACCTGTTCGGCGGGAAAACAGATTTTTGAGGGTTTTTGATGGTTTGGTATCGGGCTTGGAAGGGGCGCCGAAGGCTGTTCCCAAAAAGACCTACTCCGTCGTGAACCGCCATTTCATCTCGTCGTCGTTGCGCAGATCACGCGCCACCACGCGATAGGTGGTGCGCGGCTCGAGAGCGCTCTTGGGAATGAGGCAGAACGCATTGGCGGGCGCGAGTTCCGGATTGGTCGGCCGGGCGGGCGTGGAAAAATAGCAGGGCACCGCGCCGTCGTCGCCGGGCGGAAATTCGACGAAGAGCTCCATCTCGTACCGCGGCTCGCTGCCGCCGAGATAGACCTGCAGCGTGATCGGGTAACCCCACGTCGATTGGTCCGCGCCGGGCACGGGGCTCGGCATCTCGGGCGCGAACCGGCGGGGGACTTTCTTCATTCCATGGTACGGCCAGAGCATGGCGTAGGGGCGGTCGTCGGGAAGAACGAGCGTCTCGGCGTCGAGAACGGCGTACTGCTTGCTCGCGCCCCACCCCACGCGGAACAACCCGGGCCGGAGAAGGGGCAGCCGGTGATAGAAGGTCCCCATCCAGTTCGTCACGGCCCGCTCGGGATTGTTCTTGAACGAACCGGGCCAGATGACCGAATGGAGACCCGCCCAGCAACCCTCGGCAGAGTAGCCCTCGAGGTTGGTGTACTCCTCGTGGCAATTGGGCCAGAGCGCGGCCTGTTCGGGATTCGCGTCGAGATAAGCGGCGTGAGCCAGGGCGCCCCGCGACAGGGAACGGTCCACCCCGACGCGCATGTACGGGCCGAGGCTCTCCTTGTTCCACGTTTTTTGTCTCAACCCGTTCAGGCAGGCGAGGAGCCGCTCCTCCTCGCGCACCGACCGCGCGTCGGCCAGGGTCTCGAGATCCTGGCAAAGCCCGGGCCGCTGCTCGAGAAGCCACACCTTCCAGAGATGGTCGAAATCGGTGATCGATCCGCCGAGAGCGGTCTCGAAGAGGCCCGCCCTCGATAGGGAGCCCGCTGAACCGTCCGGCTGCGCGTCGCGCGCCGTGGCGGCGAGCAGGCCTTCCAGCCCGCCCTTCTCCTGCAGGTACTCGACGACGACCGTGCTCTTGAGAAGAAAGGTTCCCGAGAACCGCTCGATCTCGTCGATCGCCGCGATCTGATGCCAGGGTGGATCGCGCTCGTTCTCCACGAGGTGGATCAGCCACGAACGGCACCCGAAGAGGCTCGAACCGGTGAGACGCATGAGGGCCTTGTCGCCGAGCGCTCCGAGGCCGGCCCCTTTGGGCGAATACTTGGGGCCGCCGCAGCCGGCGTTCGACTCGTTCACCTCGTCCCACGCGAAGCTCGGGCTCGACGATCCGAAGAGGCGCAGGCAGACCCAGTTCATGTGCCCCGCGTAGAGGCAGGTGGCAAGCTCTCCCCCGTAGCGGCTCGAGTCCCTGAAGTCGCCGAGGAAATTGAAGAGGCTCGCCTTGATCCTCGCCTCGGTGCAGTCGAAGTTGAGACAGAAACCGGCGCTGCTGAACTGCGCGGACAGCAGCTTCGCGTCCGATCCCTCGGCCTCGGTCATGAGGCTGTTGTTCACGCAAGTCTCGACCGCCCGGAGGTAGAGATCCCTCGAGTCGAGAACGACGAAGTTCTGATAGTCCCGCTCCCAGATGAAATCGGGCACGGCGAGGCTGCCCGTGCGCAGGGCGTTGGAGAGGGCGAGCCCCCTGAGCACGTCCTCGACGATGCGCTCGAGCCTCTGCGCGCTCAGGTTGCTGTGAAAGGTGAGCGCCTCCCAGGAGACCATGGCGCCCGGCCTGCCCAGAATCTCGTCGAGGAGCGCCGAATCGCTCGGCCCCTCTTCGATGTCGAAATCGAGGCGGGTCGCATCGAGAATCTGGGCCTCGATCCGGGCGCGCCGCCGCTCCTTTTCCGGGCCGAGAACGTCGCCCAGCGCGCCCTCGGCGAGCGTGTGCCCGAGCGCCTCGCGTACGGCGGGCAGCGCGCTGTCGAGACTGAGAAGGGCCCGCGCCAGGATCTGGCGCTTCTCCTTCGGCAGGGCGGGGAGTTCGTCCGCCATCTGGCGGACGGTGAAACGGAGCTTCCGCGCCGCACCGGCCAGGGATGACGCGCTCGGCCGCGGCTTGGCCAGCCGACGTTCGCATTCGGCCTGGAGCTTGCGCAGCGCGTCACGGCCGTAGTCCATCCGCGCCAGCATGGCGATCAGCTTTTCCACGGCGGCCGTCTCGCCGGCGCGCGCGAGCTGGCGGGCGGCGGAGTCGAGGTGTTTCAGTGTCTTTGCGGAGAGAAGAGGTTCCTCATCGGCGAACGCCGACAGTGCGAAGACAAGAACGAGCAACAGCGTCGTTGTCGAAACCCGCATACGTCTCTACCTCTCGAATCCCGGAAGGTTCACACAATATAGTGTCGAGAGGCGCGATTGTTTCTCATAAACCGGAATTTTGAACACCCGCGATCGGCCGGAGCCGTCGAAGAACGCCGCCTTGTGGCAGTCGGGGCGGTTGTCACCATGCGCCGAATCTCACGAGGGATTCGTGGTGCCGGTGTGGATGTGCAAAGTGAAAGGCATGACAGACACCAATGAGGGCGTCACCGGAGCAGTTGCGTCAAATGGGCGAAGCTGCGCTCGGCCTGCGCCACCGTGCCGCACTCCACCGAAAACACGATGTCGCACGGCGCGCCGCGGCAGATCTCGATCGTCTTGGCCCAATCGATCACGCCGTCGCCGCACGCGCAGCCCACGGGCGTGCCGGTCACCTTGCCCCGCTCCGAATCGGACTGCTCGATCGAGATATCCTTGGCGTGGAGGTGGACGAGGCGGTCCCTCACCCGCTCGAGCCACTCGTAGGGATCCTGCCCGGCGAGATAGCTGTTGCCCATGTCGAAGTTGATGCCGATGGCGGGGGAATCGACGAGCCCGTGGATCCGGTCGAGACCGTCGGGCGTCTTGCTGTACTGCTGATGAGGTTCGATGCCGATCTTGATCTCCCTCGACTCGGCCAGGGCGGCGGCCTCCTTGAGCACGTAGCGCATGAGAACGTGGTCCTCGTCGCTCGTCGTCCATGCGGGTTTCGGCCCCTCGTCGCTGTTGACGACGGGCGCGCCGCATTCGGCGGCGAAACGGATCGCCTGCTTGAGGTAGTCGACACTCACCTCCGGCTTGCAGAGCGGGGTGTGCGACGAAAAACCGGAGAGCTTGACGCCCGCACGCTCGCAGGCGCGCGACACGCGATAGGGATCGTCGAGCATCGAGACGCTGTGAAAGTACCCGGCCTCGCTCAGGAGCTCCCGCCCCCAGTGCACCATCGGCTCCACGTACTCGTATCCGATGGCGGCCGCCTTCTCCACGCCCCACTCGAAGGGTTTGTCGTCGTGCCTGACGAACTCGAGGTTGATGCCGATGAAGATGTTGCCCATGACTTTCTCCCGTAAACAAACCGAATCCCGGACCTACAGTATCATGGAGACTTTCGCTCTCCGTCGTCACCCAGTATACTCGCCGGAGGGGAGAGGTCGAGGAGCATCCGGGATAGACTCGGGGCATGCTGTTTGTGGAGGATGTCGCCCATGGTGACTCGAGGTTTCCGGCTCTTGTTCTTTATCCCGACATTGGTGTTCGCCCTCTGCGCTCTGTGTGCCGGCGGCGAGGAGTCTGCCGTGGCAACCGCCGATTCCCCGGAAGGAATGGTGAGCGTCGAGAAAGCCGACCGCCTTCTGATGCTCTACAACCGGAAGAAAACGCCGTTCAAGCCCTACGTCAAGGAGCTCTGCACCCCGGGCGGCCTGAATGTTCTCCTCGACAGCCCCGATGACCACAAGCACCACCACGGACTCATGTTCGCTCTCGGTGCGGCGGGGATCGATTTCTGGGGGGAACACGACGATCAGGTGGTGGGATGCCAGGAGTCGGTCGGGCTGGAGCTTCTCGAAGGGGAAGGGGGAGCCGGCTTTCGCGACTCGATCGCGTGGCGCGGCCCGCAGGGCGGGACGATCCTTGACGAAACGCGCACGGTGCGGCTCGTGGAGGGGGCGAAGATCCCGGCCACGCTGATCACCTTCGAGACCGCGCTGACGCCGGCGCGGGGGCGCGGCGCGGTGCCGCTCTCGGGGAGCCACTACTACGGCCTCGGCCTCCGCTTTTTGCGCGAGATGAACGGCGAGGCGCGGTTCATTCACGGGCCGGGCGCGGACGGAAAGGTCTTTCGCGGCGACGAGCGCCTCACGCCGGGGCGATGGTGCGCGCTTCAATCGACAGCGTCGGGAAAACCGGTCACCGTGACCCTCTTCGATCACGATCTGAATTCGCGCCATCCGGCGGTCTTCTTCACGATGTCGCAGCCTTTCGCCTACCTTGCGGCGACCCTCCACCTTCACCGGAATCCACGCGTCCTGCGCGAGGGAGAAGAACTCACCCTCCGCTACGGCGTCGCCCTCTTCGACGGCCACGTGGGCGCGGAGAAGATCGAGGAGCTCTACGGCCGCTGGTCGTCGATCGAAAACCCCCTCGGCCGCCGACCGAACGTGGCGCTCGCCGCGCGAGGAACGGAGGCGTACGCGTCGACCGAGTACGGTCCCGACTACTGTGCGCAAAAAGCGATCGATGGACGCTTTCTGGTGCGCGAGAAGGACAAGTGGAATTCCAAGGCCTACATCACCCCCCACTACGTGCGCCTCGACTTCGGCGCGCCCGTGGCGATCGACACGGTCGTGATCCGCCACGAAGGGGTTCTTCCCATCCTCGACGCCTTCGTGAACAACACGGCCGATTATCGTCTCCAGTCGTCGCCCAGGCAGTGGGGACCGTGGAGCGACATCATTCCCCCTGTCAGGGCGAACTCGGACAATGTCACCGTCCATCGCTTCGATCCGGTCACCACGCGCTACCTGCGCCTCCTGATCGAAACGAGCGAACAGCGCGGCGGATACGCCTACGGCCGGATCGTCGAACTGGAAGCCTACGGACCGCAACGGAAAAACAACGACAAGTGATCGGAGGATCGATCGATGAAGGAAAAGAAAGAGCAAACACCCGCATCGGGCAGGTCCACGCGGCGCCAGTTCCTGAAACAGACAGCGGCGGGCGCGGCAGCGTCGATCGCGGTCGCCGCGCCCTTTCAGATCGCGTCGGCCCGGGTGCGGGGCGCCAACGACCGGATCGGAATGGGGTTCATCGGCGTGGGCGGCCGCGGGGCGGCCCACATGCGCGAGGTCAAGGAGGTGCAAGACAAGTACGGCCTGCCGATCGACCTCGTGGCGGCCTGCGACGTCTACCGCCCCCGTCTCGACGCGGCCGTGAAGGTTCACAACCTGCCGAAAGGCTACATGGACCACCGCGAGCTCCTCGCCGATCCGGCCGTGGATGTGGTGGCCATTGCGTCGCCCGACCACCATCACGGCTTTCAGGCGATCGACGCCGTCGAGGCGGGCAAGGACGTGTACTGCGAAAAACCGGTCACCCACTGGCGCCAGTTCGCGCTGACCAAGAAGCTCGCGCGGGCCGTGGCCCGATCCGACCGGGTCTTCCAGCTCGGCACACAGGCGATGAGCGACTCGGTCTGGCACCAGATGAAGACACTCGTCGCCGAGGGCGCGATCGGACAGCCGATCTTCGGCGAGACCGGGTTCTTCCGCATCGGCGACTGGGGCGAGCGCGGCATGGGGATTCCAGACCCGAACGCCAAGCCGGGCAAGGATCTGAACTGGGACGCGTTTCTGGGCGACTCTCCGAAACGGCCGTTCAGCGTGGACCGTTTCTTCCGGTGGCGGCTCTTCGAGGACTATGCCAGCGGGCCGGTGATGGATCTCTTTCCCCACTCCCTGACACAGGTCGTCGACATCCTCGGCGTGGGGCTTCCCGAAAAGGTGGTGGCTCTCGGCGGCATCCACCGCTACCACTACGAACTGCGCGAGGTGCCGGACACCTTCAACCTGCTCGCCCAGTATCCCGAGGGTGTCACCATCTCGGTGCTCGGCACCCAGGGCAACGACTATCAGACGACCGACCACCGCGGCTCGGGGCAGCGGCAGCCCGTGATCCGCGGATGGGACGGCACGCTGACCATCGACGGGAACAAGGAGATCGCCTTCACGCCGATCAGGATCGAGGGGGCCAAACCGGCGCGGCGCTTTCCGATCGAACATGGCGAGAACCTGATCGAGCACTGGAAGCACTTCTTCGACTGTGTCCTCGCCCGCAAGACAAAGACGTGGAGCCCGATGGATCTGGCCTTCCGCACGCAGACCGTGCTGCACATGGCGGTGCTGTCGCAGCGCAACGGGAAGGTGGCGCTCTTCGATCACGAAAAGGACGAGATCGTCCTCGTCTGAACGCGCGCCGGTCGGTCCTGGCGCCCTTGACAGCGGGGCTCGACCCCTCTATTCTCGAATAGGTACACGTCTGATCACCGGGTAGAGATCAGATATCATCAACGTTTTGGCAGGACATCCCGATGGTACCTCGAAAATTCTGTCGGCTAGGGGTTTCGGCCGTTCTGTTCCTCGTCCTTCTGGCAGGCTGCGGACCAGCGAGCCAGGATGGCCGGAACGCCTCCAATCGAGAAGTCACGACGCAGATCACTACCCTTTCCGGTGGAGCGATCAACATCCAGTCCGACGGCGTGGTGATCGATATCGAATGTTCAGCCAAACCGTCGTACCTCTACATTCAGAGAAACTCGGTAAAAGTCAGAGAGATCTCGATCAGAGGCGGCAAATTGAGTTACGAAAATGGTGAGCTTGCCATCGGCGACACGAGTTATGGAGAGCTGAAACAGAACGACAAGGTCGTCATTTCGAGCGGCGGTGTCACGATCAACGGGAAGCACCGTGGAGACCTGCCGAAAGCCAAGGCCGATCCCGGCGAATAGCTTCTGTCGAAATCGGCGGATACCCGGGACGCTCCCCCATTTTTGCCGGAGAAAAGACGATGTCGATTGCCGACAGGTTGCTTCGGGCGGGCCGGAAACTCAGCGACACCGCGAGCGCCTTGCGGTTCGGCCCTCCGGTCGCTTTCGTCTACAACCCGCTCGACTACGCGCGGCGCGCCCACGCCCGATACGTGAAGGCCTACGCCGACGGCCCGAAGCGCGTTCTGCTGCTCGGCATGAATCCCGGACCGTGGGGAATGGTCCAGACCGGCGTCCCCTTCGGGCAGATCGCCGCCGTCCGCGACTGGCTCGGGATCGAGACGGCCGTCAAGAAACCGGCCCGGGAACATCCCAAGCGTCCTGTCGACGGATTCGACTGCGCCCGTTCCGAGGTGAGCGGCGAGCGATTGTGGGGGCTCTTCGGGAAGCGGTTCGGAAAGGCGCGGGCCTTTTTCGAGGAGCACTTCGTGGCCAACTACTGTCCGCTGGCTTTTCTCGAGGAGAGCGGCCGCAACATCACACCCGACAAGCTGAAGAGCGGCGAGCGGCGGAGCCTCTTCGCTCTCTGCGACGAGCATCTTCGCGCCGCGGTGCGCATCCTCGAGCCGGAGTGGGTGATCGGCGTGGGCGCTTTCGCGCTGCAACGCGCCGAGGAGTCTCTCGACGGGGTGAAGGTGGGCGTCATTCTCCACCCGAGTCCGGCCAGTCCGGCAGCCAACCGCGGGTGGGCGGCTCGGGCCACGGAGCAGCTGGTCGAGCTGGGCGTCTGGTAAGGGGCCGTTGGACGGTGCGGATAGATATTTTGGAAAAAATAAAAATTCGCTAGCGCGTCCCGCAACCACTTGCGCTTTTATATATAAACCGACCGAGTCGATCGCTGACTGTCGGAAACATTCGGCACCTGGAATTCGATGATGTTCATTTCTCTTGCCACCCGTGCGCCCGTTGGCGCCAACAGGGACGGAACGTCGGATAGAAGGAGAAAATCATGAACAGAAAAGGAACAGCTCTTCTTGTCCTGCTCTCTTTCATGACCGCTGTGGTCTGCGCGCAGGACGATTTTGTCACGGCCGTCTGCAATCCG
The DNA here is from genome assembly GCA_964620445.1 of uncultured Phycisphaerales bacterium. Taxonomy (GTDB): domain Bacteria; phylum Planctomycetota; class B15-G4; order B15-G4; family CAYZWU01; genus CAZUHB01. The sequence goes on from CAZUHB010000020.1 coordinate 10,212, forward strand.
GCTGATTGCGATCGTACGCCGTCCTCCGCGGGGCCGGGTAAATCGCGCACCGACCCGACGGTCGGCGTCAAGATCAACAACCTTGGGCCGAACGTCGAGGTCGGCGTCACCCAGCCGGTGATGGTCGAGGTGGCGTTCGAGGCAGGCAGCCACGGATCCTCTCCGTGCGATGTGTGGTTGGTGTGCAATAAAACCAGCACGGCCTTCTGGCGAGCCTGGGGAACGGTTGGAGGCGGATCGTGGGGAGGTATGAATTGGGGAGGTGTCCTGTTCAAAGAATTTTTCAGCGGAACCTTATCCACGATCGACGGATTCCCGCCGCTCCTCATTCCCCAACCCTTTCCCAGCTTCCCCAGTGGTCCAGCCTATTGCCCGCTGGGCGCCTATTCGATCTGCTTCGCGCTCGAGACCGCCAACAATGATAACGGTTTCCTGGAACCTGGTTTTTCATGGAAGCAAGACTGGTGCAATTTCACCGTTCTCCCCGAGTACAGGTGGGACGACGGATCGACGGAAAACCTCCTCGGCATCACCGCGGGGGGTGAACTCGTCGGCATGCACCGCTTCGACGTGATTCCCGGCGGGGAGACGATCAACGAGGTGGGCACCATTTTCGGCTCGCCCGTGTATCCGGGTTATGGCCCGGCCAACGGCACGCCGACCGACTTCTACATCTGGGAGGACTATTCCGACGACAAGGAACCGACCGACTGTGTCCTCGTCTACTGGGGCTACGGCACGGTGAACAATGTCGACCTCGATATCCACTGGTGGGATGCGATCACGCCGACCACGGTGATGACCAGCGACTTCTGGGTCGGATACAACCTCCGCCACAACCCGGGCGAGTACTGCCTGGGGATCGATACGAGCACCCTCTACCTGCCTGGAAGCGCGTACCTTGCAGGCTCGACGAGCGGCCCCTTCGATCCGAACGCATTGTACTCCAACCAGTATCCGCCGATCGAATCGACGTACGGACTCTGGACGGTGAGGGCCAGGTATTGATTCCGGCCCGGCTGACGGACGACCTCGAATGGCATCAGCACTGCCATTTCACGTTTTCTTGACGTCTTGATTTTCTCTCGGCGGACCTCCCGGCCCCTCGGGCCTTCCACGGCGAGGTCCGCCTTTTTCGTGGATGAGAAGCCGCCGGAAAGAATGCGCTCTTCGATCGAGAATGAGCAGTGCCGGAGCAGCACCGACCCGCCCACGAACCTTCCCTGCGCCTCGAATCGTACTGGATATTTTTTTATTTTCTTGAATTCGATTTCGAACTCGCGGAATTGAATAGTCGACGGAGGTAATTGATACCTTTCCGTCCGGGAATTTTCAATCGGCTCAAAACGATCGAGCCCTTGATTTTGCATCACGGCTTGGTCGATATACATAGCATCCCGATCGCTGGTCGGAATGCAGACGCCTCTGGCAAGGGCTTTTTTAAAAGCAGTGTCCATCGGCTCTACTCATCAGGGATACGCCGGCGTGAAGAAAACGGGGCCAAGTTTTCGCGCACGCGAGGGAAAATGAAGAATCACTCCGGGAAAACTCTCACCTGGTTAGTGTTGTGTACACTGGTAATACTCGCCTCCGCCATCTACATCGCAAAGACCTCCGATCGTCACCTTTCACTGAAACATGTCATCATCGATGACGCCGCCTGCATTTCGCGCGGAGACGGCCCCCCGGAACCGATCGACGCGACTGACGAGGAGAACAGCCAAACTCGGGACGCACCCCCGGGACCGCACCGGCGACTGCCTGTAGATCCAAAGGGCCTGGTACTGTCGGGAAGGGTGGTGGATGGACGGTCCGGCTTGCCCGTTCACGACTATCGGCTCGCCGTCAGCCGCTATGCCGGTCGGGATCGGTCTCTCTGGGGAGACCGCGAGTTACGGACCGTAACGAAACAGAGAATCGTGGATGCCGACGGCGTCTTTTCCGTGCGTGTCGACGGCGGCGGCGAGTTCACCCTCGACGTCGACTCCGCCGGGTACGTGGAAGCCGGAATCGATCCTCTCTTCGTGAACGGCCCGGAAGGCGTCAGGGATCTCGTGATCCTGATGGAACCGGGAATGGAGGTCCGGGGTGTCGTGACCGACGCCCGGGACAGGGCGCCGATCGCGGGCGCCATGGTATTCGAGGGGCGACAGGGCCGGACCATGTCCGTGGCCGCTCTGCGCGAGGGAGGGGACTTCACGCTGACCGACGAAAAAGGAAACTTTGCCCTCGACGGCCTGACGGAGCGGGACGGTTGTGCGGAGATCGCCGTTTTTCACGAGTCTTACGCGCCCGCGCGGATCATCGCCCGGCCGACCGACGGGATGCGGGTGATCGAGCTGCAGCGGGGGCGGATCGTCTTCGGCACGGTGCGCGACGATTGCGGCGCGCCCTTGCGGGGAGTTTCCATTTTCGCTTCCGATGAGCAGAACGCGGCCTACGGCTCTGTTGTGAGCGGTGAGGACGGATCTTATCGAACCTTCCCTGTCAATCCCGGCAGGGTCCGGGTCAGCGCGAGCTTGCCAGGATCGGGCCGACAATGCGCAACGGCCGCTGCTTCGGGCGATTTCACCGGTAAATTCACCGAAGAAATAAAGGTCGTCGACGTTTTCGACGAGGACGCGCGGGTTGACTTCGGGCCCACCGACGAGCATGTCATGCTGGGCGGAATCCTTTACGCCCAGGGGGGGACGCCGATTGCGGATGCCTCGATAAGGATCATGCAGATCGATCACAGGTTTCCGCCGGTCGGCGCCGTCGCCGTCACCGACAGCACCGGTTTCTACGAATTCACCAAGGTCTCTCGAGGCGTGTACCTCGTGACCGTGGAGTTGTCGGAAGGGGCCAGCATCGTCAGCCTGCCCAACGTGTCTGTCATGAGTCCGGGCAGATGGACCCAGGATCTGAAGATACCGGGCGGATCGATCAGCGGATACGTGGTCAATCAGGAAGGCGAACCCCGCGCCGGCGGTATCGTGAGCGCTGCGGCGCGGTTCGCCGAGGGCCATGTGAGGGGGGATCGCAAGGCGCGTGTCGGCGATGACGGCAGCTTTCGGCTCGCCGGACTCTCGCAGGGCGAGTACACGATCGAGTACATCGAGCAGGATCGGCGTTTCGAGAACGAGGCAGTCGTGGACAGCAGCGGATCGCTTGTCCATTTCCGCGTCGGGGAAGACGAACCGCTCGAAAATTTGACGCTCGTCTTCGCCGACAGGGGCCGGGTGCTTCTGCGGGGATCGGGATACGATCCCGCCGAGGGGCGCTGGATCGAGGTTCACTACATCGAAATGCCTTCAACCTGCCCGTGTGAGAAGGGAGAGCATTTCTACTCCACTCTCGAGCACCGTATAGACGGCAATGGCGATCTCTATCGGCCCGAGGTTCTCCGCAAGGGAAGGTGGACGATCCGGATTTGCCGGGACGGTGGCGAAACGGTGGATCGCATCGTGAACGTCGAGAGGCATGGCGAGATAGAGGTCGTCGTCGATCGGTTCGAGCTCGGAAACGGCACACACCTTGTTCCGCTGAAAGCGATTCTGACCCGGCCACTGGCGGAGAGTCGCTCCGGGCTGGGATTGGAGCTGACAAAGCGCGCTCCGCGAGAAAATGTGATTCAAAACCTCCGGCTGCGGGCTGAACCGGAGGGCGTGTTCCTCTGCGATCACGTCCCCCACGGCAGGTGGGATCTCTGGCTGCTCACGAATCGCCGCGAAAAGACAACCCGCATCAGCCGCACCCTGGTCGCGTCGCTGGACGTGAACGAGATGTCGCCGAGACCGCTCGTGGTCGAGGTGGGCGTTCCGGCCGGCACGGTTTCGGCAGAGCTCTTCGACACGGTGAGCGGCGAGAGAATGGGCGATTGGTTTTGCGGCTGGTCGGCATACCTGCTCGACGGAACCGGCGGCAACGACGACGAGAGGGTCGTGGTGCAGGGCGGCGAGGGAGGCCGTGTGCGGTTCGAGTACGTCCCCGAGGGGACGTACCGGCTTCGGGTCCAGGCTCCCGACTACCTGCCATTCATCTCCAAGCCCTTCCGCCTCCAGGCCGGACAGGAGCTGCACATGGGGCCGACGGGACTGACGCCCAGCGGAATGGTGGTTCTCGAAGCGATCGACGCGGCCGGCGGGACCATCGACGCGAAGGTCAATTTCTGTCCCCTTTCCGGTCCGCCGGTGGCCGTACCCACTTTTGGACTCTCCCGCGGTAAACGCTATTTCGAAGCGCCCGCAGGCGTGACCCGCGTGAAGGTGGGTTCGCCGGGATACAAGGACCTGGTCTTCCAGGTCGCTGTGAAACAGGGAAAGATCGAGGAGAAAAGGGTGGTGCTCGAGAAGAAGTAGCCCTCTTTTATCCGACGCGATCGTTCATCTTCCAAGAACAGGACCGCATGCCAGACAGCACGAAAAGGATCGTCTTCGTCAGCCTCTGCCTTTCCATCATCGCTCTCGGAGTATCGGGGGGCCTCTTCTACCGATCGATCGACCGGGCCGTGAAGGACGATCCAGCGGCGCACGACGGGTGCGAACTCTGCCCGGGCGCTGCAAGCGTGAAGCTCGACCTGGTTCCGAGCGATCCGAAGGAGAGGGACTTTTCCCTGAAAATCGACTTCACCGTCGGGGAAATCCCCATCGAAAAATTCATCGTCGACTGGCAGACCATAGACGATGCCGGCCGGATCACCCACTTCACGAAGAACATCGATTTCTTCGACGCCCTCACGCCGGGAACGTACACGATCGAAAAGGCGATCGTAATTCCCGGCTTCTATGACAGGAGCCTGCACCGCGACAGTTACGAGATTCGAATACAGGTTTCGGTCCAGGACTACAACATGGAGTGGACCAGGAAGACGGTCAGCCTGGGCCATCAGACTCCCGAGCGGATGCGAATCATGGACGAAAGGGAAGGCACCTATCTCGAGGAGCATGTCTACTTCAGGGAACTGGCCGAAAAAAGATCCCAGAACCCGGCGACTGCAAATCGTTGCGCAGCCGGAAAAACAGATCTCGATTGATTAGGAGGTATGGAGATGAAAAGAACCACCATTGCTGTTCTGGTGCTGCTCTTCGCGGCGACATTCGCCTATGTCGCTTTCGCGTCGGGCGCCACGCCTGTCAAGAAGTTTGCCGGTAACTGCCCGTCCAAGCTGTGGGTTTCGATCGCCATAGAGGTACACGGCATCTGGGCAACGATCACCGGAAGCAGCGGATTCGACAATCCGTCCGGGGGATGCGAGCACAAAACGAGCTGGCTCTGGGCGCATTTCCAGAACCCCGACGGCTCCTGGTACAAGGCCAAGGACGGGGAGTCGTTCCCCCAGATGGGAGATTCGGTGAGTGTGCGCCACGCGGACTACACGAGCGCCAAGGGAAAAATGAAAGCCAAGGACGAGCTGCGAAGGGAACACCAGCCCATGCAGACACACGAAGCCGAAACGCAGTGGGTTCAGCAAGACGTTTAACGGTCCGGGCCTCGTCCCGCTCGATGCCCGGCCGGTAGGATCCCGGCCGGGCGGTCCGCAAGAGGGTATCCCCGAACAACGGGAATAAGGGAAAAACATTCTGGCGATGGTATAATTCACCCCTCGAAACAGGCGTGGCTGATACCGGATTCAGAATAGCGAGTCGTTCATGGAAGAGCGGAAGGGAACCGAAGCGGGCGCACCCCCCGATAGGCCGGGTTCGTGGTACATCACGGACCTTTCGCGATTCAGCCGGCTCGAGCAGGAAGCTCTGATCGACCTGCCCGGCGCGTGGTATCAGCACCGCGAGTTGAAGATACCGTCCGGATGCGACGTCGAACTGCTCTGGAAATACATCGACGCCCACGGGCTCGGCGGAGCTGCCGGACATCTCGCCGTCTCCGGGTTGATCGGGTCGGAGGAGCTCTCCGAACACGCCCGGCATCGTTACTTCAGCAACATACTGCACCACGAACGTGCCCGGAAAGTCTGCTGCACGATCGGCGCTCGATCGCGCGAATTGAATATTCCCTGCGTGCTCATGAAGGGCCCGATCCTGACGAAGCAAGCCTATGAGGATCCCGGTGTGCGCGCCTTTGGCGACATCGACCTTTATGTGCGGACCGAGGACGAAGCGAACCGTCTCCTCGATGCTCTGGAAGGAAGATCGACGGACAGAAGGGAAGCGACCACCTTTCTGAAACGCATGCGCGAGCCGGGAAAATTCAAGGCGGAGGTCGACTCGTTCGAGGTGGAGGCGTCGTTCCTGACCAAATTTCTGACCGATCCGATACTGGAGTTCTTCGCTCGCAACAAAGAAAAAGTGTACCGCGTGGCGACAGAGGACGAGTGCCTGGAGTCGCCCGATGTCGGCATGCATCTGGTGCTTCTCCTGCTTCACATGGGGGTGAATCACTTCTGCTCGCGGTTCATCTGGTTTCTGGACCTGGCTGCGCTGATCCGGAAAAACCGTTCTGCCTTCGATTTCGACTGGGTGGAGCATGAGCTGGGGCAGCTCGAGATGAAGAATTTCGCCGCATCGGTTCTGGACTCGTGCAGGAAAAACATCGACCCGGCCATCGAGTTTCCCATCGCTTTCGAAAAGAACTGGAACTCCACATTCCTTTACCGGATGAATCACCCCCTCGTTGTTGCCCGAAGCCCCTTCGGGTTCTATCATTCGACTTTATCCGGGTTCCTCTACGGCACCATGGCCTACGCGTTCATCTTCTATCTGTTCAGCGACAGCGGACTGAAATGGCTCGGCCTGAAAAATTCCGTGACCCGTTGGACCACGACCCGTTTTCTGCACGGATTGCGTCTCTCGAACAGGTTTCTGAACCTCCTTTTCCTGCCGCTCGTGTTCATCACGATCTGGCCGATGTCGATCGTTGCATCTCGAATCTTTCTGCGCGGTAGAATCGAAAAGGCGGAGGCGAGAGAGGTATCCCCGGAAAAACAGAAAGTAAACATGCGTGTAAAAAAGAACTGAAACGAGACTGCCGTGATAGTGGCACTCCCTATTGTCGAAAAGAAGGATCGCGATGTTCATCGGAAACAAGTTGATTTACGTCGAGCTGCACAAAACAGGGTGTACCCAGATCAGAACACTGTTAATGGATCACGTCGGCGGCGTTCTCACCAACAAACACAACATGATCACCCATCAAACAGGTACGATTCCGATCGTCGGATCGATTCGTAATCCCTGGGATTGGTATGTGTCGCTCTGGGCCTATGGCTGCGGCGAAGAGGGGGGCGTCTACGACGACACGACCGCCCCGGACTCTCCAGGCCTGAGGTTGCTTCCTTCGAACGAGGTCACCAGAAGGAAGGAGGCGTGGCGCAAGGTCTACTCCGATGCAAAGAAGGGTGAGAACTTTCGCGGATGGCTCGACATGGTCAACGATCGGGACTACAGAAACGACGTGGACGGCCTCTACGCCGAGTCGTCCATATCACGTTTTGCCGGCCTGTTCACATTTCGTTATGTCTGTCTCGCCACGCCGTGGCACCTCCTGTTCGAGAAAGAAGAGTCCGGGGGTTTTTCCGGCATGGAAGAGCTGAGTGAATTCCTGGATCGTCACAACATGTGGACCGATGTCATTCGCACCGAGTCGATTCCGGATGACCTCGTCCGGATACTGGAAGATACGGGGCACGGCCTGAGCAAGCAGACAAAAGAACTGATACCGTTCCTGTCTGGAAGAAAAATCAATCGTTCCTTACATAGCGACACGATTTACTACTATGATGAAAAAAGCATCGAATTGATCGCCGAGAGGGACAAGATCATTGTCGATCGATTCGGTTATCGCCCGCCCGAATATCGAGAGGCCGATAACTGAGCAACCGAAGGCGGCGCGTCTATTTCGACGACCTTCGCACGATCACACCAGACGATTCGGGAATCTCACGACACGCGGCACGCCCGTCCGCGCGTCAACTCCGCCGCAACAAGGCGTCGATGGCCGCCTTCGTGGACTCGGGATTGTCGGCCGTTCCGATCCTGTGAACAGACGCTTGAAGCTTGATTGGATCTCGAGAGATGTACAGGTCTTGAAGACTTTCCGGAAATGCGTCCGGAACGGAATACTCTCGCCGTATTTCTCCATCCACGGGTGTGATGGAACCCCCGGGAAGACTTTTTTCCAGTAGAAATACGAAATCGATCTTCTGTGGACGAGCGGGTTCCGGCCGAATTTCAACGGTGTACATGGAGCCCTCGTCCACGACCAGGATATCGTCGTCGATCATTTCCGCCCGGGGATACATCGTGGCCAATGTTGTTTTGCCGGTTCCGTGATTCCCGATCATCAAAACACCGTGCCGGCCGATAACGAGGCCGCTACCGTGCACGGCTCTGAAAGCCGGGGATTTCAGATCGACCAGGAAAGCGAAAATCTGGCGGATCATATGGTGATTGATTTCCGGTGCCATGAAGACGAGCCTCGAGGTTTCCACATCGTAGGACGTGTTGACAGGCGGCCCTTCGATCAAGTGGAGCTCGCAAGAGGTGGAACGGGCCGGCCGGGAAAAGGAGAGCCCATCGAGATCCACGTTGGATACAACGGTGATACCTTGATCGAACACCTGGAGATCCCAGCGCTTCAAGTCTTTTCGGGAATGGGCCATCTCATCGACCTGCGGCTTTTTCCGGCAACTGATTGAAATTCCAAACACGGTCCGTTTCGTCGTCCCCTCTCTGATTGAATTGTACCATACCAGAAATCTCTCCGGGATATGAAGACACCCTCTTTGTCGCCCCTGTTCAACCCTGTGAAATCACGAATAACCTCTATCCCTCAAGGGGCGGCTCGAGCGCGTGCCGCGATCAGATCTGGCTTGACTGCAAGGGATCGTTTGGTAACCTCCCATGTTTGGCAAGCGAGAACATCTCTTTTCTATCTTGCTGTCAGAACGCACTTTCAGTTGATCGATGCGCCGCGGGTCCGAGATAAAACTACGAGCGGCACGGAAGAGAGGTTTCTTGTCCGATCTCGGTGTTTTATACGGCGTTGATTGGCCGTTAAAAATCTCGTTCCGACAAGAAGCTCTCGAACTGGCGACAGACTTTGGCCCTTCCCGATACGGGAAGGACGCTGTATTTCTCCACGGATTTCCGTTCCTTTTCGGGCAGCCATGATAAAAAAGATACGCCGGCTCCTCACATATCTTTTTCCATACAGTCGTACGATCGTATGCACGTGGGTCATTTCTCTCATCACCCTGGTTTTGCAGATCATCACGATCTGGGTCGGCGCAACCATCATCGAAAGGGTTCTCGGCGACGGAAGCTCGCTCTCCACCGTAGACATGTCGGGAGGAATCGTCGGATTCCTCGATGATCTGAGCGGCTCATTGTTCGATGAGAATTCGCTTTTCGACTCGTTGTTATACGGAATCGGCGCGCTTCTGCTCTTACAGGTCGCGTCGACAGCGCTGGGCATTGTCAAACTGTACCTGTTGCTGACCGTGAACCAGTCCGTTTTGTTCGATCTGCGCCAGCAGCTTTTCGGCCATCTCACGAACATCGACCTTTCGTTCTCACGCACTTTTCGCCACGGTGAAATCACCTCGCTCTTCACCAACGACGTGGAGCGCATGCACATCGCCCTCATCAACTCGTCGGACCGAATGTTCATGGAGCCGATACGTCTGATCATCGGGGTGACGCTGATGGTGATCCTTTCCCCGGAGCTCACCGCCTGTATTTTCGTTTTCCTGATCGTGGGGGCTCTTGTCGTCCACTTCGTCGGGGACAGGATCGAAACGATCTATCGCACGTTCTACGAGAAGACCGCCTCTCTTCACGGCCATCTGACCGAGTATCTGTCATCGGTTCTCGTCGCGCGTTCACTCGGCAGAGAAGAGTTCGAAAGAAAAAAATTCGACACGGCGTGCAAGGGGCTGAAGAAGGCGTCCGTTCAAAAAAACCTGACTCCGACCATAATGCCGGAAGCGATAAATATACTCCTCCTTCTGGGCGGTGCCGGATTGCTCGCGATCGGCGGGTACCAGGTTTTCGTAAAAGAAACGATGGAGAGGCATGTCCTCCTCAAGATGGCCTTGCTGCTCCCCATGGTATACAACCCGATGGAATCGATCGCGTCTCTTTACACGGAGATCAGAGCGTCGATGGCGACGGCAAAAAGGGTTTTCACTTTCCTCGATCACAAACCGGCACATCCGGCGGAGAACAGAACTCACAAAATAATCACCTTTGAAAAAAATATCGAATTCAAGAACGTTCATTTCGGAATCGACGATAATACGATTCTTCATGATGTTTCGTTCGAAATACCGCGGGGGCGAATCACACTTTTTTACGGTCCGTCGGGAGGCGGAAAGACGACCATCCTGTCCTTGATGGCCGGCTTGTATGAACGATCGGGGGGCACGATAGAGATCGACGGCATAGACCTGTCGATCGTGGAGCTGAAGAGCCTGAGAAAGTTGATCGCTTTCGTACCCCAGGAGCCCGTGCTTCTGAACGCTTCCGTGAAAGACAACATGCTCTACGCGAATCCCGACGCCACGGACGACGCCATCATCCACGCGCTGAAGCAGGTTTCTCTCTGGACCGACAGGTGCGTTTTCTACGACGGTCTGGATACTCCCGTCGGCAACCGGGGTGAACTCATTTCAGGTGGAGAGAGACAGAGACTGACGGTCGCGCGATCATTGCTTGCCGATCCGAAAATCATCCTGCTCGACGAACCGACCTCCATGATCGACAGGGAAAACAGGCTGCGCATGTACGATACGATCGTCGAGATCGCCCGCGAGAGGACCGTCGTCGTCGCCGCTCACGACGAGAGGATCAGGGAATACGCCGATCTGATGATCGAGGTGCACGATGGCACGGCGACATCGATCGGCAGCGACGCTTCGAGTTGAACGAGGGATCACGATCGGCTTTCGGCATCCTCGAAAATCTCTTCGACAGTCTCGTGAATGGTGTCCAGCCGCGTTCCGAGCTCGAGCTCGTATCCCGGGCAGGAATCGGCGAGATGAAGCAGTATTTTCATCTGGTCCACCCGGGAGGAGAAGAAACTCGTGGGATCGAGAACCTGCTGCAGGAGCTGAGCGAAAACATCGTTCTTGGATATTCTGGAGAATTTGTGCCCGGCGGGGTGATCGGAATTCTGGCGCAGGAACAGGAGGGCGTCCGGCGCGAGCCAATCGTGGCCGCTCTCGGCGATAATTTCGGGGGGGAGGGCGAAAGGCTTCTTCGTTTCCGTCTCTTCTCTTCCGAGAGACGATTCGAGCCGGTCCAGGGATTCCGGGGCTTCGCCGACGAAACGAGGAACCGATTTGAAGCCGGAGACACGGAGAGATTCGGATCCGTCGAACCTGATGCGGCACAGCTCGTCGCCGAGATAGGAATACCCCGCGCGCACCAGTGAAAGAACGGTCGTCGTCTTTCCCGCCCCACTCTCCCCGGTAATGATCACGCTCCGCCCCCCACCGTGCACCAATCCCGCATGAAGGCAGTATTGGTTCCGCCACCGGAGAAAGACCTCGACCGCCAGAAGGCCAAGCTCATCGCAATCCTGGAAAAAGGTCTCGTCCGAATCTCCGTCATTCTCATTGCGATGCGCAAGCACGACGCGCAAGGGACGCCCCGGCTCGGTGTGATAGGAAGCGAGAAAGTCGAAAGGCCGCCAGAGACATTTGACTTCATCCCAGAGAATATGGAAGAAGTCGCCCGATTGCGCGACCGACGAGGGCTCGGGTCCCCAGAAAGTACTTTCGAGATCACCCAATGCGTCTTCGGGTATGGTAATCGCCCGCATGCCGTCGGTTGGGGTATAGGTGTCGGGATTTTTCTGCTTCATCCCAAAAGGCAGCGCGATGTTCTTGCCATGGTCTAGTTCTAGAAAGAATGTCTCACAGGCATATTCCCAATCGGTTGATTCTATATCCACCTCGATCCCCAGACTTACCAGGGCGGTGCGGATGTTGTTCAGCCCGATCTCCATGTTCGACACGATTCGACAGCATCGGCCGTCCAGCCGGAAACCCAACGAATGGCCGAAATCGGGCGGGCTCTCGATATTTCTCGAGATCCAACCCACAACCGGATCGAATTCCATCGGCTTACCCGCTTTCTTCATGAATCTTCCATACCCTGTGGCCTGGTCTGATCAGACACGGCGCTCGACTTTCTGCCTCTTCGACGGCCCGACGCAAGAACGGGCGAATATCAACTGGTCGCGTATTTTCGAACCTTTCCCGCCAGTTCATATCGATCGATGGCATCAACAAAGAAGTCGTCCAAAAGAATGGAGTTTTCTGTATATTCAATTGTTGAAAACCGTTTTCCCGCGACTCCACGGAACAGCTTGACGTCATTCGCACAATCGTGAAGAGTGACACCGCTCCACGATTCCGACACGGCAAGATCGAATATATCGTAAATGAGATGCCGGCTTTTTATCGGTGACACATAGGCCTTTTTATGGCGATAGACAGGTCCCTCGTCTTTCCATAGATCTTTCATCATGGCGGCTGCCGTCATTTGAAGTTCGGCAAGATGAATGTGGGTGACTCCCGTGTCGAGTATCGCCTTGCGCTTGTTGACAAAGCTCTCGAAATACTGCGTGAAGACCGGAGACTCGATGCAGACATATTCGAAGTACTTTCTCGCAACACCGATTTTCTTGATCACCGCATCCGAACAATCCGTCGCCGCGAGGTTGAATCGAATCTCCTTGAGGCCGGCGTCGGCCAGCCGCCGCAGGGTGTCTTCCGTGACCAGCGTCCCATTCGTGTACAGGTACTGATAGATATTGTGATCGGCAATGAGCCGCATCGCGGGATAGATCTTTTCTTTCTCGCAAAGCGGTTCGTAGTAAACCCATCCAAATGCGCGCCCTTCCACATTTTGATTGTCCAGCATCGCCGAGAGGGCGTGAATGTCGATCATGGAATCGCCCAGGGAGTAATGATGGGGTGCGAGCGGTTCGGCGAAACTCTGCCCGTCGTAGTAACAAAACTTGCAGTCGAGATTGCAGATCGAGCTATGCCGGAGCGACACGTTTTTGCCCTTCAGACAGTAATCGGCGCAACCGGGCACCAGCGAGCCCCCCCAGTAGGCGAGCATCCTGTTCTTGTCCTCTTTCAGGCCGGGGACGGCGGCTTTCCGTTTTTCGATGCTCCCTCGGACGGCGCTCTCCACGTGGTGTTCGATCTGATCGCAAACGAACGTACGGTAGTGATCGGCCGCCGCTTCCCGGATCTTTGGATCAGGAGGCAGATCGCGCCGCGAGTGAAGCCGGCTGAGGGCGATGTCACCTTCGAGGCGGCGTGTGACGATATCGACGAGTTCTTTCTTGTCCAGGAACTCTGAACGGTGGCTTTTTTCCAAGTGACTCCTCTTCACGATGCGGGCCAACGGGCCTTTGGTTGTCTGAATACCGGATCCAACAGATTCGCCGATCGGGAAACTAAGGTCGGAACGAACAGGTACTTTCCCAATGGGTCACGGGATAAAAAAGTCTAACAAACGGAATTATTCGAGAGCAAGCCAAGAATGGCCGGCTCTTTCCGCACGCGGCTGATCGCATCAGCATGAAAAGGCCGCCTTTTTGCTGATCCGCGTCCCCGGCAGAAAGAGAGATGATCTGTTGTGAATTTTCTTTAACATCTTTAAAATCAAAAGTTAGGATGTGTTCAACAACCGTCCGAAAGGCATTCACTTCGGTTGACCCAGCTGGCATTCGTTACTTGATCAACTTCTATGGATCCCAGGGCCATGCTCACCACTGATCCCACGACTCGCCACAATCGAACGGAGTCGCGCATTCAGCGCATCGTGGGACAGAAGGCGCCGGAACGCCATCTCGGGATCGACGTGGGTACGGAGACGATCAAGATCGTGGAGGTTCGTTCGAGCAGGGACCGGATCACCGTGGCGCGGCGCATCATTGCCGAACACTTCAAGAATCCGGGCGATTTGTTGGGCGAACTGCTTTCTGAAATCGATTGGCACTCCGTCGATTCCGCGGCAGCAACCGGCCGCGGCGGCAGCCTGCTCGATCTGGCGCGCATTCCGAGCAAAGCCGCCCTGACCCGCGGCGTCCGCGAAGCTCACGGGGAGCATGAGCCGATGACGGTCGTCTCTCTCGGCTGTCACGGTTTCTCCGTGCTCGAGCTGCACCCCGGCGAGCATCAGACCTATCGTGAAAACTCGCGCTGCTCTCAGGGAACGGGCAATTTTCTCAGGCAGCTCGTGGAGCGGCTCGGTCTCACCATCGAGGAGGCCGGAGAGCTCTGCGCCGGTATCGAGAAACCCGCCGTTCTCTCCGGACGGTGCCCGGTCATTCTCAAGACCGACATGACCCATCTCGCCAACAAGGGCGAAGACCGCGCCGCGATCCTGGCGGGACTGTACGATGCGGTGTGCGAGAACGTGCAATCCCTGATCAAGCCGGACCTTTCCCCTCCACGGTTCCTGCTCGTGGGCGGCCTGGCCCGCGTGGGGCGGATCAGAAACCACTTTCGAAACTTCCTCGAAGGCCGGCGCAAAACCCTTCTCGACACCGATCCGGAGGAGGGGCTCTACCTCGAAGCCCTGGGTGCGGCGCTCATCTCCATGGAGCGCGCCCGGCCCGTTCCGTGCCTCGACGCTCTCTTCGCGCCACGTCAAAAAGAAGTGTTCGAACAGCTGCCGCCCCTGTCCGCCTCCCTGCACAAGGTCCGCCGATTGCGCCCGGCGCCTGTGCCGGACGATTTTTCTCCCGGTGCGATCGTTCTCGGATTCGACATCGGATCGACAGGCGCCAAGGCGGTCGCCCTGGACGCGGAGACCACCGATCTCCTGTGGCAGGGATATGTCAAGACACTCGGCAACCCCCTTCGCGCCGCGCAGAAGCTGGCCGCCTCTTTTCTCGCGGAGACGGAAAAGGGCCGCGCGATCCGCGCCATCGGAGTCACGGGATCGGGCAGGGAGATCGTGGGGATCCTCATGCGGGGCTGCTTCGGAGAGGAGCCGATTTTTGTGCTCAACGAAATCGCCGCTCACGCCGAGGGAGCGCTGTACCATGACGGGAAAGTCGACACGATCTTCGAGATCGGAGGCCAGGACGCCAAGTACATCAGCCTGGAACGGGGGCGGATCACCCAGGCGGCGATGAACGAGGCATGCAGCGCCGGCACGGGTTCCTTCATCGAAGAACAGGGCGACAAGTTCGAAGCCGTGACCGGCGTGGAAGATCTGAGCCGTATCGCGATGGAGGCGAAGAGCGGCGTGTCGCTCGGGCAGCACTGCTCGGTCTTCATGGCACAGGTGATAGACGAGGCGGTCTCGGCCAACATCCCGCGGGCCGACATCGTGGCCGGCATCTACGATTCCGTCGTTCAGAACTATCTCAACCGGGTGAAGGGCAACCGGGCGCTGGGAAAACGCCTCTTCTGCCAGGGCATGCCGTTCACGTCGGACGCGCTGGCCGCCGCGGTGGCGCGGCGGACCGGACAGACCGTTGTCGTCCCGCCGAATCCGGGTACGATCGGCGCCCTCGGTATCGGCCTCCTGACGCTGAAAGAGATCGACGTGGCGCACCGCGCGCCCCTCGACCTGTCCCGGCTTCTCGAGACCACACTCGATCGCAGGGAGACCTTCACCTGCACCTCGACCAAGGGCTGCGGAAAACCGCCCAACAGATGCCGGATCGAGAAGTTCTCGACGATCCTCGGCGGGGAGAGGCGCGATTTTCTCTGGGGAGGAAATTGCTCCCTCTACCAATCGGGCGGCATCCGTCCCCCCCTGCCCGATGGCGCGCCCGATCCCTTTCGAGAGAGACGGCTCCTGATCGAGAAGCTGATCGGGTCGCGGCCGGAAGAGAGCAATCGTCCCGTCGTCGCGATCGCCGACGAGTTCTCTCTCAAGGAGATGCTCCCCTTTCTGGCCGGATTCATCGACCGGCTGGGATTCGACGTCCAGATCCACTCGGCCGCTGATCGCGGCACGCTCAAACGGGGCATCGAGATCGCGGAAGTTCCCTTCTGCGCCCCGATGCAGATCTTTCTCGGTGTCGTGGCCGAGATGCTCGACGGCGAACCGGATTTTGTTCTCGTCCCGCGGGTGCGCGAGCTCTGCCGCACGGGAGAAGAGACCGATGCCGCAACCTGTCCCGTGATACAGGGTGCACCCGACATCATCGGCAAGTCCTTTTCGGGTGTCCGCGAGGGGAAGATGATCTCTCCGCGGATCGATGTCGGTCCAGAAAACATGGAATCGCGACGCTTCATCGCGTCCGCCCGCGGGCTGGCCCGTTTGCTGGGAAGGGCGGACAGGGCCGGTGCCGCGCTGGAGGCCGGAAAGCGCACCCAGCAACGGTTCGACAGGGAACGCAAGGAAATCGGGCGCCGGGCGCTGAGATTCGCGAGGGATGCCGGGATTCCGGCGGTTGTGGTGATCGGCCACGACTACACGATTCACAACGACGTGCTCAACTCGAACGTTCCGAACCTGCTCCGCTCGCAAGGGGCTGTCGCCGTCCCCCTCGATTGCTATCCCCTCTCGGACGAAACGCCGCTCTTCGAGGACCTCTACTGGGGATGCGCACAGGCCGGTATGCGGGCCGCGCACCAGATCCGGCGCGCCGACGGGATCTACGCCGTGTATTGCACCAACTACTCATGCGGCCCGGACAGTTTCAACCTGCATTTCTTCGCCTATGCCATGGAAAACAAGCCCTTCGCGGTCATCGAGACCGACGGCCACTCGGGCGACGTGGGCACGAAGACGCGGATCGAGGCGTTCCTCTACTGCATCGATGGGCACGAGCGGACCGGTAGGCAGGAGCGGGCCGCACTGGGCCAAAACGATTTCAAGACGATCGAAAACGACAAGCTCACGCCCGAGACGATGACGCGCAGCAGGGACAGGCTGTTGATTCCCAGGATGGGACCCTCCAGCGAGATCCTGGGCTCCGCGCTGAGGGCGGAGGGAATCCGCGCCGAGGTGCTGCCCGCCCCGACGCGCGAGACGCTGTGCGTCGGACGCCGGCACACGTCGGGACGAGAGTGCGTTCCGATGACGATCACGGCCGGCAGTCTGCTGGAAAGACTGGAGGCGGAACGCCGTTCGGCGGAGCGGTTCATGTTCCTCATGCCGAGCGCCCGCGGACCCTGTCGATTCGGCGTCTACAACCTCCTCCACAAGATGATACTGGAACGAACGGGATGGAAGGAACGGGTGCGGGTCGTGAGCCCTCTCGATAGCGCCTATTTCGCGGGGATTTCCAATCACTTCCAGATACGGACTTTTGCCGGACTGGTCGCCTGTGATCTGCTCTTTGACGCGCTGCTCGACGTGCGCCCCGTCGAGACCGAGCCGGGTCTCGCGCAGGCGATCTATGATCGTTATCATCGGGTCATCCGGGAACTCGTGGGGCGTCCCTCGTCGGGCCGCCTCTCGGCGGCTCTCGGAGAGGTCTCACGCGGATTGTTCGGGTTGAGCGGCATCGTCGAGAGCGCCGCGGCGGAATTCAAGGCCGCCAAGGACTTCTCCCGTCGAATACCGACCGTTGTCGTTGTTGGCGAAATCTATGTTCGCCTCGAATCCTTTGCCAACGATTTTCTGGTGGAAAAACTCGAGGAGCGGGGCGTGCGCGTGCAGGTCACGCCGATCACCGAATGGCTCGAATACACAACCTACTTGATCGGCCAGAGAATCCGTGAACGGAGAGGGCGAAAGACCGACAGCAAGATCCTGTCCCAGGCGATTCGCGGGCTGCAGGAGAGGATCTCGACGCGGCTTCACGGCACGATGGCCAGGGCTCTCGGCTGGGCCCGGCGCACCGCGCTCGATGCGACGCTGCACGCGGCGAAACCCTACCTGAGTCCGGAGGTCACGGGGGAGGCCGTCTTGACGCTCGGCCGTTCCCTTCACGATCACGAGCAGGGTTCGGTCCAGGGTGTCGTGTCTGTCGGCCCCCACGAGTGCCTGCCCAACAAGATCGCCGAGGCCCAGTTCGTTGCCGCCGCGCGGGACCGAAACCTCCTGACGCTCACGCTGCCCGTCAACGGCGACCCGCTCGACGTCGAGTTGATCGACAGATTCGTATTCGAGATCAGGCAGCGGTTCGACGCAAAGCCGGTCCGTTCGATGTACCATGAAAGGATGACGCGCCCGGCGAATCGCAGGGTGGATAGCGCACATGGGTGATTCGGAAAAACAGCAAAACCCACGACCCTGGAGCCCCTCTCACTGGCACGTCGCGCTGGTTCAGGACTGCAATCTTCGCTGTGCCTATTGCGCGACCGGTTTCGGTACCTACGGAAAATCTCCGCGCGTGGCCGACCGCGAGGTGCGGGAACGGCTGGTCGAGACGATCTACGAGCTGGCGGGGCCCGACGATGAAATCTCCATCGAGCTCGGAGGAGGCGAACCCTTTTTGAGATTCGATCTGATGATCGATTTCGTGGACTGTCTCCGATCCAGTCCGAAGCGGATGAAAAGGAAGCTGAACCTGTCCGCCACGACAAACGGCACACTGCTCGATTCGAAATCCATGCTGGCGTGCAAGGAGCGCAGGATCGGCATCGGCTTCAGTATCGACGGCCCCGAGAGCGGGCATGACGCCAACCGCACGACGAGAGACGGCCGTCGAACGCACGCCAAGGCGATGGCGAACTGGAGACAATACCGGGAGATGGTGAAGGGCACCGATGTGGAATGCGACATTCACAGCGTCATCTCCGGCGATTCCCGGTTGATCGACGTGGCCCGTTTCTGGCGAGACGAAGGGATTGGCGTGTTCCAGGACGCCGTGCAGGAACCGAGCCGTTACGTGAAAGGCGACAGCCAGGATTCGTGGTCGCTCCGACGGGCGCAATATCTCGAGGACTTCCGGACGATCGCGATTTCAGAGGCCGAACGCCTCGGGCCGGACAATTTCAAAAAGGAATACCGGGGGCCCTGGTCGCTTTTCATCATGTGGGACCATCTGGCAAAGGCTATTCCCTACAGCTTCTGTGGCGCCGGCGACTGCATCGCGGCCGTGGACGCCTCCGGCAATCTCTATCCCTGCGAGGGATTCGTCGGGCATGAAAACCATGTGCTCGGAGATCTCTGGACCGGCGTCGATCCAGAAAAGCACCGGCAGTATCGTGACAGGACCCTGGAGGTTCTGAAGGACTGCGACAGCTGCTGGGCGCGGTTCGTTTGCGTCGGCGGATGCTTCGCGGGGAATCCAGCCAAGGGCGTGGTGCTGAACATGGAGAAAGGCTGCGATTTCGCGAAATCGCTCGCCGAGATTGCTATCGAGAGTTTCAGGCTGATTTCGAACAAGAAATGAACTCCATGGAGAGACCGGACAATCGAAAACGAAGGGATCGCGAGCGCCGGGCGGTCGACGCGCTGCTCGTCGTGGCGACTCTGATCCTGTGTGAAATCCTGGCGGGCTGTTCGGCCGACGAGGAGCTCCGAACGAAGGCCGGCGACTTCACGGAAAAAACAGGGCCCGAGGTCTGGGCCCGATGGTCGCGGCTGAGCGAGTTTCGGCCCGATGCGGCCCCCTTGCGCCTCACCTTCGTGGAGGCCCTTCGCCTGGCGGTGGACAACAATATCACCTTTCAGATGCAGCTGCTCAAGCGGAAGGAATATCTGGTCGGCAAGGAGCAGGCGGAGTCGATTCCTCTGCCGCGCCTGGATCTCAGCATCGTACCGCAGTTCCCGATCGGCATCGGAAGGCCCGACTCCAAGGAGATTCTGCTGGGCGGCATCTCGCTCCACTACGACCTGGTGGAAGTTCTTTTTTCCGGCGAGGCGATCGCCGGCGCGGAAGCGCGTATTACCCGCTCGGAGCAGGAAGCCTTCTCGATCGTCAGGAATCTGGGTGAAGCGCTCTATCGTCTCGTCATCGGCTGGAAGTTTCATCAGGAGGAACTGGCCCTGCGATCGGAAGCTCTGGATCTCTATCGGAAGCGATACGACCAGACACGGACGCTCGTGAGCTATGGCAAGGCCGGCCCCGAATCACTCCGCCAGTGCCAGGTGGACCTGCAGACCGCAGACATGATGAATCAGGCCGCGCGCGAGGCGGTGGATGCCGACGTGCGGCAAATCAAGAAATTGCTGGGCCTCTCGCCTTCCCAGGATATCGCCGCAATAGAACTCCCCGAACTGGAATCGGAGGTTTCCGGCAAGTACAGCTCCCTCGACGAGGTGGTCGCCGAATTGAAGGAGGCCTGGTCGGTGCTTCCCGAGGTCAGGATCGCCGAGCTCGACCTCTTTCTGGCGGAGCTTCGTATCGCCGAAGCGGGACGCGGCCGGCTGCCCTCGGTGGCGGCGGGAACGAGATTCGGTGCGACACCGCTCGCCATCGACAACGACACGGCACCGGTGGTGCTCGGGCTCGATATCACGTACCCCCTGCTCGACTGGGGCGATACCACGAGGCGCCAGACCGTCGCCGAGATCGCGCGCGACGCCCAGAAGATACAGATGGTGCAGACCGCGCGAGACTTCGCATGGAACATGCTCGAGTCCTATCTGTCGGTGCAACAGGCACATTCTCGATGGAAGGAAGCGGAAAAAAACAGCGCCCAGCTATCCAAGGTCCTGTCTTCCGAAGAGACTCTGCTGAAATTCGGAAAGATCGGGCTCAGCGACTACTATTCGCTGCGGCTCACGAGAATCAACGCCGCGATCACCCTGGCCGGCACCAGGCAAACCTACGAGAACGCCGTGCTGAACAGGAGTTTTGTTGCCTGCGATTTTCCTTCTGTCCAACTTTGTCAAGATATCATTGATTCCTCGATCGCAATGAGCGATGTCGATCCGGCTCTTGCAGAGGGCGAGAGAGTTGAGAGCAATGATTGAATACGCACGAAAAATCCTGATCGAGCGCCTTTGGCTGCCGTCGACGAAGCGATTCCGGGGAGCGGTCCTCCTTTGTTACATGCTCGCCCTGGCGTCCTGCGATCCGGGCGAGGAGGCTCGGTTCGCCGCGATGGAGCGCGTGGAGTCGATCGCCGAAGAGAGTCCGGCTCCCGTGAAGGACGATTCCCGCATCGAGTGTACCGGCGCGGTTGGATCTCGAAACACGCTCAAATTGCACCTTCACCCCGGGGAGACGGTCTTGAAGGTGTTTGTTCAGGCCGACCAGCAGGTCAAGGCCGGAGATCCGCTCGTCGAGCTCGAGAACGTCGTCCTGTGGAGCAGCTTCCTGTCGCTTCAGAGTGAACTGCGTCAGTGGGACGAGGCGGTCGAGCGCCTGGCCGTGCTCGATCTCGAGATCGAAGGCCAGGAAAAAACGATCGAACAGATCGGAAAAAAGATAGAGAAGGAGCGGACGATCGCCGAGAACATTCCCGACTATCCCCTGGAAGCCGCGATCGAATCTTTCCTCGACACGATGGAAACGGAGAAAATCCGTCTTGAGTCGCTCCTGGTCCAGAAGGGATTCATCGAGGAGAGCCTCCAGCTTCGCGACACCATGCGCGAGACGATCGACAGGCAGATGAAGATCCTCCAGAGCCGGCTCGACCGGCTCCTTGTTCGCGCGCCGTTCGATGGACGCGTGTCGTTTTGCTGCCCCCTTCCGGGGTATCTTTCATCGGGGGACAAGATCCTGGAAATCATCGACGAGCGGTCCATTATCGTGTCGGCAACGATCCTGCAGGACCATCTGAAATACGTACGCGAGAACACCCCGGTCGAGGTATACCCCGACTACTTCGAAGACCGTTTCGTTTCCGGAAAGATCGAAACGATCGGGCTTCCGGTGAACGAATCGGGTCAGGACTACCCGAAGTTTCCGCTCACGATCATGCTGGATGAGACCGACGACGTGCAACGTCTGTGCCGGCTCGGAATGACGGTGACCGTGAGGATCCCGAAGGCGGAGGCGTCCGAAAAAGAGTGAGCCCCGACAGTGATGCGTTTCTCGAGCTCGATAATGTCAGCAAGGTCTGGGAGATACCCGGCCGGCGGCTCGAGGTTCTGACCGGCATCGATCTGGAGATCGACGTTGGCGAGTCGATCGCCATCCTGGGTCCGTCGGGCAGCGGGAAATCCACACTTCTTCACGTGATGGGCCTTCTCACACCGCCCACCGGCGGCGACATACGATTCCAGAAAAAATCGGCGATGAACTTCAGGGGGCGGGCGCGGCTCAACGTGCGCAGAGAGATCGGTTTCGTGTTCCAGGACGCGAAGCTGCTGCCCGGCCTCAATCTCTTTCAAAACGTCTGCGTTCCGCTCGTCCATCGATACTATTCCGCGAAGGAGCAGAAAAGGCTGGCGATGGAGGTTCTCGAAAAAGTTGGGCTCGAAGAACACCTGACCCACCTGCCCCATCACCTGAGCGGCGGGGAGCTGACGCGCGCCGCGATCGCTCGCGCCCTCGCGTTCGGCCCCCGGCTCCTGCTCTGCGATGAGCCGACGGGCGCTCTCGATGACGAAATCGGCGAGAACATTTTCGATCTTCTGCTGCGAAGCATCGATCCCTCGGGTGCGCTCGTCGTGGTGACCCACAACCAGCGCTTCGCGAAAAAGCTGGACCGTGTTTTACGCCTGAACAACGGACAACTGACGGACGTCGGGAGAGGAAGGGATTCCTCTTCGCCACCGCCGTCGAATTTGGAGCCCTGATCGAGGTGAGCGTCCGGAAACCGGGAAAGTGCGCCTTTGTCGTCACATTGATCAGGAGCGTTCTGCGCGGCGTCTGTGCCCAGAAGCTACAGAACCTGCTCGCTCTGGTCACCATGTCCGTCGGCGCCTTCGCAATGGCAGCGACCCTCCTCGTCGGCGTTGGAGCGATAGAGAATCTCTGGCGCGACATGGACGCGCTGATGGGGAGCCAGGTCATCGTCGCTCCCGAGCCCGCATACGATCTGATGAAAAAACGCGCCTCCGAGGCGTTCACTTCGGAAGATCTCGCCTACTTGCAGCGCAGTCTGCCCGACGCGAAATACGTCATGCCCTTTTTGACGACACGGACGAAGGTCTCCTCGAAGACCAAAACACTCTATCTCTCCTGCGACGGGATCACTCCCGACGTGGAGGACGAACCCCTCTACCATCCCCTGGAAGGATCTCTCCTGTCCAAAGAAACCTACGACGGGCAGCGATACGAGTGCCTCTTGACCCGCTCGGCCGCGGCGATCCTCGGGATCGATCTGGCCGAGGGGAATATTGTCCGGCTGAATGCGGCGCGGTTTCGCGTTGTCGGAATAACGAACGATCCGCCCGATTCCGGGCCCGGTTTCGAAACGCGGCTGATCACGTCCTACTCGGCCATGAAGGAACTCTTCGGCGCACCTTTCGGTGTCGGACTGATCGTCGTGGGATGGCGAACGCCCCAGGACATGGAGACGGTCACGCAAACACTGGTTCAGGCTCTCGACGCCTGCCGCGGCCCGGGAACCTATGACCTGTCGTGCAGCCAGTTCCGAATATTGAGAGGCAAGCAGCTGGTCCGGCGGGTCGTTCTTTTCGGGACGATTCTGGCCTTCTTCTGCGTGGTCGTGTCGGCGGTCGGCATCTTCAACGTGATGCTGTCCAGCGTGGTGCGGCGCACTTACGAATTCGCCGTTCGCATAACGATGGGCGCCTCCAGGAACGAACTGGGATTTATCGTTCTTCTCGAGGGCGGTGCGATCGGACTCGCGGGAGGCCTCCTCGGGGTCTTGGCGGCGTGGCTCACCAGTCCGCTCATTTGCAGGCTGGTGAATTCGCTGATTTCAACGTCCCACGATCTGGCGCCGTTGCCGAATACCGCCGCCTTTGCCATACCCCTCGTCACTTGCTGCCTCGCGGCGTTGGTCGCGGGATTTCTTCCAGCCTTGCGCGTTTCGAGAATCGACATCCTCTCCCAGTTGCGGGAAAGATAGATCGCCGCTCTCCTCATCTTTCGACAAGGCCCAGGACCTTTTCGGCCACGGTCCCGGGATCGATTCGATCGATGCATTTCGTGTCTTCGCAATCGAACCGTCTGAGCGAATCCGCGCACGGGGGGCATCCCATCGACCGCAGATTGCGGTTCGATCGATGACCGAATGCCACGGGGCTCGACGGGCCGAAGAGGACAACGCCCGGCGTACCCACCGCGGCAGCGAGATGGCCCGGAAAAGAGTCGATAGTGAGAACGCAGTCCGCCAACCGGTAGAGGGCGGCGGAGCGGCGTAGAGGCGGATAGGGAAGAGTTCGATGAACGAACGGCGAGGACGGCTCCTCCCCCGTTAGCTCGAGAAGATAGACTCTGTCTTTCAACGCGCCCAACACCTTGTTCCAGAGCGGAAGCGGATAGGTCTTCTGTGGATTGGGCGAGGAATTATTGACGATCACAAAGGGACGGCCGGAGAATCGTCGAATGGCACGGCCGGCCCAGGCGCGATCCTCCTGGGAAGTGAATATCTCGAGCGATTCGTCGGCAAGCTCTATGCGGTAATATGCGGCCAGCTGGCGCACGACCGATGAACATCCCTGGTTGAACCTGAAGAGGCCCATGACCGCGGGATCGGTGAGATGGCCCGGTTTCTCCTCGGCCACGACGTAGGGAGAAAAGACCGCCGCCTTCCTTTCGGGCAAAGCCCAGAAGTAGAGATCGTCTCCATCGCACGGAATCAGGATGTCCACGTGGGGATTGAGATCGAAGATCTGAACCGCCTCGCGCCGGACCGCACACCGGATCAGGTCATATCTCGACGATTGGGCAAAATGCCTCAGGAAGGGAGTCGTCAGGAGGCAATCTCCCAGACCGCCGTCGACCACCACGGTCAGCATCGATCGTTCTGCCTGTTCTTCCTGTTGGTCCATCGATTCGGCTGCCCCGCGAGCAGGAAGATGAAACGGGATCGGTCCTCGTCCGCTCCGTCAGATCGATCGTGCGACCCTTTACGGAGAACGATCACGCGACGCGCTGTAGTGCTCGGCCAAGCATGTCCCGTGGCAGAAACCACGATACCAGAAGATGCACTCCTTGCACCAGGCGCGATAGGGTTGTCTGCAAAGCCTGTCGACGAACTCTCTGAAACCGGCGCCCGCGTCGGCCAAGGAAGGGAATTTCGTGATCTTCGGTCCGGACTCGAAGATCGCCGTGCAGGGAAAGGTCGTCGCGTCGGGATTGACGGTGAGGTTCTGGGAATACTCCCGCAGATAGACCCAGCACGATGCGCGGAGCGCGTCCTTCAAAAGGAGCTCGCGCAGAAATTCCTCCCCGACCGAACAGAGAGGAATCGGCTTGCAGAGCCAGTAAGGAACATCCTCTTTTTCACAGTCGGCGAGAAAACCTCTCAATTGTGATTCGACCAGGGTCTGGGCCGATTCGGGCTTATCATCGAAAAGTGTATAGTGCTCGTTCTCCCGGGCGCTTCCCCGGAACGCGAGAGCGTAGTTGATTGCTTTCAGATTGTTGTCGCCCGCAATCTTGATTATGGAGCGCCACTCGGAAGCATCGCTGCTTTCGGTCAAGGTGTAACGCAGCAAGACCGGAATGCCCTTTGCCTGGGCCTCGCTGATGTTGGTCAAGAAGCGCTCGTGATAGGAAGGGGATTTCCGGCCGCGGGCCTGGTCATAGTGCGCCACCAATTCGACCACGCTCTCCGGGTGAACGAGTTTCGAAACCTCTTCCGAGTAGTTTCCGTTCGTGGTCAGGTTGACGACCATCTTCCGGTCGCGCGCGTAATTCAGAAGTTCGGCAAAATGTCTGTAGACGGTCGGTTCGCCGCCGCTCAACAGGAGCGAGTCGACCCCCGCCTCGGCAGCCCAGTCGAGCACGGAACGAAGATCATCGAGCGACATGTGCTCGTCCGGGGAGTGTCCCACTCCGCGAGCATAGCAATATGTGCAATCGAGATTGCAGTCATAGGTCGGGATCAGGATGAGCTGACTCCGGTATCTGGATTTTCGCCCGTAGAGGTTCGAATCCCGGGCAAGATCCTCCGCCCTTCGGTGCAGCCCAGCCTCGGTCAGCCGGTCGACCATATCGGGGACCAGTCCGGGGATGCGCCGAAGAAGATCGATGTCGAAGGGCGAGTCCTCGAAATGGGTGACCGTGCGCATCGCGTCTACCAGTGACTGCCATGAACGCCCCAGTTTGGTGCGCCTGACGGGTGCGGGAACTTCGCGAACACGGAACGGATGGAGAATGATCCAGGGATGGCGGTGCCTCAGCAGTTCACAGGCGGCCTGGCGCACGATCTCGGCTTCGTCGAAAAGGAATCGGAGAGCGATGCTCTCCACCTCGGGTGACGGGTCATCGATCAAACCCAGCAGGGCGGCGCGGCGGGCGGCCCGGTCTCCGTCTTCGAGAAATGAGCGAATCAGGTCGATGCTCATGTCGCCCACCGAGTTTTTCGGGGAGACGCCGCGGCCGCGACCGGATCGGGTGGCCAAGATCGACTGGAGATTGTCGGGACGCTCCGACTTTCGGCAGCCGGACGTTCATGACCCGGTTTCAGGCTCCATCGGCGCATCGCGGGCCTCCGCGTTTTTCTTCACTATTCGAATTCGAGGTCCCGGCGCCGTCCGTACTTCGCGTTCCCGTAAAGGAACCCTTCTTTGAAGCCACCTTGTCGAGTATGGACGCGTCATCACCGGTTTGCCAGCCGGTCAATTTATACGCCAAGCAGCCGCCGCAGCATTGCGCTCTCTTGAGAAAACGGCAGTCGACGCATTCGTCAAAAACGCCGAAGCCGTCGAACATGTGCAGCTGCTCCTTGAAGTGCTCCTTGATTTCATCGCGATCGGCAAAATCGAGGAGGGACCTCTGGCTGAAACCGCTGAGCGGATAGCAGGGCCACACGGAAAGATCGGGTCCTATGTCGACCGGAAAGTCGCACGCCGACTCGAACCCGTATGTGAACAGGGTGAGCTTTCCCAGACTTTCCGTGTCGAACATGCAGAGAGGAAACGCGCAATCGAATCCGGCAATGATATCGTGTTTCTCGAGTTCCCCCAGTTGCTCGACCAGCCTGGAGCCGATCGCCTTCATCTGATCGGGACTGATGAACGAATTCTCCGTCCCGAAGATCGGGCTCGCCAGACCGAGGCGCAGAGTCTTGTCCAGTTGATAGGTCTCGACCAGGTCCGCAACGAACAAGACGCTGAAATCTTCGCGATAGATATTGAAGCCGCATCCGCCGATCGATCCGGCGGCTCGCAACGCACCCGGAATCCTTTCCTTCTCCGCGGGAGACCAGTCCTGGGGCTCGTTGACATTGAACAGGATCTTGAGGGCCACCGACGGATCGTCGGTCCTTATCTTCAGAATCGATTCACAGGTCGCGTCATCCCAGAGACCGTTGGTGAAGATGGAGATCTCGAATTTTCGCTCCACGCAGCGATGGACGATCTCGACGAAATGAGGGTGAAGGGTCGGCTCCCCGCCGAGGAGTCTGATCGTTCGGCAGTGGCTGCGCTCGAGAAAATCGAGACAGGTCGCCACATTCTCGAGAGAAATGAATGCGCGTTGCTCGCTGCCCTGCGTTTCCCGATCGGCAAGTTTGAGTTTCGCGAAGCAGTACGGGCAGTTGCGATTGCATTCGTTGGTGAGGATCAGATTCATGACTCACCTGGTCCGGTTTCGACCCGGGCACACGTCCCGTTCTCCCCGGCCCAGTAGACGACGCCGTGGCCATCGGAGAGTTTCTGCGGATAGTCGTCAGGCAGGCCGGTGGAGTCGCAAAACAGGGAACCGTCAACGGACAGCCAGCAGTGACCGGTCGTATCCGCGTTCATCTGACCGACTCCAATATTGAGAACGGGGCGCAGGCCGTGGGCTCGTGCCCAGCTTAAAATCTGCATGCTGGAATACAGGCAGCGTCGGCCCTTCAGCTTGAGAAAAGGAAACGATGACCAGAGGGCGATCCGCTCAAACGCCTTTTGATTGATGGAGGCGCCTTTGGGAAGAGCTGTCCGGCTCGAAACAGGCGGCATCTTGGCCAGCTTCGATGGGATCGAATCAGACCTGTCCACGACGGTGTAGACTCGATACATGTTGCGCACGACGTGCAAAACGAAGGACAGTAGAAGAATCCAATTTTTCATGAGGTCTCATGGCGACTGGAGAAAGGATCCTATACCGCCAGAAGAGGAGTAAGGGGTCGTTTTCCGACTTTACTGCCCTGGGCAGAAAACAGATCGATCGGTTTGATCTCCCTTAGTGATAATAGGTGTTGACAGCCGTCTTGTGTCTGTAGACGCATTTCTTTTTCTTCGATCCGGAAACGAGCGTCGATGCTTCATGTTTCTGAACGGCAGGTTTGACATAAGTGCGCTTGGTCTTGGAGTCTTTTTTCTCTGACATCACATATTCCCTTTTCGTTTTTCAAGACTAGCAGGTTTCGAAATCAGTGTCGGTTTCGAAGCGCCTGCGATGACCTGAAGACAAATTGCTCAACAAGACACGAGAAACCCATCAGAAACGAAATAGTCGAACAGCTCGTCAAGATCTTGCTGAGCTTGTTCCTTGGTGCATTCAAATTCTTCAAGGAAATGATCGACGATCTCGTCGAGCCCCTTGCCCTCCTGGAATGCACGCCATGCTTCGGAAGCGGTTTCATTCAACAGATAATATGTTCCACTATCTAGATTCAAGACCACAACACCTGAGTCGAGATCTTTCCAGGTGATATTCCCCGCGGTCTTGACATTCGTATTGGGTGAATTCGAAGTACTCATAGTGGTCATTCCAAAGCAGGCCCTTTTGGAAATTCTCTGAGAAAGTCTTAGTTGACGCGAACCCGACTCCTAATATTTGTGTGTAATGTCATTAACCCAAACGAGCTTGGATCGGTCAAGAAGTAATATGAGAAAGACTTAGAACCCACACAGTCGATGGATACCTGTTGGCAGAGACAAGCGCGCGCTCCGAGCCCGCTTGTTTGGACCGCGCGTCGCCATTTCTTCGATGCTCACGATAAGTATCATCGTGAAGGAAAAACCAATCTCAACTCCTGGATCGGTTCGGCGAGGCAAGAAGAGACAGTCTTCCTGCCGGTTACCTCTGTTGGTCTGAAGGGCGCCTATGAGCCCGAGAGAGAGCAACAACATAACACACTGAACACAAAACACTTAAAACAAAACAAACCACGCAATTCATTAACAAGTGCTCCCCCGTTTGGATCATCCGACCTTTCGGTCTGATCGACGAAAGGCATCGGGCGGGACGTTCATTGCTGGTCTCGCCTTCGGTATTTCGAGAGAGCAACTCGTGAGAAGGGTCCGGGAGCGCGGTGACCAGGTCGTAGACCGATCGCCTTTGCACCCCATCGCGAGCGCCGGAGTCAAAGAGATTGTCCATGGAGCTGCCTGAAACGGCCATCAGTAGCCGAGCTTTTCGAGCTTCTTCTGAATTTCCGGATCGATGAGCCGTTCGCGGTCCCGCTGCTTTTCGAAGTCGTCGGCCCAGTCCTTGAGTTCCCGTTTGAAGGACTTGATCATCGATGCATACTCTTCCCGGCCGGCCAGGTTTTCGCGCTCCTCGGGATCGCTCTCGACGTTGTACAGTTCGCCCGGTTTCCGCATGGCGGGAAAAACCACGTACTTCCAGGGTCCCCGCCGGACCGACTTGGCCTTGAGATAGTTGGGCCGCGGAACCTTCTTCTCCAACGTGGACGGCTTCGACGCCTCGGAAAACCTGGCCCTCATCTCCCCCTCCCGCTCCAAGCGGGCAATGTCGTCTCGATCCTGGTCACCAGATGCGATGACGTACGCATCGAAGCTCGATCCGGTGAAACTTTCGGGCAGCGGCACGCCGGTCAGCCGGCAGAGCGTCGGGGCCAGGTCGATGTTGCTGAATGGTATGTCGCGCACGGTGTGCGGCGGAATCAGGCCGGGGCAGTTGAAGATGAGCGGAATGCTGATCGCGGTCTCATAAACGCTCCAGCCGTGGTAGAAGTAATCCACATGTTCCCAGAAGGTCTCGCCGTGGTCGGCGGTGAAGACGAGGACCGTCTCGCCCCCGGTCTCGCCGTCCCCTCTGAAGCGCTTCAAGATCCTGCCGATCTCCTCGTCCATGTATCGTATCTCGGCACAGTAGAGGTCGTGTAACGCGCGCACGTAATCGTCGGGCACACCGTCGGTTTCCTGCAGCAGGCTGATGGCCTTCACGATGTCCTCGTAGGAGGCGCTCATCATGTCGGACCTCTCCTCCCTCATGACCGAGGCGAAGCGTTCGGGAGGCTCGTAGGGCCAATGGGGATCGAAGTAGTGGATCAAGACGAAGAATGGCTTGTCTCCCTCGCGATCGTCGAGCCAGCGGAGAAAGGCACCGGTCACCAGCTCCGCGGAACGGATCAGTTCGTTGTCGGCGAGAGCGGTCGTGATGGTCAGATCTTCATCGAAGTGATCGAATCCCCGGTCGACTCCGAACTCGGAGCTCACGCAGTAGCTCGAAACGAACGCCACTGTCTCGTACCCCGCGTCACGAAACGCCTCGGCAACGGTCGAAAGATCCTCGAAGGGCGAAAAGCCGTTCCGCGCGGCGCCGTGATCCTTGGGGTACCGCGACGTGAACAGTGATGTGAACGATGCCAGCGTCGACGGAACGACCGTGTTGAAATCGGTTCCCCTGAGCCCCCCGGCGGCAAGGCTGTCGAGGTTTGGCGACGTGGCCCTGTCAAAGCCGTAGCAGCTGAGATGATCCGCACGGAGCGCGTCGGCCACGATAAGAACAACATTCCTTTTCTGGACCGCCGGAAGCAGGCTCGGGCCGAAGACGAAAACCAGGACAATGACAGCCAGAAGGCCGGCCACGAAAAGCAGACGAAGCCGGACGGACGGCGAAAGGGAAGAACCCGACCCTTTGCCCCGGGGTGCCGAACCGTTGTATTCGTTCATTGATCCTTTCCAGATTTGCTTTTTCAGAGGCCCGTCTCGAACGGTGGGTCTCGATCTTCCATTATCATCCTGTTGCCGTCGAACACAATACCGGCCCGCCCGGCCCTACCCCTCCTCCGGCTCGAGCCAGGGTAAAAAGAACTCGACCAGCTTCTTGCCCATCTTGCCCCGCCCCTCGCGCAACCTGAGCGAGTTGGCAATGACCGAGAGGCTGCTCACCAGCATGGCGCCCGCGGCAAAGAGGGGATTGAGAACTCCCCAGACGGCGAGAAATATCCCCGCCACGTTGTAGAGGAACGCCCAGGAAAGGTTCTGCCTGATCGTGCGCACCGTGCGCTTCGACGTGTCGAGCGCCAGGGGCACGAGGCCGAGGTCGTCGCGGAGCAAGGTGAACGACGACGATTCGACCGCGATCTCCGTTCCATGGCCCATGGCGATGCCCACGTCGGCCTGGGCCAGGGCGGGCGCGTCATTGACCCCGTCGCCCACCATGGCCACGAGAGAGCCCTCGGTCTGCAGTTTCACGACCTCGTCGATCTTGTCCTGGGGGAGCACCTCGGCCCGGAACGCGTCGATACCCGCGGCCTCGGCGATCGCCGCCGTGGTCGCCGCCGAGTCGCCGGACAAGATCCAGAGGGACGCCCCCATCTCGCGCAGGCCGGCGACCGCGGCCGGTGCCGAGGATTTGAGCCTGTCGCCGAGAACGGCGCAACCGACCCGGTCCCCCTCCTCGATCCCGAAGAAAACCACCGTCCGCCCGCGAGCGCTCTCGCCGCGGCCTCGTTCGGCCAATGCATCGGGAATGACGAAGCCGCCCTCCCTGACGAACGCTTCCGTCCCCACCAGGACGCGGCCCCCTTTTTGGTCACCCACTGTTCCGCTGATCCCTTTCCCCTCGTCGATGACGACATCGCGTGCGGCGCCGGTTGCGCGCCCCCCCTCCTCCCAGGCGCGCACGAGGGCTTCACCGATGGGGTGGTTCGAGAACTTCTCGACCTCGGCGATCGTGGCCAGAACCTCCTCGGACGCTGCACCGCCGGCATCGTCGCCGCCCGTGACCACGTCGAGCAGATCGAACCGGCCCTCGGTGAGCGTGCCTGTCTTGTCGAACAGAACCGTGTCGATTCGCGCGGCCTTCCCGAGAACGGAGCCGTCCCGGATCAGGACGCCCCGCCCGGCGGCGAACCCGATCCCGGCGGCCACGGCCAGGGGTGTTGCCATTCCCAGGGCGCAGGGGCAGGCGATCACCAGGACGGTGATCGCGCGGAGCAGCGCCGCCTCGAGCCCGGCCCCCTGGGAGAAGACGACCAGCCCCGTGACCAGCGCGATGGAGATGACCGCCGGCACGAAGACGCGCGCGATCCGGTCCACGGTGCGCTCGAGGGGCGACTTCCTGGCGAGCGCGCCCTCGACCATGCGGATGATTCCCGAGAGCAGAGTCTCGTCCCCCACGCGCGCCGCATCGACCTCGATCACGCCATGAAGGTTCATCGACGAGCCCATCACCATGTCGCCCGCGTGCCGCGCGATCGGTTTCGATTCCCCGGTGAGCAGCGACTCGTCGACCGACGTGGTTCCTGCCGCGATCCGGCCGTCGGTGGGTATCTTCTCCCCGGGGCGAACGACGAAGCGGTCTCCCTCTTGAAGCGTGTCGACCGACACGAGGCGCTCTCCGGCATCGGTCTTGATGCGCACCTTCTTGGGCAGCATCTGGTAGAGCCGGTGGATGCTCTCCGACGCCCGGTGCTTGGCCGAGTGTTCGATCAGTTTGCCCACGAGGAGCAGCGTCACCAATCCCACGGCCGTGTCGAAGTAGAACTCGCCCTGCGCCGAGACCAAGGCGTAGATGCTGTAGAAAAACGCGGACAGGATGCTGATCGAGAGGAGAAGCTCCATGGTGGGCGCGCCGGCGCGCAAGCTGCCGAACGCCTTGCGATGGATCGGCAGCCCGCACCAGAAGACCGCGGGGATCGTCAACGCGAGAAGGATGTACGGAACGCCGGCCCGCATTTCGCCCGCCACTTCCTGGAAGTACCCGATGTAGAGCACGTAGCTGAAGAACATGACGTTCATCAGCAGAAAGAGGGCCACACCCATCTTGATGAGGAGTGCGTTGCGTTCACGGACGCTCGCCTCTTGCAGTTCGTCGCGCGACAGGACCTTGTAGCCGAGGCTGTCCACGGCGGCGGTGATCTCGGACGGCGCGATCTCCTCGGGGCGATAGTAGATCCTGGCCGTGTCGGAGGCGAAATTGACGCGCGCCTCGAGCACGCCCTTTCTGGAGCCGAGGACCTTCTCGATCAACCAGGAGCAGGCCGAGCACCACATGCCGTCGACGTGGATGAGCAGCTCCTTGGCGCCCTTGAGCTCCTCGGCGGAAAGTTCCTGTTCGGCCGGTGCTTTTTCCGGGTTGCCGATGATTCCGAGGGCGAGGCACTGCTTGTAGAGGTCGGACTCCTTGTAGTCGCTGCCGATGAGCCCGCTCTCTGCGAGCAGCTCGAAGACATGCCGACACCCGGCGCAGCAGAAGCTGTACGAGACGCCTTCTCTCTCGGAGACAAAAGCGCGTTTGGGAAGGCGCAGACCGCAGAGATCGCAGTGGGTCTTTTGAAACATGGAAAGGCCGCCCTTTTTACGTGGACGAAGATCGACCTCCCTGGACCCGGTCTTCTCGACAACGGCCCCGTTCTTTTACTCGACCGTCACCGCGGACTGCAGGGAGGGCGCGATTGTCATGGCGTCGAGTATAACAGTGGATAGGTGGTTCGTCGCGTCCGTGATTTTCTTCGTTGTTATGCCAAACTCGAGACGGAGCGCTTTCCTCGAGGCCGTTCTGGAAAGTATCTCGGTATCGGCACGCGGCACGATCGACTTCCCTGTCGACTTTCCCGTGGACGAATGATCGCGGTTCCACATCTTCGAAGAGCCTCGACAATCCGCTGATCCACACCGGACGGCGGGAAGACACGTAGCAAGGGGAGTGAGAAGTCCTGGAAAAACACAATCGCATCGAGGAAGTCCAGAGCCTGCTCACGTCGATTGAGCCGTTGATGAAGGGTTCAGGCGATCATTGGAGCCGTGGTTTTGTCTTTGCTATGATCCACAACCACATGCCAGCGCTCAGAATCCGGGAATAGATAGCCGTCGCCCGAGCGGTCCGCATGCCACACAACGGTGGGGATGCCCATGGATTCTGCAAGTAGGGCGGGGCCGCTGTTGCAACTCACCAGGAAATCGGTGCCGGCCAGAACGGCTTTCAAATCATCGATGCCCAAAGGAGGCAACAGATGAGAATCCAAGCGAATTCCCGATCGTTCCAACCCTCTCTTGATCCGTTCGATCCGCTCCCCGTCCCCGGCCACCCAGGGACGACCGACGGTAACGGCAATTCGGAGGTTCTTCCGGGGAAGCAGA
Organism: uncultured Phycisphaerales bacterium; assembly: GCA_964620445.1. Taxonomy (GTDB): domain Bacteria; phylum Planctomycetota; class B15-G4; order B15-G4; family CAYZWU01; genus CAZUHB01. Next base: position 44,384 of record CAZUHB010000020.1, read on the forward strand.
AATTGGAGAAGCGCGATCCATTCGTCCACGAAGTCGGGTGAGGGCCCGGTGTGGGTGTGGATGAGAATGGTTTGATCAGCCTTCGCCAATTCAGAGAGGCTGGAAAATATCTGTTTGCCCCGGTCCATCAAAGGGCGAGGATCCAGATACCTTTCAGGCGGCCTAGTGTCGAATCCGCCGGTTTGAAGCACAGCGGACAGGCGATCACGGTGGCAGAGGTCGAGCCCGCATGCAGACGAGGGCTGACTCCAATCTCGAAGAGGAAACCAGGCTCCGCCCTCGGGAAGCCTGAGTTCGGGTGGAAAGCTGGTGCGAAATCCCAAATGGATCAGACAGGGCTTCAGGTAATGGGGTGATTCGGATAGCCATTTCAGCGCCATGGGATCGATGTCGCTTCTCCAGCCGGTTTCGTTGAGCACGGCTTCGCTTTCCGACACCATGACGAGGTCCTGAACCTCGGGCAGCTCTTGATCCAAGCGCTGAAAAACAGCCTCGGCGGAGATATATTTCTTTTCTTCTGGAAACGAGATGATTTGTGCGATATCCGGCTCGCCAACCAGGATTTCAGGTCTTCCGGTGAAGACTCGAATTTTCACGAGGTTGGGAAAGGTGTTTCGCATCGCATTGAGCACCACCGAGGCATGAATCACCGAACTTCCCACCGCAGGCCCGCCATGGGGTTGGATGTAGAGCGCTTTTCGAATCGTTGCGCAAAAGCGGGGATCGGCGATGGGCCAAGCAGGATTCCCTTTTTCCCGTTCGTTGGATGGTGAAGAGGTGTTCGAATTGGTAGGGGGCGCGATCGACGACGGGCTTTCAGTCGATGGATCAACGCCTTCGATGCGGGCCCCAAATCTTCTGAGCGTCTGAAGCGTGATCTTAACGGTACTGTTCATCGTAAAGCCTGATCAGTGAAAACGACTTCGGCCAAGACCTTCGCTTAACATACCAAATAGCCAAGATGCATGACAACCAGCATGAGCCAATTGTCCCTTGCCGCCTCACGGCCATGCCGAAGAGCAACTGCTCCGTTGCAGGCTCACCTTCATTTTTGAAACAAGCGTCCGCGCAATCGTTGTCTTTTACACCAGGTCAGATCGATCGCAAGAGCCGTGTGCACAGTGACCGAGATGTTACACCGACTGAATGCAAAGTTCAGTTATTTGAAGACCATTGGATGGCGGGATGTATAATTGTTCGTCGTCAACCACGTAAAGAGGAGATCATGTGCCATGAGATTGGTGGAGGACAAACTGGCGGCACGAAAGAAGACATGCTACGTGGCCGTTAGACATTTCAATTCTGGGAACCTACCAGACCCTGTGTGAATGAGGAGAACCATGGAAGAGACGCGAAAGGGTGTGTGTGATCGTTGTCACAAACACAGCCGGGCTTTAACCTGCTGGAACAGCTCACAGAAAAATCCGGTCTGGTTATGCCCGGAATGCGGTTTGCCGGCGCCGCTGCAATCCAACGAGGCTCGTTCTATCCAACATGAAGGTCCCACCGCAGAGTACGATTCAACAACAGGTATTTATTCCACAGGACGTACCATTGCCGAGGTGTACGAATTTCTGCACCGAAACATGCCTTATTCAACGAATGAGACGGCCCATGGTCACGGAGCGGAAGATCTTGTGACCGGTTATCATTCGATTCTCGACGCGGGAGCCGGCAGGACCAGCTGGGTGCTCGGTCGAGCTCCAAAAGTGGGAGTCATGGACATCGCTCCATCGGCTTGTCATTGGTTGTCTGCACGAGATCATTCTTGGCAGGTGATTCATCACGACATAACGAAGCCATGGCCTCTGGCCGATGGAAGCTGGGAGGTGGTAACGAGTTTCGATGTGCTGGAACACATTCCTCCGGAGCAAGTGGGCTTCGTAATTGAGCAAGCCGCCCGGGTCGCCTCTCGGCGAATGGTATTCTTGATTGCCGAATTCGAAAGCGATTCAGGACCAGGAAACGAAAGGCTGCATCTCACCGTCCAGGCGGCAGACTGGTGGGAGAAAAAACTATTGAAGCATTCAAAAAAGTGGTCTGTTCAATCAGTGGATACAGGAAAAAGGAATCCTTTCTGGGTTCTTGACAAGAACGGATGACGCCTCAGGTATTCGAAGGCATGATGTAGGGATTCGTAAATGACACCTTGTTCATTTGGAAAGTGTACCATTGTGTAAAGTAATACAAAGAGATGGCCCTACAGAGTCTCTTTCTCGATCTCGTTCGCCGCGATCGCCGAGAGGCCATTGAAAGACTTGCGCATGTCGGTCACGCCCGAGGCCAGGAAAATCTTTGTCTTCGGTGAAAAGTGCATTGATTGCAAAAAGATTTCCACTTTTCGACACTAAGAGGTCACCCGCCTCGTAAAATTGTGATCATGTAGTATTTCATCATCACTTATGAATACTCCTTGCCGATTTGCGTCCCGCACAGTCTTGGTCTTTTTGTTCTGCACGGCTTCTTCTTTCGACCTGTCGGCTTGTGGATGAAACCGCTTCTTGTCAATAACATCATACATAGACGGCATGTTTTCGGCCAAAGTGTTGGCGAAAAGAAATCTCTTGTTGCCACGCAGGCGGTTCCCGTTGAGCAGTACGTCTCTTTTTTCGAGCAGTATGGGTGTTTCTTTCAGGTTCACCCCCCTCCTCTCGTTCTTAGCTGCTCGCCGCTGAACAGCAACTTCTGTTGTAGTACTTTTACCCACAGAAAAAAAACTAACGGCGCGCCGGTTACCCCGTCGGGACATTAGTCTGCAGAGTAAGTCCGGTTTGCTATGGGAAGTGAAGGAAATCGAACCGGATCAGAAACTTTCTCTGATAACGTCCGTTACATGGAGACGCCGCGATAGGTCTCGTTTGGGCTCACACCCACTTATCGCAAACAAAGTTCTCCACCGTCTCCCACGGGAGGTTTGTGTAGTCGGTAATATACCTCTCAAAGTCGTACGTGAATACCTGCTCCTTGCGGTGCACGACCTCTTTTACAAACGCATACGTCAGTATCGATCGGTATCGCTCGTGGGAGGTCGATCCGTAGTAGGCGGCGAGACACTCACCCAGCGATCCATGGAGCAGAGAGCCGATGGCGTACTTCTCGTTTGCGCTCCCGTAGTCCGGCAGAAGTAGCCCGTCTCCACAGAGGACCACCGTGTCGGGGCCCGTGGATTTTCGTTTCGCGCACCCCTTTCCATAGCAGTGGCCAGTCAGAAACTGACAGGGATGCTTGCGACTCGTTTCATCGAAGAAGATATTGAACTCGATTGACAAGTTTCCGGCGTGGTGTTCCCGAAGATCCTCAACCCTGAATAACAGGTCCGTCAGGTCCGACTGATCGAGAAATTCGTTCTCTTTGAAGCTCTTGGTCGCCCTCCCCAAAGGAACTATCGGCTGAAAGCGAACCTCTCGCACCCGGTTTTCGACGCAAAAGGCCACAACATAGTCGACAAGAGGCAGGTTTCTCTTGCACAAGGAACAGATGATACTCACCTGGCAGTCCGAGGAGTGTAAAGCTTCGACGGACCTTTGCACGGTATCGAATGCGCCTCTTACGTTTCGGAGCAAATCGTGAAACTCCGGATCCCCGTCGAGACTCAACGTCACATCCGGACGAATTTCCCGGAGCCACCCGGGATCGCAGTCTACTACGCTTTTTCCGTTTGAAATAAAGGTGGGCACGAATCCGCGATCCTTCACATAGACACAGATCGAGTGGAAGTCCGGATGCAGGACAACCTCTCCACCGGCCAGTTGGATTGCGTCGATCCCGACCAGTTCCCACGCGGCGATCTCGTCCAGAAACGCCTTTGCCACTTCGCTGTCCAGATCCGGCCTGTTTCCTGCTAATAGGCAGTGACTGCAATTATAATTGCATCGTTCCGTGAGATACAAAACGAAGCCCAACTGCCGTACCCAATCCTCGTAGTCGGTTCTCACAATTGACTTCCCGAAGGCTACCGTAGAAGAGATTCGCGCCGGAAAACGACGGGGGTATACTCGCCTGGTAGATTCCACAGCCCACGAATGGCACTCGCTCGGAAAAGCGAAACAAAAACCATTTTACTCTGATTCCTGGTGTCGCGCCTCAAAAATCGGGGTCATGTGATCGTGCGCCAAGCCAAGCCTGTTACAGGATGATGATACAACATGCAGTCACGAGTTTCTGAGACCTCTCTTGAAACTCTTCGGGCAAGCACTCCCCATCCACCGCGGCGAGTTTCTTCGGACCGAAGAGCAGGAAATCCGATTCCTACGATCTCGCTGACCACCATCGCTTTGCTCCCGCACCCGGGGCACATCGGAACCGAAACCTCAAAAATTTTCCGGATCAGCCACACGGCACCGCCGCCGGGACAAAGATGCTCACCTCTCCAAAAAGGATGGTTTGGAGCGCCCCGAGACAGGAGTTGCCGCTCATATATGATTACATGAAGGTAACAAAACCTTCGGACCCTGCTCCCGTGCCATCCGTATCTTCACTCTTCATTCATTTTGATTTCCTGGAACGGCCCCGAAATCGGTCTGTGGCCAATGAACTTCGTCCCCGTGCGGGCATCCCGGGACATTCTCCCGCTCATGGCATCCTTTTAGCTCCTGAACAGACGTAATCTGGAGGTATAGATCTGTGGGGAACGAGTTTCCAAGGAGACTGCCATGAAAGCATGCGGAGAGCGGTTCGTTTTTTTTCCGGTTCTGGTGAACATCATTTTCCTCTGCCTTCTCTCTCCGGCGGCCAGTTCCAGGGAGACGCCCACCATACCCGGCGGCGAGCTGAAAATACTCGACGCCGATCGTCGTTCCGCCGGGTTCTGCCCGCTCGAGCACACCGACGTGGATGTGGCGATCAGCGGATTCATCGCCCGCGTTCATGTGAAGCAGATTTTTCGCAATCCCCTCGATGTCAAGATAGAAGCGGTATATGCCTTCCCCCTGCCCCATGATGCGGCCGTTGACGACATGGTGATGATCGTGGGGAACCGGCGCATTCGGAGCCAGATCAAGAAACGCGCCGAGGCACGCAAGATTTACGAGGCGGCCCGTGAGGCGGGGCGCGTGGCCGGTCTGCTCGATCAGGAGCGGCCCAACATTTTTACCCAGTCCGTGGCGAACATCGAACCGGGCGCGGAGGTCTCCATCGATATCAGCTACGTGGAAACTCTCGAGTACGAGGACGGCATCTTCGAGCTCGTCTTCCCCATGGTGGTGGAGCCCCGTTACATGCCCGGCTGTCCCGTGGGGAAGGAAGGGACCGGCTGGGCTCGGGACACCTGCCTGGTGCCCGATGCGTCGCGCATCAGCCCCCCCGTGGCAAGGCCCGGTACGCGCGCCGGACACGATATCAGCCTGAATGTCACCATCGACGCGGGTATGCGCCTTTCCGAAATCGAAAGCGTGCTCCACGACGTGGAAATCACCCATCAGGGACCGGGCAAGGCCAGTCTATCGCTCAGGCGAAAAGCCGAGATACCGAACAGGGACTTCATCCTCCGCTACGGTCTTGGGAACGAAGAGATCGGAGACGCCTTCTTCATCCACGAGGACGAGCGTGGAAAGTTCTTCACCCTCGTTCTCCAGCCGCCGCGGCGTTACGTCCCCATGCAGCTGGTTCCGCGGGAACTCATTTTCGTGCTCGACACCTCCGGCTCCATGCGGGGACACCCCATCGACAAGGCGAAGGAGACGATGTCCAGGGCGCTCGATTCGATGCGGGCGGGCGACACCTTCAACATCATCCTCTTCAGCGGGGAGACCCGTATTCTCTGGAACGAGCCCCGTCCGAACACGACCGAAAACCGGACCCTGGCCCAGAAGTTTCTGGCGCGCCAGAGCGGCAGGGGCGGCACGGAGATGATGAAGGCGATCAACGCCGCGCTCTGCAAGAGAAGCAGTGAAGCCCGATCGTGCCCTCACCATCGGGCGGCCGAACCCGGTCAAGAGAGTGGACATCCGCCGTCGATCCGAATCGTGTGCTTCATGACGGACGGCTGTGTCGGCAACGACTTCGCCATCATCGATGCGGTCAAGCGGAACGCCGACACCACGCGCGTTTTCAGCTTCGGCATCGGTCAAAGCACGAACCGGTTCCTTCTCGACGGCATGGCCCACGCCGGACGCGGGGAAGTGGAATACGTGACGCTCAACAGCTACGCGGGCGCGGCGGTCGAGCGCTTCTACCAGCGCATACTGGCGCCCCTGCTCACAGACATCGAGATCGACTGGGGCGGCCTGCCCGTCTTTGATGTCTACCCCCGGCGGATTCCCGACCTCTTCAGCGCCAAACCGGTCGTGATTCACGGACGATTGAGGGACCACGCCCAGGCCGCGATCACGCTCCGCGGACAGACGGGATCGGGTCCATTCGCCAGGAGGATTCGGATCGACTCGTCCAGGGCTACCGGGGCGACCGACTCCCTGGCGTCTCTCTGGGCCCGGGCGAAAGTGAAATGTCTCATGCACCAGGACCTGGCCGGGCTGCGGAAAGGAAATTTCTGCAAGGAGCTGACCGAAGCTGTCACCGCCCTTGGACTCGGGTTCAGGCTCATGACCCGATTCACGAGTTTCGTGGCTGTCGAGGAGAGCACGATCACGGGGGAGGGGACACCGATCAGGATATCCGTGCCGGTCGAATTGCCCGACGGCGTGAGTCACGAGGGGATCTTCGGCCCTGCCACCTATTCAGGCTCAGGATGTTTTCTGGTCGGGCGCGGCACAAAAGGCGCCCGGACCGGCGGGATGGCCAGAAAGAGATACAGCGGCGGTTTGGGTTACGAACGCTGGGAATTCTGGTGGGCGTACAACAAGGAAGCTTTCCTGAACAGGAGCAACCGTTTCGGCCGAAGGGCCGAGCGGGCGGAGAAAAAAGAAACTGCCGGTAAATGTGATCGGAAGGAGGGCGCGTCGGAAGCGCCCACCGCGGACGTGATCGGAAAGGAAATCCTCCAGGCGCTCACCAACGCCCTAGGGGTCGATCATCCGGACATTCTGGACTCTGCCGTGCTGGCCATTGCGCGCACAACACGAGCCGAAGACGCCCCGCTCGTGCTCGAAAAGATCAAAAGCCTGCTGGGTTCGAAATACAAAACGGTCCGGCAATCGGCCTGCCTTTCTCTCGGTGTTCTCGGTGCGCCCGAGGCCGTGCCGATCTGTCGCGACCTGATGACCGACAGCGGTGCCGGTCGGAAGTTGACGGGCTGCGCCAAGGTTCCCGCGCTGGTCAGGGCTTTCGCCGCTCTGTCACTCGGTTTGATCGGCATGGAAGAAGGCACGGAAGAAACAAGCCGCCCGCTGAGATCTGTGATAGAAAATGAAGATCCAAAAACCCAGAAGGACCTGATCGCCTGCGCAATACTGTCTCTGGGATTGATCGGGGATAACGACGCCGGATGCCGGAACGTCGACTTCCTGATCGGGCTTCTCGAAAACACCGAGATGGAACCTTTCCTCAAAGCAAACGTTCCGATCGCTCTCGCCAAGCTGGGAAATCCCATCGCCCTGAGCCCACTCGTCGACCTATTCGAAAGCGAGAACTTGAACGACTGGATCCGCCAGTCCTGCGCTATCGCGATGGGACAGCTCGCGGGCATCGAAAACGAAAATGTGATCGATCTGCTGATGAAATATGTGCGTGAAGGAAAGGATACTCAGACGAGGCACTTCGCCTTCATCGCCCTCGGACAGATCGGTGCGCGCGACCAGGACCGTGCGGTCCATGCGGAGAGACAGAAGCGGATCGCCCAGTTCTTTCTCGAAGAGATCGACCGGCCCCGAAAGGTGCACCATCTCTCGTGGGCTTCCATCGCCGGTGCGATTCATGCCAGGGATGATGAGTTCCTGAAGAACCCGGTTGCGAGCAAACTCCGGGAGAAATTTTCCAGGAACAAGAATCCCTCGGAAAAGGGCGCCATCGCGATCAGCCTCGGCCTTCTCAACGATTTGGGGAGCGCGGAGAAATTGTTCGCGGAGCTGAACGGGACCAAGGACAAATCGCTGCAGGGATATTTGTGCATCAGTCTCGGGATGATGCAGTGGACCCGGGCCACGAACAAGATCCGCGACATCGCGGAAAATGAGATCTACTTCCGTCTTCGCCTCCAGGCAGCGGCCGCTCTCGGTGTCATGGGCGACCCGAAAGCGGTCGGACTCCTTGTCAAAGCGCTCGAGAACGGCCAGACGCTGAGTGTCTGTGCCTCGGCCGCCAAAGCACTCAGCCTCATCGGCGACGGTCGTGCGATTCCGAGTCTTCGCAAAATTCTCGCAGATCCGCGAGCAAAGGATCTCGTCAGGGCCTTTGCGGCCGTCGCCCTGGGCATGATCGCGGAAAAATCGCAGCGCCCCTGGAATGCCGTTCTATCGGAAAACATCAACTACCGAGCAAAGGTCGACGCAATCTCCGAAATCCTGGATATATTGTGAATACGGTGCCTGGCTCAATTCGTCGGTCTTAACACTACACTCGGTGCCAGGCTCGTTTCGGCTCGTTTCCGTCTTTCGGCGGCTGTCGCCGTCAATTCAATGCGAAACCCGCGTGCGTAAGGCGAGCGGATGTCTGGGCGGCGGGAAAGCCCGGCGTACCGCATTCTGCAGAGCACGGGCGACCAGGTTGGAGTAGCGCGTCGACTTCTGCATCCACGCCCGGTATCTGCGCTCCGCTGCATGCACGGTCGAACGCGCGACGCTCAGGTCGGTCGCCACTTCCGCAATGGTCCGACCCGCAGATGTGCGGAGAAGGCCGACGACGAGGTCGCGCTCGGTCTGGGCTCGCCCAACCGGAAGGGGATCACGCTTCAGCATCCGCGCCACCGTTCGCGCCGTGCGCGCTGCCTCGCGCGGCGGCAGAAAGGCGGTTCCGACCCGCGTTCCGTCGGCGAGCGCGGCCTTCCACTCCATCCAGCCTTGCTGGCGCAGAGACGCGATGCGGATCAGGTCAGTGAGCGGCGGTGCCGCGCGCTGCGGGGATCGAGCGAGGCGCTCGATCAGGTACGCGTTGGTCTCCGCGTCGGCCGAGCATGCTAACTCGTCATAAAGCGCGGGCTCATACGCCGCCGGGCGCAGCGCGTCCCCCAGCGCCTCGATCACGCGCCCTCGAGAGAGCCAGCTCGGCCCGGTCTCAAAGCGGTACGCACGCGCACTGCCGTAGGGGTGTTCCGATGGAATGGCGCACATCTTCGCCCGCACGGGATTGAGATCGACGTAACGCAGCGCCGCGTCCCAGTGAGCCACGTCCTCGATGCGCCGGCCGTGGAAGCGGCCGACGAAGAGCGGGCCGTCTCGCTTGCGGGTGCGGTTGAAGCCACGCACGAATTCGTTGGTGACGAGCTTCATCGCCAGCGAGATTTCTCCCGCCAGGCTGCGCAGGAGCAGATGGAAGTGCGTTGTCACGAACACGAACGCGTGGACCTCGATCAGGCCCTTCGCGATCACCTTGGCGAGCGCCTCGGAGAAGCGCTCCACGTCCCGGCGCGTCTCGAAAACCGCGCGCTTGGCCAGACCGCGGTTGGAAATGAGCCAGTCGGCCATTCGATAATCCTCTCGGAGCGGGCGCATGGGAACCTCCTCTGTTCCCAAGGCGTACGAAGACGTCGTAGGTTACATCACGAATGAAGAAAATATCCGCGCGCGGCCCAGAATCGTCCAGAATCGAGCCCACCATGTTCGAGCCCGGCACCAAGTGACGCGCTAAGGCCGACGAATCGAGCCAGGCACCGTATTGACTAGGCACCGTATTGACTCGTTCAAAACGACCTGATCTAATAAATCCCAATGTCCGAAGAGCTTAGAGATGTATCAGTTCTTCTTGACCGGTGGCACGAGGGAGAAGAGGAAGCACTTCACGCCCTTCTCGAAGATCACCTCCCCTGGGTGCGCGCACAGGTCCGGCGACATCTGACGCCCCTCTTGCGCGCCAAGGCCGAGAGCGTCGACTTCGCGCAGGACGCGATTCTCCAGTTTCTCCGGTTCGCGCCCCGATTCAGCATCTCCGAAAGCCGCCAGTTCCGCGCGCTTCTCCTGAAGGTGGTGCAGAACACGCTGCACAACAGATACGACTGGTTCACGGCCAAGCGCCGGGCCATCTCGCGCGAGCAACCGCTTCCGTCAGACTCGATCCTTTCGCTCGACGCTCCCAATCAGCGGATGGCCACGCCGAGCAAGATAGCCGATCACAACGAACGCGAGGCATGGATCCGCCTCGGTCTCGAGTTTCTCGAACCGGAAGACCAGGAGCTCATCGTGCTCAGGCAGTGGGAAGACCTCTCGTGGATCGAGATCGGCGAAAAGCTCGGCCTCACCAAGGACGCGGCCCGCATGCGCTACAACCGGGCCGTGGACCACCTCTCCGACAAAATCTGGGACCTGCGCAACGGAAACCTGGACAAGGTGTTATAACCGATCGAGGACACCCCCTCCCGGGGCCGGAACACGATCGGTCTCCCTCCTCCAAAAAAACAGAGCCGCCGTTGTTCGTTCTCCCCCCATTTGCTTTTTCTAACTCCAGGATCGATGAGAGTGATCATGGTGAGACTCGCTCGGTCCAAAGGAGTCAAAAATGAACGCAACACACGAAAACACAGTAAGTTGGAAGACACTGATCGTGGGCGCCCTTCTCGTGTCGTTCCTGACCCTCCCCTGCTGCGGCGGCGGAGGCGGCGGCTCCGGGAACAGAACTCCCACGGGAGATGTCAAGCCCCCCAAGCTGCTCTTCACCCTTCCTGCCGACGGCGAGTCCTTCGTGTCTCCATACACGGCGATCGAACTCGTCTTCAGCGAAAAGATCGCCCCCGCGTCGATCGGGCAGGATAGGCTCCTCGTCAAGGATACGTCCGGAGCGATCTCGGGCCAGGTGCGGCTGAACAGCGACAAGAAGACGCTCATCTTCGAGCCGGACGCACCCCTGTCCCACAACGTGACGATCACGGTCTCAGCGGCAGGGTCGATCAAGGACCTGTCCGGCAATCCGATCGGCAGCGAGATCACCTTCGAGTTCGTCACCGCGCCTCTTCCCGATCCAGCCACGATCAGCGGCAACACCTCTGCCCATTTTCATAACCAGTCGTCTGCCTTCAACGACGACGGCGACGGACTTCTGGTCTGGCAGGTCGAGAACGGCGGAGCGAGCCGCGTTTACGCCGCACGATACGACCATGCGACCGCCCAGTGGTCCGAGGAAGAGGAACTGACCTCTCCAGGTCTCGGCGCCGAGGATCCGTCAGTGGCCACGAACGGCGACGATATCATGGTCGTCTGGAGAAGCGGCGGCCTCCGTCAGATTTACGCCCGCCGTCTCGCCATGGGTGTCTGGGGTGATCCAGTGGAGCTCTCCGCGAGTGGCTGGGATCCCTGCATCGCGTCGAACGGCAACAGCTATGTTGCGGTTTGGAGCGAGTCGTATGACCTGTGCGCGCGCACCCACTCCGCAGGAAGCGGGTGGGACGATACGGTGGTGGTCAGTCAGGGGCAATCAACAGCCTATGACCCGGATATCGCCACTGTGTGCGGCAGTTACTGCGCAACATGGAAACGGAGCAATACGATTTTTGCCGCGTTGTACAGCTCGACCACCAGCATATGGGGAAACGAGGTGGGCCTCGGCCAGTCCAATTGTTTCCCGCCACAAATCTCAGCCTCGGCGATCCATCCGTCCGTCGGTTATGTCGTGGCCTGGTACGACGGCAATCAACAAGCGATGGCGTCTGCCTTCTTCGATCTGAATGCGCACACGTGGATGATGCTGACCCCGCTCCAGTTCTGGTCGGGCTCGCGCTCGGGACCGGTTCTGGCCGAGGGTGAAGGATTTGCATACATGAGCTGGTGCGAGTACAGATACTCTGAGAGCAGCCTTTACCTGGCCGTTTTCGTACCCGTGGCCCTGCAGTGGTCGGTGCAGACCGTGTATGTGGGCACAGATTACGTTGACAATCCCTGCCTGGCCGTCGCGGGAGCGGATTGCGCCGTGGCCTGGCGGCAGACCAACGGCTCGGGGCACGACATCCTGGCCTGCGTCAACAACGGAGCCCATATCAAACTCGATTTCGGAATCGGCGGCGGCAAGAGCCCTCGCATGGCCCCCTGCGGCGACACCTTCTTCGCAACGTGGAATCACAAGCATCCCGACGGGATGGATCGCCTCTTCGGAGCGCGCTACGTCGACTACAACGGCGGGTGGGACTATGAAAACTTCGATGGCCTCTCCGAGGGCGACCACGTGGGCGATTGCCGGTCGCCCGTGGCCGCCGTCGACTCGGCGGGTCTGAAGCTGGCCCTGTGGGAACAGTACGACAGCGGAGACTGGCAGATCCACGGGAATTTTTGCGACGACGGGATCTGGGGCACGCCCTTTCTGATGGCGGATTGTGGCGAGAAGCCGCAGGTCGCCTCCAACGGCGACAGCTTCCTCGCGGCCTGGACCATTCCCTACAAGAATCCCGGTGATTTCGAGTCGATCGGCACGCGCTGCTACTCCGGTGGTTCATGGAGCGATGTCGAGATCGTGAGCACCGACAGTTGCGATGTGTACGGACTGCGACCGATCGGACTGGCCTCGGATGGAGAGGGATATCTCCTCTCCTGGTTTCAATACGTGGTTCAAAACAACGAGAGCCGGAGGGGAGTGGTTTCCAGACACCTTGACATCGACCAATCGCATTGGGGCGATCTCGAGGTCCACGAGTGGAGCCTCAGTCGACCGAGGGGAATCAGCACCGTTTCCAACGGGGCGGGCTTTGCCGTTGTGTGGAACCAGCACGAGGGCTCCGGTTATAGCGGGACCTTGAGCCTCAGGGCACGGGTCTTCGACGGCGCGGCGTGGGATGATATGACCACGATCGAGTCGAGCGACGATGATATCCAGTTCTTCGATCTCGCTTCGGACGGGCAAGGCTATGCGGTGGTGGCCGAGGGACTCTCGGTACGCCACAACGGCTCGGAGTGGCTCCCGGAAGAAGAGATGACCCAGAATTCAGTGCGCGAGAGCTTCCTCGCCTCGAACGGAAGCGGGTACGCCGCTGTCTGGCCCAACAGGGATTATCCCATGCACACGGATATCAGGGCGAGCCTGTTCGATGGTTCCTCGTGGGGCCCGGAAATGACCATCGATTTGGAACAGGACCGGCTCGAATTCCCATCGATCGCATCGAACGGAACAGGCTATGCCGTGATCTGGCCCCAGGATGCCGGAGGTCAGCGCTATCTGTGGGCGTGCACCTTCGGGCGGTCAGCGTGGAGAGGCGCTTTCCGCCTGTCCAACGGGGACGGCTTGGTCTCCGAGGTCTGTACCGTTCACGACGGATCGGGATATTCAGCCATCTGGACCGAGGGGCTGCCCGACAATTCGGACACATGCCGCGTGAAAGGGGCGGTCTCTTTCTGAGAGGCCCCATGAAAAATCAAACAGATTCGAACGGGAGAAGAACAATGTCAGCCTTGATATCGATCCTCAAACCCCTTGGCAAGGTTTTCCAGGCCCTCGGTGGAAACGAACCGGGCGGATTCGGTGTCTTACTCCGCATGGGCCTCTGCTACCTCGCGAGTTTCGTTCTCATCTTCGCCGGCTGGATCGCCTACGAGCGCGTCGAATGGGAGATCTTCCGCATGAAAAACAAGGAGGTCATTGTCGAAGCGCGCGCACTCGTCGAGGCGAAAACCGGCGGCAAGCACCCTTATTGGATGGACAAGGAGGAAAGAGAAGCCCGCGGCGACTACGACTACGAGGAGTGGGAAAATCAGGTGGTGCCCGCGTGGTACATGGTCGAAAAGTACGATAATTCGCCTCACAATTTTTCCTCGACAAAAAGCGCTGCCGGAGGGCTGTCGATACTGGGTGCGGCCCTGGGTCTTTTCATCTGGGACGGACGGCTCCGGCGCCGCAAATGGGCCGAAGAGGACGAGATGCTCCACCGCTATCGTCTCGAGCAGAATCGGAGAGGTTGATCCCATGAGGATCACTTGTCCAAAATCTCGCGCAGCATTGCTTCGACGCGATCTTTCAACACCCTGTCCCAGAGCGGTTCGAGTGCCGCCGGGAGCGCCTCGCCGAGTGGGCGCTCCCCACTCTCATGAAGCCGCCTCGTGCAGGCGACGAAAACCTCGCCCGCAAGGCCGCCGATCCCGGCGCCGAGAGCCTCGGCCTCCCCGGCGGATAGGGTGCGCAGCGACCCGGCGGTCTTCAGGACGATCTCCCCCAGGATCGAATCCCCCTCGATCAGTGCCAGGCAATCCCTCTGGAACCCCTCCGAATTGAGAAGCCTCATCCCCTTGGCCGCAAAGGCTTTCGCCATCCGCCCATCCACGAAGGTCAAGAGATGAGCCGTCGCGCAGAAGCCGAACGGCCCCACCCTGTCCGACTCGTAGAGCCGCTGCAGCTCGGCGCGCGCGTAGAGCCCCTTTCCGGAGACCATGAGCAGGCTTTCGCGGATCAGGGTGCACGGCCACGACTGGGGAGGAAAGAACCGGTGCGCCATCGGGATGCCCGCGCGCACGACGATCTCCGTCAGATCCGGTCCGGAGCCGGGGCGGGCGGACGGAATGACGAAGGGCGCGGCGGCCCCTTCTTCGGCGGCCGGCGTTTTCGCTATCAACCTGTCGAGCGATTCGAACGCCACGTGTTCGGCGAACCGGCTGATCGCCGCGGTCATGGCGATCGAAGCGCCCCGGTCCGCCTCGGAAGCCTCGCCCGCGGCTGCCAGAAGGTGGTGCATGATCTCGGAGGTGGCAAATGAACAAAGAGAGCTGATCGGCCGGCCCTGCCCCTGGACAGACTCGTAATCCCGGCACGATTCGAGGAACGACCCCACCATCTCGTCGAAGGCGCCCTTGGCGAACCGGCCCTTGCCCGCGATTCGAAAGTGCTCGACGTCGTCGAAGAGCACGGCATCCAGTTCGACGAGCCGTCCCGTTTCGACATCGATCTTCATCGCTGCCAGGGAGGCGTCGATTTCGAGCAATCCTTCCTCGGTTTCGCACTTCACCCCGTCGAGATGGGCCATCCCCACGAACGCCGCGGGTAAAAAATCCATTTCGAGCCGAAAGCGCGCCTTCTGGCCGGACACACCGGACCGGTCCCTTCCCGGCACGGTCGTGATCGACGGGATGAAATTGAAAAGGAAGGGCCGCTCGCTGCCGGCACCGCTCGCCGTGACCTCTATCCGGGCGGCCATCTCGAAGAACCTGTCGGTGATAGGCTGAATCGTCCGCCGCGAGTGGGAGACCACAACGGCCCGCTCGGGAGAGACGATGACCGCGTAATGCAGCCCGAGGGGGCTCGCCGGGATCGATGCTTTCAGCTCGCAGAAGAGCCCCTTCTCCGGGGAGAGCGCAAGGCGGAAGAGGCTGACGCCGCTTTCCGCGGTGGAGGTCATCACGAAATCCTCGTCGCCCTTCGCGAACGAGGAGAGCCAGGTCCGCATCTTGAGGAGAGTGATCTCTTCGGGCGAGAGCTCCTCGGTCAGGAGCGGTGCCCTGTCGTATTCGTCGACAGTGATGCGCAGGGTGATCGCCTGAGTTTCATCCTTCGGCCGGTGGAAGGACAGGTTGGATTTCAGAAAACGGCCGGACTCGCGGAGTTTCTTCTCGATCCCTTCACGAACGTGGCGATCGATCGGAGCGCCCCGCTCGATCGCCAGAAAATCGACGATCGCGTCGCTCGAGTTCTTCCGGTTGCCCCTGACCTCTATCGCGCCGATCACACCCGTCGGCCCCTCCCTCTCGATCGTCACGCGCAGCGCGGCGCGCCCATCATCCCCGGGAACGACTGCCACGTCGATCTCCGGAAAGAAGAGTCCGAAATCTTCGAGTGTCTTCTTGACCCAGAACCGGAGCCGCTGCCGGGATGGGCTCGAGAAGGGTGCGGGCCGGTCGCGTTTCCAGATCGGTTCAGGCGGCGGACCCGGTCCTGCCGTCGGTGCCTCGGGTGCGGTGGTGAGCTTCTCGATGAGGGAATCGACGGTCACGGTCCGGGCGCCATCGACGATGATGCCCCCGGACAGATAGCGGGGACCCTCGTCGACGTCGACAGTGATGAGACCGGAGTCGGCGTCGACCGAAGCGGTCACCTTCACGTCGGGGAATCCGCCATCCTTGAACCCGGCGGTCACGAGATCGGGAAGGATCTCGACGAAGTCGTCGAGCGGAGCCGCGCAGTGGCTCGCAAGCCAGAATTCCATGCTGCCGCGCAGCCCGTTCCTGATCTCGTCGGGAGTATAGGCCCCGAGCCCCTCGAAGGAGATGAGCGCCGGATCGCCGCGGGAACCGACCGTCTCCTCTTCAGAACCCGATACGCGCGATGCGCCGAAGCTCGCCGCGGCAGCGACCGCAACAAGATATGCGACCCACGTCGATGCACGGAACAATGCCATACCGTTCTCCTTTCTCGGCGATGAGAGATCAAACGACCGGTCCTTCCCGGTCGGTCCACCACGCGTGAACATGCTCGAGCGATAGCTTACTTTAAATAAACCGAATCATTCCGCCAACATTCGAGGCGGTCCGGCGCACGCATGACATGCACAATTTGTATCGATCAATGCCCCAACGGAGAATTCTCTCCAAAAAAAAGCAGGACCTGTCAGGTCCTGCCTTTTTTCTGGTTTTTCGAAATCGAAGATACGAATCACGGGCCAGCGTGCGTCTGGGGCCAGGGGCTCACACCCGGATTGGGATTTCCCTCGCCGCCGACGAGAACGCTCGGCTGCCTGTGGATCGTCACGTTGTCGAACTGAAAGTTGCCGTCGCCGTATCCATCGTATCCGCCCACACCGATGTAGCCGGATGAGAGGGACGTGTCGTAAGCGGTGGCCACGGAGGCGTCATTGATGAAGAACTCCATGTTGCCGCTCAACGTCTCGACTCTCAAATTGTTCCATTCGCCATCGGGATTGATCAATGTGGAGGACGTCCAACCAACCACGCTCGATTCCACGCCGCCGACAGTTTTCCAGACCGAGAAGGAACTACCACTGATCCAGAAACCGTAACCATTCGATTTCGCTCCGGTCGCGGAGTCGGTGAAAAACTGCAGGCCGTGGCTGTAACCGTAGCTATCCAGCCTCCGGCAATCGGCGTTGAAGGAAAAACCGTAGCCCGACGCGTAGCCGTAAGGATAGACCGAGCCTCTCCAATCCATGGTGCCGCCGCCGGTCATGTCCAGAACCCTGTTGTCGATGTAGTTGCCCGGATCGGACACATACAGCATCGACCACGTCGCGTTTCCGTCATCGATCCAGGTGATACCGTTGGGACCGACCATGGAGCCATCGAAAAAGCTTTCGTAGAGAGAGCCCTGGTAGTAGGATCCAGGTACTGAAATCGAACTCGAACCGCCAGATCCCCAGGCATTGACATAGGTTAAAGTCGAGTACGGATATGGCGAGGTCCAAGCGACCTCTCCGTGGCCCGCCCAGCGCGAAAAACCCATGTTCGACCAATGGGCTGTGTAGTCGGATCCTACCTTTCCCCACTTGTCGACTCCTCGGCTGTCGGAGATTGCGATCGACCATCCAAGGATCACACCGGAGTTCACATCAAAAAAATCGAGATAGTAGCCGGAATGAAGTTCGCGCCAGTGCTCGGCGCGCGATCCGAGAGGGCCGGTGTTCGGCTCGACCTGGTCGAGGTCGCTCATTGGGCCGACAACATTCGGCGGCGGCGTGGTGGACGGAACGGCCTGGCTCTCCGTCTGAGCGAGACACACGACATTTCCGACGAAAAAGGACAGACAGATGGTCAGCAGTGCAAACTTCAAACACGTTTTCATGGGTTCTCCTCCTAAACAAAAATGGAACGATAAATAACCGGCTTCGAAGCCGGGAAACGTCAAGGTCACTCGGCTTTGTCAACTAAACGTGACAAGAGTTGAAGGAATACTGATACACAGGCAAGGGCGTTCGAACTTCACCGCAAATACGTGATCCGATGAACGCGTACGCCCTTTTCCACCATTGAGGGCAAAATTCCGGTCTAAGCCGGGATAAAACACAAAAGACGGGTAAACGTTCTATTGCCGAAAAATCTTCGTGTCCCTTTCAAATCCGAATAGTTCCCATATTGCCACAACGTACCGGTACATCAAGTCTTTTTTTAAAGGATGCCGGGGTGGGGCCTGTTCGGAAAGCCCAGTCGGGCCGCACCGACCAGACCCTGACCACTCCTTTCCTGTTTCGGTGGACAAGCTCTGCGGTCTGATCCTTCCGCTTGATCCTCTCACCAGCCCAGATTCAGCTTTTCGAGAGCTTCTTTCGAATAGTCACTGCCGGCGCGGGCCGCCCGGCGGTACAAACTCACGGCTTCGTCTCTGTTCTTTTTCATGCCTTTTCCCTCGAGGAGCAGATCGGCAAGAATCAGCATGCTGCCGATATCGTTCGCATCGGCGCCCCGGTAGAGCGCGGAAATAGCTTTCTTCGATCCGGCCCCGGCCGCGCGTTCGAGTCAGAGCGAGGCGGTGTGCTTGCACTTCGCGACCCCCATCCCCTGGCTGTACATGAGGACGATGTTCCACATGGCCTCGCCGCAACCCATCTCGGCAGCGAAACCGATATTATTCACGGCTTCCTGCAGATTTGGTTGAATCATCCTCGAAAGACGTCAAATCGGCGCCAAGGGCGAAGTACTCGTCGATGCCTTTCAGCTTCCGGGGAGCGCTTTGTGTCTCCTCCAGGGCCGCGGCAAAACTCAACGCCTCTTCGAGTGATGGCAGGCTATCCGGATCGCTGATCGCCCTGCGGCGGAGTGAGTCGATGATATCTTTCTTGGTGAGAGTGTACGTGCGGCCCGGCTCCGGTTTGCTTTCCCTGTCGCTCGACTGTGGAACCGCTCGGGTTGCTCCGCAGACAAAAAACACACAAAGGACCGCGATCATGAGGACCTTGATCCGAGTGATACCGTGATTCCGGCAGGGACACCTGATGTGCTTCCTTTGACCCATCGGTCTGCTCCCACTCTCAACAACCTGTCTATTCATGAGTTTTCTCGATTCTTCGCTTGTCCGAGCTCGCGGCGGGCGCTGTCGCCCGCCCCGTCCGTACCTTGAAAAAGCAACCGCGCCCGAAGCGAACGGAAAAGGAGCCCCGAAAGGAAAATTCTCCTCCGCAGGGCTCACCCGTTTACGCGTCAACATCAGGATCTTGGCCACCCTTCTCCTCGTCCGAACCCCAGAACCACGGGTTGAAACCGAGCCGAAGATCAAAGCACAACAGGAGCAGATCGACCCCGAAAGTCCAGGGATGGTGTGTGCCGCCGGGATCGCTTATCAATGCTGGCACTATGTAGC
Organism: uncultured Phycisphaerales bacterium; assembly: GCA_964620445.1. Taxonomy (GTDB): domain Bacteria; phylum Planctomycetota; class B15-G4; order B15-G4; family CAYZWU01; genus CAZUHB01. The sequence goes on from CAZUHB010000020.1 coordinate 63,638, forward strand.
CCCAATACTTATCTCGATATTTATAATTGGTGAACCAGTGGTCCCCTATCCTCTTTGAACAGTGGAATCGATCTTGAGCTTCCTCCCAATGCGCGATACCACAAAAATTCGCTGTCCAGTCCCAGACAGTATCATCGTACCCATTGCCGACTGTCCAACCCCTGTCGTAGTCGTGACCCATATGTTTGTATTTACCCCAACCTATACCTGGCTTTGCAACTGCCGGTATATGAACCACCGCACCAAGCCCCAAACCGAAACCGACCTGGGCTCGGAACGCGGAACATCCGCTCAGCACGAGGGCAAAGACCAGAAGAAAGCAAGGCAAGTATCTGTGTCCCTGTCTGCGTTCGTCCTTTTGTTCCTGGTTCCGGCAGTTGCGCATGTTGTGTTTCGATCGATTCATCGGTCTGCTCCCACTTTCAACAACCTGTGTATTCATGAGTTTTCTCGATTCTTCGCTTGTCCATGCTCGCGGCGGGCGCTGTCACCCGCCGCGTCCGTACCTTGAAAAAGCAACCGCGCCCGAAGCGAACGGAAAAGGAGCCCCGAAAGGAAAATTCTCCTCCGCGGAGCTCGCTCCGCCGGTCTACCAGTCCAGTCCCGCTTCTTTCAAAACGCCCTGGGCCTGCTCATCGCCGAGGCGCGCCGCCTTGCGGAACCACTTGTTCGCTTCCGTCATGTTCGCCGGGAGCCCCTGGCCATTGCGGTAGATGACTCCGAGCGCGAGCATCGAGTCGGTCTGACCGGCATCGGCGGCTTTTCGAAACCACGCGACCGCCTCGGTGCTGTTGGGAGCCAAGCCTTCGCCATCCCTGTACATTTTTCCGAGGCAGTACATGGCGAGAAGCTCTTCTTTCTCGGCGGCTTTTTCGTACCACTTCTTCGCTTTCGCGAAATCCCGCGGAACGCCCTTTCCCCCGTGGTGCATGTTGCCCATGGCGGTGAGAGCCTTGACCGAGCCCCGATCGACCGCCTCCCGGTAAAACTTCATGGCCTCGGCATAGTCGACCGGACAACCGCGACCCAGCTCGTACATCCATCCGATCGCAAAGATCGCCGACACGTTTCCCAGCTCGGCTGCGGCCGAAAACGACATAATCGCCAGAAAATCGTTCTGCGGACCGTCGGTGCCGTAGAGAAAGTTGTAACCGAGGCGATAGGAGGCCTGGCCCGGTTCGACCGCACCAAAGATGTCGGTCAGGATCGATTGCGCCGCACGAAACGCGCTCGATTCCTCGTCTCCGGCACCGTAACGATCGAGGACCTCGGCCTTGTAACTATCGAACCCACCTCCGCCAGAAAATCCCGAAGGCCGCGGGCTACTCCACCAGAACATCCACGGCAGAATGGTAAATACGAACTCCTCGCGGTTTTTCGCGGAGCAGTACAACCGTTCCTTGTCGCTCACGCGAAAGAGGGACACGCTGGGAAAACGGAGCGATCCCCTCAAGGTCGCGATGCTCTCGCTGGCCGTGCCGCCGCCCTCGAGAAAGGCGACTGTGTCGTACTCCCTCTGGTTGACTACGAGGAGATGGTCGCATCCGGCTTCGGCCGCTTCGTCACAGAGCGCGGCCACCTCGACCGCTCCTGACCGATCGTCCAGACGGACCGCGTGCAGTCCATAGGAAGAATGCAGGATTTTCTCACAGAAGGCGGTCAGTCGAGTGTCATAACCACCACCAAGAGTGTCGCTTGCGTCGATCACGCCCGGCGTCGAACCGATCCGCAAATCGGAGAAGAGCGGGACTGGGAGAAACATGGTCAGAACGATGTAGCTGTGCCTTGCTCTGTCGGCGTAACTCACGTCATTGTTCAGGTCCTCCTCCTCCAGGTAGCAGCAGACAGCGATCTTCGGCTCGTCGGCCACGCCGGGCAGGTCGGGTGAAATTTCGAGAGTGCTGATGTCGATGTAACAGCCTGTCAGAGGTGCGATCGACAGGATCAGAAAGAGGACGATCGAGTGACGTCTTCGTGATCCGGTGTGTGTGGTTCTATTCACTGTCAGATTCCTCCAAGTCGTTTTCCGGCGATCGGTGCGGTTCGGATCGAAGAGATCCGCGGTTTGGATCGAAGGGATCCGCGCTGTCAGCTGGTAGGAAAAGCGATCGATCGAAAAGCGAACGGAGCCTGGTCCCTTTTCTTCACCCTCTCGTCCGGCCGGCGTGCCCCGTGAAGCGGGCGAGAGACTTTTTTTTCATTTGGTCTGTTCGTTTCAGCGCAATCCACTTTTTCACAAGACATCCGCGCACGATGGCGGCCCGGAGGACGCCCGAATGGGGCGAGAAGAACCGACAAAAGGAGACAGCGATGAACAGCGCGAAAAGCACGGGGCACCGGAACTGGCGAGTGATGGCGTTGACAATTCTCATGGCGGCAACGAGCGTCTGGTTCGTGTCCTGCGGCGGCGGCGGTGGAGGGGGAGGAAACAAAGGACCAAAACCCGTGACGCCGCCGAGCTGGCACACTCCCCAAAAGGTGAACCAGGACACCTTCGCCACGCAGAGAGATCAGCAAGTGGTGTTCGACGACGCCGGAAACGGCCTGGCGGTCTGGGTCAATGACACGGGCACCGGCACGGAGCTTCTCTACTCCTATTACAACCATGCCATTGATACCTGGTCGCCGGAGGAGATGTTCGCCACTGATGTGAGCCGCGCCCCGACCCTGGCCACCAATGGAACCGATTTTCTCGCTGTCTGGGCCTCCGATGGGTGGATCTGGTCCAGACGCTTCGACGAAAACGGCCCGGGACAGAAATACGTCCATGTGCTCTCCGAGTTCACCGGGGATTATCCTGAGGTCGCCTCGGACAAAACAGGATATCTCGTGACCTGGTACGAGAGCCGCAACGGAGAGCTCCAGACCTGTGCCGAGATGCACGACGGCGTGGCGTGGCGCGGCACGGACGTCATCGGTTTCGGAAACGGAACTCCCGATGAAAAACCCCTGACCGTGTCGAACGGTGGCGGGTACGCGATCGCTTGGTCTCGGAAGGACGGCTCGGACGAGGTGCTCTGCGGCAATGTGTTCAGCAAGGGAGCGTGGCAGGGGAGCACCCTCTTCGAGCAGGCGTTGAGCATCCGGGACCAGCGCCTCGCAGCGAACGGACAGGGGTACGCGCTCGCGTGGAGCACGAACAAGCCGGACTGGCATTTGCGCGTCAGTGTTTTCGAGGAAACGACCGGCACCTGGTCGTCTGTCGAATCCCTCGAGACTCACACCTGGTCTATTTACAGCTTCGACGTGGCGGGGAGCAACAGCGAGTTCGCACTGGTCTGGGAAGGGCCGGTCGCGACCGAGGCCTCCGAGCTCTATGCCTCGATCTACCGCACGAGTACGGGCTGGTCGCCTGGTGAACTGATCGAATCGGGCTCGTGGTCTGCGGAGTCTCCTCGCGTCGGCTCCGACGGAACGGGTTTCGTTGCCGTCTGGTCGCAATACGAGGATATCTATTCAGCCTCCTGGTCCAACGGAGCCTGGACCGCGGAGTATGCCCTGGAGGTCACACCCGATTTCGAGGACTTTGAGCCGCAAATCACTTCATGCCGCGCAGGCGGGTATGGTGTGGTCTGGCACTACTGGGAATACGATCGCCGCAACTCGCGTGATGTCCTTTTCAGGCTGCGCGCCACCACTGACAACGGCTCCGGTTGGAACACGCCGGTGACGATCGAGTCGAGCGGCTCTTTTTCGGAAGACCTTTCGTTGGTTGCCGCTGCGCCAGGATACGTGGCCACGTGGATCCAGGACGATGCCGATGGCCGGCAGAGTGTCTTCACCCGCCCCTGCCCATACGGAGTTTGGCTCGACGAAACCGACCTGGTGACACGGCCTCACAGCGGGAGCTGCGAGGATGTGGCGATCGCCGTCAACCGCGACGGGGTCGCCCTCGCCGTTTGGCGCCAGTATTCGGATCACCACGGGTTCCAGGTCTACGGCAACCTCAGAAAGAAGAATCGCTGGGAAACGCCCTTTCTGATCAGCGACGACAATCCCGGCACTGTGACCGGGCCGCCGATTGTGGCCACGAACGGCCATGACTTCATGATCGCCTGGGACCGCACATGGCTCTGTGCGAGAACGTGCACGGACGATGGTGTTCTGGGTACGGTCCATGGGATCAACACGGTCGTGGAACGCAATGCCGTGCTCGCGTCGAACGGCACAGGCTACCTGTTGGTCTGGGTGTCGTCGCTTTGGGGTGTCGTCCGTCTCCGCGCTGATCTTTTCGACGGCACCGAATGGGGTCCTGACTATCACCTTTCAAACGGTAGTTACGATCCGCACGCGCCACAAGTCGTGTCGAACGGCGCCGGGTATGCGGTGACCTGGCACCAGCAGGCCGACGGCTCGGGTCAGGACGAGTACAGCGTCTACGCCAACATCTTCGACGGTGCCTCCTGGGGCGGTCCAACCCTTCTCGAGTCGAGCGACACACTCTCCGAGTTTCCGCGGATCGCCTCGAACGGCAAAGGATACGCTGTCACATGGCGCCAGTACGATAATGACCTTGACGAAAGCTGCATTCTGGCCCGCATCCATGACGGATCGACATGGGACGAGGAGGAAACGATCATCATGTTCGGAAGCACCGGCTCCGGCCGCTGGAGCCCGCGGGTTGCGTCGAACGGTTCGCGGTATGCGGTCACCTGGTGTCACGGGGAATCCTCGGGCGACAGGCGCATCGGCGTTGCTCTGTTCGACGGCACCGGCTGGAACCAGGCACTCATCGGATACCCACAGGGCCAGGCGCGCGATCCGGAGATCGCCCGGTGCGGCAAGGGATACACCGTGGTCTGGTACCAGGACTTCGGCCTGGGCGAGCAGCCCTACTTCAGCCTTCTCGGTTCCTATTTCGATCCGATGGCCCAGCGCGGCCCGCTCACGACCCGGGAGGGCGACCTGTCCGGCCTGGTCGTCGGACCCAGACGCTCCGGCAGCCTGGCCGCGTGGTGCCAGTACGATGCCGCGGGCGATCCCGCGGTCAGCGACGTCTGGGCCGCTCTGGCACGGTGATCACCATGACTCCGCACCACGTTCCACGAAATCGCTTGGAGGAAAGAATGGACGGACAGGCGACACCGAGATCCTTGGTGACTTCCATCGATCGAGTGCTCGCCGAGTTTCGACGGGCCTGGTACGCGGGGCGGAATCCCGACGTGAAAACTTTCTGCCGGGACCACGCCGCGTGCGGGCCCGAGCTACGCGCCCGGATCGAGAATTTTCTCGTCGTGGCGAGAGCTCTCCTCGACAGGGACCGCGGCGAGGAGTCGCCTTCGGGGCGTTAAAATTTCCGCTGTTCGGCGTTCGCATTCAGGCCGAGTGCTTTTCCTTCTCACAGACCCGAAAAATCGCGACCGGACGTACGCTTTCGAAAAGGAGAAAGTCATGAAGAATCTCGGAAAGACGAAATGGATGATGATCCCGGCCCTGCTGATCCTGATCTCGAGCACAGGCTGCTTGAGCGGACCGGAATGGAACGAAGAGGTCTCCTTTCCAGCGATCGCCGAGGCGGTGGGGAAGAAGGCGATCGTGGCCAACTTCACTCAGTCGATCCGCCGCACTTCGGTGACCCACAGCCCGGAGCTCATCATTACCGAGGAGTCGCTCAGCGCTCACGATATCTCGGGTCAAATCGCCAACGGTTTGAGGAAGGCGGGGATCTCGGCCGAGGCGCACTCGAACTACAAACCGGAAAATCTGAAAGAGGACGAAGTCCTGGTGCGCGGAGCCGTGCGCAGTGTCCGCTACGACAAGGGCTTCCCGAATCAACTCTTTCTATTCTTGACGATTGGAGTCGTGGGGGTAATTCTACCGTCACCCACACCGTGGACTCCCGGCGCGAACCAGACTTACCGCGTCGAGGTCATCGGTCCCGATGGGCGCTTTCTGCTCCAAACAGGCAACAGAAATTTGGAGGCTCGATACAGCTACTTCTGGATAGTCGACGCACCCGAAGACCAGTGCGCCGAGCCTGCTGAGCTGCTCGCGGACAAAATCGCCGCCGCACTTGGCGAGGCACTCAGATGATTATACGGTGCCAGGCTCAATTCGTCGGCCTTAGCGCGTAAAAACGTTCCCCGCACCCGAATACCCGCGAA
>CAZUHB010000020.1:69751-92344 GCA_964620445.1 uncultured Phycisphaerales bacterium
CCTGGCACCGAATGACGCGCTAAGGCCGACGAATTGAGCCTGGCACCGTATACAGAAAGGAACCCATGGCCAGAAGCGATGACAGAAGCCGGTCAGAAGAGGTGCTCCGCGAAATCACGAGCCGCCGGGAGTCGGGGGAGGAGGTGAACCCGGAAGAGTACGTGATGAAGCATCCCGAAATGGAAGAAGAGCTTCAGATGTTCTTTGCCAAGCTCAAAGCCGAAAGGACCGACGAGGCCGGCTCGCGGAGCGGCTCGGAGATGCCGGACGCCGTCGAGACGCCGCGGATCATCGGCGACTTCCGGATCATCCGCGAAATCGGCAGGGGCGGCATGGGAACCGTCTTCGAGGCCGAGCAGAAATCGCTGAACAAGAAGGTCGCTCTGAAGGTCTTGCTGCCCGAACGGGTCGACAAGCGGGCCATCGCATTCTTCGCGCGTGAGGCGCGAGCGGGCGGACGGCTCTCCCACCCCGGCATCGTCACGGTCTTTGCCGCTGGAGAATCGGAAGGGATCCACTACATCGCCCAGGAGCTCGTGACCGGACGCGGAACCTTGCGGGATTTCATCGACGACGCCCGTGCGAAATCCGAGCTGGAGGCCGACCACTATCGAAAGGTGGCCGAACTCTTCGCCGCCATCGCCGACGCTCTCCAGACCGCGCACGACAGTGACGTGATCCACCGCGACCTGAAACCGCAAAACATCCTGATCACCGACGACGGCCGACCAAAGGTGACCGATTTCGGGCTCGCCAAGATCACGACCGAGCTGTCGATCTCGCGAACAGGCGACATCGCGGGGACCTACTTCTACATGAGCCCCGAACAGGTCACCGCCCGCCGCATCGGCATTGACAGCCGCACGGACATCTTCAGCCTCGGCGTGGTGCTGTACGAGGCACTGGTCACCGCCCGCCCCTTCGATGGAGACACCTCCCACCAGGTGGCCGAACGGATCCTGTTTCACGATCCGCCCTCTGCTTAGTCCCTGCGCTCCAGGATCCCCCGTGAGCTGGCGGTGATCGCCGCAAAAGCGATGGAGAAGCGCCGCGAAAATCGCTACCAAAGCATGGCCGATTTCGCCTCCGACTTGCGGAGTTTTCTCAACAACGAGCCGATCCTCGCAAAGCCGGCCGGTGCAGTGACCAAGACGAGGAGATGGGCCCGCCGCCATCCGCTCTTCAGCGTCGGTCTGGCCGTGGCCGCCGTGGCGATGGTGGCGATCACCATCCTCTTTGTAAAAGCGGTGAGAGCCGAGAAGGAGGCGACCAGACAGGCCCGGATCGCCGACGAACGGGCGATGCTCAACAAGAAGCAGTTCGACGAGATCATCCGGCTGGCCGACGTGAAGCGGCTTTCCAACCTGAAGGAGGCCGCCGAGCGGCTCTGGCCCGCATACCCGGAAATGATCGACCGATTGAAGAACTGGCTGTCGGAAGCCGATCTGCTCTCCGCACGCCTTGCGGGGCATCGCGAAGCACTGGAGACCTTGCGCCAGGATGCCTTGCTGTACACCGACGCGGCCAGGAAGGCTGACCGGGAGACCCATCCCCGTCTGAACGAGTTGCACGAAACGGACTGTCGGAGAAGATCGACTCGCTCGAGGAAGAAACGTCCGGCGACACCGCGCCCGCCAACCTGGAAACGCTCAGAGGGGAGCGGCCGAGCTCACGGAAAAGGAGACGATCCTCGACGCGATCGTTTCGAAGCGCCGCACCTTCGACTTCGACAATCCCGAGGCGCAGTGGCGGCACGACACACTGGCGGGGTTGTCGGAGGGGATCGAGCAACTCATGTACGGCGAAAACAGCCTCCACGCGTGCGTGACCGATCGGCTCCGGTTTGCCGAAACCGTCGAAGAGGAGAGCATCACCAATCACCAGGACGCCTGGGATCACGCCATCCGATCGATCGCCGACGAGTCATTGTGCCCGGCCTACAACGGCCTCGTCACCGAGGAACAGATCGGCCTGGTGCCGATCGGCAGGGACTCGCGGTCCGGCCTCTGGGAGTTCGCCCATCTGCAAACCGGCGAGATACCGGAGCGCGGTTCGGACGGCACACTGATCATCACCGAAGAGACCGGTCTGGTGTTCGTGTTGATCCCGGCCGGCACCTTCCACATGGGTGCGGCGAAACCGAACAGCGAGCACCCGATCGGGTCGCCCAACGCGGATCCTCAGGCGCAATCGGACGAAAGCCCGGTACACCCAGTGACGCTGGGCGCGTTCTTTCTTTCCAAGTACGAGATGACCCAGGCGCAGTGGCGGCGGTTCATGGGCCACAATCCGAGCTATTTCTGTCAAAAAGTCTGGAGCGCCGGTTGGACGGGCGACGGTTCCCCGCCCTCGTTCGTGCATCCGGTGGAACAGGTGAGCTGGTACGACTGCGACCTTGCGCTCGGTCGCCTCGGGCTCTTGCTTCCCACGGAGGCGCAGTGGGAGTACGCGGCACGGGCAGGGACAACCACAGTGCGGTGGACGGGCAACGAGATCGCCTCGCTCCAGGGCGCGGCGAACCTGGCCGACGGCTTTGCCAAGAGCCGCGGCGCGCCGCCCGACTGGAAATGCGAACCATCGCTCGAAGACGGGTATATGGTGCATGCGCCCGTGGGGCGCTTCCGGCCGAACGCTTTCGGCCTGCACGATATGATCGGCAATGTGTGGGAGTGGTGCCGGGACGGGCACGTTCTATACGATCAGCCGGGCGCTGCCGGCGATGGCTTTCGCCTCTTGCCCGGCGTCCAGCCCAGCGTGTACCGGGGCGCGGCCTTCGACAGCGGTGGGGAAGCGGCGCGGGTGGCGCGGCGTCACTACGTGACGCCCGAGAGCCGTACCTTCGTAATCGGCCTCCGGCCTTCGAGGCGTCTCACCACGGAATGACCGACCTGGTCGACCGACGACGGTACATTAGCGCCAACATATCGGCCGAAACCGTAGACTATTACCCGCCGCCCGTTATGATGCAGAGTCTCTTGTCGCACCCCGGAATCACCGAACAGGAAAGTAGAGATTGAATCCGACCCCAGAGAGCCCGAAAGACGAATCGCCCCTTCCGGGCGTCAGCACCGGCAGGGGCAGGATCGCCCGGATCTGGCGTGATGTGGTGAAAGCGGTCCGCGGCTCCCAGGAAGACTTCACCGAAGGCAGCATCGGCCGCGCCATCCTCCTGCTGTCGATACCGATGGTTCTCGAGATGGTGATGGAGTCGATCTTCGCCATCGTCGACATCTACTTCGTCTCCAAGCTCGGCCCCGACGCCGTGGCCACCGTGGGCGTCACCGAGTCGATGCTCACCCTGGTCTACGCCGTCGCCATCGGACTCAGCATGGGAACGACCGCTCTCGTGGCGCGGCGGATCGGCGAGAAGCGCCCCGACGATGCGGCCCTTGCGGCGTTTCAGGCGATCGCCGTCGGCCTGATCGTCTCACTTCCGGTCGCCGTGGTGGGAATCGCTTTCGCGCCGCAGCTTCTGGTCCTCATCGGACTCGATCCCGGCGTTGCGGCTAAAAACCACCTCTTCACCGCCGTGCTTCTCGGAAGCAACGCGGTGATCATGCTGCTCTTCATCATCAATGCCGTGTTCCGCAGCGCGGGTGACGCGGCGGTCGCCATGCGTGTGCTGTGGCTCGCCAATGGTATCAACATCGTGCTCGACCCCTGCCTCATCTTCGGGCTGGGTCCGTTTCCCGAGCTCGGCGTGGCGGGCGCTGCCGTGGCTACGTCGATCGGCCGCGGCACGGCGGTGCTCTTCCAGCTCTGGCTGCTCTTCGTCAAGGGTGGTCGTGTCCGGATCAAGGGCGCCCAGATCCGGCTCGTGCCGCGGGTGATGTGGAAGCTCGTGCGCATCTCGCTCGGCGGGATCGGCCAGTTCATCATCAGCACCTCGAGCTGGATCGTGCTGATGCGGATCATGGCCGTTTTCGGAAGCGTGTCGCTGGCGGGTTACACGATCGCCATACGGATCATCATCTTCGCCATCCTCCCCTCCTGGGGAATGGCCAACGCCGCCGCCACCCTGGTCGGGCAGAACCTGGGGGCGCGCAAACCGGACCGGGCCGAGCGCTCGGTCTGGATCACGGCGCTGGCGAACATGATCTTCCTCGGTGTGATCGGCGTGGTGTTCCTGCTGTTTGCCGAGTTTTTCGTCAGCCTCCTCACCGATGATCCCGGGGTGGTGGCCGTTGGAGCCGAGTGCCTCAGGGTCTTGAGCTACGGCTACCTCGTCTACGCTCTGGGAATGGTGATGGTTCAGGCCTTCAACGGCGCCGGTGACACGACCACACCGACGGTCATCAATTTCTTCTGCTTCTGGCTCATCGAAATTCCTTTGGCCTATCTTCTGGCGCTGCCCCTTGGCCTCGACGAGCGCGGCGTGTTCTTCGCGATTCTGGCTTCCGAGACGGTGCTGGGCATCGCGGGCGCGATCATGTTCCGCCGGGGGCGGTGGAAAAGCCGGGAGGTCTGACAGGCCGTTCGACTCCGGCCGGGCTCCACTCTGGAGAGTGTCTATTTGTTGATCTGATAGATCTTGTCGTAAATATCGAGGTGGGTGCCGGCCGCGTCGTTTTTCTGCTCCCATGTGACGACGAGTAGTACTGTCGAGGCGCTCTCGGCCATTGCCATCGCGGGGCGGCCTTGTTTGAGAGGTTCGTCATCACCATTTGTCACCAGAACTATCGAGGTCAATGGCGTACCGTCGGCCCTCCAGAATCTCACGTAGACGTTTTCGTTCTGATAGTCCCCCTGCCACGAGATGAGGTAGTGCCCGTCGTCCGTGATTTTCCCCACGGGACGGCGGAAGTTGATCCCCTGCAGATTTCCATAGGGTGAGAACGTGTCTCCCCATGCGGAGCCTCGGTACACCTTGGCATAAACGGTATCTTCCTCGAGTTCGGTGTCGTCCGATTCGTACCAGGCGACGATGATCTCGTCCGAGTCGTTCATGTCCACGGTAGGGCGACGCTGTCTGAAGGGGGCGGTCGGTTGGTGTAGAGTGATTTCGTCATCTACAGCCCAGTCGGGGTCATCGATATGGAATCGTCTGTAAACCACCTTGGGTGGTTCGGAGACGCCCGCGTGGGTCCATACCGCCACGACCTCCCCGTCGCTGTCCATGTCGATATCGGGCAAGCCTTGAACGTCCCCGTCATTCGTCAAATTGTTCAACTTGTTCGGCCCGGACAGTAGATCGCCAAGGTGGTCATACGAGCTGGCATAGTGGTCTCTGTTCCCCGATGCGTCGGTTTGCGTCCAGATTATTATGAACTCTCCATCTGCATTCGTTGCCACGTCGGGAAAACGCGCATCCGATGAACTCGAAACCAGGGTCCGAGGTCTGATTTCGTTTCCATTGCTGTCATAGATACAGAAATAAACGCTCGCGGCGCCGTGCCCCAGTACGCCCGATTGATAGGTGATGATAAAGTTGCCGAGAGTGCTGAATTCGATATCGGGTGCGGAGAAATCGGTATCACTCTCCTTTGCGATGATAAAATCGCTTTTACCCGGCACGGGGCGGCCATTTCTGAAAAACTGCCCAGCCCTGATCGCAACTCTCTGGTCGGCCTCCAGCGAATGCCAAGTCACGAATTGACGGCCGCTTTCGTCCATCGCCACCGTTGCGTGGTCCTGGTTGTAATCGTCGTAGCTGACATTCAGCTTCAGGCTGTCCCTGAAAATCGAACCGCTGATGGCGAAGGCAAGGGTCGAAATCAGAAAAGCGGTCGCCAAAAACGAGAAAGTGACCGCTCTTCGCCTGAATTTCACGGAATCGTTGAACCTGTTTTTAATCACGGCGTCCTCCCAATTCCTGCTCGGGGTGCATTCCACTGTTTCGATCATTCGACTCTCAATCGGTGTCGGTTTCTGATTATACAACAATCAGGGCCAGATGCATAGCAGGCAGGAGGGGTGGAGCGCACTCTGATCCTTGTCGGTTGGATGGAGATCCGGGCTCCCTGTTTACTCCTCGACAACGGTCCCGTTTTCGTACTTGACCGTCACCACGGGCTGAAGGGATGCCACGACCATCACGACGATGAGTATGGCAATGAAGAGGATGATCGTTCCGTAAACGATTTTTTTCATCGGTTCTCTCCCGACGGGCGGATTCCGGCCGGCTCGGCGAGCCCTTTCAGGTCGAACTCCTCGGGCATGAAGAATACGATCTCCTTCTCGATTCTCATCCCCTCCTCGTCCACGTTTTCGAGGGAGAGCATGAGCTTGTTCGGACCGGGATGGAGGCGCTCGCCCGACGTGCTGATCGTCATCTTGAAGTTCAACGCCTCGCGCGACTTGACCTCGAAGGGATTGTCGCCGCAATCGATCACCAGGTCGCCCGAGCCGCCGCCCGGCTGCGCGCAGACGAGCCTGAATCGGCCATCGTCGAGGCTGCGGTTGCTGAGCCGGATCGCGTAGTCGTTGTGGATCGAACCGTCGCTTTCCTGCCGGTAGAGGGTCGACCGGTCGTTGGTCGCGCTCAGAGAAAGGGGTTGGCGCGCAGAGACCACCGCAACCAGCCCGGCCGTGTAGACCACCATGAGGCCGAGGATGACCCAGCGCTTCACGTCGACAAAGCCGAGCTTCTCGTACCAGGTGTCGCGCTTGTCCCTTTCGCCCCACGAGAAGGAGATCAGTCCCGGCTTGTGCGTCTTCTGCCGGGGAAGGATCGCGTTGCAGGCGTCGACGCAGTCGCCGCAGTAGACGCACTCGGTCTGATAGGGCGAGGTGCGGATGTCGATCCCCATGAGGCAGCATTTGACGCACGCCTGGCACTCGATGCAATCGTCGGCGCGGTCCGTGTGATAGCGCATGATCTGCGTTTTCGAATCGGTGAGCAGGAGCTGCATCATGCCGTAAGGGCACGCCTTGATGCAGAAGGTCTCGCGCCAAAAAAGGATGTTCACCCACATGAAAATGGCGATGCCTATGATGAACTGTCCCACGAGCGGCTCCAGGCTCCCGTCGCGCAGGCCGGACAAGATCCTGTAGGGGTCCACGAAATAGGACACGAGGTTGAAGCCGACGACGAGCGAAAGGAGCGCCACCTGGATCGACACGAGAAGGTGGAACGAAACGCGCTTGATCGGTCCCGCCTTCTTCGGCCGGTATTTGAGCAGGCGTCCGGACACGCTCTCGAACCACCGCACGAGAATGCTCATGATCATCTGGGGGCACATCCACCCGCACCAGACGCGGCCGTAGAGCATGGAGAAGAAGACGATGCCCCAGAGGACGAGCATGAGCACGAGGAAGACGAGAAAGAACTCGTCCACCCAGAGCACGGTGTTGAGAAAATAGAACCGCAGCGTGGGAATGTCGAGCCGGAGCAGGTTCAGAAAGGGCAGAACGAGGATCACCACGGTCGTGAGGATCTGAACGAGCCGGCATTTGGATCTATAGGTGGACAAGAAACACCACTGTTTCGAAAAAGCGCGGAGCGAGTCGGGGTCGATGAAGCCGGACGCTCACGAACCGACAGACTAAAATCCAAAAAACGAAGGGGTTATTCTATCACTCCCGGGCTCAGTCCTGAACCTCGGATTGCACCTTTTGCTGCTGGAGCTCGTAATCCGATTTCCATTCCCAGTGGGTAAAGAGATAGTAGAGGCAGAAGGCCGAGATCACCACGTATGAGACGATGAGGAACCAGCCGGGACCCCTCTTGTGGTCCTGGTCGATCTGAACCTCTTCGAGTTCGCCGTCAGCGGGTAGGGTGTTGTTGATTTTCTCGTCGCTCATTTGTCTTCCTCCGGCTGCGCGTGAGCGTCCTTGAGCTTCCCGGTCATCTTCTTGACCGCCGCCACGCCCTGTTCGCGCCAGGGCAGGTTGTTTCCCAGCTTCTGGATGTAGGCCACGAGAGCGATCGCATCGTCCGTGGGCTGGCCCTGCGCGGTGAACAGCCAGCTATAGGCGGGCATGATCGATCCGGGCGACGTGCTTCGCGGGTCGCGCAGATGGTTGATGTTCCACGAATTGTCGTACTTGCCGCCCACGCGCGCCAGGTCGGGACCGATGCGCCGCGTGCCGAGCTGGTGGGGCTTGTCATAGGCGGCCTCCCCCGGCTGGGTGGGCGGAGCGAGAATGTGCGCGCGGATGCCGAACCGCTTGAAGGTCTCCTCCTCGCCCATACCGTAACGTTCGGCATCGCTGAGGAGGTTGCGCACCTGCTGCGTGTGGCAGTACATGCATCCTTCGGCCTCGTAGATCCGTTTCCCCTTGAGCTCCAGTTCGGTGTATTCCTTGGCGTGAACACCCGGCGTGTTGAGGCTCTCGTCCATGAGCGGCACGATCATGGTGAAGTAGGTGCCGACAAACATGAACACGGCCACCAGCAACACGAAGAGGACCGCCTTGGTTTCGAAAATGTTCATTGGCCTTTCCTTTTTCTACCTTGTTAATGTTCGATCGACTGTTACGCGGCGGCCGGTTCCGGTTCTCCGCCGGGAGAACGGACCGTCTTGAATACGTTGTGCGCGAACAAGAGCTGCCCCAGGACCATGACGAAGGCCGAGAAGAGCCGCACCACGTAGTAGGGCGACATCGCCTTGACCGTGTCGAGGAAGGGCAGGCCCATATCCATCCACTGCAGGCCCTGCAGGAATCCGCCGATCCAGAGAGTGATCGCGAATCCGAGGAATCCGACGAAGGAGAGCCAGAAATGCCATTCGCCCATCTTGTGGGAGTAGATCGAATTTCTCCCCACGATGCGCGGCAGCGCGAAGTAGATTCCGGCAATGGCGAAGAAGCTGAACGCGCCGAAAACCGCCATGTGGGCGTGGCCCACGATCCAGTCGGTCTTGCTCACGATCTGGTTCACGCTGCGCAGCGAGTGCATGGGGCCCTGGAAACAGGTAAGCAGGTAGAAGGTCGTCCCCGCGAGCAGGAACTTGACGATGTAGTTGCCCTGGGCCCACTTGCCTCTCAGTGTGCCGTAGAAGTTGGTGATCACCGTCCAGACCGGAATCAGCAGCGAGACGCTGAACAGGATCGAGACGGTCTGGAGCCAGATCGGAATCGGTCCGAAAAGGATGTGGTGGGCGCCGGTCCAGATATAGAGGAAGGCGATCGTCCAGAATCCGATGATCGAGAGCTTGTGGCTGTAGAGCGGATTGCCCGTCGTCTTCGGAATGAAGTAGTAGGCCAGCGCCACCCCCACGGGCGTGAAGATGAGGCCGACCGCATTGTGGCCGAACCACCAGTTGACGTTGGCGTCGTTCACACCGAAGTAGACGGGGAGGTTACCCACCACCCACAGGATGGTAGTCCAGAATACGGTGCCCATGATGTACCAGAGGCTCACGTACATGTGGGGGCGTTTCCGCCTGGCGATCGTGCCGAATATGTTGACGGCGAAGAGAACCCAGGCGATCGCCACCAGGACATCGAGCCACCAGACGAGCTCCAGGTATTCCCTCGACTGCGTGTGGCCCGTGGCGAGCGTCACCACCGCGCCCAGCACGACGACGACCCAGATGAGCAGGGTGGTGATGCCGAGCTTTTCGCTCAGGAGACGCGTGCCGCAGAGCCTGGGGACGACGTAGTAACAGAGCCCCATGTTGGCGGCCAGAAGCCACCCGAAAAGGACCCCGTTGGTGTGGATCGGCCGGATCCGGCCGAAGCTGAGAATTCCCAGCCCCCCCAGGAACTCGGGGAAAACGAACTTCGTGGCCATGATGGTTCCCACCAGGATCGTGATCAGAAAGAACAGCACTGATGTGTAGATGAACCACTTGGCCGACGTGTCGGCATGCCTCGCCATGTCTTCTCCTTTGATCTATTCTTCAGCGAAACGGTCTTTGATACGTATATCTTTGATCAGCGGATTATCACTCGTAGATCTTGTCGCTCTTCTCCCTCTCGACGTCGGCCTGGGCGCGCATGAAGTTGATCACCGACCAGCGCTCCTCGTCGTTCATCACCTTGATCCAGGGGAGCATCGACGTGCCCGGCACACCGTTGGTGACCGAGTCGTAAAGCCTCGCATCGCTCAGATAGTCGATGAAGGGCTTCTCGCCGAAGGATGTCACCACGACCAGATTGCGCGGCGCGGGAACGAGGTTGGGCGCGATCAGGCCCTCGCCGTCGGCCCGGCCACCATGACAGCTGGCGCAGAAGTTCATGTAGAGTTTCTTGCCCAGGGCGATCGATGTCTCGTCCCGCGCGACTGGATTCGGAGCGTCGGCGGCCACCTTCTGATAGGCGACCGAATTGGGAAGCCCCAGCTCGTCGCCCGCCGTGAGGGAGCGGATGTAGTTCGTCACATCCCAGCGCTTGTCCGGATTGATGATCAGCTCGAAGGGGGGCATCGACGTTCCCCGCACGCCGCCCGAGATGGAGCTGTACATGCGCTCATCGGTCAGGTACCTGACGAACTCCGCATTGCGCAGGTTCTGCGGCTTGGGAATGAGGTTCAGCGCCTGGAGCCCGCGGCCGTCGGCGCGCCTGCCGTGGCAGCCCGCACAGTATTCGAAGAAGACCGCCTCGCCCGCAGCGATCGATTCCTCGCTCATCGGCGTGGGGTTCGTGCGGGGCTCGCTCTGGCTCACGGCCGTGTAACCGGCGAGGAGCATCAGCGCCAGGGACACAAAAACAAGCGGAAGGCCGAGTGCTTTCGACTTTCGAGTCGTCGCCATTGTTCGCAATCCTTCATTCATGTCGTTCGGTCCGCGGCACCCTTCCCGGGGGCCGGGGCGCCTCCACACGGGAGGCCTCGTTTCAGTGTCAGCATCCCGACGAACCGCCGCCGGTGAACCAAGACAGATAGGGCACTCCGAGCCCCCTGAGCATCAGGGTGACCCCGAGGACGATGACGGCGATGGCGGCCAGTTGTTCGGCCCCCTTGCGGATCCGTCCCGAAAAGAGGGACGACAGGCTGCCCACGAGGGCCAGCGCCGGGGCCATTCCGAGGGCGAAGAGGGCCATGATCAGCGCGCCGTTGAGAACGTCCTGCGACGCCGCCGCCCGGAGGGCCATCGCGTAGAGGATCCCGCAGGGCAGAAGCGGCGTCAGCAGCCCGAGGGCGAGCTTGCTGAAAACGCTCGGCGACCTAAGAAGGGCGCCGAAGAGCTTGGCCGATCGGCTGCTCTTGAAATATTCCGCGATGCCTTGCGGCACGGGCACGATCCCGAGAAGCAAGATACCCGCCAGGATCATGAGCCCGCCGCCCACGGTGGACACCCATTCGCCGACAACCTTCATCGAGCTGAACGCCATACCGATCAAGCCGGCGACGGCGCCCATCAGCGAATAGGAGATGATCCGCCCGCCGTTGTAGGCGGCGTGGAGCTTGAAAACCCCGGCCCTCGCCGGTCCGTCCTCGGGCGATCCCCCGCTCATCGAGTAGGCGAGCACGATCGGCCCGCACATCCCGAAGCAGTGGAGGCTCGACAGCACTCCGGTGACGAAGACCAGCCAGAGCTCGATCATCGGCCCTCCCCGGAAGTGGAGTCAGGCTCGGCGTCGGGCGCATAGATCGCCGCGTTGTCGACCTTGAGCTCGGTGAGCGACTCGAGGTAGAGGCCGATCGCCTCGAGCTCGGTCTTCGAGTACTCGAGGTCGGGCATGATCGATCCGGCCACGAGCGACCGCGGATCGATGTTGTGCTGGATCATCCAGTCTGTGGTCCGCTGCAGGCCGTGCACGCTCAGATCGGGGCCTATCTTGCCCCCCTCGCCGTTGACCATGTGGCACGCGTTGCAGGCTCTCGCCTCGAAAACCTTCTTGCCCGACTCGACGGAAACCTCGACCTCGGCCGGTTTGCTCGCGCGCCACGTCTTGTTGGCCGAAAAGTGGCCCACCGGGCCGCCCACGAGGTTTTCGCCGGTAAGGCTCTTGAGGTAGATGACCAGGGCGTGCACCTCGTCGTCGCTCAGCTCGAGTATCGGCATGTTCGACTCGATGCTGCTCGCCAGGGGATCGACCATCGACTCCCTCAGGTACTCGAAGGACCACTTGTTCCCCACATCGGACAGGGCCGGCCCGAGCTTGCCGTTCGATAAGCCGGTCACCTCGTGGCAGCCGTAGCAGGCTTTCGACATGAAGAGCTCGGCGCCTTTCCTGAGCAGCGGTGTCTCGTCCAGATAGGGCGCGGGATGGCACTTGGCGCAGCCGGCCTGGACAAAGTCGCCCTTCAGGCGCGGCTCCTTCCAGTGCTTGTGCTCTCCGTGGGCATCCTCGGCGCTCAGGCCGCGGCCGTTGCCGCCGTGGCAGGTTGTGCAGCCGAAGGTGCGGTAGGGATGGTTGCCCGGCACCTCGGGGTGGGTGCGGAAGGGCAAGGGCGCGTCGGCAAAGCGCGGATCGTCGATCCCGGCGTGGCAGGTCACGCAGCGGTCGATCCGCTGGTGGCCCCACTTGTCGATGATCAGCTGCTCGATGCGCGGGGAGCGGGCCTCGATGATCGCCTTCATCTGGGGATCATCGCTCTTCTCGGCGGCCATCTTCAGGTATTCGGTCTGGTAGTGGCGCCACTCGGTGCCGTAGTTCTTGCTGAGGATGAACGCGTTTCCACAAAGAAGGAGCAGCGCTCCGACAACGAGTGCTATTTTCCAGGACAGGGTCACAGGCATGACGGCTCATATCCTCCTTTAGTGTCCACCAGGGATCGATTCCCAGGGAAGCACGAAATCCCAGTTCGGCCCGCGGAAGTAGGTGCCGAGCACGATCAGTATCAGCATGACGACCAGAAAGGTCATGAAGAGGGTGTTGGCCAGGGCCCGCTCCTTGGCGAACCAGATGCCGATCCCCTTCTTTTTCCTGTCGATGTAGGGTATGAGGAGCAGACCGACCACGATGAGGCCGGGGATGACCACGCCGCCGATCAGGGCCGAGTAGCTCACCAGCTCCTGAAGACCGAGGAAATACCATGGCGCCTTGGCCGGGTTGGGCGGGTGGTTAGGGTTCGCCTCTTCCTCGAGGGGCGCTTCGAACAGGAATGCGCAGACGAGGAGGACGGCGATGACGGCGACAAAAAGCGTGACCTCGCGGACCAGCAGGTGGGGCCAGGTGAACAGGTAGCCCTCCTTGTCCACGCCGACTGTCGGCTTCGATCCCTTGACCAGTTCCATCAGGCCGTAGGTCTTTTTCGAATCCTTGGGGAAGACCTCTTTGACATCGACCTCTCTCATTGTTCATCTCCTCCTTTTTCCGCGACCGGCTCCTGCTGCGGAGTCTCGTTCTCCGACGGGTGCGCGAGACCGCCGTCCTTGCGGATCCGCCAGATGTGAACGGCCAGGAACATGACGAGCAGGCCGGGCAGGATCGCCACGTGCAGCACGTAGAAACGGATCAAAGCCTCCTGCCCCACCGTATCGCCGCCGAGTAGGAACAGGCGTGTCGGCTCGCCCACCACCGGCGCGTAGCCCGCGATCGCCGTTCCCACGGTGATCGCCCAGAACGCGAGCTGATCCCAGGGGAGGAGATACCCGGTGAACGACAAGCCGAGGGTCAAGAGAAGCAAAAAGACGCCGATCACCCAGTTGAACTCGCGGGGCGGCTTGTAGGCTCCCGTGAAAAAGACGCGCGCCATGTGCAGGATGACGACGAGCACCATCCCCTCGGCCGCCCACTTGTGCACGTTGCGCAGCACGAAGCCGAAGTCGACCGACGAGCGGAGGTCGAGCATCCGGTTGTAGGCCTCCTTCTCCGACGGGAAGTAGTAGAACATGAGCCACACGCCGGAAAAGACGAGGACCATGAAAAGGAAAAGCGAAATCAGTCCCAGCCCGAAGGTATAGGTCGCCTTGAGCGAGTGCTTCCTCACCTTCACCGAGTGGATGTGAAGGAACACATTGTTGAACACGGCGAAGGACTGGCCCTCCGGATCGTCGGGCACCCTGCCGCCGCGGAAGATGGAACGATAGATGTTCCGCCCGAATGCTTTCAGCCCGCTCGGTGCCGATCCTCGGGAGCCTCCTTCCGAACTCTTTGCCATCTTTGTCTCTCCCATGGAGTCGCTTGTCAGGAAACCTGGAAATAGGATCCCTGGGGAATCTTGACGCTCTTGTCGATCTCGAGCTCGCCGTTCGGGGCGAGGGCGACCTGGTACCAGTCGAGGGGCCTCGGCGCGGGCCCGCCGGTCACGAACCCGTCATTGTCAAACTGGCTACCGTGGCAGGGGCATTCGAAACCCGCATCCGAGGAGCGGATCGTGCATCCCAGGTGGGTGCACACCACGGAGATCGCGGCGAATCCCTTCTTCTCGCGGACCACGACGACCCTCTCCTCCTCGAAGACCTGCTTGATGCCGATCTTGAACGCATCGGGCATACCGGCCCTGAAATTGATGGGCGCGCCATAGCTGACCGCGGGCTTCAGAAAGAGCACGTTGCCCAGGGCGGCCACCAGGCCTGACAGGGTCAGCCCGCCCCATCCCAGAAGGTTCAGAAAAGACCGGCGGTTGACCTCGCCGCCAGTGTTCGATTCCGTCTCGACCGTCATGACTCGATTCCTCTCTTCAATGCAATCTCTGCTGCATCATTCAGCTCATCGTCATCTTCATACTCGTCGTCGTCGCGGAGCATCTCGTACTTGGGTGCCTCGATATCCTTGAACTGGTTGGCCTTCACGGCCCACACGAAGATCGCGGCAAAGATCCCGCCCACGACGAGGGCGAAAAAAATGAGGAAGTAGACCGATATGATCATTGTGTCTATTCCTTTCAGGTCACATCTGCTGTTTTTACTCGGGCGGACGCGTCATCCGCCGATTTACTCGGCGGACGCCCAGCGGTACTTTTCGGTGGAGCCGAAATGCTCCATCGTCACGGCACCCGTGGGGCAGCGTTTTGCGCAGTACCCGCAGCGCACGCACATTTCCTCGTCCTTGATCATCACCGAACCGAGCTTCTCGAGCACGGCAGGGCCCTCTTTTTCGAGGAGTTCTCTCACGTTCACGCCGTAGGTCTCCTCGAGCTGGCGGTCGAGCTTCTCATCGAGAACCACCTCGGAGAGGGGCACCAGGGCGAGGCACGTGCAAGGGCAGACATCGACGCACCCGCCGCACAGAACGCACAGGGCGCCGTTGAAGATCGTGTTGATGTGGCATTTCAGGCACCGGTCGCCTTGCTGGCGCGCCACGTTTTCTTCGAAGGGGAGCTCCACCAGTTCGAGCGACGAGGCACGCGACGAAACGTCGAGAGCCGGCGGGATCTTCCGGCCGCTCTGAAGGTAACCGTCGGACATGGTGTGGGCGCCTGGATCCTCGAAATGACCGGTCTCCTCGCGAACGAGTTTCTTCCTTCTTATATATTCGTCGATCGACAGGGCGGCTTTCTGGCCCGACGCGATCGCGTTGATGAAGAGGTTGGCGCCGTCGGCGATGTCGCCGCAGGCAAAGATGTCGGGAGCGTCGGTCTCCTTTGTCTCGTCGTTGATCGCGATCGTTCCCCGGTTGGAGACCTTCACATCGTCGACCCCCTCGAGAAAACTGAAATCGCCCGACTGGCCGATCGAGAAGATGACCGTGTCCGCCTCGATCACCTCGCCCGGCTCCTCGTCGTACTGTGGGTTGAATCGCCCGTCCGCGTCGAAGACGGACAGAACGCGGCGCGTGGCCAGGCCGCACACCTTTCCGTCCTTGCCCACCACCTCGAGAGGCCCTCTCGATGTGTGGAGCTTGATGCCTTCCTCGACGCCCTCCTCGACCTCGATGTCGTCGGCAGGCATTTCGGCGCGCGATTCGAGACAGACGAGGTGCACCTCCTTGCCGCCGTGGCGGAGCGCGAGACGGGCCGTGTCAGCCGCCTCGAAGAAGTGCTTGGCTTCCGACTTTGCCGGATCCGCTTCCGATCCGGTCGGTTCCGTCATCGGCCTGACCACGGTTCGGGCCACGTCGAAGGCCACGTTGCCGCCGCCGATGACCACCACCTTCTCGCCGATCTCCACGCTCTGACCCAGGTTGGCGAGCCGCAGGAACTCGATGCCGTACAGAACGCCGTCGAGATCGGCACCCTCGATCGGCAGCTTGCGGCTCTGCTGGAGCCCGGCGGCAACGAGGATCGCCCCGAAACCCTGGGCGCGCATCTCGGCAATCGTGATGTCCTTGCCGATCTCGGTGTTCAGGCGCAGTTCCACGCCGAGGCTCAGGATGGCGTCGATCTCGAACTGGACCAGATCGCGCGGCAGGCGGTAGATCGGCACGCCGGTGACCAGCATGCCGCCCGCGACGATCTCGCGCTCGAACACGGTGACCTTGTAGCCGAGAAGAGCGAGGTCGTGGGCCGCGGAGAGACCGGCCACGCCCGCGCCGATGATGGCGACCTTGGTCCCGGCCTTGGGATTATCGGCGTCGCGCCGCGCCAGGGAGAAGTCGATCGTCGAGGCTGGATCGACCGCCTCCACACCATACTTTTCGGTCACGAAACGTTTGAGCGCCCTGATCGTGATCGCCTCGTCGATGCTCCCGCGACGGCACTCGACCTCGCACGGCGCACCGCAAACACGGCCACAGATCGACGCGAACGGATTGGGACCCCTGGCGATCCGGTAGGCATCGAGATAGCGTCCCTCGGCAATGGCCAGGACATAACCCCTCGAGTCGGTATGAACGGGACAGCCCCACTGGCATTTGATCTGCTTCTGCCAGTAGGTGAGGTCAGCCAGTTCCACGCGGTATTTCCCCGGTGGCATGTGGGCGCTCCTTCTTTGAAAAATTATCCCGTTTCTTGCTGTGCGGCCCAGCTGTCGGAACCGGGCCGATTCAAGGAGTAAAAGATCCGGATATCCGAGTTTTTTTTAATAGCCGCCAAACCATGTGCGCAATCGAAAAGGCTTATTTTAACCGGAAAATAAGTAGGAAATTAAGTATAAACCCCGACCAAATCAGAGGAAAAAGAGGTCAACCTAAATCCCTATTTAACAAGTAGGAATACAAATTGTCTTTTTTTTAGGGATCATCGTCCGCCCTGGGGAGAGGGTCACGAATCGTGCTTCGGTTCGATGTGCTTGCTTCGCTCGGCTTCCCACTTTTTCAGCTCTTCCACGCGCGATCTTTTTTTATAGAAAGCGATCAACTCGTCCACGGTGGTGAGGATATCGCTTCTGCTGGGAACTCTCTGCCCGGTGAAGATCCGATACGCGTCCAGGAGAGCTTTCTCGGCACCCTCGGGATCCTTTCCGGCGAGGCTCAGCGCCATGCCGTAACGAAGGCTGGCGATCCCGATCAGTTCGTGCCCGGGAGCGAGGGCCGACCGGGCATTGTCGAGAACGCGCCGCGCTTCGACCACGGCCGGGGCAAACTCTTCCTTGACGAGGTAGATCTTGACAAGCTCGAGGCGGCACCAGATCGTGGTGACGTGGTTTTCGCCCAGCGCCGCGGCAGACCGTTCGACTTCGTCGAGCAGGATCGTCTCCGCCTCGTCGTGGAATCCGAGCCCTCCCCGGACGCGCCCCAGCGAGATCCGGGCGAGACGGGTGCGGTAGTGGTTCTGGCCCAGGACCTTGTCGGTCAGGTCGACCAGCCGGATCCAGACCGGTTCGGCCAGGTCGTAGCGGTGGATTTTTGAATAGAGCAAACCGAGCCGCTGCAGGGCGAAGATGGTCAGCGTATTCTCGCTGCCGAGCTTCTTCTCGTATGCATCCACGGCACGATGGAACATCTCCTCGGCACTGTCGAACCGTTCGAGCTGTTGATGAAGAACCGCCAGATTGGTCAGCACGATGAGCGTATCGTGATGCTCCCTGCCGAAGAGGCGTTCGCAGGTCAGGAGAACCTTGCCGGTCATCTCTTCCGCCTCGTCG
Organism: uncultured Phycisphaerales bacterium; assembly: GCA_964620445.1. GTDB lineage: Bacteria > Planctomycetota > B15-G4 > B15-G4 > CAYZWU01 > CAZUHB01. The sequence goes on from CAZUHB010000020.1 coordinate 87,490, forward strand.
AGCCGGCCCATCGCCTTGTAGAGGAGGGCCAGACTGTTGCGCGTCGACAGCGTGTCCAAGTGATCGGGGCCAAACTCATTCTCCTGGGCTGCGAGCGCTTCGGCAAAGAGGAGCTCGGCCTCGGCCAACCTCCCCAGCTGGCGCAAAAGCCCAGCCTGCCTCACGGTTAAAAAGAGGGTGCTCCGGTGGGTTTCGCCGTAGAGCCTTCGGACCGTGGGCACGATCTCCTGATAAATCTCGAACGCCTCGTCGAACCGTTTCATCCGGTGGAAGATCGTGGCCCGCTGGGAGTGCGCCATGAGACGGGAATAGTCTTCCTCTTCGAAAATCCGGTCCGCGACCTGGATCGCCATGAGGGAGAATTCCTCGGCCTTCTCGAGCTGCCCCCGATTCAGATGATTCACGCTGATACCTTGCAGAGTCGCGTAATGGAGTTCGTGGTCCTCGCCGACCACACGCGTCAAGATGTCGAGACACTCCTCATAGAGTTGCAGCGATCGGTCCATCGCGCCGGCCGTCTGTTCGCTCATGGCGAGGCCGGCCATGAACTCGAGAGTGAGCTGATCGTCGTTGCCGAAGACCTCCCGGCAAATCGCCAGGCCTTCTTCATAGAGGTCGTTTCCTTCATTGCTGGAACCGAGGTTTTCGTAACTCGCGGCAAGTCGACACATCGATTCGAGGGTTTTGCGGTGGCGCGCCCCGAGTGTGTCGCGCAGGATCGTCGTGCTCTTTTCGAGTTGATCGGCCGCGTCCTGGTACTCACCGAGACTGTCGAAGCTCCGTCCCAGCGAGTACCGGATCGCCGCTTCCACGATCGGTACCGCGCTGCGGCGCGCGTCGAACCGGTCCGCGGCGCGGCGGACCGCGTCGCGCATGAGGATGTCGCGATTCGTTGGATTCTTCATGATGTCGACAGAGCGCAAGAGATCGTCATTGAGGAACTCGTTGACCGCCTCGGCCTCGTCGCGGGCGAGTTCTGCCTCGATACGAGCTTGATCCGCGTCGGCCCTGGCCTGTTCGGTGAAAGCGAGCGCTTCCTCGAGGTCCTTCTTCGCGTCAGTGACGGCGACGAGCGCCTCGCCCCGCTGTACGGCCAGCACACCGGCGATGACCGCGCCCGCGACCGCCACCAGAAAGACGGCCGCGGCCCCGCCCACGATCGCCTTGTTCCGCCGCGCGAACTTTCGCAGCTGGTACGTCATGCTCGGCGGCCTCGCTTCCACGGGCTCGTCGTTCAGATAGCGGCGGATGTCGGCGCCGAATGCCGCCGCCGTGGGATAGCGGCGCTCCTTGTCCTTGTCGAGCGCCTTGGCGAAGATCGTTTCCACGTCGCCGCGGCAGGAGCGGTCGATCGATCCGAGGCGGGTCGGCTCCTCTTCCTGGATGATCCGGACCGCGTCGGTGATCGTCTTGCGCCGCACGTCGAGCGGCAGCGACCGGGTGAGGAGTTCGTAACCGATCACACCGAGGGCGTAGACGTCGCTGCGCGTGTCGATCTGCACCGGATCACCCGAGGCCTGCTCCGGGCTCATGTAGGGGAGCGTTCCGATGATCTGGCCCGTGCCGGTCTGCATGGTCACGGCCTGCACATCGCCCTCGATGGTGCGCGCCACGCCGAAGTCGAGAACCTTGGGCTGCCCGTCGCCGGTAACGAGAATGTTGGCGGGTTTGAGATCGCGGTGGACCACTCCACGCTGGTGGGCGTGTTCGATGGCGTCGAGTATCCGCGCCAGGAGATCGAGTCGCTCGCGCAAACCGAGTCCTGCCTCGTCCGCGTAGTCCACGACCGCTGATCCGCTGACGAACTCCATGGCGAAAAAGGGGACGGTGCGGCCGTTGATCTCGGTCGTGCCCGCCTCGTGGATCTGGGCGATCCCCGGGTGCTGGAGCCGCCCGAGCACGTGCGCCTCGTGCTCGAAGCGCTGCAAGAGCCCGCGGGTGATGAAGGTCGGACGGATGATCTTGACCGCCACGGTCCGCCGCGGATTCTCCTGGACCGCCTCGTAGACCGCGCCCATCCCTCCCTCGGCGATCAGGCGGACCGGCTCATAGGGTCCGATCCGATCCGGAAGGAAACAATCGCCGGCGGAGGACCCGGTCTCCCGCTCGGCCGGGGGTGAATCATCGCCAAAGGCCACGGCGGGCTCGAGAAGGTCCTTCGAGTCGTCGTGGGCGTGCAAAAGGCGCAGAACGTCGGCGAGGAGTTCCTCGTCGCTGTCGCACCGCGCTCTCAGAAAAGCTTCCCGCTCCCCCGGTGGATTCTCGAGCGCCGCGGTGAAAAGGGACTGCAACGTTTTCCAGCGATCGTTTCCGTCTCCGGTCACCCTTCGCCTCCAGTCATCTGGCTGCAGAGCCAGGCCCGCGCGAATCGCCATTCGTCCTTGATCGTGGTGGGCGCGAGAGAGAGGGCCCGTGCGGTCTGGTCGATGGTCAAGCCTGCAAAGTAGCGGAGCATCACGATCCGCGACTTGCGCGGATCGCGCTCCTCGAGTTTGCGCAGCGCGGCGTCGAGGGCGAGCATGGTGGCGGGTGCGGGCTCTGTGACCACGGCGTCGATCGATTCGAGGGGAAGGCGATCCTGGCCCCCGCCGCGCTTCGCGGCCTGCTTGCGCCGCGCCCGGTCGACGAGAATCCGGCGCATGGCGCGCGCCGCGGCGCCGAAGAAGTGCCCCCGGCTGTTCCAGTGCACGTCGCCGTTCCCCACGAGGCGGAGGTAGGCCTCGTGAACGAGCGCCGTGGGCTGCAGGGTCTGGCCCGGTGTCTCGCGGCTCATCCTGGACCGCGCCAGCTGGCGCAATTCGTCATAAACGAGCGGCAGCAGGTCGTCCGCCGCGGGGGTGTCTCCACCGCTCGCGGCGTTCAACAAGCGTGTGACCTCGGTCGCGCGATCCTTGTTCCGGGGTTGTGGCAAAGGGCTCCTCCTTGACAAAGTTAATAGTCCAGGGATCGAGAAATACAATGTCCGAGTCGCCCCGGGAGGGCAGAATCGAAAAATTCTCCCAAAATTTCCGGCTCTTCTCCTCCCCGATTGCGCACTGGCCTTTGTGATTCGAATCAGGCAAACACCTAAAAATCTGTTTTTCCATGAAGGAAAGGAATAACCAAGATGAGTCATTTCAAGAAATCAACAGCGATTCGCATCGTGGCCGCGGCCTTCGTTTTCGCCCTTTTCGGTGCCGGAGCTCCAGCGTGGAGCCAGCAATACGAAGACGCTCTCCTCCTCGCGTCGGACGGTTTGGAAGGCGATTACTTCGGCAATTCGGTTGCGGTCTCGGGCGATGTGGCCGTGATCGGCGCGCCCTTCCACGACGACCCCTACTACACCGCGGGTTCGGCCTATGTCTTTCGTTACGATCCAGGCACGGACACGTGGATCGAGGAGGCACGGATCGTCGGATCGGACACCTATTGGGGCGACCGCTTCGGTTGGTCCGTGGCCATTTCGGGCGACGTGATCCTGGTCGGCGCACCGCACGATGACCTCAACTCGAGCAACGGCGAAGCGGGCGCCGCCTATCTGTTCCGCTACGACGCGGGGAGCGGCACCTGGCTCGAGGAGCAGAAGATCGTTGCCTTCGACCGCGACGGCGGGGACGTATTCGGAAATTCCGTCGCGATCTCGGGCGGCGTGGCGGCGATCGGCGCGCCCAACCAGGACGATGGCGGTGTGCAGTCTGGATCAGCTTACATCTTTCGCTACGACTCAGGCTCGGGACTATGGTCCGAGGAACAGCAGCTCTTCGCCCCTGACCCCTCCGACTGGGATAATCTCGGCGAGAGAGTGGCAATCTCGAACAACGTTGCCATTGCGGGAGCGCCCGGCGACGACGACAACGGCACCGATTCCGGATCGGCATATCTTTTCCGCTTCGACGCGGGCTCGGGTACGTGGAGCCATGAAGAGATGCTTTACGCCTCGGACGGCGAAGCGGGCGACGTCTTCGGATTCTCGGTCGCCGCCTCGAACGACAGGGTTCTGATCGGTGCGACCGGCGATGACGATAACGGCACGGCAGCGGGCGCCGCCTACGTGTTCGCCTACGACTCGGGATCGGGAACGTGGTCCGAGGAAGGAAAGATCCTCCCGGTGGACGGAGACGTGAGCGCGGCGTTCGGTACTTCCGTTGCTCTCGACAATGACCGTGCCCTGATCGGCGCGTACCGCGACGATGCGCCCGGTTTCAATTCCGGGTCTGCCTACACGTTCGCCTTCGATTCCGGTTCCGGCGTTTGGAACGAGGAGGCGAAGCTCGTCGCGTCCACTGGCGCGGACGGGGATGAGCTCGGCCTCAGCGTGGGGCTCTCGGGCAACACCGCCCTGGCCGGCGCGGGCCGCGACGACGATCTCGGTCCCGAATCGGGCGCAGTGTTCGTCTACGATTTGACTCCCCAGGTCTTTCAGCTCGACATCAAGGCCAATGACCTCGACAGCGGCGTGGTGGTTCTCAGCACGGAGAAGGTCGTGATGACGATCGACGTCATCGCCGGAGACCAGGCCGGGACCGCCGTCGATGTCTGGGTCGTGGGACAGAATACGACCAATGGTTACTGGTGGAGCCATTCGCTGGGAGTGTGGACGCGCCGTCTCGACACCGCCTACCTCACGGGCAGCCTCGTCGATATCTCCGACACCGTGCTCGATGCCTATCTGCCTCCGAGCCAGTACAAGGCATGGCTCGCCGTGGAAACCGCGCCGAACGGTCTGCTCGATATCGCGGCGCTTCTCGATCACGACGTGGTCGATATCGAGGTCCTGCCCTGAGTCCGAACGCTTCATACGGTGCCAGGCTCGATTCGTCGGGTTTAGGGCGGGGAAACGGGGGGGGGGGCGGGGGGGGCGCGCCGGACGGCGGCG
>CAZUHB010000020.1:92354-97119 GCA_964620445.1 uncultured Phycisphaerales bacterium
GCGCGTCATACGGTGCCTGGCACCGTATGACGCGCCAAGACCGACGAATCGAGCCTGGCACCGTATGTCACATCGATGTTATATTGGGATCTTGGTGTTAGGCGCTATCCTGACAGCTTGATTGGACAACTCGAGGAATGGGAACAGAATCCCCCAGAGAGATCACCGAGATGCTCGCGCGCGTCGAGCAGGGCGACGAGTCGGCCATTGCGACTCTGCTGCCCAGGGTGTACGGCGAGCTGCGCGCCCTCGCGGGGAGTTACTTCAGAAGCGAACGTCCCGAGCACACGCTCCAGCCCACGGCCCTGGTGCACGAGGCCTATGTCCGGCTGGCCGGATCGGAGTCCGCCGGCTGGGAGAACCGGGCCCACTTCTTCGCCATCGCCGCCCAGGTCATGCGCAGGGTGCTGACCGACCATGCGCGGGCCAAAAAATCTTCCAAGCGCGGCAGCGGCCACAAGCGCATCACCCTGTCGGGATTGCTGACGCCGTCCAGCGAGGAGATGCAGATCGACCTCTTCGCTCTCGACGAGGCCATGACAAGGCTGTCGGAACTCTTTCCGCGGCAGGGGCGGATCGTCGAGATGCGCTTTCTGGGCGGCCTCGACGAGAACGAAGTCGCCTACGTGCTGGGAGTGACGACGCGTACGGTCCAGCGGGACTGGCGCATGGCCAAGGCCTTTCTTCGCGTCGAGCTGAAAGGCGGCAGCCGGGAGTGAAGGACGAACAGTACAGGCGGGCGGCGGACCTGGAGGGAGGCGCACGCCAAGCCTATCTCGATCTGGCCTGCGGCGACGACGCTGAACTGCGCGCGTACGTGGAGCAGTTGCTGGCCGAGGACGCGATGGATGAAGACGCGTTCGAGGAGAGCCGCCTCCGCATGGGGCAGGATCTGCTTGCCGAGGCGCTGGGCGTCGGCACGCAGGGCGGTGAGTCGGACGGCGACGCTTCGTCAGATCCCACACCGGTTCCGGAAACGATCGACCGCTACCGCATCCTCGAGAGGATCGGCGAGGGCGGCATGGGCAGCGTCTACCTCGCCGAGCAGGACAATCCGCGCCGCCGCGTGGCGCTCAAGATGATCCGCGCCGGAATGGTCACGGCCGGTCTGCGCAAGCGGTTCCAGTTCGAGGCGGAGGTGCTCGGCAAGCTCCAGCACCCGGGCATCGCCCAGATCCACGAAGCGGGCGAGATCGAGAGCGACGCGGGCCCCCAGCCCTACTTCGCCATGGAGTACATCGAGGGGATCGAGCTGAGGCAATACGCCAAGAGTCGAGACCTCGACGTGCGCGCGCAGCTCGAGCTCACGGCGCGCATCGCAGACGCGGTGCACCACGCCCACCAGAAGGGGATCGTGCACCGCGATCTCAAGCCCGAGAACGTGCTCGTCATGGACCAGACCAACCTGACCGCGGGGGGCGTGGATTCGGAGTTTTTCGATCTCGGCCAGCCCAAGATCCTCGACTTCGGCGTGGCGCGCGCCACGAACGCCGATCTCCAGATGACCACGGCCCACACCGAAATCGGCCAGCTCGTGGGCACCCTGCCCTACATGAGTCCCGAGCAAGTGGCGGGCGATTCGGGCGAACTCGATACCCGAAGCGACATCTACGCACTCGGCGTTTTGATGTACGAGCTGCTCGCCGGAAAGCCGGTCTTCGATCTCAAGCACAAGCCGATCCCCGAGGCGGTGCGCATCATCCGCGAGAAGGAACCGACGCGGCTAGGCTCGGTCGACACGGCGTACAGGGGCGACATCGACACGATCGCACGCAAGGCGCTCGAGAAGGACTGCAATCGGCGCTATTCGTCAGCGGCCGACTTTGCCTCGGACATCCGCCGCTTTCTGGCGAACGAGCCAATCTATGCACACCCGCCGAGCGCCTTCTATCAGCTCAAAAAGTTCGCCCAGCGCCACAAGGGGCTCGTGGCCGGGCTTGTGCTGACCCTGTTCGTTCTGATCGTGGGGATCATCTCGTCCATGATCTTCGCCATCAGCGCCATCCAGAGCGAAAAGCTGGCCAGGGAGAACGAGACGCGCGCCCTGGCCGGCGAAGCGGCCGCCGAGCGCAACGCCTACCGCCTCAACCTCAGCGCGGCGCAGGCCGTGGGTGAGAACAACGCATACCGTGCCCTGACGCACCTCGACGCGGTGCCGCCCGAGTTCCGGGGTTGGGAATGGCGCCATCTCCACGCCCGTTTCAGCTCGCACATCGCCGAGTACCGGAGCGACTCTCCCTTTGAAACGACAGAGTCGATCGCGCGCGGGCCGGACAATCGTCTTCTTGCCGCACTCTGTCGCGACGACAGGATCGATCTGACCGATCTCGAGTCAGGCAAAATCGTCTCGGTCTTTGAACACGAGGGCGGGCTCCATAACCCCTGCATGGCACGCGAGGGGACTCGCCTGGCGGCTTTCTCGAAGAATTTTTCGAAAGTCCTGGTCTGGAGTCTCCCTGAAAAAGAACTCCTCCATGAATTCCCGTCGGACAAGGACAAGTACCCGATCGCTTTCTTCAATCCCGAGGGGACGAAATTACTGCTCAATTCCTTTGAGAATCCGGCAATCCTCTGCGATATCGAGACTGGCCGTTTCGAATCTTTGCCTTTCACCCCATTCCTCTATGGGATGCGGGGAGTGTTCAGCCCCAATGGAGACCGCCTGATCCTCGCTGCCCGGAATGTGGGACACATGGTCTTCTCGACGGAAGAAAACAAAATCATTTCCTCGAAGTTTACCTCTGAAGATATTCACCACTACGCTCTCAGTCCGGACAACAAACATGTCGCAATCGGAACGGCGACGGGCTTGATCCGTATCGTCGATTCGACCACCCTCGACGAAATAGATATCTTTCGCGATCACACGAAGAACGTGGCCACCGTCGCCTTCTCGCCCGATGGCCGATTCCTGGCAAGCGCATCCGAAGACAACACCGTTCGTGTGTGGGACCTGGCGCGAGGAATCGCTATTCGGATCTTTCCTTTCGATCCCGCGATGGAGTGGGCCACGGCGCTGGTCTTTTCCGGGGACGGATCGCTGCTCGCCGCGGGCAATCCCAGCGGCGTGCGTCTCTGGAGATGGAAGGAAACCAGCCCGTCCGTCCTCGAGGGGCACGGGGATTACGTCTATCGCACAGCGTTTCATCCGGACGGCTCTCTTATCGCGTCGGGTGCGTTTTCAGGTGGAGTCCGCTTGTGGGACGCGTTGACCGGTGAGCCGATGGCCTTTTGGCGGGCGGAATATCCAAGAAACTGGCTCGGCTTCACCCCGGACGGTTCGCGGCTGGTCGTGGGCGACACGACAGCCAGCTTATGGGATCCACACGCCGCCAGCCGGTTGAACGAGCCTCGAATCGTTGACGACCAGCCATTTTTCGAAGAGTTGAATTCAGAGAAGGTCGCCCCCGATGTTGTCTTTTTTCGGGCCACCGCCGGCGGCTCGAAGATTGTGGGCGGCGGCGCCGGTGAATTCCCAGCTTCCAGCGCCGATCGGGCGCTCATGGTCGCGCATCCTTCAGACAACTACGCGACCTTTTATCTCCGAAGCCTTGTTACCGGAGATCGTTTGGAACAATTCGGATCGCACGATGCCAGAATTTTCGCCGCGGCATTCAGTCCCGATGGAACCCGGATCGCTACGGGGGACGCAAAGGGCATCATCAAGGTTTGGGACCGTGCCGGCGGCGAGGAGGTGGCGACCCTCGAGGCGCACACGGGCTTCGTCTATACCATCGCCTACAGCCCTGACGGGAGCCGCTTCGCGTCGAGCGGCGATGACGCCGTGATCGTCGTGTGGGACGCGGAGACTCTGGAGCAGGTCCTCCTGTTGCGCGGCCACTCGAGCTACGTGCACTCCCTGGCTTTCAGCCCCGACGGCACGCAGCTCGTCTCCGGTTCGGGCGACGGCACGGTGCGCATCTGGGACTCGGTTCCGCCCGCCGAGCGGTGGACGCAGATCAGGGAACGGAACGTTCTGAGTCTCCAGGTCGAGCCGCTCGTCGATCGTCTGCTCGAGGAACTCACCAATCCCCTCGACGTGGCCGACTCCCTGCGCGGCGATCCGAACCTGAACGACGATCTGCGCAGAGCGGCGCTTCATGTCCTGCTCAAACGCGTAGGGGCCGCGCGCCAGGACGGGCAGTGAAGGAAAAAACATGCCGCTGAACTTCGATTCGGTCAGTCACGGAACGGTCGCTTTCGGTTTTTTCAACATCGATGCGGACATGCTGCTGCTCGAGCACTATTTTTTCTTCTCCACCGAGTTCTGCTCCCGCCTTTTGCACCTCGCTGATGAAGCGGAACCCGCCGTTCTCGAAGGCTACTCCATCGAAAACCCTGCCCGGATCGGAAACCTGATCGAGGCGATTCACGGTTATCGTTTAACCGGATTTATCGGCGAAGTTTACGAAAAGTTTCCCTTTCCCGAAAAGCCGGAAGATTTCAAACAGAAGCCGGAAGGATCGGAGAACCAGGAGCTCATCCGGTCGATAATCGAGAAGCATGCCCGACCGGTGTCGATCCCTCTGACAGCGGACAGGGGCAGGAGAGAGGCAGCGATCGGTGAATTTCGTTTTACCCAGAAATCCTTTCACGAATTGATCCGGTACGTGTGGCGCGGAGGATTTCCGCGCTGGAGAGACGAACAGAGGCCGGGTTATCTGGTCGATTTCGGGCAACGAGTGGATTCTTCGCACTTCTGGTTGTTCGATACGGAGCCTGGCTCGATTCGTCGGTCTTAGCGCGTCACTCGGTGCCTGGCACC
>CAZUHB010000021.1:0-95124 GCA_964620445.1 uncultured Phycisphaerales bacterium
GTGGGCTCGGGGAGGTCCATGCCGCAGGTGTAGATCTAGGTGGTCTCCCAATCATAAAAAAAAAAAACAAGGATCGCCTCTTCGAGCGGTTTCTCCGGTGCCAGGAGGTTGGTGGCATAGCCGCGGAAACCGCCGAACTTCGGGTCGATGCCGAGGGCCTGAACGGCGAGGAACAGATTGCGTGTCGCCCGCCCCTGATCCTTGTCGAGCGCGTCGGGATCCAGCTTCCCGTGGGCTGTCGTACCGAGGGCGCGCGTGAAGGGCACCGTGTCGAGCGGCGCGGCAAAGAGGGAGTCGAAGGCGCGCAGCTTGTACGGCGCAACCGGAAAACGCGGCCACCAACCCTTGGGCGTCCAGCCGAGGTCGGCGCGCGCCATTCCCAGGAGAGCGAGAGTCTCGTCGAGCGCGTCAGGCCGAGGCTGCTCGTGGCCGGTCGTTTCCGTCTGGCAGAAAGGCGCGGAAGAAAGCGCCCCAAAAAGTACGATCAGGAGAAATATCGTTCTTGTCATCGTTTGCCTTTCGCCTCCGGCGCCCGCAATTGGGGCGGTCGCGCTGGGTTCGTCTGATAGCCAAGGGAGTCTGTGAAAACCGACACCGTCAGGCTATCATTGGCGAAAAAGAGTTCAAGACATACTCTTCGAACAGAGAGAGTTCCGATTCTTCTCGATTGCCGAAAGGGGGCCACATGATCAGCCAGCGTCTTTCGATCCGCACGGGCGGGCGCACCGACTTCGTGGACATCAGCGTCAAGGTCTCTGCCGTCGTGGCCGAGAGCGGCGTGGACAGCGGTATGTGCTATGTCTACGTGCCCCATACCACGGCGGGCGTTACCATCAACGAGAATGCCGATCCATCGGTGCAGCACGACATCATCAACGTGCTCGACCGCGTCGTCCCCTGGGAAGGGGGCTACGCTCATGCAGAGGGGAACAGCGCGGCCCATGTGAAGGCATCCCTCATGGGATCGACAGCGATCATACCGATCGAGGAGGGAAGGTTGCGGCTCGGTACGTGGCAGGGCGTCTACTTCTGCGACTTCGACGGACCGCGCACGCGCAAGGTGCTGGTCAAGGTGGTGGCAGGGTGAGGCTCATCTTTCTGATGGCACTGCTCAACAGTGCTGCGCAGAAATTGGAAAAAGAGCAAAGGAGAAAAAGGTGAAATCACTCACAGAGTATCTCTGGTTCGAGGTGCCGTCCCGCCGGGGGTTCATCAACATCACGGGCGACGTGGAGGACCTGGTCCGCCAGAGCGGTGTGCGCGAGGGCCTCTGCCTGGTGAACGCCATGCACATCACGGCGAGCGTGTTCATCAACGACGATGAATCCGGTTTGCATCAGGACATGGAAAAATGGCTCGAGAACCTCGCTCCCCACGAACCTGTCGCGCACTACGCCCACAACGTGGGTGAGGACAATGCGGACGCGCACCTCAAACGGAGCGTCATGGGCCGTGAGGTGGTGGTGGCCATCACGAATGGCCGCCTCGACTTCGGAACCTGGGAAAGGATCTTTTACGGGGAGTTCGACGGCCGCCGCCGGAAGCGGGTCCTCGTCAAGATCATCGGGGAATGACCGCAATCTCTGAAAGGATTGATTTTGGGATCAACTTTTACCGAGGCAGGTCCGAATTTAGTTCCAGTTTGACGATCTGATCTCTTGCATTCTGCTTCGGATTGACTATCAGTATTAGTACTGAGTCGCCTTGAACGGTTCAGGTTGGGGCCGGGATCACTCCAAGGCGTCACGCGGAAAAACTTTCTTTACGATCGGAGGTGCATTATGAAGTTTGTGATCACCATGCCGACCATGTCGGAAGCCGAACTCAAAAAGGGATGAGCGGACGTAGTCAACGCTTCAAGGGAAAGCGGTGCCACGTTCGAACGCTCCTACCTGAACTGGGAAGAAGGTTTCGGCATGTGCTGTTGGACGGCGTCGTCACGCGATGAGCTGGCGGAACTGTTCGACAAGGTGGGAACGCCTTATGAGAGAATCATTGCTGTTGAGGAGCACGCCGCTGCAACCCTCGTTACTTGACCGCGCGCATGGTGCGAGCAACGAGACCTTGAGATCGAAAAATAAACAATCGAGGAAACGGTCCCGCCGGGGGCCGTTTTCTTATTTACATCGGACAGGTTCGGGAGATTTTTGATGAACTGCCACAAGGTTGACTTTGACATCATCGGCGACGACATGCAGATGGTCGAGGTGGAACTCGATCCGGGCGAAACGGTCATTGCCGAGGCGGGCGCCATGAACTACGTGGAAGAGGAGATCACCTTTCAAGCCCGAATGGGCGACGGATCGCAACCTGACGAGGGTTTCATGGGGAAGCTCTTCAGCGCGGGAAAACGGATGATGACCGGTGAATCGCTGTTCATGACCCATTTCACCAACGAGGGGGGGCAGAAGCGCCGCGTGGCGTTCGCATCGCCCTACCCGGGTAAGATCATCCCCGTCGACATGGGAGCGATCGGTGGGGAGGTCATCTGCCAGAAGGACGCCTTTCTCTGCGCCGCCATGGGTACGGAAATCTCGGTCACCTTCAACAAGCGCCTCGGCGCGGGTTTTTTCGGCGGTGAGGGATTCATTCTCCAGAGGTTGCGCGGCGACGGCATGTGCTTCATCCATGCCTGCGGCACGATCATTCGGCGGGAACTGGCGGGTGAAACGCTCCGCGTGGATACGGGCTGCCTTGTGGGATTCACACCCGGTGTCGACTACTCGATCGAACGCGCAGGAAGTCTCAAGACGATGGTCTTCGGCGGAGAGGGGCTTTTCCTGGCGACTCTGAACGGAACGGGTACGGTGTGGCTCCAGAGCCTGCCTTTTTCACGCATGGCGGACAGGATCATCGCCAGTGCGCCTCGAGCCGGCGGCAGCAGCAAGGGGGAGGGTTCGGTTCTGGGAAAACTGGGCAACCTCTTCGGCGATTGATCGGATCTGGCCCGTTTCGAACGCGGGGGCCTCAACGAACGGACCGGAACTTTTGCGATTTTCGCCGGACGAGGAACCTCGCGGCATGAAGTCGTTCTAACAGAGCCGCTGGAAAAGGACCCCGCTCGGAGCGGAAGGAAACGAGACCCCTCGTGGAGGAACCGTCGCGATGAAAAGAACGAAAAAGATATTCCTTTTGGCTCTCCCCATTCTTCTCCTCGGTGTGCAACTGGCCAGCGCGGACGGTTTTATCGTCCTTCACCGCCCTCCTCAGGGCCAGGTACCGACACCTCTTTCGGTGAAGTACCATCATGTGGACACCGAGATTCACGACCGGATCGCGACGACCAGCGTGGACCAGGTCTTCGTCAATCCCAACAACATGCGTCTCGAGGGGACCTATATTTTTCCTCTGCCCGAGAAGGCCGCCATTTCGCGGATGTCCATGTGGATCGACGGCCACGAGGTGGAGGGGGAGATCCTTCCTCGCGACGAGGCTGTCAAGATCTACACCGACATCGTGCGCCGCATGAAGGATCCGGCAATCCTCGAGTACATGGGAACGCGCCTCTTCCGCATGCGGATCTTTCCCATCGAGCCGCGGGGTGAGAAACGGGTCAAGATCTCCTATTCGGAAACGGTGGGTGCGGACAGCGGCTTGTCGATCTACCGCTATCCTCTGTCCACGGAGAAGTTCTCCTCGCGGCCGCTCGACGAGGTGGTCATATCGGTGCGCCTCGAGAGCAAGCACCCCCTCAAAACGGTCTTTTCCCCCTCCCACGATGTGGACGTGGTCCGAAAGGACGACCACAACGTGACCGTGGGCTACGAGAAGAGGAAGGTCACTCCCAACAAGGATTTCATCCTCTACTATTCCCTCTCCGACGGGGATTTCGGCGCCTCGCTCGCGTCCTTCCGCCGCAAAGGGGAGGACGGTTACTTCTCGCTTTTCGTCACACCCAAGCAGGCGGAGTCCGGCGCCGGGTTGGTCGAAAAAGACGTCGTCTTCGTGATCGACACCTCGGGAAGCATGAAGGAGCCCGACCGGAAACCGTGGAAGATCGATCAGGCCAAGAATGCCCTCCGGTTTTGCATCAAGAGCCTCAACGGGAAGGACCGGTTCAACATCGTGTCCTACGCAACAGGGGCGCGCAAGTTCCGCAAGGATCTGCAGCCCGCGACGAGCGACCTCGTGGAGGAGGCGCTCGGTTTCATCGACGCCATGAAAGCCGGCGGGGGAACGAACATCGAGGCCGCTCTCGAGGAGGCTCTGGGGCTGCAGGACGATTCGGCCGAGAGGGCGCGGCCCTTCATGGTCGTTTTCCTCACCGACGGACTTCCCACGGTCGGCGAGCTGCAGACCGCGGAGGGGCTGGCCGCTCTTGCCCGCGCCAAGGCTGGTCCGTCAACGCGCCTTTTCGCCTTCGGTGTCGGCTACGACGTGAACACCCGCCTTCTCGACAAGCTCGCTCTCGACAACCGGGGCGAGCGCATGTACGTCGCGCCCGAAGAGAACATCGAGGTCAGGGTATCGGCGTTCTATGAAAAGATCGCGTCACCCGTTCTGTCCGACGTGAAGATCGTCGTTGATGGACTCGAGACTTATGACGTCTTTCCGCCCCAGCTGCCCGATCTCTTCCGTGGGTCACAACTCGTGGTTCACGGACGATACAGGGGAGCCGGTTGCAAGGCGGTGAGGCTGAGCGGAAACGTCAACGATAGGTCGAAGGAGTTCGTCTACGAGTGCACTTTCGCCGACGACTCGAGGGAACACGATGCCATTCCGCGTCTCTGGGCGACAACCAAGATCGGCTATCTTCTCGATCAGCTCCGTCTCAAGGGAGTGAATGTCGCATGGGGACACAAACCCTCCGGGCCGGATATGGAACTGGTCGACGAGATCATCGCCCTGGCCAGTGAATTCGGGATCGTCACGCCCTACACGGCCCTCCTCGTCATGGAAGACGAGAAACTCGGCCGAGGGCCGGCCTCTCCCATGGGCCGGTGGAGCGAGCGCGGCAAGAAACTACCCGCCGCCGGTGAGGCCCTTGCAGAGGCGCCACAGGGATTTGCACGGACGACCGGCAAGGGCGCCGTCGCCGCGAGCAAGGAACTGAAACGCCTGCGTGCGGGCGGTGCGCGCGAAGAGGCCGACTCCGATTTCGGCCGCGCTCTCGAAGTGGCGGAGACGATCCGCCAGATCGGTGACAAGACCTTCATCCGTGTGGACGAAGTCTGGTACGACAGCGTCTACAGGGAAGGGACCGCCACCACACGGATCGTGTTCCTCAGCGAAGAGTATTTCGAACTCGTCACGGAGCATCCCGAGATCGCCCGGTACCTCTCGGCAGGCGCACAGACAGTCGTCTGTCTCGACGGGACGTGCTACGAGATCGTCAATCGGTCCTGATCGGTCTTTTCCTAGTAGACCCTGAACCGGTAGACGCCGTTGTCATCCTTGAACAGCGAAGTCTGGTCGTCGTCGGTCCAGCGCACGGTGGCAAAGCCGTAGGACATGTCGGCGTTGAAGGTGATCATCGTCGCGTTAGCCTCGGTGTACCCGTAGGTGGGGGAGGTATCGAGGCCCGAATCCCACGACTTGAGCCACGAGGGCAATCCTGAATTGACGGTGGCGTAGACCTTCGTGTTGTTCGTGGTCGCATCGCCCATGTCGCACCGGTTGCTTCCCGAGAGGCAGATGTGGCCGTACTCGCCCGGGCCGACAGCCACGTTGCCCATGTTGTAGGTGTCCACGAACTTGAGCGTGTTGTCCGTGTTGTCGGTCCAGTTCGCCACGTAGGGAAGCCCGCTGTTTCTCTCCTGCCAGTAGCCGTTCTGGGTGAAGAAGAGACCCTTGTTGCGCGTCGTTGTCTGGTTCGAGTCGAGGCTGACGTCGAAGGTGAGACCCACGTGCGATCCCCAGACTCCGAGCTGGGATCCGGTCGTGTTGGAGAGCAGCATGGTCGATGAGGAGACGCGTGCGATGCTCCCGCTGATCTCGGGACTCTGCTCGATCTGCGTCGGCAGGCCACCGCTCACCTCGAAGAAGGTTCCCTCACCCGAGGTGTTGCTCGCGAAGACCCTTCCGCGCGTCTCGGCGGTCTTGTTGAAAAAGAGCGCCGTATTCACCTCGAGATCGGCCATGCCGAGGATCACGAGGTGCGGTCGCTGGGGGAGTACCACGATGCTGCCGGCTGCCGCGGTGTGCGACGTCCCGTCCCACAGGTCGTCATAACGCGGAGGCAGCCCGCTGTTGTTCTCGATCCATGTGGTGCCCCCGTCGGTGCTGTAGAAAAAGCCGGGATGGCTCGGCGCGATGTTGGGGACACTGAGCTCGCCGATCTGTGCCACGCTGATGTAGACCCTGTCCGGATCCGTGGGATCGACGGCCACGGCCATGACACCCCATTTGCCGTTGGGAAAGGTCTCTCCGCCATACTGGAAGGAGCCGCTCACATCGGTCCAGTTCTGGCCGCCGTCGACGCTTTTGAAGATGCCTTCCTGGATCGTGGCGACATACATCACATCCGGGTCGGCCGCGCAGATCGCGATATCGAGAATGTTGTGGGTGGTGAGCAGGACCGCGTCATTGATGGTCGTCCACGTTTGTCCCTTGTCGGCCGTCATCCAGAGACCGTCAGCCGGATCGACCGAGCTTCCCAGAATGTCGGGCATGTTGGTCGTGGCCAAGAAAATCTTGTCCGGATCGGTGGGGTGTGCGATGAGACGGCCCATTTGGCTTTGGATCATGGTCTCCACGAAGGCAGTCTGCTCCCAGACGTATGCTGCGTCTGCCGGGGCCGCACAGAGGACCATCAGGGGAATCAACAAAATAACGGTGGGATAGAGATGCCTCATCGTAGATCCTCCTTCAAGAATTCATTCGAATGCATCATCGCAAGATCAGAAAATCCGATTTCTTGTCGAACTATTTAGGCTTTCGCTTCCGTGCCAACGATGGGATTGTACCACACAAGAGCCCGCGCAGAGGCCATAAAATGGGCTTTCAGGGGGCCTGGGCACTCGAAGCAGTTTCAGAATCGGCCCCGTCGGTTGCTTCGGATCGTTCGAAAAAAGAAGAGCAAAAAAAACTGCAAACGACGAGGAGAGACGGGTAAAATTCGAGGTTCTGATTTTTTGACCGGCTATAACAGACTGTAAATGTCTCACCTGTGGTGCGAGCCTGCGAACCGATGACCGAAGAACAGGGTTTCAGTTCTTCCCGCAAGGAGAGCACGATCGATCCTCTCGTGCGCCTTTTGCCCGCGAAGATCGGTTCCCCATCAGGAAGGGGAATACCGGCCGGTCTGGTGAAACCGGGCTTTTTTGATGCTGAGCTATCACGGGTGTTGCTACTAGAGACGTAGAATTCTAAAATATCCTGCTATTTTGGTAGGAAGTGGTTCGAAATGAGCAATGTCGATTTGAACGATTTGAAGATCAATCATGGCCCGGCCAAGAAGAAGGGACGTTTTCCCTTCTTCATAGTGATCATCCTCTTTCTGGCCGGTCTGGCACTCGGTTATCTGGCAGCCGATTACTGGCCGCTGCACGAGGACAAGACGGAGACCGATCCGGTCGTCGACGCCGAGAAGACGCCTCTCGATCCGGATCCCGAGGAGGCTGAACCGGAATCCTTCACGGAGGGCGGATGGATCGAGGTGCCCTCGTACCATCCGGTCGTGGTGAGCAGCCTTATCCCGGGGAGGCTCGAAGAGCTCTCCGTTCTCGAGGGATCGCCCGTCAAGAAGGGCGAGATCATCGCACGGCTTTACGAAAAGGATCTGGCCGACTCGCTGAATCGGGCGAAGGCGGAGGCTGAAGCGGCGCGTGCCCATCTGGAACGTCTTCGTGCGGGCTTCCGCGTTCAGGAAGTCGAGAAAGCCAGGGCCGATCTGGCCGCGCTCGAGACGGACGCGGCGTTCAAGAAAAAGGTCTTCGAGCGCACGCGCGCTTTGCTGGCATCCGGGGCGGTCAGCTCCGAAGATCTCGACAAGGACGAGGCCGCTTACAATACGGCCGTCTCGCGGCGCGACGCCCTCGCGCAGGAACTGCTCCTCAAAGAGGAGGGGAGCCGTGTCGAGGACATCCAGGCGGCCGAGGCGGACTACAATCGTTCACTTGCCGTGGTCGAACTGGCGCAAAATCAGCATTCCTATGCGGCGGTCACCAGCCCCATCGACGGCGTTGTGCTGGAACGCTTCGTCACACCCGGCACATGGATCGCGGCGCAAAATCCGAGGATCGTGAGCCTTTACGACCCGAGCGATCTCCAGGTGCGCGTCGACGTCAGACAGGAGAACATCGGGGGCGTTTTCGTGGGCCAATCGGTGGAGGTCTTTACCGACGTCGAGCTGGACCGCTCCTACGCGGGGCGGGTGATCCGGCTCGAGCCGATGGCAGACATGAAGAAGAACACCATTCAGGTGAAGGTCAAGATCCTCGAGCCTTCTGAAAACCTCTACCCCGAAATGATCGCCCGAATCCGCTTCATGAGGAAAAACAATGACAAAAACGATGGTTAGGGCCGAAAACCTGACAAAGGTCTTCCAACGTGGCAGCGAGGAAATTCGGCCCCTGAGAGGCGTGAACGTGGACGTGAGCGAGGGAGAATTCCTGGCTCTCATGGGTCCCTCCGGTTCCGGCAAGACCACGCTCCTGAACCTGATCGCCGGGATCGACACTCCCACGGACGGCTCGGTGACCGTGGCGGGAGAGAACCTCTCCGCCATGAACGACGCCGAACTGTCCCAGTGGCGGACGCGGTCGGTAGGATACATTTTCCAGCTCTACAACCTCGTGCCCGTGCTCACGGCCGAGGAGAACGTGGAGCTGCCGCTCCTGCTCATGCCTCTTTCGCGCGCCGAGCGGAAAAAGCACGTTGACACGGCCCTGAAAGCGGTCGGCATCGAAGAGCGGGCCGACCACTACCCGAGACAGCTGTCGGGCGGGCAGGAACAGCGGGTGGCGATCGCGCGCGCCATCGTGACCGACCCGAAGGTGATCATCGCCGATGAGCCCACGGGCGATCTCGATTCCGAGAGCGAGACGGAGATCCTCGATCTCCTCAAGAGCCTCAACCTGGATTTCGGGAAGACCCTCGTCATGGTGACCCACGACGCGCGGGCCGCCTCCTATGCCGACCGGATCCTGCACCTCGACAAGGGGGTTCTCAGAGAGGATTTGAAAGCCCAGTGATTATCGCTGTGCAAACGATGTTTGCCGGCGGCAGTGCTCTTTGCGCTGGTGCCGGTCTAGACGAAAGGCAAAGTCATGTTCAAGTTCTGGCGTTACGTCATCCGCAACGTGTGGCGCAACCCGGTAAGGACCATGCTGACGGTTTTCGGAGTGGGGGTGGCGGTCTTCATCGTCACCTACCTGACAACGATCTTCGACAGCCGCAATCAGATGGTCGCCGGTGCTGCGAGCACGATCCTCGTTGTGAACGAGGAGGACGTCTACTGACCGACCAAGAGCTCGATGCCCGGCGACGAGGACCTGGCGCGTCGTATTGAACGCGAGGTCCCTGGCGTGGTCAAGGCCGCGCCGGTCTTCTTCATGATGAATCGCTGAGCGTCTTCGGGCGGCGGTCTGGTCAAGATCGCAGGAATCGACAGGGACGACCTCAGGGACATGGTCGAGTTCGATCTGGAACCCGGGGTCTGGGAAAAGTATTGCTCCAAGCGCAACGGCGCACTGCTCGGAATCGATATCGTCACCAAGTACCGCGACCAGTACATCTGGAAAGAAAACGGCGAATTCGCCATGGCAGATTTCGAAGGGCTCAGCCTCTTCATGGCCGGCGTGTTCACGCCGCGCGATCCGGCGCTTCGAAACGTGATCCTGGCGGACAGGGTCTTTCTGCAGGATGTCGACGGATCGCGAGGTGTGTCCCATCAGATCTACGTCAAGGTCGAGGACCGCGACGAAGCCGAAAGTGTCTGCACCGCGATCGACGCTCTCGACTTTCCGATCAAAACGCACACCGAGCCGGCACAGGTGGCCCTCGATCAGGCTCTCGACGATCTCAACGACATGCTCAAATATGCGGGGTACGTGATCGTCTTTTCAGCACTGGTCATCTTTTTGTGTATCGCAAACACGATCAGCATGTCGACCTACGACAGGACCCAGGAGATCGGCATCCTGAGAGCGATGGGCTTCGAACAACCCCGCGTCCTGAGGCTCGTGCTCGCCGAATCGGTATTGCTCAGCCTGCTCGGGGGCGCCCTCGGCTGCCTGTCCGCTTTCGGACTCGTGACCTTCAGCGATCAGCAGCTGGCGCTCCGCGGATTTTCGATCCCGATCGAGATGAGGCCGGTGATCGTGGCTCTCGGTATCGGCGCGTCCCTGGTGGTCGGCTTTGCGGGCGGGTTGATCCCGGCCTTCAACGCATCGCGCCTGAACATCGTCAAATCATTGAGAAACGTGGAATAATCAGATGGCACGGCTCCCTCTGCGTTACAGCATCCGTAATCTCTTCCGCCGCCGGACACGCACGCTGCTCACCACGATCGGTCTGGCGCTGGTCGTGTCGGCGCTCGTTTTCGTTCTCGCCTTCAGCACCTCGATGGCGGCGACCTTTCGCGAGACCGGCGACCCGGACAACATGATCATCATCTCCAAGAAGGCACAGACCTACGTGCTCTCGTCGATTTCGGATCGGGACTGCGAGATGATACAGAACAAGCTCTACGACGATGCCGTGTTGATCACCGCGTCGGGGACCTGGGGAGAAACCCAGGTTCCGCTGATTTCGAAGGAGGCCTACATCGGGCTCAACGTGGAGGTCAAGGACGCGGAGAAATTCAGGCGGGGCAGACAGCGCGGCGTTATTCACGGCATCGATCCCACGGTCTGCCTCGCGTTGAACAGCCACGTGCGCATCACCGACGGCCGTGTGCCGCGGAAGGGGAAGCGCGAGATCCTCGTCGGAAAGCTCGCCGGCACCCGGATCGGCGTGAATCAGGTCGATCTCTCGATCGGCAGAGAGCTCTATTTCCTGAACCAGACGTGGACAGTGGTGGGCAATTTCGAGGCGCCGGGGACGATCAACGAGAGCGAACTCTGGACGCACGAGCACGATCTCAGGTTGTATCTCAAGCGCCAGGACTATTCGTTCATGCGGATCAAGCTGAAGGATCCGAGCCGGATGGAAGAGCTCTGTGCTCAGCTCAGCACGGACGAGCAGTTCGGGATCAAGGCTTTTCCCGAGCAGGAGTATTTTGCCGACTACGCCGAGGGATTCGACTTCTTTCGGCAGTTCGCCCATGCCCTCGCCATGATCATCGTCGTGGGCGGGGTGGTGGCGGGAATGAACACGATGTACACCGCCGTCATGGGGCGCGTTCGCGAAATCGGCACGTTGCAGGTGATCGGGTTCTCGAAAAGGGCCGTGCTCGCCGGGATCATGACCGAATCTCTATTGATCACCTTTACCGCGGGGATTCTCGGGTGCGGTCTGGGATTTCTCGCCAATGGACTGCCGATCAAGATCCCGATGGCGGCGTTCCGGGTCCAGGTCGAACCATTGGTCATCGTCTGGGCGCTGGGGGCCACCGTGGTGATCGGCCTGATCGGAGCCTTCATGCCCGCATACAGGGCTCTTCGCCTCAGGATGGTCGATGCTGTCAGGTACCAGTAGGAGAGACCGATGGTGCGCGGCATTCAAAAACTGATCCCCGTTGTGCTGGCTCTCATGGCCGGCTGCGCCGATCTCCCCGAATCGTACGGAGAGCCGCCTCCGGTGGAACCGGGCGCACGATCGCCGCTGACGCGCTCTTCGTCCAGAATATCGGTCGAGAAGGAGCCATGCCTTTTCGAACCGGGCGCGGTGATGAAACTGCTCGAACAGGCCCCGGCGCTTCGCGTGGAACGGGAGAAGATCGCCCGCGAATCGGGCGCGATCATACAGGGTTCGTACATGCCCAATCCCGTGCTGACCCTCGAGACCGAGATGATGCCTGTCGACGATATGGGTTTCGGCAACGCGCGCAACAAGGTGCGCGTCGCCCAGCGGATCGAGACGGCCGGAAAGGCCGACGCACGGGTGAACATGGCGGCGGCGCGGCAGAAAGCGGCGGAGGCGGCTTATTTCGAAGCCCGCGCCGATCTGGCCGCGGAGGCGATGAAGCTCTTCCACGACGCGGCCCACGCCAGGGCCAGAGCGGAAAGCAACCGGCGGACAGAGGATCTGAGGAAGCGGCTGCTCTCCATCGCGGAGGAGATGAACCGGGAGGGACGGCTCCCGCAACAAGATCTCATCGACTATCAGATCGCTGCCGCGAAAGCGACCGACCTCTTCCACCGACATCTGGCCGAGGAAAAGAAAAATATCGCCGACCTCGAGGGAATACTCGGCCTGCCGGCGGGAACGATTCTCGAATGCCGGGGACAGTCGGCCCGGTGGGAGCCTCCTTCATGGAAAGAGGCATCTGCCACGATCTTGACGCGCAACCCCGAGCTGATCCGTCTCGACGGCGAGATCGAAGCGGCCCGGGCGAAACTCCGGCTCGAAGAGTCGGGCGCGTGGACCGACATCACACTGGGGCTGGGTTACTCCCGCGCCCAGGTGGGTGCGGCCGGCAGGGATGATTTCGTTGGCGCCTTCGTTCAGATCCCGCTCCCGCTCATCGACCGGAACCAGGGCGCGATCCTGAGCGCAGAGGCCGACATACGCGGCGCTGAAGCCTCCCTCGAAAGGGTCGCATCACGTGCACTCGACCAGTGGTACGGCGGCCGCGAACGCTGGAAGTCACTCGAAAAAAGCCGCGTTCTCTACGAGAGTTCGATCATTCCATCGCTGGCCGAACAGCTCGCTCTCGTCGAAAACCTGGTCGACACCGGGAGGGCGCCGCTGACCGAGAGTTTGAATATCGCGCTCGAGCTGGAGGGCGCGAGGGAGGCTCTCATCGAGCTGAATCGGCTTCTGGACGGAATCAGGGTGGAAATGACGAGACTGGCCGGCGGACCGCAGATCTGACGCGCCCCCGCAACCCGGCCTCCCAAACCAACCGCGACGACAGCAAGAAATAAAAAAACGGTTATTGTGGTTACATTGGACTACCGTGGTAGTACTATAGCGGTAGTTTGTGAGGTCCTCAGGCCCCGGATGAAAAGAGGTGTCATGAAACCGTCCCATCGTCTCGGAAATCTTCAGCTGGCAATCATGCGCGTTCTGTGGGAGCGGAAGGAGGCCACTGCAGCCGAAGTGCATGCGGCGCTCCTTGCCGAGAGAGGGCTCGCGCCGACCACGATTGCCACGATGTTGCGCAAGATGGAGAAGAAAGGCGTGGTGGCCCATAGAACGGAGGGCAGGCAGTTCGTCTACGAGCCGATCGTGACCGAATCAGAGGTGCGTCGATCGATGGTTGCCGAGCTGACCGATCATCTCTTTCAGGGGGACGCGGCCGCCCTGGTGAGCCATCTGCTCGACGAGGGCGGAATCGACTCCAGGGAACTGGGCCGTATCCGCTCGATGATCCGTTCTCGGGCGAGAAAAGGGGCGCAGAGCGATGAGCGTTGAAAGTCTCGTTCCGAATGCGGACCGCGCGGTGGTTGTTTGTTCCCTGTGGCTTCTGACGTACATGCTTCACAGCTCGCTTCTCCTCGGAGGCGCATGGCTGTCGACCTATGTCGGCCGGAATCGCCTGGGCGAGCCGATGAAGGAGCTCATCTGGAAAACGGCGATCGTGGGCGGAATCATCACGGCGTCGATTCAGGCGAGCGCCGACATGACGCCTTTCGGCGGCCGGATCGAATTGGAGACGATGCAGCGGGGCGATTCCGGGGCGGTTTCGTCCGGGGTGGCCGTCGCCCCTCCTCATCATGAATCGTTGGCGACGGCCGGCAGGGCTGGCGCGCGGGAGGGAGCGTCGGCAACGCGCGCGATCGTTGAAAACGAACACGGGATCCGCAGCGTGGGCACCGCGGTTGAATCTGCCGGGCCCGAAGCAGAGTCCTCCGTCGATCCAGAGTCGGAGAGGCGTGCGCTTTCAGCAGGAAACGTCCGTCATGGGCCGGTCTGGTGGTCGACCACACTCTCCTTTCTGTTGCTGTCTGTCGCTGTCGGCGGGGTGATCCTCGTTGTGCGCACGAGACGCAGACTGCTGAACAAGCTGGCTTGCAGGAAAAGCATCGGTCCAGGACGGTTGCGCGCGATGCTCGACAGCCTTTGTGAAGAAGCCGGGATGGGGCGTGAAGTCCGATTGACGTGGTCGTCGCGGATCGCGGTCCCCATGGCTCTCGGCATCTTTCGCGGAGAGATCTGTCTTCCCAGGCGAGCGCTCACCGATCTTTCCGCCGAGCAGCAGGAGGCGATGCTGGCTCATGAGCTGGCTCATCTCATCCGCCACGATCCTGCATGGCAGGCTCTGGTCCACCTTATCGGGTGCGTGTTCTTCTTCCAGCCTCTGAACCGCGGAGTGCTCAAGCGGTTGCGCGAAGCGTCCGAGTTTAACTGTGACGCGCTCTCGGCAGATCTTGCCGGGCGGCCTCTGGCGCTCGCTCAATGTCTCGCCGAGGTCGCGGGATGGATTACCGCGGGCCGCTGTCGGCCTGCCGCGGCTGCGGCCGTCGAAATGGCTGGCGAACCTTCGACTCTGGCCTGCCGGATCGAACGGCTCCTCGGCAACCGGCCTTCCGGGGCGCGCAAAATGGGGCGCACCTCCAGCATCGTGGTCACCGCCTTCCTCCTGGCCGCCATCACGATCATGGTTCCTTCCGTCACGGCGGTGAGCCTGTTCCCCGAGAGGGATGGGTTGGGAGGCGTGGGGACGGAAAATCACGGACACGATTCTCGGCCCGAAACGGAATGCCAGACTCTTCTTGACGCTCTCGGAGCACTCGACTCGGAGATTCTCGCCCTCGAGAGTGAAGTCATTGCCTTGAAGAATTCATGGCCCGCAACTGGGAAGAAGGAAATTTTGCTCGATGACGCGCTCATCGAAAGGCTCGGACGGGAACTCGACAGAGTGCGGGAGCGGAGAGAAACGCTCCGCGAACAGGTCGAGCGTCTGAGCAAAGACATGGAAAACAACCGAATGAACCTTGAGAGAGATCGCTAATCGGAGGATTCGAGAATGGGTCGGAAAACAATCACAATCTTGTTTCTCGTCGTCGCCGGATTTTGCAGCGCAGGTTTCATGCAAGAGGAAGGGGACGGCGCGCACCGCTCGGACGAGGTGATTCAGCGGGAGACGGAACGGGAGATCGCCAATCTCGCCGAGAAGCTCAGCCATCTCGTGGACGCGGGCCGCCTCGAGGAGGCCGAGGCGATCGAGGAGGAGATCGAGAGGATCCACGAGACACTCGAGATGCACCGTGTGGCGATGGAAATTCGCGAGGGGAAAGAACGGATCGAGGAGCTCGAGAGAGAGGTCGACGCACTCCGATCGGACGACCGTCACGGTGAGGCGGAAGAGGTGGCGTGGGAGTTGAAATCCCTCCAGACGGAACTCAAGGCGCTGATGCTCCACCGGGAGGGCCGCCACGAGGAGGCCGAGATGTTGGAGAGAGAATTCCACCACCACATGCTCGAATGCGAGATGGAGCGGGCTGAACGCATCGGACATCTGGAAGAGGTCGAAATGCTCGAAAGGGAGCTCCACCGGCTCGAGCTGGAGGCGAAAATACACACACTCCACCGCGAAGGCCGCGGAGCCGAAGCCGAACGGCTCGAGAGAAAATTGCACCGCCTCGTACTCGAAGAGGAGCTGGTGGAACTGGAGGAGGCCGAGTGCGAAGAGGCCTGCGAAGAGTGCGAGCACGGGCACGACCGCCGGATCGACCGGCATTCCGACCGATTCGACGATGCCAAGCGCCGGATCGCCCACGTCGTCGAGGCCGCCGAAAACCTGCACGCCGCCGGAATGCACGATCACGCAGAGGAACTGATGCGCTACGCCGGCGAATTGAAGCATGAACTGGAAAGGGAGATGCAAGCACGCCACGCTCGAGAGAGAGGGCACGGCGGTGACGATCGGCATGACGGGCAGCTGGAAGAGTTGACCAGGTCGGTTCACGAATTACGCGGCGAGGTGCGCGAACTGCGCGGCGTGGTATTCGAGATACACGAACAGCTCGAGAGGCTTCTCGACCGGAAACCGTGAGAAGGCGCCCCGCGTGCGATCGCTGGCGGCAGCACCCATCCAGGTCCGGTGCAGGCCATAAAAGAGTTGTATTTTTTCCCTGCCGCGATAGGTTAATTGTCGGCTCTCGAAACAGGCAAAACTGCATCCATCCCGGCGTTTGGCGCCGGTACGACGGACGCCGCGAAGGCGATTCGTCAAACCGAGGAGGGATTCCATGGTGCGGAGCGGACGCTATCTCGCGTGGGGACTGCTCGTCCTCCTTCTTTCCCTTATTTGGTCCACGGCGTCCCAGGGGCTGATCTCGGCACAGGATGCCGCCGGACCGCCGTGCTCGAAGTGCAAGACCACGGGGCAGCTGGAAAACAAGTACCTCACACCTTCGCTGGCCGCTCTGGAAGAGAAGGTCATCCACTGCTCTTACGTCTTCGAAAAGGACAAGAAGGGGCGAGGCAATGCCTGGTATCCCTGCGAACGGTGCCGCAATCCGGAGCTCGCCGAAACGGCCAGGCGCAAGTTCGACGCAATGATCGCAAAGAAGGAGAAATGGCTCGAAAGACGCAGGGCGAAGGACGCGTTCCTCGGCACCGATCTCCTTTACGTTGAGACGGAACACTTCGTCATCGCCTGGGACATCCCCAAGATCGTCACGAAGGAGAAGAAGACCTACAGGATGCACGAGGCGTTGCATCTCTACGCCGAGCGGCTGGAGACGTTCTACAGCGACTTCATGAACCTCTTCGGTATCGAGGAGAAGGAGATCAGGAACAAGACGCACTATGTCTATCTTTTCGAGAGGCAGAAACACAGTTTCAAGGCAGCGAAGGAGCTGACCGGGCTCAACTGCTGGAACGCGGCCAAGATGCCCGGAAATCCGTCGATTCTGGTCTCCTTCTACGACAAGTCCTGCATGCCGTCCGAGGATCATTTTCATCAGCACCTCGTCCACCACATGAGCCATCTCCTCAATGTCTCCTTCTATCGCATGGAGTGGATGGCCGCCACCGCGGGGTGGGCCGACGAGGGGCTGGGGCACTTCTTCGAAATCCACTACTTCAAGAGAGCGTCCAATACGTGCGACGAGGAGGGGGAGGAGGAGGAGGTTTCCAACACCGACTGGGAGTACGAGGTGCGTCGCGATCTGGCCGCGGGAAAACTACCCTCTTTCGCCGAGCTGCTCAACAAGGGCGTGACCGCGCTGCACGGCATGGATCATCAGACCGTATGGTCCTACATTGACTTCCTGCTCAAGGAGAAGGATCCGAAGAAGTTCAAGGTCTTCATGATAGCGATCAAAAACAAGAAAGAGTGCCGCGACGCTCTCAAGGAAGCCTATGGCCTCAACGTGATCACCTTTCAGAAGGAGTGGGAAGAGTACGTTCTCGCCAACTACAGGGAAAGACCACTGAAGCAGAAAGGCGCGAAACCGAGACGGATGAGGCGCCGGTAGGCAACATTCTCAATCCCCTTTCGCCTGGTCCCGCCTCCGGGGCCTGCGCGGCCTTCTCCTTCGCCCTCTCGAGCGACCGCCCTTCTTTTTCGTTGTCCCGCGGCGGTGGCCGCCTGGATCACTTTTCGGCGCGCTTCTTTCGGGCGTCGCCTCTTCGCTCCAGCGGTTGTGCCAGCGGTTGTACGACGACATGTCCCTTCCCATCCCGTCGGCCACGATTCTGTAGAACTCGAGAGTCTCGCGGAAATAGTCCCGCTTGACGAACTCCTTGGGCCGGGGTCGGCCGCGCCACTTCTTGCGTTCGAAACGATGGAAACTGTTGATGATATGCTTGATTCTGTTCAGTTCCTTCTTCGACACGCCCATACGCATGGCGATCGGACGCAGAACGCTGTCGATGAATGCGATTCGATCGTGTATCGGTTCTCCGCTCGACAGCGCTTCGCCGAGAGAAACACCCACGTGATGTGAAAGGAGGATCGCCAGAAAGAGGGAGTCCGAATAGCGCCGGCGGCCGCGGTCGAA
Source organism: uncultured Phycisphaerales bacterium (assembly GCA_964620445.1). Classification (GTDB taxonomy): domain Bacteria; phylum Planctomycetota; class B15-G4; order B15-G4; family CAYZWU01; genus CAZUHB01. The sequence continues at coordinate 18,000 of CAZUHB010000021.1, forward strand.
GCGATCGACCGCGGTGCCCAGCGAGGTGAGGAATTCCTTGCCGGTACACTCGCCATGGAACCAGGACGCCTTCTTTTCGAGGGAACGCTCCAGTTCCGGCAAGATCACTCCCAGAATGCCGAGATCGAAAATCATGTGCAGCGCCTGCCGGGAAGCGCCGCAAGCCAGGAGGCGGATGATCTCCTCCTTCACCCGGGGCGGCGCGCTCTTCTGCAGTTCGGCGATGTGAGCCTTCATGGCCACGGCGTTCTCCGGCTCGATCCAGAGCTTGAGGCGGCAAGAGAATCTGATCGCCCGCAAGATGCGGATCGGATCCTCGCAATACCGTATGTGGGGATCTCCGATCGTTCTCAGCAGGCGTTTGTTGAGGTCGTCGAATCCGTCCGAGAAATCGATGACGGTTTCTTTTTCCACGTCGTAAAAAAGAGAGTTGACCGTGAAATCGCGGCGCAGGGCATCATCGCGCGGTTCGCCGTAGACGTTATCGCGCACGATGAGAAGTCCCTCGCTCTTGAAATGCTTCGAGCCTTCTCCGGGAGGGAGCTTTCTGAAGGTTGAAACTTCGATGACCTTGTCGCGAAACATGATATGGGCCAGCTTGAAACGCCTGCCGATGATCTTCGAATTGCGGAAGAGCTTGCGGATTTGCCGGGGGCGCGCCGACGTGGAGACGTCGAAATCCTTGGGGATGGCCCCGAGGAGGAGGTCGCGGACACATCCGCCCACGATGTAGGCTTCGTGCCTATACCTTGTGAGCCTTTTTACGATCTTCACCGCGTCCGGATCGATGGCCGCGGGGAAGATGATCGTATCCTCAATGATCTTCGCGTCTGATGAAAACGGCAATACCGGGACTCCGGCTGGTCAGGGATTATGATGATTGAACTTATCGAGTGTCTACATCAGGTCATGGCCGATTTCAAAAGATTTCTTTTTGACGCTGAATTTCTTTGACACTTCTTCCGCGGAGGCCCAAATTGAATGACGTTTTGTGGAGGCGGTTTCTGCCCGCCCGCGCGAACCAACCTTGTTTTGCCGCTCGATTCCTGATTGCCCCGCACCGGTGGAGAATTCATCGATGCTCAACAAAAATACAAGCTCCTTCGAGAAGCTCGAGACGGGCGATGAGTTCGACATCTACTACCTGCACAGCCGAAAATTCAAGACGGTGACGATCAAGACCTTCATCCTGGGGGGCCTGGATCGGGACGTGGAGGAGGAAGCGATTCTGCCCTTCATCCTCAAGAGGGGATCGGAAAAATATCCATCCCTGGCGGAGATCTCGCGCGAGCTCGAATCCCTTTTCGGCACGAAATTGAGTCTCGATACCCTCAAGCTCGGCGAGAGGCAGATATTCGTCACCGTGCTCGACATGGTCAACGATCGTCTCCTTCCCGGGGGCGAAGGTCTCTTTGGAGACGGCGTCGGTCTTCTCAATGATGTCCTGACCAATCCCCGCACCGAGAACGGTTCTTTTCCGGAAGATCTTTTCGCGAGCGAGAAACGGAACCTGGGCCGCTTCATCAAAAGCCAGATCAACGACAAAGGTGTCTACGCCAACATCCGGCTCATCGAGGAGATGTTCCGGGGACAGCCTTTCGGAAAATTCCAGTGGGGCGATGCCGAGAAGGTGGCGCTCCTCGACAGCGCGCGCACCTGTGAGTTTTTCAAGGAATTCATGGCGACCGCGCCGGCCGTGATCTACGTCGTGGGCGACGTGGATCGGAACGATGCGAGGGATCTTGCCGCCACGATCTTCGATGGGGTGGCGCGTCGCGTTACGCGCAACGAGCCGGCGGAAGGGACGAGGGTGCGAGGCAAGGGCGAGGTCATCGAGGAAGAGCAGCCTCTCGAGCAGTCCAAGCTGGTCATGGGATTCGACGTGAACCGGGAGTGCGGCGACGATCTCTACTACGCCCTTTTCTATTACAATTCGATCCTTGGCGGAGGATCGTTCTCCAAGCTCTTCAAGAATGTGCGCGAGAAGGAGAGTCTTGCCTATTACGCGCACTCCGTTTACGACAAGGTCAGGGGCTTTCTCAGGGTCGGCGCCGGGATCCACCGGGATAATTTCGACCGAGTTATCGAGATCGTCAAGGAACAGATGGACGACATCGCCGAGGGGGCGGTCACCGAGGAGGAGTTCTCCAACGCTCGAAAGGCCCTCCTCTCCGGCTTGCGGGGTGTGCAGGACAGCCCGGGCCAGCTCGTGGACTACCATCTGGTGACAAGTCTCACGGGACGCGAGACGCACCTCGACTGGATCATGGAGAAGTTGGAAAAGGTCGAACTCGAGCATGTCGTGGCCGCGGCGCGCCTCGTTTCTCCGGGAAAGACCTTCTTTCTGAAAGGAACCGCCGGCTGAAATGGTGCTTCAATCGATAGAGAACAACGTCGACGAACGGTTTCAGACAGTCCGGCTCTCCTCGGGGCTGACCTTGATCATCAACCCGAAGAGAGGTTTCTCGAAGACGATGGGACTGATGGGCGTAAAGTTCGGATCGGCCGACAATAACCTGCCCCGCAACGGACCGGCATCCCCGTGCAGGCTCCCCGACGGGACCGCCCATTTTCTGGAACACAAGCTATTCGAGGATGCTGACGGCGACGTGAGCGACCGATTCGCCGCCAATGGCGCGATGTGCAACGCGAGCACGGGATTCACTTCCACATCGTACATCTTTTCGTGCACGGACAGGGTGGCAGACAACCTGCGCCTGCTCCTCTCTTTCGTTCAGTCTCCTTATTTCACGGAGGAACTGGTCAAGAAGGAGCAGGGGATCATCCAGCAGGAGATCAAGATGTACGATGACGATCCGGGGTGGATCGTTTTTTTCAACCTCATGAAGTCTCTCTACAGGGAACATCCGATACGGCAGAACATCGCCGGCACCGTCGAGTCGATCGCCGAGATCACGCCGGCCTTTCTCGAGGAGTGTTACAGATCCTTCTATCGTCCGGGAAACATGGCTCTTGTCCTTGTGGGCGGGTTCGATCCCGACGAGGTCCTGGAGGTGGCGGAGCGGGATGCCGAAAAACGCACGGTCGACAGCAAGGATTTGAATCATCGCTTCTTCACCGAGACCGACAGGTCGATCGCGGCCCCCCTGGAACAGACGAGGATGGTCGTCTACAGACCGAAATTCCTCCTCGGTTTCAAGGACCTGGAATTCTGCAACAGCGGGAGAGAGACGGAGAAGATCGAACTCAGAACGCAACTCGTGCTCGATTGCCTGCTCAGCAAATCGTCGCCCGTCTACGAAATGCTCTACGGCGAGGATCTCATCGACGACTCCTTCTCTGCCTACTATTCGGGATACGGTGATTCGGGCCACACCCTGATCAGCTCGGACACGAAGGAACCGGAGAGACTCAAGCAGAGACTGCTCAAGATCCTCGCAGACGCACGCACCGAAGGGATCGAGAAGGCAACCTTCGAGAGGATCAGGAACAAGTACATGGGCAACTTTGTGAGAATGTTCAACTCGATCGAGAGCACCGCCTACTCGTTCCTCGGGTGCTTTTTCCGGGAGGTCTGGCCCTCCGAGCTGGTCGACATGATCCGCGACGTGACCCACGAGGAACTGATCGAACGCCTTCGCACGCACTTCGATCCGGACAACATGTCCGTCTCCATCGTGTTCCCACTCGATCAGCCGGGATAGACAGATGGGCAATGGCACTCTCTTCAACATCGTCGGTCTGACCTCCTGTGGAAAGAAAAAGATCGGAATCAGGATCGCCGAGATCATCGACGCCGAGATCATCTCCCTCGACTCGATGAAGGTCTATCGAGGTATGAACATCGGCACGGCCAAGCCGTCGGCAGAGGATCGCGCGAAGGCCCGCTTTTACATGCTCGACATTCTAAACCCTCATGAGTCCTTCTCGGTCGGCTCCTTCCTCGAGGCGGCGCGCGAGCATGTGACCCGGATTCACGGGCGGGGCAAGGAGGTTCTTTTTCTTGGAGGCACGGCGTTCTATCTCAATTGTCTCCTCAACGGTCTGTTCACCGCCCCCGAATCGGATCCGCTCATCCGTGAAGAGTTGCTCCGCGAGGCGCGCGAGAGGGGAACGGCCCACCTTCACGGACGGTTGCGCGGCGCTGATCCGGCCTCGGCGAACGATATCCATCAGAACGACATCAAGCGACTCGTGCGAGCGCTCGAGGTGATCCAGGTCACGGGTAAGCCGCTCTCGTGGCTCAAGCGCCACAGGACAACGAGGATCATCGATTTTCCCGCCCGAACCGCCGGCTTGAGATGGCCCAGGCCGCTGCTCGAGAAGAGGATCAGGAAGAGGACGGCGCTGATGTTCGACAAGGGGCTCGTCGACGAGGTACGCGCCATTCTCGATGGTTCGGGATTCGGTCCCGAATCGGGGAAAGCGATCGGATACAGAGAGGTCATCGCCCATATCCAGGGGGAACTCACCAGGGCCGAAGCCGAGGATGAGATCAATCGGAACACGCTGAAATTCGTGAAGAAGCAGGAGGTGTGGTACCGGCGTTTTCCTGAGATACGGTGGTTCGAACTGCGCTCTGCCGATGATGCCGAGCGTGTCGCGTCCGAGGCGGCATCCTACTTCTCGGGCGGGAGCAGTTGATCGGACGGGGCTTCCCGGTTTTGCGGCAATGTCCGGATACTTTGCGCCAGTTCCTTCAGCAGATCCCTCACACCAGCGCTCGTCGTGACCGCCGCTGCCTGTTCGAGCACCGATACGGCTTCTTCGATGCTCAGAAGGGGCGTTCGTTCGTAGATCAGCCAGAATCCCTCGATCGCGTCGATATGGGCCGGATCCTCGCCGAGAACCTGGCGGAAGAGACGGAGCGCTTCCTCCGGCTTTCCGTCGAGAAAAAGGATATGTCCCTCGAGGGCCGTGAGTTCGAGCTGCTGCGCACCGGCGGTCGCTTCGGATTTGAGCCGCGCGAGGAGCTCCACGGCGGGCTGTCTCTCGTTGAGGCGAACGAGGAGCCTGGCCGTGACGAGTCTGAGAACGAATCCCGCCTCTTCGTGGCCGGACGCGCGGGCAAAAAGGTTTTTCGCGGCGTCCAGCATTCCTGCCTGAAAGAGAAGGCGCAGGCAGACCTGCAGATGATCGGGATCTCTCCGCGCGAGCTCGAGCAGCGGACCGACCGTCTCGTCGGTAGGGTCCTTTTCGAAGAGGATGATGCAGAGACGGACGATCCGGAACCAGAAAAGACCGGCATCGTTCGCTGTCAGGCCGCCCCCGCGAATGGTTCGCGAGGCGATGAGGTCGTCTATCCGTTCCAGAACCGCCCGGTGGTCTTCTCCTGACTCGACCATGAGTTCCGCTTCGAGCAGGCGGAGGATCAGATTTCCGGGCGACCGCTCTCGGCCGCTGGCAATGATCTGCGCCGCGCCATCCACGTCGTCGAAAACCTCGACCTCGACGCGGGCGGCCTCTTGCCTGATGAGCAGATTGTCGGGATAGAGATCCAGAAGGTAGGCGAGGTGGGCCCGGTAGTCGTCCTTCATGTCGAGCAGTGAGAGGAGTTCGACAACGAGCAGGTGAGCCTGGAAGTGGTGGGGGTCGATGTCGACCGCGAGGCGGGCCTCGGCAAGGGCATCCTCGAGAGATGCGGGATCGAGTGGCTCGGTAAGGTTTCTTTCCGCGTAGAGATCTTCGATTCCGGACAGACGGATCGCTTCACGGAAATGACCATTCGCCTCCTGCCTGAGAGAAAGAAGTCCATGGGGCGCGCAGCCCGGATGAACGATAAGCAAGAGAGTGCAAAAAATCGCGGCAGGGAAAAGCACCCAGGCGAGTGATCTCGAAAGGACCGGAGAATACTCCGGGGACGAGTCCGGAGTATTCGTTGACGCACGAGGACTAGTTGTATTCAGGATCGTCCCAGTCGTAGTTCATGAAATGCCGGTCGAAGAAATTGTGCATATCATTGACGCCGTCGAAGAAGATCTGCCAGTGGGTGTTCCAGTGGCGCTGGCTCCAGAGGGTGCCTGTGCTGACCTGTTCCTTGTCCTCGGCGAGATACTGGGAGATCGGGTGCCCACCGTCGTGCCCCCAGATCAGGGTGCAGCCCGAAACAGTAACCAACAATGATATGAGAATGAAAAGGGCCAACAGCCTTTTGAGCATTCCGTCCTCCGTTTGCGATGAGTCGCTCTGAACAATCGATAAAACAGTGACCTAAGTATTGATTCGGTCAGACTATATGCAAGAAAAAGAAAATAGCAACCATGAATTACGCCGTCAAACAAAAAAAATACACTCTTGTCGCTTCACCGGGTCGAAAAGGGTGCCGCGCGTATCAGGGGTGAGTCATTATAAGTGTTGTGGATCCAACGTATTGACCGGCCCTAGATTCCATAGAGATCCCTGACGATCTTCTCGATCTCACTTGTCGAGCCTGCCTTGTGAATCTTCTGCCGCGCGGCCGCGGCGCCCGGAATGCCGCGGGTATACCAGCCGGCACAGGTTCGGAACTGGCGCGTGCCCCGGACCGCACCAGCCCGTTCGATCGTGCCGCGCAGGTGGCGGACGAAGAGTTCGAACCGCTCCTGTCTGCCGGGCGGCACGAAATGCCGTTCACTGCTCATGGCGCCGTCGATTTCCGAAAAGACCCAGGGATTGCCCAGGGCCGCCCGGCCCACCATGACGCCATCGCAGCCTGTCTCGGCGACCATACGAAGAGCCGAGAGGCCGTCCTTGACATCGCCATTGCCGACCACCGGTATGGCCACCGACGAGACGACGTCGGCGATCACCGTCCAGTCAGCCTGACCGCTGTACCCCTGTTCCCTGGTTCTGGCATGCACCGATATGGCGCTCAGCCCCGCCCCCTCGAGGCGCGTTGCCAGCTCGGGAGCGTTGATCAGATCGGACGACCATCCCGACCTGATCTTGGCGGTCACGGGGATGGAGACCTTTTCGCGAATGGCGGCCACGATCTCGGCGGCGAGCGCCGGCGTGCGGGCAAGAGCAGCACCTGCGCCGGTGCTGACGACCTTGCGAACAGGACAGCCCATGTTCACGTCGACGAGGCAAAAGCCCGCTTCTTCGACACGCTCCGCCGCGGCGGCGAGGTCGCGTGGACGGGTGCCGAAAATCTGGGCAGCAACATTTTTCTCGCCACTTTCCTTGCGGAGGAGGCCTATAGTTCTTTGGTTCGACATGCTCAACGCGCGAGCGCTGATCATCTCGGTCACCGTCAGTGTCGCGCCCTTTTCTTCGCAGAGCTGGCGAAAGATGGGGGTGGAGATTCCCGCCATCGGAGCGCACACCAGGCGGAGGAGTTCGCCCAGCTCTCTGCCCGATCTTTGTGAAGGCGATTGCATCAGCTTTGGCCTGGCCGTAAACTTGGTTCAAAAAAAGATGAACAAAAAAATCGTCGTCTCAACAGTCATACTCGCTGCTCTCGGAGCCCTCCTCTATATCCTGCTTCCCGATGATGAGGAAGAGAATTCCCGGCAACCGGTCCTGTTCAATAGGCCTGTGAAACTTGTCGACGCGCCGGCCGAGTTTCAGGCCAAGGGGGTCGGCGATAGCCGGGGACGTCACCTCGATCGGCTCATTTGGGGGACGAATCCCTCGGTCCGCCGCTCCATCGACCTGCTCGTCGAGATGGGTCAGGATACCACGATCTTCGAGGCAGCCAGGAGAATCAACCTCTTCAGGAGGGAGCGTCCCTCTCTGGCCAAGAAATACATCGACCTCCTCGCCGAGATCAAATCACCCAAGGCTTTGCCCACGCTGCTCGATTGCGCCACCGATCCGGCCGAGATCATCAGCAAGGCGGCCATACGGAGTCTTTCCGCGTTCGAAGATCCCGAGAGTACGAAGATTCTGATCGAGCAGACGCGTGGGGGGAGCGAGAGACTTCGCTTGTATTGCATCGAGAGCCTGGCAGGGAGAACGGATCCTGATGTTTTCGATCTCCTTCGCGAACTGGCCGAGGATTCGGACGATCTGAGAATCCGTATCATGGCGGTCGAAGGTATCGGAAATTTCGACATTGACGAATCCCGGCGTTTTCTTCTCGACTGTCTCCAGGATTCCAATCTCGACATCCGAACGGTGGCGCTCAAGTCGCTTCTCAGGCTGGGAGTTCCCGAGGCGAATGGCGAACTGGAGAAAATGCTCTCCCACGAGGGGCCGGTGCGATTGATCAACGGCGTGAAGCTGATGGAGATCGCACGGTGGCTGCCACCGATCGAGACCCTGCAGGATCTGGCCTCCCATCCGGTGGACAACGTGCGGATCTACCTCACCGTTTCGCTGCTCACCCATCTGGAGCGGGACGAGGGGGAACAATTCGACCGGGCGCGTTCGGTTCTCCAGTACCTGCTCAACGATCAGAGGCCCGACGTCCGCCTCAAAGCGCTGGAAGGTCTTTACAAGGCGGGAGACAAGAGTACGGCCGGACCCTATCTGCGAAAGTTGGGCAGCGCCGTGGGAGCGGAACTCGCCGAAGCGATCGAAATCTTGACGACCCTGCTCGATTGCGCCGAGGCGCCCGCTTTGCTGATTCGGCGATTTCGCGAGGATCAGAACCTGACGCCGGTCGATCGCCGCGTCCTGCTCTCCGGTCTCGCAACGGCCGGGACCGATGAAGCGATCGAGCTCTTTTTCGAGGTGATCGGAGGCGGCTGGGACTCACGGACGGCATTCGTGGGGGAGTTCACGCTCGATCGGCACGCCGCCTTTCAGGTGCACTCCCTCGGACCGGGTGTCCTGGAGCACTGGGAAGAATATCTCGAGTCGGAAAGCGGTCCTTCGGCAGCCTATCTTTTCGTGAACGGAATGCGCAATCTGGGAGATCCGCGTGCCGCGGACAGCCTGCTGGCAGTGGCACGTAATGCCGACCTTCCCGACTGGATCCGACAGGAAGCGATCAAGTCGTTCGCCTATCTCGACGCGATCGATGTCTCCGGAACGGACAGGATCGGCAAGAGACTTCTCACCTTCCATCGTGAATGCGCGGACAGGACCATCGCGGGCCTCGCATATAAAGTCTTCTGGAATTTCTTTTGAGAGGGCCGGGTGCGGGGCTCAATCAAATGGTGTGGGTAAGGGGTCCGATTCGGCGAATCCCTTCAATCTGAACCACTGGGCGCCTTTCTTCGATTTGGATCTCGGTACGGCGCGCGCCGCTTCCTTCATGTCGGGCGGAAAGGAAGAATATTTCTTCACTCCGTCCAGAATCCCGAAGGTGTTGGCCGACACCGACAAGAGGCCCGAATCGTTCACGTAGTGGCATATCTCGCCCGTGGTTCCGAAGTGTCGAGGCCAACAGATGCACTGGAAACCCACTGCTTTGCGTTCCTTTTCGTCTTCTATGAGAACCGCCGATTTCGATTTTTCCCGCTCGAGTTTGAGAAGATAGAAGTAGTCGCCATCGGAAGCGAGTTCCTGGGAGTCGTAATCCTTCATCTGTTTGGGATAGGTCTTGAAATCGTCGAGGACGTTCGATCGGGCGATCAGTTCTTCCAGGTTGACATATTGACCGTTCCTCTCGAAGGCATCCATTTCCAGGCGATAGATCTCTTTGATCGCCACATTCGAAAAGTCCTCTTTCTCCAGAATCGAATCGGCTTCCGAGAAGGAAAAGAAGATGAAGAAGAGGAATACCCCGAGGATACACACCGTAAAGATCTCACCGGCATTGAAGTAGGCGAAGCGCAAGGGAGACATGGCGTCACTTTCTTAATTTCTTGCCGCGATCGTTTCAAAGTCCTATTTTCGACCTGACATGAAAGCTGTCGCGAAAAGGATCATTAAGAAACTCCGGCGTGCCGGATTCAAGGCCTATTTTGTGGGCGGCTCGGTCAGAGACGCGCTGATGGGAAAGAGGCCGAAGGATTACGACATCGCCACGAGCGCCCGTCCCGACGAGATCGCCCGTCTCTTTCCCGGCTCGCTCATGGTCGGAGCGTCCTTCGGCGTGGTCATGGTCCGGGCGAGCGGGAGGATCTATCAGACCGCCACGTTCCGCAAAGACATTGGAGGCAGTGACGGCCGACATCCCGATCGCGTCATTTACACCGATGACGAGAAAGAAGATGTGGCGCGGCGCGATTTCACCATCAACGGACTTCTGTTGGATCCCCTGGACGGGAAAATCTACGACTTCGTCGGTGGACGAAAGGATATTGACGGAAGGATCGTGAGGACGATCGGGGATCCCGCGCGGAGATTTTCGGAGGATCGCCTGCGCATGCTCCGTGCGGTGCGTTTCACGGCCACCCTCGGTTTCGGGCTCGATCGACGGACCGCGGCCGCCATCAAAAGCGTGGCAGACAGGGTGGCCGGCTTGAGCCAGGAGCGGATCGCGGAAGAACTGCGGCTGATACTCGTTCATCGGGAACGCGGGCGCGGCGTCCGGCTCTTGCACGAACTGGGACTTCTTCGCGAAATCTTGCCCGAGGTCGCCGACTGCGAGGGAGTCACGCAGGACGAGATATTCCATCCGGAGGGCGATGTTCTGGAGCATACTTTTCGAGTCGTCGAGTCGCTGCGCAAGCCCGATTTTCCCCTTGCGTTGGCCGCGATTCTCCACGATGTGGCGAAACCCGCCACGCGCCGATCGGCCGATCGGATCCGTTTTCACGGACACGACACGCGGGGCGCCGAGATGGCCGATCAGATTTGCAGGCGCTTGCGCCTTTCGAAAAAAGACACGGCCGCGGTCGTCGAACTCGTCCGGAACCACATGCATTTCGTCAATCTCCAGAAGATGCGCGAATCCAAGCTGCGCCGCTTTCTCGAATCTCCTCTTGCTGGAGCCCACGTGGAACTGCACCGTGCCGACTGTCTCGCGAGCCACGGAAAACTCGACAACATCAGATACATTGCGGCGATGAGGCGGAAGTGGGGGCGTCAACCCCAAGTCGTGCAACCGCTTCTCATGGGTCGCGATCTTCTCGCCATGGGCTACGAGCCCGGTCCGCGGATGGGACAGATCCTGGCCGCCCTGAGTGAGCTCCAGTACGGGGGAAAACTGACGACGCCCGAAGAAGCGCGCGAACATGTCATCAAGCATTACACGAAAGGGTGAAACGTCCGGCGAGGATCGTTCGATCCCCGGGCCGACAAGTGTCAAGCGGGCGGAAAGAACCGGCTCAGGATTCGGGAAAGAAAGAAAAGAGCGACCAGGATCCATCCCGCAACGGGTGAGAAAAGCGCCTGAACCGGCATGGCGGCCAGGAGGAGGTAGCCGGAGACGAGATGGCCAACGGCAGGCTCGACACCTCGCGTGAGCCGGCCGAGGCGCGTGCAGAGAGGCAGCAGCAGGATGAGAAAAATGATGGACAGGGACCAGACGAGGTGGGGTGAGGCACGCAGGGAGAACCAGAAAAAATAGCCGGCGCACGCCGCTGCGATGAAAGAAAATAAGAGAGTGGAGACAGTGACCGGCTTTTCGATTCTCTCGCCGAGCGCCACCCCGGAAAGGGACAGCGCATAGAGACCGTAGATAGCCGGGACAGACCACCAGAGTTCGGGGAGTGGTTCGGCGAGCGCACTGAATCCTCCCGCGCAAACCATTCCAAAGAGGAGATCGGCCGCTCTGACCAGGGCAAGATTTGCGATGCCGAGCCAGCGATTTTTTCGCGTCAAGAGGTTGTAGGCCGCCGCAAGCGCCATTACCGCAGCTGCAGCAAGGAGAGCCGAAATCCCGATCATCCCGGCAAGAACGAGGGCGAGCAGAGCTGCCGTTGCGGCCGCTCGCTTCGCAGCGGACGGCGAGACCGCACCGGAAGGGATCGGGCGCTCAGGAGCCGTCCGTCCATCCTTTCTCTCGTCGACGATATCGTTGACCGCGACGGCTGATCCGAAGATGAGGCTGGACGCGAGGCAGGCCAGAAGAAGGGGCGCGATATCGAATGGGGATCCGTCTCGCCATGCAAGCGCGCAGGCGTAACCGAGAGTCACGTCCGCTGCCGGCGTGAAGGCGATCGACACCCGAAAGAGTCTCAAGATTCCGCTGGCGTGCAAGGGACCGGATCCGCAATGACTAGCTGAAAAGCCGCAATATATCGTTGTAGGTCACGTAAACCACAAGTGCGAGAATCAACACGAGACCAACGATCTGGGAGTAGCCCATGACCTTCTCGTTGACCGGCGAGCCTTTGATCTTTTCGATCAGCAGAAACATCAGGTGGCCCCCGTCGAGAACGGGGATCGGGAGGATGTTGATGAAGCCCAGGTTGATCGAAAGTATGGCGAGGAAAAGGAAGAGCCGGGCAAGACCCAGTTCGGCGAAGGAGTAGGTTGTCCGGGATATGGTGATGATACCTCCGAGATTCTTGGCGGACACATCCTGGCTGAGAATCCGCGACAAGGTGAGGTAGCAGTTTTTGATCTGGTAGAGGGCGCAGTGACAGCCGGCCGAAATCGCATCGACCACGTTCAGTTTGCATGTGATCAGAACCGGGGTACGATTGAAATCGAATCCCAGGCTGGGAGATCTCATGGCTTCCGTTTCAACGGTCACATCTTCGCGTGTATCGGAGTCCGCCCTGCTGATAACGAGGTTGATCTGGCGATCGTCGGCACTGTTGATCGCATCGGCGATCGTATCGAAGCTGTCTGTCTCGCGACCATTGATGGAGTGCACGGTCACCACACCGCGAATTCCTGCATTCCAGAGGGGAGCATCGGGAACGATCTCGACGCTGTTCTTGTTATCGATCCAGGCCATGGCGAGATCGGTCTGCAGCGCTTGGCGGTATTTTTCTTCATAGATGATGGGATTCCGGTCGGAGGCAGCAGGATCGTCTGGACGCTCGATGTGGAATTCCAGAGGGCCTTCGACGAGAGCCTCGTCGAAATCAGCTCTGCTCGCGATTGCCCTCTCCCCGATCTGGACGACGACATCGCCACTTTTCAATTCCCCGCCCAGCTTGGCAAGTTCGCCCCTCAACCCGTCTACCACGAAATTCAGAGTTCGTTTGATACCGATCCTCTGCTTCTCGTGATCCACTTTTGATTCGGGAACGATGCGCAGATCGAGAATCTCTTCCTTTGCGGCATTTGATCGCGCGACCTTCATGGAGATCGGCTTGTCGACCGAAACGCTCCGATCGTTGAGCCATTCAGCAGGGGGCTTTCCGTTGATCGCCTTGATCGTGTCGTTCTCCCTCAGGCCGGCCCGGAAAGCGGGGCCGTTGTCTTCCACGGCGGTAGCCTGGTAGATGGAAGGGCTGGCGATCCTGATCTGCTGGAAACCGATGTCGTCATCCTTTTCGGGCAAAATGTCGACGGTCATGGTCTTACCGGCGCGCTCGAAAACGATTTCGACTGGACCTTCCTTGGCAAGAGCGATGTTGAGCGGAATGTCGTGAAACTCATAAACCTTGTTGCCGTTGATCTGGAGTATCTTGTCGTCCTTTTGCAGACCTTCCTGCCAAGCCGGGCCTCCGGGAGAGACGAATCCGACCTCGGGACTGATGAACGGAACGCCGGTGGTGAAGATGATGGGGAAGGTGATGAAGGCAAAAAGAAAATTCATCAGTACGCCGGCGCTGAAGATCCACATCCTCTGCAGAGGGGATTTGCTCGGTAACTCGTCAGCCCCGCCGGTCAGGTCTTCTCCCGGGTTTTCGCCGGCCATTTTGACGAAACCTCCCAGCGGGATCGCGCAAAGCTGGTAGAGCGTTTCGCCCTTGCGGAATCCAGCCAGTTTGGGACCGAATCCGAGCGAGAAGGTTTCCACGCGCACACCGGAATTCTTCGCGGCAAGAAAATGGCCCAACTCGTGAATAAAAATCATGAGGCCGATACCGAGGATCACCTCCACGGTAAGCCACGTTTTCTCCAGCAAAGCGAGAAGATCAAATCCTCCGCTTTCAACACCTAGTAGCATCGTGCCAGTTCCTCTCGCGCCCATTGATCCGCTTTCAGGATCTGTTCCAGAGTGGGCGATTGAATATCCTTGGTTTTGTCGAGTACAAGAGACACTCTATTGAAAATTTCGTCAAAGGGTATCAGGCCCTTGAGAAAAAGATCGACCGCTTCTTCATTTGCCGCGTTGAGAACCGCTCCATGCGCACCTCCCCTGCGAGCCGCCTCGAATCCGAGATCGAGGGCTCCGAATCTGTTCCTGTCGGGAGGTTCGAAGGTGAGCTTGCTCCAGCGATCGAAATCGAAGAAATCCTTCGAGAGCGCGGGGCGGTCCGGATAGGTGAGCGCGTAGCGGATCGGAACCCGCATGTCGGGAATGCCCATCTGTGCCAGGATAGAGCCGTCGGCAAACTCCACCATGGAGTGGACAATCGATTGGCGATGGACAACGACCTCGATATTGCTCGGATCGAGATCGAACAACCAGTGCGCTTCGACGATCTCGAGCGCCTTGTTCATCATGGTTGCGGAGTCGATGGTGATCTTGCCGCCCATGTCCCAGGTCGGATGTTGCGAGGCCTCGGCGGGAGTGACCTTTCTGAGCTCCTCTATTGGCGTGTCCACGAAGGGGCCGCCGGACGCCGTGAGGAAAACGCGCCGTGTGGACCGGTCCGGACAGCCTTGGAGGCACTGGAAGATGGCGCTGTGCTCGCTGTCCACAGGGATGATCTCCGCACCCTTTTCTGCTGCGAGCGGCATGAGAAGGTGGCCGGCCATGACCAGCGATTCCTTGTTGGCCAGGGCGAGCCGTGCTCCTTGTTCGATCGTGGCGATCGAAGATGGGAGTCCGGCCGCTCCGGAGACGGCTTGCACGACGATTTGGGGTTCGAACCGTCGAATGAGTTCGACGAGGGAGTCAGGCCCGCTCAGGAGATCGATCTTCAAACGGGCCAGGTCTGATGACACGGTCTGCTCCGGGACGTCGCACGCGACCGCAACGGCGGAGGGCCGGAACTCGCGTGCCTGCTCGACAAGAGCAGCGCTGTTCGAGTTTCCCGAAAGGCCCACCACGTCGAAAGAATCACGCAAACCTCTGAGGACGTCGAGGGTTTGCTGACCAACAGATCCGGTCGATCCGAGTACGAGGACGCGTTTCATCATACTTATGTGAACGAGAGTCAAAAAAAGAAGTAAACACTGATTTTGGTTTAACGCTCGAGGCAAAGTGGGGATTATAAATTTTATTGCCCTGTTTTGAAGTCTATCCGTAAACTATTCTGGGTGGACAGTCGGAGTTCGACGAACTGCTTCGATTTGAGACGGAGGCGTCCTGGGGCAGCGTCGCTTTCAGAACCAACGTATAAATAAGGGGTTACTGAAATGGCACAGCAAAGACGGAAGGTGACGTACGAAGACGCGGGAGTTGATATCGACAAGGCGAACAGGTCGCTGCGCGCGGTCAAGGAAAAACTCTCTTCAACCTTCAGCGATCGCGTTCTGTCTCACATAAAAAATTTCGGAAGCCTTTACAGTCTCGAAGGGCTGGGTGGTCGGTCGCCGGTTCTGGTCACCAGCGCCGACGGTGTTGGGACGAAGCTCAAGATCGCATTCATGACCGGGCGTCACAATACGGTCGGCATGGATATCGTCAACCATTGCGTCAACGACATTCTCGTGCAGGGTGCACAGCCGCTCTTCTTTCTCGATTATCTTGCCGTTGGAAAGCTCGAAACCGAAGTTTTTCAATCGATCATCGATGGCCTCGCCGGTGCCTGTGCGCAGAACGAAATCGCGCTCATTGGCGGTGAGACGGCCGAGATGCCGGACTTCTACGCCGAGGGTGAATACGATCTTGCAGGTTTTATCGTGGGCATCGTGGATCGCGACGAGATCGTCGACGGGAGAGCCGTCAAGAATGGCGATCTTCTCGTGGGACTCGCGTCTTCCGGGTTGCACACCAACGGCTACTCGCTGGTGAGAAAGGTCTTTTTCGAGATGGAGAAGCACGACCTTTCGTCCGTGCCTTCTGGTCTGGATCGTCCCCTGGGAGACGAATTACTCGAGCCCCACATGAGCTACCTCAAGGCTGTGAACGCGATGAAGAAGGCGGGAACGATCAGGGCGATGGCACATATCACGGGCGGAGGCTTTATCGACAACATTCCTCGCGCCCTTCCCGAAGGATTCTCCGTGAGGATCGATATCGGCTCGTGGAACGTTCCCGGAATATTCAGGCTGATCGTGGCGCTGGCCGGCCTCGATATGAAAGAAGCCTTCCGTACCTTCAATATGGGCATCGGCTTCGTGTTTGTCGTCGACCGGCAGAACGCAGACGAATCGCTCGAGACGCTCGGCGATCTCGGATACTCTCCCTTCATCATCGGAGAGGTCGAGAGGGGCGAAGGGGGGGTACAACTTGAAGGCATATAGCACCGGGATCTTGCTCTTCTGCATTATGCTGCTTTTCGGTCCCGAGCCGGCCCGAGGACAGGCGCAAACCACCCAGAGCGGACAAGAAAAAACTAGCGATGCCGAAACCGTCGAGGCAGCGGTTGCCAGATTGCGCGCTTCGCCCGAAGACCGTGCGAACTGGATCCAGCTCAACGAGGTTTTCGATAGGCTCATCACCGAAGACGCGGCCGAGGGGCTCATGGATATCGCCCTGGGGCTGACCGAAGACTTTGATCAGACCGGCGACGCGTGGGTGCTGCTCGGCAAGGTCTATCTTGGACAGGCCGGTGCGATCTTGGGATTCACAGGATTCGAAGGAACGTTCCGCCAGAGCCTGCTCTACCAGGCGGCAGATGCGTTCCGGATCGCACTCGATCGCGCTCCGTCGTCTCTGGAGGCAGGCAATCACCTCGCGTTCACGCTCTATCTCTTGAAGAACTTTACCGGTGCGCGACGGGAGACAAATGCTCTCATCGAGGCTCACCCTGACGCGGCTTATCCCATCTACATTCTCGCTGAAATCGAACTCCGCAGCCAGAATCCCGAGACGGCGCTGCGGCTTTTCAAGGGTGCTCATGAGAAGGACGAAACACTGCTCGACGCCTTGTACGGCGAAGTGAGGGCGCTCATCGCGCTCGAGAAATACGAGGCTGCAGGGGATTTGCTGGTGAGCGGCGCGGCTCGGGACCCCTTGCGGGAAGAGTTGGTGACCCTTGCCTACTCCGTTTTCGAACCGCACGAAAACTATTTGGACGCTGCCGGACTCTATCGGAGGTTGCTCGCCGTGGCGCCGGGGAGGCTGGATCTCGTCTTCTTCCTCGCTGTCGTGGAGTATCGCCTCGACGAGGTGGCTTTGTCGGTTCAGCACATCAAGGAGATCGTGGAAAAGGACGCCACCCTCGACGGCGCCCATTATTTTGAAGGGCTTCTTTTCGAGAAAAAGCGCCTTTTCGACGATGCAGCCGGAAGCTACAGGGAGGAGATGAAAAAGGAGGGTCGTTATTTCGAACTCTCCATTGAACGTCTGAGAGTTCTCGCGTTCACGAAAGCTGCTGCCGGACGATACGAGGAAGCGATCGAGATTTACGACTCCCTACTGCCCATTCTGCCCTTCGATTCGGTTCTGGCGTCCAACCGGGCTCTGGCCTTGGCTCAGTGTGGACGGATCGACGAGGCGGATCGGGCATACAAGGCGATTCTCGAGACATCGCCCCGCGATTCTCAGATACTCAACGACTACGCTCTCCATACGATGGGCAGCGGGCGGATCGAAAGGGCGATCGAGTTGCTCGAGAGGGCTTACGCCATCGATGGCAACCTCGATGCCTGCGAGAATCTGGCCGCTCACCACTATTTCGTGGTCGGTGATGCGCACAGGGCCGCACACTATCTGACTCTGGTTCTGAGAGCGGATCCTGCTCGTGAAAAATCAGTGATTCTCCTCGAGCGGATCAATCGTAATCTAATCGACCAGAGGGGCGATTGACATCGTCCCGATTCACCGTTACACTGATTTTTCATCGATGTAATGAGTTGTAATGAACAGTATTGACCGGGATTTAAGCTTATTCTGGTTTTCTATTCTAAAGGATCTTCGGTATGAAACTGCTCGCCGTTTTTCTTCTTCCCTTCGTCGGTTCTTTTCTTCTTATCTCGCCTGCTTCGTTCGGTGAGGACGATTTCAGCTTCGAGGAAAGAGATGCCAAGAAACTAGGTGGAATCCTTAAAAAAATCATCGACGCCAAAATTATCGATGATCGTACCGAGGAAGCTAAACAGCTCGGTGACTGGACAAAGATCCTGGACGGGATAAAAGAGAAAAAGAACATCAAGGACTTGATGAAATATCCTGATCAGTTCTACAGGATCAAGGAATGGGCAATCGACAAGACGGACAAGGTCATCAAGTCGAAGGCCGGCAAGGGATTTCAAGAGAGCGAATTCACTGACGAAGCCGGTGGCTCACAGGCCTACAGCTACATGATCTCCATCCCGAAGGGCTACAAGCCTGATGCGGAGAAGAGGTTTCCCGTTCTCATCTATCTGCATTCCAAAACGAAGGTCAAATCGAAAGACAAAAAGAGGGTTCTGAAGGAGATTCGGGCCGAACTGACGGGCTTCTTCGACGAGAAGAATCCTGCGTGCAAGGTGATCTATGAGAATGCAATCATCATAGCTCCTGTGGGCCCCTTGTCGGGACGCAAGAACAAGAATGTCACCGATGCCGCCGTCGACTGGGATAAACTGGAGTGGGGGCGCATGTCGGCATTCACCGCCGTGCGGGTATTCACGGAAAAAATGGTTTTCGATCGGGGACGGGTCTTCGTCATCGGCAAGGAGAAAGATGGCCTGAGCGCATTCAAATACGCCACCTGGTATCCGAGTCTTTTTGCTGGAGCCATAGCTGTGGACGCGCCATTGTCCCCTCTGTTCACCCAGAATGCGGGCGATATGGAGCTCGTGTACATTAGCTCCGAAGCGAATGATGCGGAACAGGCCAAAGCAGCCGCGGCATGGGCCGAGGGCCTTACCGGCAACGACGGCGGGCCCAAGGCCACTTTTGTCGACGGTGGCGGGAAAGACGCTGCGAACTTGAGCGAGAGTGGTTTGGCCGCGATCAAAAGCCTCCTCGAACGCCCGCCCAAGCCCACGGCGCCTTCCAAGATCGTTCTCAAGTCGATCAGTCTCGAGTACAGCTCGAGCGGATGGCTACAGGTTCTGGTCATGAACAACACGAACACAATGAAGGATGGGGACGAAGATGTTCCCAGCGCCACTGCAGAGGTGGATAAGGCCTCCAATACGATAGATATCAAGACCAACAGGGTGGGTAGTCTCAGGATTTTCCTGAACGACAAGATCGTGGATATGGATCGTCCCATCGTCATCAATCTCAACGGCAAAACCCGCTGGGAGGGAACCAAAGAGCGCAATTTGCTCAGCATGCTCGACATGATGTTCACGAACCTCGCGGGTAATTACGATATCTACACGAATTTCATCGAGATCGAAGAAGAGGACATTTGAGCCCCCGGTCGAATGATAAACGGCTCGTTCTCCTGATCGTCATCGCCTTCGCGGCCGGCGCTGCCGTCATGGTCGTCGAACTTGCCGCGGCCCGGATCCTCACGCCCTATTTCGGACAGTCCGTTTTTGTCTGGACCAATGTGATTGGAGTCATACTCGCTTCGATCGCTGCCGGCAACTATGCCGGTGGGCGCCTTGCTGATGCGACGGGATCCTTGAGGCCTCTCTTTATCATTCTCGTCATCGCCGGCGGGCTCTGTCTGGTCATACCGGAGATGATCGGATCGATTTCTCATTTCTTTCTGGGTAAGAATCTGCAGCTGGAGGAAGCCTTTTCGCTCCTCGTCCGCGGATCGTTCGCTACGACGCTGCTCGTCTTTGCGCCACCCGTTTTTTTGCTCGGTATGGCTCTTCCCTTCATCGTGCGACAGGCATCGGAAATCTACGGCGGAGTCGGCAGGGCGAGCGGCTCTATCTATGCGGCGTCAACTTTCGGTTCGATCGCGGGGACATTCCTCACAACCTATGTGTTTGTCGAGTTTTTTGGCTCCAAAGGGACTTTTTTCGCCGCAGGGCTCTTTCTCATGACTCTTGCAGGTCTTGGTTTTATCGGACTCGGCCGAAGACGTGAGAAAGGCGTGGGGGGAGCAGTGGTTCTTCTCAGTATCTGCCTGGGACCTCTGGCACCAGGATGGGGATTTACTGACGACGACTCGGTAGTCTGGGAAGATGAAAGCAGGTACCAGTACATCCGTATCGTTCAGAGGGATGTTGATACGCTTCATCTCTGTATCAACGAAGGGCTCGACTCTTTTCATTCCATTTATGTGAAAGACCAGATCCTGACCGGAGGGCAGTACTATGATTACTATTCATTGCTGCCTGGGATCGCAAAACTGGAGAATCCCGGCAATGTTTGCATTGTCGGGCTCGCGGCTGGAACGATCGCGAGGCAATTTGTCCATTTCTTCGGAGCAAGCAAAGATCTGGCGATCGACGGTGTCGAGATCGATCCAGAGGTCGTCCGTGCAGGTTACGAGTACATGGATCTCGCTCTGGCAGATCCCTGGATGACCGTCTTCAATGACGTGGACGGTCGTGTATTTCTCGATTGCTCCACGAAAAAATACGATGTCATCGTGGTCGACGCCTACTCCCAACAGATTTATATTCCTTTCCATCTGGCCACGGAGGAGTTCTTTCGTCTGCTCCATGAATGCCTGGAAGAGGGAGGAATTTTCGGCATCAATCTCAGCGGTTTCAGCCGTGACGAGCCGGTGATCGCCGCGATCGGGAACACGGCGGCGAAGGTCTTCGGATCCGTGTCGCTGGCCCGGATTCCTGACGGGCGGAATTTCATGCTTTTCGCGATCAAGGGCGCTGGACATGTTTCTCCAACAGAGATCCCTTCCGAAAGTATCCCCGCCCCTTTACGCCCTCTTCTCGACAAGATCTCCGAGTTCGGTCTGACCCGTCCTGTTTTTTTCGACTCGGCGATCTCGTATCTTTCCGATGATCGTGCGCCGCTCGAGTTGATGAGTGACAGAGCTTTGATGAAACGCTCGAACTTTCTCGTTGAATCCATCTCGAAGAGGCGCTGAAGATGGCTCTCTGTGGCACAGTGATTCTCGCGTTCTGCCTGTCCTTTTTACCTCAGGGGCCGGTCGATGAGGAAGATTTCGATGGACGGCGCGCTCGGGCATTCGAGTCGTTCAAAGATGGAAAAATTCGGGAATCCGTCAGCCTCCTGGAAGAATGCCTCCAAAGAGAGCCGAACGATATCGATGTCCTGAAAACACTCGGTTTCATTAGATACAAATCCGAAGATTTCTCATTATCCCGGTCGTTCTTTGAGCGCGTTCTCGATCTCGAAGGCACGACTCCCTACATCCTTTTCATGCTTGCCAATGTTGCATTCAGAGAATTCCGGCTCGGTGATGCCAGAGACCTCTACCGCCAAACAGCCGCGCTCGATTCCCGGTATCCCGCTCTCGAGGAGAATCAAAATCTTCTGAACGAGCAAATCGAGCGCGTCAAGGAACTCGAGCGCTTGAGGATGCGCTGTGACCGGTTCTATTGGGGAGCAATCATCGGGGCGATCGTACTTTTCCTCTTTTTCCTCGGCTTCGAAATCAAAGGCCGGCGATAAAAAAAGAACCGGGCGCGAGGCCCGGTTCTTTTTTGTTAGTCGCAAATTCTAATTGCTTAGAGGATATCGAGCACCTCGGAAATGGCATCGACTTTTGCGCGGTAGTTGCAATTCGCCGAAATGCACGCGTTCCAAGGCAGATTCGTCTTCTCTCCGATAATACCAAGAGCGACAGCCGCAAAAGCGCGGGCCAGGTTGTTCGCTTTATTGTCTTCGAGAATGTCCTTCAAAGGAGCGATCGCGCTCGAGTCACCGATGAGGCCGAGAGCTTTCGCTGCTGAGGAGGTTACGCTCAAAGTCTGACCGGTCTGAAGTGCCTTGACGAGAACGTCGACAGCTTCCGTGTCACCCATCAGACCGAGCGCGGTGGCTGCCTGGAGGCGGAGGCGGAAGACGATTTCGTTTGCAGCGAAATCACGGAGCTTCTCAGCTGCTTTTCCGAAGTTCATGAGACCGAGGCCGATGCAGAGATGTCCCTGCAGAGACTTGTCTTTGGTGTCCAGCAGTGTGTCGAAGATCATGTCGGCATGGCCGGTCGCGTTGAGGAGACCGAGACTGACAGCGATGGCACCCTTCTCGGAAGGAACCTTGGTTTCGGTGAATTTTTCCCTGATCTTGCTGATCACGGGAGCCTGCAGGGCGTTGTGTTTGAGCGAATGAATCGAGCCGGCGATCGAAGCCCAGGAAAGATGCTGAGTCTTGCTGGGACGAGCGATCTCGGAGAGGAAGAAATTAGAGATCTTCTTGTGAATGTCCTGATGGGTCGCGTAGTCGTCATCGCGCGCGCCAATCTGAGCCAGAGCGATGAAGGAGAAGTGACGTGTCTGGACGTCCTTTCCTTCCTTGGCGTACTTGAGGAGCAAGTTGATCACTTCTTCGTCTTCGATCGTAGCGAGCTGACCGATAGCGATGGAGCAGGACTGGCGGATCCAGTCGTTCTGCTTCTCTTCCTTGAAGGCTTTCAGGACCGGGCTGAGCGCGACCGGGTTACCCAGTTTGCCCAGAGCCACCGGGATGTAAGCTTTGAGAAAAGGATCCATTTTCGAGTTTTCGAGCAAACGGATCAGGAACCGGACATTCTCATCCTTGGCATCGATGTCGGTCATGAGGCTAAGAGCCGTGATGGCGCAACCGATGAGGTCTTTCTGCGTTTTCTCGTCTTCTTTCTCGATCACGAGCCTCAACTTTGGAGCGGACTGCTCAGCACCGATAAGGCCGAGAGAGAGGGCCGCGAAGGCCCTGACCAGTCTAGGCACCTTTCCTCCGCCAACCAGTTTGCGGCCTTCAGAGCTGTCGATCATCAGATCGTAGCAAGTCTGGCACGCTTCTGGTGAGCCGAGAACGCCAAGGGAGAGACATGCAGACTGCTGGGCGGTCTCGTACTTTGAACCAAGTAGGGCCTTGATGTCGTCGAGAACGAGAGATGCGTCTTCGGATCGGGTGATGCGCGCAATAGCGAGGACGGCGGAGTCAAGAATATCGGGGTGGTCCGCCTGAAGAGCGATCTGCAGTGAAGGAAGGACTTCCGATTTGATCATGTCGACAGTGGGCCTCTTGGAGGTCCGAGCCTGGTCTTTGCGACCACGACCGACAAGAAAGCCGCCGGAACCCGAAACATTGCTCGTTCCGCCGAGGCGGTTCTTCAGGTTAAGATAAGAATCCTTGTTGTTCTCCCACCAGAATTCCCAACGTTCGTAACCCATACCTCCGCTATAGCGCTTACGAGCCATACCGCCCGTTCTGGCTCCGCGGGGGCCTGTCGGGCCGGAAAGTCCCGTGGGAGTCGCAGGACCGCGGGGCCCAGCAGCAGAGGGGCCAGCCGGACCAGGCGTGGTGGGGCCGCTGGAGTTTCCTGGAGGGGTCGAGTCGCCAGGACCACCCAAGTTAGGTGGGACCGTGTCGCCAGGACCGCGATACTGACCACCGTGGCCAAAAGCCAGGTCATCCAGGAAAAAGCAGAGAATGCCGACTAAGGCAAGTAGTACGATAACTTTCTTCATAATGCGGCTCCTTAAAAGAGGGTGTTCTGGTTACAACCGGTTATCTTGAATGAAAATATGTTGTTTTGTTTTAGAATGTAACATCAATGGAGCACGTCGCAAATTACGGCCCTCTCAGGAAAAAATAATGAAACAAAATCCAGGCTGTAATTTGCCCAATTTAAACAAAATAGGGCTCAAAATTCCAATCCGGTTAGCCAGATTCGGTCCTGTTGGGCCGAATGGTCCGATAACGACTTGGGTGGGTTACCCATTGGTAACGAAAAACCGATTTCATCGAGATGGGTAAAAGAAAAAACACCCGCGGGGAGCGGGTGCTTGAATGTAAATTTCTGAATGTTTCGAGTTAAAGCCTGACTCGAGTTACGTCATCAATATCAAAATCAACAGATATCTCTTCCACGATATTGATGATCTTCCCAGATTTTTTGATTTCGTTGAAGAGAATGGCTCCCTCGATGGTTTTACCATCCTTGAATGTCAGCGAAACGATATCTGAACGCGCCGCTTTTTTGAGGGACTGAAGAAGAGTATCTCCCATATTCAAGAACTCCAACTTTTACATACATCAACAGCGATCAATTGTTCGCTGTATTTAGAAGTTGTTATAATATAGTGTAGTTAGGATGATATTTTCAAGAATAATCTAGAAAAAACTGCTCTTTCTAGTAGGCATCAATACGAAAATTCCCTGCCCTTGTTGGGAAACTGACAGAGTTTTGAACAGGACCGATGACGTGGAGCCCCTGAATTGCCTGCTCTAACGAGGGATTTTTAAACACCCGGGCGCTTTTTCATGAGCAATGTCCATTGCCCCTCAGCCACGATTCGTTCGTCGTGATTTTCTACTTTCGTTTTGAAAATCACGAGGCCTTGCGCGCCTCTCAGTTCTTTTTTCTCAGCAACTACGATCGAAGAAAAGAGTGTGTCACCAAAAAAGACCGCACTTTTGAATTTCGAGTCAAGGCATCGCAATGCGATCGTTGTTCCTTCAAAAATTCCCAGTTGTCCAATCATGCCTGTCATCAAGGCCTGAATCAGTGCACCGTGAGCCATGCGTTTTCCAAAAGCTGATTCCCTGGCAAATTCTTCATCCATGTGGAGTGGATTGAAATCACCAGAGAGCCCCGCAAAAAGGACAACGTCCGTCTCCGTAACCGTCCTTCCGGGCGAACGAAATTCCTGTCCAAGTTCGAAATCATCCCAGAAAAGGCCTCGATAAGATTTTTTCATGACCGTAACTCTTTAATTCGCCGTGAATAAGAAAAGACTTTTCCCGTATGCCCGGTGAGCGCATGCTCTAACGTTCAATCCAGTCCGGCATCAATCGCTTTCAGAGCATCATTCAACCGCGCGGGAGCGGTCACCTTCTCCACGGCACTTTTCATATCCGCCACGGTGAAGGGGAGATGTCCCTCGTGAACAGCGTGAGCAAGAAGGATCAAATTGGTGGACGCGGGGGCGTTCAGTTCCATCGCACGGGAAAAAGCATCGAACCTGAAAACAGACACTTCTCTCTTTGCGAGCGCCTTGACCATTTCGTCTCTGATCGTTTTTTTCTCGGGGGCATTGACGATCAGTTTTCCTCCTTTCCTGAGGAAGGTGAGATGAGGATAGGTCTCTTCTGTTTTAAGGGAGAATAGGATGTCGGCTGTGCCCGCCTGGACCATTGGCGAGGAATAATTCCCAATTTTCACATGTGATACCACTGAGCCTCCGCGCTGGCTCATTCCATGTGTTTCACTTCCCAAGACACTGGCTCCAGCCTGAATCGCAAGGGCGTATAGATTCTTGGCGAAAAAGAGCACTCCTTGACCGCCGACACCGCAAATGATTATTTTGAGATCCATATCCAGCCTTTCGTCTGTTCTGTTGAATAGGGGAACAATAATCAACCCTCCAGCCACCGTCAACGTGGTTCGGGACTATTTGTTGGCATTCAAAGATTTATCAGCTAAATACTCAAGGTTGGGAGGTTGAAGTTCGACGAATCATAATTATGATAAGCCTTCCCTTTTTGTGGTTCCAACGCGTGTGTCAGAAGAAATTTTGAGAGACTCTGAACATGACCGAGACAAGTAAGAAAACCTGTACTCCCATGGCCGAAGCCGTTCTCAACGCCTACAGCAACGGCGAGGAAGACGAGGCAATGAATCCGATCCTTCTGGTCGACGATCGTGGAGAGCCAGTTGGGCGAATTCAAAATGGCGACTACGTTATTTTCTACGACATCCGAGGCGAACGGGAGATCCAGCTGACTGAATGCCTGACAGATCCTTCATTTGAACATTTCGATACTGGCGGCCTCACATCAAAATTTGTCACGATGATCGAGTATGACAAGAAACTCGACGCCAAGGTCGCCTTCGAGCCGCAGAAGGTGCCGGTGAACACTCTCGTGGAGGTCGTCAGTAAGGCTGGTCTGAAAACACTCAAACTGGTGGAGACGGAGAAAGCCGTACATCTCGGTTATTTTCTCAACGGAAAGCGCGAAGAACCCCACGAGGGTGAAGAACGGAATTTCACCCACTCGTTGAAAGTGGCGGACTTTTCGAAGCACCCCAAGATGTCGGTCCACGAAGTGTGCGACACCGTGCTTGATGCCATCGACGAAAACCAGCACGATCTGATCATCGCAAATTTCGCCAATGTGGACGTGATCGGCCACATCGAGAATCGTGACGCGGTCATCACCGCGGTCGAAACGGTCGATACCTGCCTTGGAAAAGTCGTGGAGGCGGCTCGCAAGGCTGGTAGAGAAGTGGTAATCACCGCCGACCACGGTTCGGCCGAGCGTTGGCTCTATCCGGACGGAAAGGTCGACACAGGTCACACCGACAGTCTTGTACCCTTCATCTACATTGGCGAAGGAACGGCGCACGGAAAGCCTCCGGTTCCACGCCAAAGTGGATCCCTGACAGACGTGGCACCCACCGTGCTCGATATCATGGGGCTCGAGAAGCCGGACGAGATGACCGGTGTTTCCTTCTTCGATAACGGCGAGGGGGTCCAGTTCGAGAAGCAAAATCGCAAAGCGCTTCTCATGATCGCCGATGGATGGGGATACCGCGAGGAAAAGGAAGGGAATCTGATCGCCGAAGCGCACACTCCCAACATGGACAGATATCTCGCCGAAATGCCCTGTACCGCGGTCGTCGCAGCTGGTGAAGCCGTCGGCATGCCCGAGGGGACCGTGGGGAATTCTGAAGCCGGTCATCTCCACATCGGCGTTGGCCGGGTCGTCTATTCCGATCGCCTCCGCATCGACCGATCACTCGAGGATGGGACTTATGCAACCAACCCTGCCTTCCTCTGGGCGATCGAAGGGGCAAAAAAAGAGAACAAACCTCTTCATCTGCTCGGTATCGTCTCCTTTTACTCATCGCACGGCTCTCTTCACCATCTCATCGAACTGATGAGGATGGCCGCAGACCATGGTGTGAATGAAGTCTACATCCACTCGCTTCTCGGCCGCCGTGGCGAGCGTCCCGAAGCGGGCGCAGGATACATACGCGATGTGGAGGAGGAAGGAAAGAAACTCGGTGTGGGAACAGTTGTGTCCGTGCTGGGACGCTACTGGGCGCTCGATCGCGAATACAACTGGGATCGTATCGAGAAGACCTATCGATGTTTCGTCAACGGTAAGGGTACGAAGGTCAGCTGAGAGAGAGCGCGATTTCAAATATTGACCTTGAAAACGCCTTTGAGCGCAAATCCAAAGGCAAGTCCCACGATACAGAAGATGATCAGCCAGGGATAATAATCGCCACTCATGCCAAGCATGGCGATCCTGGCTTGATCTCTGATCTTGACCGACTCAACCACCGATTCGGCTGGCCAGGCGGCTTCCACGGGACTTTCGAAAAGATCCCATGTTCCCGCCGCCGAACTGTAGCGGCCCGTTGATATCGACGATGGTGGCTCCGATCCGGCAGCGAGGCTCTTGGTGTATTCACTACCTCCCGCACGGATTTTCATATCATAGTCGCCCTCCTGATCGATTTTAATCCGGTAGGCGACTTCGTTCTTTGCCGGAATGACCACTGGTCCTGCTTCAACGGTTAAGCCCTCGGGAAGATCGAGAAGGACTTCCCCAAGAAGAGCTGATTTGGGATCGACCTGGGTCGAGCTTCCATCGGCTGCTGAAAGAGCCTTCTCCGAAAGGGTTACCTCCAGAATAAGACGATCGCCCGGCTCGAATGGGGCATATCCATATCTCGTATCGAGCTGCACCAGAATCGGAACGACGATTACGATCAGCGGCACGAGGGGGATGCAGTTGCACCCGAGATAGTAGGGGATGTCTTTCAGAAAAAGGCGCCCGATCGCTCCAGAAAGCACTCCAAGGTCGTCCTTGAAGATCCGGATCGCGAGCAGCCCGGCTTTGATGCGGGCCTTGACATTCTTGATCGATCCCTGAGGGGATGTGTACTTGTACAGAAGAAGCAGCAATATCCCCGCCAGGGCGGAGAAGACAACGAGGCCCACAATCGGCGCCATTCCTTTGAAGGGAAAGAGAATCACGTCGAACAGGCTATTCATGATCGCGTTGAAAATGGACATATCTTTTCCTGGTTAGCGTTGACTCCAATTCGTCCGACCAGCACGCATTTGTGGCTGCAGTCGGATCAGGATATGTAACCCAATCCCTTGAGCTTGTTCTTGATGTCCTCGTCCGAGTCCGCTTCCTCGAGCTTGGCGATTTCTTTTTCGAGTGCGTGATGGACGAACTCTTCGGCTGAAGAGTAACCGGCGATCGATGCGTACTTCTTGATTTTCTCCAGCAGGTCCTTGTCGATTTTTATCTTCGAACCGAACATTGCAAAATCTCCATTCTTACCAGATCGGCTTGCCGATCATTTCGGGTGCCTTGTCGACACCGTATTCCTTGAGAATCGTGACGGTGAGGTCGTAGAGCTTGGGGTCGTCGAGGATCATCTTCTTGTTCGCGAAGAGGATCCCGGGAACTTCTTCTGCGGCCATGAGGTGGTTGCCGCTCCAGGGATTCAGGTTGTCCTGAATGATTTCACTCGAGAATTCGCCGAGCGCAGACTTGTCGGAGACACCGTATCCCCCGAAAAATCCGACGACGATTTCCGGCGCGTTGTCGATCGCCGCTCCCCTGTAGATTTCACGCCCCTTGTACATCGTGTAAAAGAGGGATTTCCCGTTATCAGGATCCTTCTCTGCCATCAGTCTGCCGCAGATCTCGTCCACAAGGTTTTCCACCTCTGGCTGTTTCACGATCCCTTTGGGATCGCGTCCATCGATATTAAGGTAGATGCTCCCGAAACCGATGCCGTAAGCCTGCGTGCGCGACCAGTCCACATCGCTGAAGTCGAGTTCGTCGAGCTTGCCCTTGTCCGCATCCTCCTTGAGATGAAGGTAACCATGTTCCAGGAGCCAGGTGTTGAGATTGAAGGTCCGGTAGAAGGGGGCAAATCCATGATCGGACATGATGACGAGCGTATCCCCTTCGCGCAGGTTTTTGCGGACCTGGCCGATGACACCATCGATGTCCTTGTAAAGAGTTTTGATGAAGGTCTTGTTGTACTCAGACTCGTTCTCGTCGTGGAAAGGGTGATTCTCATCCATGAGCGCCCAGAACATGTGCTGGTCGAGGTCGATGCTGCAGAAGTAATAGAAGAGGAGGCCGCTGTCGTGATCGTCGATCATCTCGTGAAGCATCTCCTTGCGCTTCTCATAGATCAGCATGGAGTGGGTGCGGTACTCGTCATAGTTAATGATTCCGTCCTTGAGCGCAGCCGTGTTCTCGGGCATGCCTTTCGTTTCGAAGACGCCGTACTTGTCAAACAGCTCGGCCGACCAGCTCGACGGCGTGGTGATCTCGGCGCTCGGTGCCGCCGGATCTATGTTGATCGGATCGACGAACAGTCTGAAATTCGGGCGCACCTCGGCGAGGTAGAAGCGGACGAGTCCCGAAATACTCGTCACGTAGGGGATCACCTCGAAATCGACGGAAACGAAATCGCTCCATTCACCCTCGCTGAGGATCAGCGGAATGGCCTCGCCTTCTTCGCCGATCTCGATCTTGACTATCGGTTTCTGGGGATCGATATAAGCACGGAAAGGGACTTTCATCTCCGGGGGAATCTCGCCCTCTTCGACCGCGATGCTGGCGTTCGGTGGGCCGTATAGAAAATCTCGAAACACGTGGTCATAGATCGTGTTCGCAACGAGGACACCCTTTGTCACCTTTCCGGGAATGGCGAACTGGTCCTCGGTGTAAAGATAATAAGTCCCGTACCCGCCCTTGAAATCGGGAGTTCCCATACCGCTCATCGTTTTTTGCCCCGTCTCGGTGGGGGGGTAGTGTGCGGGAATCTTGTAGATCGTCGCCGGGACGTCATGATCCTCGAGCAGTTCCCATAGGGCGGCACCCCGTCGCATGTTGATCTGCGCCCCGCCGGTGAGCGGGAAATAGCGTCCGAAAAGTGTCAGAGAGAATCCCACGTCCTCCGTCTCCACGATCGGATCAACCGGCATGAGGTGCGCCTCGCCCGTCTCGGAATCCTCTTCCCATTTATGGTGAAGGAAGTCGTAGATCCCGTGCCCGCCCGGATTCTGTCCGGTGATGAAATTGGACCAGGCCACCGGGCTCTCGGGCGGAATGCTCGTTCCCATCGATCGGAAATCTCCTTCCTTTTCCAGATCAGCCAGATTGGGAAGCAGACCCTGGTCGAGCCACTTCCTGGTCAGCTTGTAGTCCATGCCGTCGATGGCAATGACTATGACCCGGTGCGAATCGTTCTCCGCGCAGCCGCAGAGAAAGGTAAGAAAGCCCGCGAAAAGGAGGTAAGCAGAAAGCAGGGCCGCACCATTCTTGAACAGGGAGTCGATGCCTCTTGATTCAGTCGATCTGTTGGGAAAATTCATCTTCTTGAGATACTCTCCTCAATTATGCTCGCTCGCCTGAGTTTTTCTTTCCGGCTTGCCGCTGATCAAAGACACACCGTCCATGTGGGGTTGCTTGGCCACGCCAAAGAGGTGCAGGATCGTGGGGGCGATGTCCATGAGTCTCGGCCTCTCCACATCAATCGTATGGTTGCAAAAGAAAATTCCCGGAACGAGGACCGGATCGATGCAGTGATCGCCGCTCCAGCTCTTGATGTTGTCCTCGATAATGGTCTGATCGACCTTGCCCACGGCGCAATCCCATGACGCACGGTAACCGATCTTGTACCCGATCAGCAGGTCGGGGCAGTTCGAGACGAATGGCCCATTGAATATATTCTTCGCATCGTAGATGCGGTTGATCGCCTTGGTGTCTTCCTCTTCGTCGTAGAGTTCCATCAGGCCGGCTGTGATCTCTTCCTTCAAGCGGGCTTCTTCTTCGCCAGGCTCCACGATGCCGCGGGATTCCCTGTCCTTGATATTGAGGTAAATCCCTGACAGACCGAGCGCGAAGGCTTTGGTCCTGCTCCAATCCACGTTTTCGAACCACTCGCCGCTCCCCTCGGCCCCGTTCTTCATGGCCATGTAGCCCTTGGACATCAGCCAAGAGTTGAGATTGATACCGCGGCGGAAGACCTTGAATCCGTGGTCGGAAATGACCATGAGCATGGTCTTGGTGCCTTCGATCTTTTTCATGGCGCGGCCCACGAGGTCGTCCATGCGCACGTAGAGGTCTTCGATGGCGTTCTTGTGAATCTCCGTGTCTTTGTCGCGATTCGCCGGGTGGGTGGGATCGGTATAGCGCATGAACATGTGCTGGATCCGGTCGGTGGCGTCGAAAACGGTGACCACGGTCCCCTTCTTGGTCTTGTCGAGGGCGTCGAAAAACATCTTTTCGCGCTCGCCGTGGATCAGGTAAGCCTGATCGAGGAACGCCTTCTCGTCGATGACCCGCTCGTTGAGGGCCCACGTGTCCTCGGCCAAACCGAGTGTGGCATAGGGGCCGTAGGTCTTCGATAGATAGGTCGCGTACGTGAAGGGATGGGAAATCGGCAGGGCGGGATTGTCCGGATCGATGTGAATCGGAGTCATGTAACATTTGAACTCCGGCTCCATCTCCATCACGTAGAAGCGGCACAATCCTCGAACCTTGATGCCAAGACCGGCCTTGAAAACAATGTGGATCCAGTCCGAGTACTCCCGCTCCTTGAGTGTGAATGGCTCCTCGCCGACCTCGAAGAGAGCGGTCCGCTCGGTCTTATCCACCGTGATCGTCAGGGGCGCTTTCATCTCCGGGGTGCCCTGCTTGAGCGAGTTGGGCGGCCCCGTGACCTCGGCGTGGATCGTGTCACCATCCCACGCCACCGGGATGCGCACACCCTGCGTGGTGTCTTCGTCGATCTTTTCGGTCGTGTAGAAGGAGAAAGTCCCCTGCGTGCCGCGCAGATCGGGGACGCACATCGCCGAGAGGCTCACACCATAAAATTTCTCCGGCGGAAAGGTGATCGGAACGCGGATGATCGAACTGAAAATCTTCTTGTCACCCAGGATTTTCCAGAAGGGAATCCCCTTCCGAAGGAGCTTGATGCGGGGCTTGCCCAGCGGAATCCGGAAATTGCCGATCTTGATCACGTTTCCGCTATCCTTGATGTCGGCCGAGGACAACACGGACAGGTAGGACTTCGGATCGCGCGCCAGGAAGTCGAATATATTGTGCTTCGACGGATCCACGCCCGTCTGGAAAGACGACCAAGCCACGGGCGACATGGAAGGGATGGTCGTTGCCAAGGGGTGAAAACAGCCCATATCCATGAGCTTCTTGAAATTGGGCAGTTTCCCTTCGTTGATGTATTTTCTCGCCCGCGCCGGATCGAGTCCATCCAGTCCAACGACCACGACACGATCTACGAGACTCTTGGTCAATGCCCGTCTCTTGTAAAAAACACGAATCGCGGCTCTGATCGGCCACATGAGGATCGTGACCAGAGCCAGAGCAATGGCAATGAAAAAGACAAGAAAGGTGCCGAGAAACGCAAATCCAGCTCCTGGACCGATGTATGCATCAGCCCTGTCGCAAACAGAGAGGCTGATCCAGAGGACCAGAAGGAAAATGATCAGAGGTTTCGGTGTTCGCTGGTTCATGATTTTCTCTAAAGACCACTTATACGAGATCCGGAAATCGGGACAGTGGACAAAAGCCCAACTTTACTCGAAAGATCGCCGAACTACAATCGCGCAGCATGCTCTCCCGAACGATTCCGAAAAATCAGTGCCTGCTCAGGGAGCAAACAGAGCATCGGAGCGGTTGAATTATCTGTAACTCTCATGAATATCTTGGAATAGATCAATGAGCGATCGCCTTCACGGCCGGGGAAAATCGCATTTTGATTGGAAGATTATTTTAGTCCAGTCAAAAAGCGCTTCAAGATAGAACTCTGCAAACAAATCAATTTTGACTCATCACTAATTCAATATCCCGGGAAAAACTCTCTGTCATCGGCCTTGCGGAGTCCGTACAATGAGCTGCTCTTTTTATCGGCCAAGGGGTTGAAAAACCGTAATGTAACCTCTGGTCTATCAAAGTTTTCTGCCAATCCTCCGGCATTGTCGATTCGAGGTTGTTAGCGTCACTGGGAGTACGAACAAGATGATTTTCAAAAATGCCGCATTTCTGATTTCTTTGCTTTTCATTCTTCTTTTCACCGCATGCAACGGCGTTTCGACTCCGGCCGAACAAGAGAAAGCAGCGGACAAGGCCATGGCTGCAGAGGACTTTCAGAAAGCCTACGATCTCTATCAGGGACTCGTGAACTGGAAGGGCGAGGGCGACGTCGACGCGGGCTCACGTTTCAAGGCGGCCCTCGAATCGATCAAGTGTCAGGTCCAGCTCAAACTCTACGATGAAGCCGGGGCCGGATTCCTCAAACTGGAAGAAGACTTTGCCGACGAAATGGCCAAAGACGATTCCTATAAACACGCACTTGCCGTGACAAATGAAATGGCGAGAGCGGAAGCACCCGTTCTGGTCATGGTCGACATCATCGATTATGCCAAGAAGAAGTGGCCCGCGGTGGATACCAAATTCGACACCTACAAAGACGATCTCGTCAAACGCGCCCAGACCGACGCGGAAAAAGCAGCCCTCAAAAAGCTCGGCTACCTTTAAACAATCATGGAGGCCGGCGCCATGGCCGGTGTTGAAGAAGAGGTCAACCGTCTCGCTTCGATTCGAGAGCGACTCAATCTGCTGCTATTCGTGGTCTTCTTGATGACTGTCCTGTCTCTGGGCTGCACCGATGATCCGTCGCCCGAGGAGCGCCTTTGCGAGGCTCGGATACTACTCGAATCGGACGCTCCCGAGAAAGCCTTCCGCGTGTTTCAGGGAATTCTGAATCAGGAGGATGAAGCCTCGACAGAACTCCGTTTTCACGCGGCGCGCGATTCGGTTTTATGCCGGGTGCGGATGGGTCGATTCCAGGAGGCGTTGGAGGATTTCAGGAATCTCTACAGATCATATCCGGACGAGATGAGCAAACCGGACGCCTACACTCACGTCCTGACTTTTCTCGAGGACCTCTTGCGCCAAGAGGCCGGGATCCAGACGATTGTTGATTTCATCGTAGAAGCACGAAAACAACATCCTGATGCGCCCGATGTCTTTGAGCGATTCAAGGACGCGCTCATCAAGCGCGTCGAAGCAGACGATGAGTTGAAACACCTCAAGAGGATTTCGTACTTGTGAGAGTGATCGCCTCCTCCTTGCAAGCCACCACGCACGATGCGCAATCCACGCAGAGCGAATGATCGATGCGCACGGGACCTTTCGGCTCGTCCTGGATCAAGGCGGGGCATTCGAACGCCTTGACGCACAGGCCGCAGCCCTCGCATTTAGCCTGGTCCACATCGATACGCTGGCCGGCCCACTGGGCGCGCGTCTTCTTCTCGTTGATCAAACAGGGGGCGCGGGAGATGATCACGGCCACACCGCCGTCCGGCGAATGGATGTATTCTTCCGCCTTCTTCAGGATCTCCTTCATGCGGCTGAAATCGTAGGGATCGACGATCTCGAGGAATTCGACGGTTGTGCCGCGCACCGTGTCCTCGAGAGAGATCGCGTTGCCCGGAGTCCCGTCCGCCAGTACGCCGGTGCCTGGTGTGGGCTGCATTCCGGTCATGGCGGTGACCGCGTTGTCGAGGATCACGAGAATGAACCGCGCGTCCGTGTAGACCGCTGAGAGCAGTCCCGAGAGGCCCGAGTGAAAAAAGGTCGAGTCGCCGATGGTGGCGACCACTGTCTTCTTCTCGCTGTCTTGTCGATAGGCCTGTGAAAAGCCGGCCGCCATGCTCACCGCGGCGCCCATGTCGACGCAGGTGTCCACGGCGCGGAGGTTGATTCCCAGTGTATAGCACCCGATGTCGGACGTGTAGATGGCGCGCGGAATCGCCTTGCGGATCGCGTAGAACGAGGCGCGGTGGGGGCATCCGGCGCAGAGCGTGGGACGTCGCGGTGTGAGGGACAAGCTATCGATCGCCTCCTGCAACTCGCTCAGCGCGACGGCGTCGTCTGCAGGGGCAGCTTTCAAGAGGCCTGAATCCACGAGGGCTCTGTCGAGGATCGCCTCCACCTTCTCGGGTGTCAGTTCCCCCGCGGAAGGGACATGTCCCGATCGCCGTCCCAGCAGAGAACCGCGATCAGTGAATTGGCTCTCCACAGCGTCTTCGGGCTCCTCGAGAACGAGCACGCGGTAGTACGATCCCGCGAAAGCGTCGAGTGCGGCGTGATCAACGGGATGGCTCATCCCAACGGCCAGCAACGGGATATCGAGGGCTCGCTCCTTCAGGATGTCCCGCAGGTGGGCGAGCGACGGTCCGCCGGCCACGATCCCGAGCGGGCCGGTTTGCGCGCCCTCGCGAATGTTCCACACAGGATCGGCGCTTTCGGAGCGGCCAATTTCGGCGAGTTTGTCGTTCAGTTCGTGGTGGAGGGCGAGCCTGAATTTCGGCGTGGCCGCCCAGCGCTTGGGATTCTTTTTGAACGCGGCTTTCCGTTCGGTAGGCTCTGCCGGCTCGAAAGGGATCCACTGGCGCGCATGGCAGATCCTGATCGACGCGCGTACCATCACCGGCACCCGGTACTTCTCCGACAGTTCGAAGGCGTGGCGCGTCATCCGGCGTGCCTCGTCCGGGCTCGACGGATCGAGAACAGGGATCTTGGCGAACATGGCATGAACGCGGCTATCCTGCTCGGTCTGCGACGAGTGGGGGCCCGGATCGTCGCACGAAATAATCACGAATCCGCCCGCCGTGCCCGTGTAGGCCGCCGACATGAGCGGATCGGACGCCACGTTGAGGCCGACCTGCTTCATGACCACGGCCGCCCTCTTGCCCGACCAGGCAAACGCCAGGGCGGCTTCAAAAGCGACCTTCTCGTTGACCGACCACTCGGTGTAGGTGGGGAGGTCGAAGGTCTTCTTGAACCGCACGACCTCGGGAATGATTTCGGAGCTCGGAGTGCCCGGATACCCGAAAACTCCGTCGCACCCTCCCTCGATCAAGCCACGCGCGATTGCGCCGTTGCCCATCAACACTTCGCCGTTGTTCATTCGGATTCTGAGTCCTTTCTCGATGTTTCATAATCCTTTATGGCGAGCTGTATGATCACCACGCCCGCGACCGTGATCAGGAGGAACAGGAACGCCTTCCAGAGCCCGATGATGACCCCGAGGGCGCCGATCACGACAGCCACCTTCTGGCCGATCGTGCCCGACACGAAGATCGAAGTCAGCTTGGTGAGGAAATTCTCCTGCACCAGCTTTTTCAGCCCCTTGAAGAAATTCAGCATGTGGCGCCCGTCTTCCTTCTGTTGTCAGCTCTCGCGGCTGGCCGCGCGAATGTCCCACGACCAGCGAAGGGAGTAAACTAACAAAGAGGCATGCTCCACGGAAATACAAAAGATCCTCTGTACAACAGCTGTTTTGGCTGTTTCCCGAGACTGTGACGCCTTAAAATGCGGGGATTGATTCGGAGAGCGATTTCGAACGCCCAAACAGCGAACCAGGCGCCTGAAGCTCCGTTCAGATCTCTCTCACAGCCTCGAGTTCAGTGACAGGACAGGAGATGCATCACCAAAATAAACGTGAGACTCCCGGACCCTCCGGCGATCAGCAGCCTGCGTTCATCAACCGGATCTCGGTCCCTTTTGAATATCCCGTGCATTTCACGCGGGGCGTGACAAAAGTCGATAACAGGCTGCTCGTGGACACACTCGATCGGCTTCGAGAGGAACGGCGCCATCGGGCGGCTGTCTATGTCGATTCCGGGGTGGCCGACACACATCCCGGCCTGGTCGACGAGATCAAGGAATATTTTCATCGCTATTCCGATCGCATCGAACTGACGGCAACCCCGGAAATTTTACCCGGTGGGGAGGTCGCGAAAAACAACTGGAAATCGGTTCAGGACGTGATGTTCGCGATCGGCAACCTCCATCTCGACAGGCAGAGCTTCGTCATCGCCGTCGGCGGCGGGAGCATTCTGGACATGGTCGGATTCGCCGCATCGATTGTTCATCGCGGGCTCCGGTTGGTCCGGATTCCGACCACAACCCTGGCGCAATGCGACAGCGGGGTGGGCGTGAAGAACGCCATGAACGAGCACCGGCAAAAGAACTACGTCGGCACCTTTGCGCCGCCCTTCGCCGTGCTGAACGACTACGATTTTCTGCCCACGCTCAGCCAGCAACACTGGATCGGAGGCGTGGCCGAGGCCTTCAAGGTCGCGCTCATCAAGGATGCGGAGTTCTTCGAATTTCTCTGCCGCAACGCGGAATCGATGGCGTCGCGAGATGCCCAGGTCATGGAAAAGGTCATTCACCGGTGTGCGATCCTTCACCTGGAGCATATCAGCACGAGCGGAGATCCCTTTGAATTCGGTTCTGCCAGGCCGCTCGATTTTGGGCACTGGGCCGGCCATAAACTGGAGACCTTGACCGATTACCAGCTCGGCCACGGGCAGTGCGTAGCCATCGGCATCGCGCTCGATGCGTACTACGCCGTGCAGCGCGACCTGATCTCCGAGAATGACTTGACGCGGATTCTGACCGCCATGGAACAGTGCGGTCTCCCAACCTGGATCGGTCATCTCAACGCATGGCTCAACACCGGCTCACAGATCATCCAAGAGGCGTTGCAGCAATTTCGCGAACACCTCGGCGGGATTCTGAACGTGACTCTGCCTGATGGTGTCGGCCGCCGCTGTGAAGTCCACGACATGGATACGAGTATCATCCAGGACGGAATACGTTTTCTTCGTGAACCTGCCAAGGGTGCTTCCTGACCGATGTGCGCACAAGAAAGCCTGTTTGAAAAGACTGCTCGTGAATACTACGAGCGGAACGCGCCTCTCGCGGAGAGGATCCGTCCCCGCAACCTCGACGAGTTCGTGGGCCAGGATCACCTAGTCGGCCGGGGACGCGCGGTGCGGCTGGCCATCGACGAGGACCGCGTTCAGTCGATGATCCTGTGGGGACCTCCGGGGACGGGCAAGACCACGCTGGGAAAGGTCGTCGCCTCGGTGACCGGCAAGGCGTTCGTCCATCTGTCTGCCGTGACCGCCGGTGTCAAGGATATCAAGGAAACCGTGACTGCCGCTCGAAAGCGCATCGCGGAGCGCGACGAGGGTACGATTCTGTTCATCGACGAGATCCATCGGTTCAACAAGGCGCAGCAGGATTCGCTTCTGCACCACGTCGAGGACGGGACGCTCATCTTCATCGGCGCCACCACGGAGAACCCTTCTTTCGAGGTCAACTCGGCTCTCCTGAGCCGGTGCAAGGTGGTCACGCTCTCGCACCTGTCCACGGAAGATCTGGGAGCCATCCTGGACCATGCGATCAGTGACAATGAAAGAGGTCTCGCAGCCGTTCGCCCTGTCACACTCGGAGAGGAAGCCCGTGAGTTCCTTCTCGGTCTATCCATGGGCGACGCCAGGGTTCTGCTCAACAACCTGGAACTCTCCGCTCTCCTGGCAGCCTCGCTCGATGCTGACGAGATCCTGCTGGAGCACGTGGAAGAAGCCTCGGGCAAGC
Organism: uncultured Phycisphaerales bacterium; assembly: GCA_964620445.1. Classification (GTDB taxonomy): domain Bacteria; phylum Planctomycetota; class B15-G4; order B15-G4; family CAYZWU01; genus CAZUHB01. Next base: position 56,452 of record CAZUHB010000021.1, read on the forward strand.
AGAGCCTGCTCTACGACAAGGACGGCGAGGAACACTTCAACCTGATCTCGGCGCTGCACAAGTCGATGCGCGGATCCGATCCTCAAGCGTCGGTGTACTATCTGACCAGGATGCTCGAGGCTGGAGAGGATCCGCTCTACGTGGTTCGACGTATGGTGCGGTTCGCGTCCGAGGATATCGGCTGCGCCGACCCGAACGCGCTCGTCGTGGCGATCGCGGCCATGAATACGGTCCATTTTCTCGGAATGCCCGAATGCGACACGGCCCTGGCACAGCTTGCGGTCTATCTTTCGACCGCACCGAAATCGAACAGAATCTACACGTCGCTCAACAAGGCGCGAAAAGAAATCAAGCGCACCGGACATCTTCCTGTGCCGATGATAATCCGAAATGCTCCGACGAGTTTGATGAAAGAGATCGGCTACGGTAAGGGATACCGTTATCCGCACGAGGCACCCGATGCTTTTGTGCCTGATCAATACTTGCCCGAAGAAATCGTGGGCCGTCGCTTTTACGAACCCACGGAATTTGGCTTCGAGAGGGAAATCGCCAAGCGGATCGAGTACTGGGATCGCTTGAGAGACAAGAAGAAGGACGAATCGCCCTGAAAAGCGCCTCAGTGCCTTTCTTTGGGCGCTTTCAGCCTCCTACACGTGCAGAATCGCCCCATACTCGCAACACAACATAAGAACTATTATCGGACGTTATGTTCCTGCGTCCAGATGAGGTGGATTCCAAGCCGACCGTACCCATTGCCTAAAATTCTCATTGAAAAAGTCTTATCTTGTCTTGAGAATGCATGGAGACTGATGGCGATGGCTTTGGGTGCCTATTTATCTACTAATCAACTCGGTGAGGCGAATGTTGAATTCTCTTCTCGACACAATCATGGAAAAGACCACCTTTCCTGCTGTGGTTGTTGATTCGGGGAAGAAAGTCATACGATTCAACAGGCATTTCCTGGAGATGACGGGGCAGACAAAGGATATGCTCCGCAGTAAACCTTCGCTCGAGTTCATCGATCATTGTCGTTGTAGTAAGGTAAAGAGACAGCAACCCACACGCGATGCGCCGAACAGTCCGCTTTACAGGATCGAAAACGTCAACGGAGATACCCTCTTTTTCAGGGTACACGAGGTTCCATTCGAAGAAGCTCACGAGGAGTACACTCTTCTGATTTTCCAGGATGAGACTGAAAAAGCCGTGCTCAGAGAAGAAAATCAGCACATGGCCAGGCTCGCGTCGGTAGGCGAACTCGTCTCTTCGGTCATACACGAGATCGGCAATTGTACGGCTATCATCAAGGGCTGTTCCGAACTGTTGGAGATGAACAAGTCTCTCGACCAGAACATTCATGAAGAAGCGGGAAGAATAAAATCAGAGTCAGAACGCATATCTGAGGTCATCAAAAGCTTTCTTGGCTTTGCACGGAAAGGCGACAACGAACTCGAGGTGTTCTCTTCGGAGGATCTTGTCATAAACGCCCTTGACCTCAAGAAATACTCGCTCCGCAGAAAAGGCATTGTCTACCATATCGACATGGACGTTTCTCAAGACTCAAATCTACTGGTCTCCGGAAACAAAACACTTCTCATGCAAGTCCTTCTCAATCTCATCGCCAACGCGGAAGAAGCTCTTCGGGACAGCGAAAAGAAGGAGATCAAATTCAGGCTCAACAATAATGATCAGAACGCATTAATAGAGGTTTCCGATTCAGGTTCTGGGATTTCGGAAAAAGTAAGAAGCAAAATATTCGAATCGTTCTATACTACCAAAGACGCGGGTTCAGGTACGGGATTGGGACTGTCAATCTCCAGACGCATCGTCAGGGATCATCAGGGAGATCTCGTCCTCAAAAAAGAGATGGGCGACGGAGGAGCGACATTTAAGATCACTCTTCCCCTTGTTGATCTGGAAAATAAGATCGAATCCGCCAAGCGCGAAGGCACCGTTTGATACTTAAGGTTGTCCTATTGGAGAATAGACTGACATGGGTTCGTTCCTAGAAAACTTCGGCGCTGTCGATATCGTCAGCACCGTCATTGTCGTGTTTTTCTTTGTGTTAGGACTGTTCAAGGGATTCACGTGGCAGATTTTGCGTATTGCGACGATTCTGGTCGGAATGGCGGTAGCAAAGGCATTTTCAAGCTCCTTCTCGAAAACACTGGAGAGTACTTTCTCGTCCCTCGAGGGGAAGGAATACACACAGTACATCTCCTATTTCACGATCTTCGTGGGAGTTTTCATCGTTGGCACGATCGTGGCTATCCTTTTTGGAAAGATTTTGAAGAACTTGCGTCTCCGTGCTTATGACAGTCTTCTTGGCGGTGTTCTCGGAATATTGACTGGTGGGGCGGTCGTCACTGTGGTCATCCTCGTTATGCTAACCATGCTACCTGAAGATTCGGAATTTCGGAGCGAAGTAGAGACATCTCATTCGGCAAAATGTTCGGCATGGTTTATCGACAAGGCGACACCGCTGATCCCCGCCGAACTGCGTGAGAAAGCAACAACGACGGTGGAAAAAGCCGTTCGGGAGCTCAAAGAGAAATCAGACCACTCCCCCACCGAAACCGATGACGAAGACGAGGGGCGTTGACGCTGGGTCTGCGCTCATAGCAGAGGCGTATTCTCGTTCTCTTTCTGCAGCGTGTTGGAAATGTTGATCGGGCAGTACTCACCGCACATGGTGCAGACATCTTCTTCGTAGGCTTCGCTCTCTTGTCTCAGCTGCCTTGCGCGTTCCGGGTCGATCGCGAGTCTGTACATGCTCTCCCAGTCGAGCCGCTTACGGGCCTCGGACATCATTCTGTCCTTTTCGATGGCGCCCTTTGTTCCTTTCACGATATCACCGGTATGAGCCGCGATCCTGGAGGCGATGACTCCCTCTCTCACGTCGGCCACCGTTGGCAGTCTGAGGTGTTCGGCAGGTGTGACATAGCACAGGAAATCAACACCTGCGGCAGCCGCAGCCGCGCCGCCGATGGCTGACGTGATGTGGTCGTATCCGGGTGCGATATCAGTGGTCAGTGGTCCGAGAACGTAGAAGGGGGCGTTGTTGCAGATATTCTTCTGCAGTTGTACGTTCAAGGCGATCTGATCGAGGGGAACGTGGCCCGGTCCCTCGATCATTACTTGCACACCTCTTTCGAATGATCGTTTCGCCAGTTTGCCGAGCGTGTAGAGTTCGGTCAACTGGAGCTGATCGGTGGCATCAATAATCGATCCGGGCCGAAGACCGTCTCCGAGACTGAGCGTGACATCGTACTCGACGCAAATGTCGAGAAGCCTGTCGAATTCCTCGTAGAGAGGATTCTGGCGTTTCTGCTTTTGCATCCAGGCGGTGATGAGCCCCCCACCGCGGGACACGATTCCCATGACGCGCTCGTTCTGATCGAGAATCGAGGGCAGCAGGTCCTGGGTCACTCCACAGTGAACGGTGATGAAATCGACTCCAGAACGAGCGTGGCGCTCGATCACCCCGAACAGTTCTTCCGCGTCGATATCGACAAAGGATTTTCCCGCGGCGGCCTCATAGATCGGCACCGTTCCCACCATGAGCGGAGAGGCGTCGATAATGCTTTTTCTGCATTTCTCCAGGTCGCCGCCTGTTGAAAGATCCATCACCGCATGCGCGCCTGCGTCAACTGCGGCGTTGAGCTTTTCCATCTCTTCTGTCGCATCGGTCCGGCGAGGTGATGTCCCGATGTTTGCGTTGATCTTGGTAGTCAACCCTCGCCCGATACCAAGAGCATGGAAGGATCGGAGCTTGTTTTTGGGAATGACAACAGATCCGTCCGCAACCGAGCGCATGATCTGTTCAGGCTCGAGCCCTTCGTATCGGGCCACCTCGATCATTTCCGGGGTTACAATTTTGTCCCTGGCTTTGAGTAGTTGAGTCATTCTATCTCGTCTCCACTACAGTGGGTCGTTCGCACAATCTAAACACGGCCGCAGGCCGACTCTGTATTTTAAAAAAAATGCGGAAGAGGGACATTCTTTTCCTCTTCCGCATCTATTTATTTTGAATATGAAATCCGATTTCAAACAAATTCGAGAACGCACAAATTGGACGGGCGGATCTCACCGTCACCATCACGGGTTAATCCCTGCAGGTAAACTGTCAAACCCGGTAACCACGACCAGTTAGGGATGGTCCAGCTCAGACCTGGAAGCTCGTTCTGAACATCGAAAAGATCCTGAGCCAGCAGATGGAAGGGCTGTCCCAGGTCGATGGTCACGTTGGGAAAAAGAGTCGGGCCGCGGTGAAAAGACGCCAGGCAGATCCCGGGAGCGCCGATCTCGCCCCCCACTAGCGTGAATTCGACCTGATCTCCAATAGAAGCCGATTCCGAACCTTCGAGAAAAAGGCCGTGCTCGGGCACTCCCGAGAGGACATAGGCAGTGCTGTCGCCTTGATCGGTGATGCATACTTTCTGTCCGTTTTTCGAAAACACTGCCTCGTTGCACTGGCCCGAGCCAAAGGAGGTCAGATCGATCTCGGTCAGCAGCCGCCCCGCCTTACGCCCCACGATCTTGACTGGACCGTCGAGACAGGTGGTAACCAGCGTATTTCCGTCCGGTGATATGGCGAGCCCATGTTCCCAGAGAGAGTCATGCTCGCCGGACAGGTCGATCAACCGGCTCACCGCCGGCGGAGAACTCTCGAGATCGACCTCGTAAAGATCCATGTTCGAGTTGTAATCGAGCACTGTCACATAGGCGAAACCGCCAGCGACCGCAACGTCATAGGCGCCGGGCCAGCCCGAAAGTTCGTTGTCGAGAACGACCACGTCCACCTGGCTCGGGTAATCCGGATCGAAGACGCTCAGGACCGCGCCATCGACAAGATAGTCGCTTCCCGGGACGACCAGTTTTCCCTGGTAGAATCCCATGCGACCGTTACCCCCTGCTGACAACTGAAAGATATCCACGATGTCGAGATAGGTCGGACCAGGCTGTGTGTCGATGCGGAAGATTTCGCCCAGATTCATCGTGGACACGTAGAGATAACGCCCCTCTGGTCCCATGACGAGTCCGAAGGGGTAATAGCCCATACCGCCGCCAACGAGCGTGAGATCGACGACGTCGCTCGGCGAAAGGTCCGGATTCAGGACCGTGATCGTTCCATCGCCGCTGTCACTGGTAAAGATCTTCTCGATGTTTCCGTTGCCATCGTAGCGGATCTCGATTTCTTCCGGCAGGTTTCCGGTCAGGCCCTCGCGAGTGATCGTACCGGTGGCTGTGTCGATTTCGACGATACGATGGTTGTAGTCGAAAGGATCGAAGAAATTGCCGATGATCGCGACAAAGAGCCTTGTTCCGTCGTCTGATAATTTCATTCCGAACTGATAATCTGAAATCGAGTCTCCGTCTTCGAAATCAATGATGGCCGACACTTCCTGACCGTTCAGTCCGGGCAGGAGCAGACCACAAAACAGGGCTGCCGCGGCAAGAACAGGGATTGAAACGTTGATCTTCATGTTTTCCTCCTCAAAGAAAGGTGATGTGGAAACAGAACGAAACCGATTTGCCCGTGCAAAAAGATCGCAGGAAGGAGGAAGAAAATGTCGGTCCTCGCCCCGAGAAGGGACGAATACCGTCTGGATAGGCTGGCAGAAATGGAAGGGTAGTTCCATTACCCGCAATCACTTCACTCGCTCCACGAAGTTACAGTGAAAGGCAATCAGGCGGAGGCAGGTTTTCTGACTTATGGATCGTTCTCGGATTGCGCCTTCCCACTTTTCAGGAGCGACCAGAGCCTAATGCGGCAATGGGCCCAAGATCAGCAGTGGCACCGTGCAATCCTCGTCACCAATTACAGCGGCGGGTCCGTGATGGATTCTCACCATCTTCCCTAACACCTCGCCATGTGGAACACCCGACGCGGGCGTTCCCAAAAGCTTCGAGCTTTCGCACCGGGCTTTAGAAAGAACTTCGAATAGGATTGTAGAGAAGTGATGGGTGCCTTGTCAAATCCTGGAAGGTCGAGCGCGAGATTTTTAATGTTCACGCTATCGCCAGCATACGTTCCAGTGAGACTCGAGCATCGCGAATCACGTCCTGAGCAACGTGGACGCGAAAGGTGTCGTTGTCGAGATTCTCCAGAGATTGACAAAGGTTCGTGAGGCTGATCCGGAACATGTTCGGACAGAGCGATCTATCGAGGGGGATCACTCTCTTTTGGCCGGCATGTTTTGTCGCGAGGCGTTCCACGAGATTGATCTCCGTGCCCACGACAATGGTCCGCCCCTCTTCGGCGTCATCGACGGTTTTGACTATCTTGGTCGTGGATCCAATAACATCGCTGAGAGCCACGACCTCGCGCGGACACTCGGGATGGACCACGACGAGGCAATCAGGGGCGGCGTTGCGCGCCCGTTCGATATGACCTGTGGTGAAATGGGTGTGAACGTGGCAGTATCCGCGCCACTGGACGAGTAGGGTTTCGGAATCGACGCGAAAGGCCTCTCCCCCATCATCTTCCGACGGATCGTAGATGGTGCGGGCCCCTTCGGGTATGCCCATATTGTCGGCAGTGTTTGTGGCCAGATGCTCATCGGGCATAAAGAGCACGACTTCACCCTGCTCATAGGCCCATTTCATGGCTGCGTCAGCATTGGACGATGTGCAGACAAGCCCACCATGCCGTCCGCAAAACGCCTTGACCGCGGCAGAGGAGTTCATGTAGACGACCGGGACTACCCGCCCCTTCGCATGCCGCGAAATCCGATCGAAAGCGATCTCCACGTTTTCGATATCAGCCATGTCGGCCATGGGGCACCCTGCGGCCGAATTCGGATGGTAGACAGACTGGCCGACGTTGCGGAGAATCTCGGCGCTATCGGCCATGAATTCCACGCCGCAAAACACGATGAACCGAGCGCTCTCGGTGGCGGCCGCCTTGGCGGCCAGAGCAAAAGAGTCTCCAATGTAATCGGAGAGTTCGATGATCTGAGACCGTTGGTAGTGGTGGCCCAGAATGAGGAGCGAGTCTCCGAGGCGCCTCTTGATATCAAGAATGCGGGCAGAGATCTCCCCTTCCTTTTTACCGATATCGATATCGTTGACCATCAGGGATCACACGGCCTCGACACTCTTGACTTCGGGAATGAGAGTCTTGAGGCGTTGCTCGATACCGTTCTTGAGGGTGTAGACGGCACCGGGGCAGCCATCGCATGCGCCTTTCAGCCGAACCTTTACCACACCGTCTTCGATGTCCACCAGTTCCACATCGCCACCGTCGGCCTGCAGAAGAGGACGAATTTCAGAAATCGCTTTTTCCACTTTCTCGCGCATTTTGACTACTCCTCAAGAGTGATTTCTACCCCATTCCGTTCGATAATTATTAGCACAGGGTTTCCAGGTTGTGTCAAAACCTTTTCAATCCCTCCCACTTTTACAGACGTCCCGAGGCGGGCAGGACACGGAACAGGACGTGATGCAAGAGTTGAAGAAGGCTGTTGTGAAAAAAAGTGGTGGGCCGTAGTGGATTCGAACCACTGACTTCTACCGTGTGAGGATAGCACTCTACCACTGAGTTAACGGCCCACTCGTTCGAAAACCCATCGGATGGATCTTCATACAGGTTTCGGAAAAGCTTTTCAAGGCCCTTTTCCGCTAAAAGACTGGTGCCAGAGGGGGGACTCGAACCCCCACGCCCCTTGCGAGGCTTCGGATTTTGAGTCCGACGCGTCTGCCAGTTCCGCCACTCTGGCCCATTGTTTTTTGTAAAAGAAGCGCATTCTGCACGATCCGCGCCAGAGATTAATCGTGCAATAAATATCTCTCGGGCGGGCAACGGTCAAGAAATCCTCGCGAATTTCTTTGCTGCCGCCGCTATTAGACCCGCAAACCGACTTCGAGAGCCTCGATCTGAAGCACACGCCGGATCGCCATGAGTATGCCCGGAACGAAACATTCGCGCGAAATGGTATCGTGCCGGATGGTCAATGTCTCGCCGAGTCCACCGAAAATGACTTCCTGGTGGGCCATTCGGCCCGGAAGCCTGACACTGTGAACGCGGATGCCGTCGTGAAGCCCGCCACGGCTCGGCGCCCCTTCTGCGGAGAGATCTTTTTTTTCCAGCGCTTTGGAAACGAGGCCCGCAGTGAGCCTGGCAGTTCCCGATGGCGCGTCGATTTTCTTTTCGTGATGCTGCTCGATGATCTCGCAACTGTCGAAGCTGCTCGCCGCTTCAGAAGCCATCTTCATCATGAGAAGTGCACCGAGAGAGAAATTGGGAGCCACGATACCGCCGAGTTTCCTCTTTTCGAGCGCCCGCCTGACGAGATCGAGTTCTTGCCCGGTCATACCGGTCGTTCCTATCACTGGCCGGGCACCATGATCGATGATAGACATGGTGTTTTCGAAGACTGCAGATGGTACGGTAAAATCGACAACCACACGGGGATCGTTCCGGACAATTCCTTCCCCGAGATCATCGCCTGCGTCGAGCCGGAAGACGAGTTCCATATCATCCGCCTTTTCGACCGCCCGAGAGGTGATCGTCCCCATCTTTCCCCGGGCGCCGTTGACACCCACCCTGATCGGACTCATTCTTTCCCCTCCGGTTCATGGCCATTCAACGAGAGTTCAATGATCGTGCCGACCAGATCCTCGAACGAGATTCCGTCAGACTCGGCCGACCGAGGGAGGATCGACTGCGCCGTCAATCCCGGGATCGTATTCACCTCGAGAAACCAGATCCCCTCGCTGTCGAGAATGAAATCGGAGCGGCTGAAACCGCGGGCGCCAATCAGCTCATGAACCCGAGCGGCGATGGCACGTATTGAGCGAGCGATTTCCGGATCAAGATCGGGATTGCAGATCTCTTCAGCGCCGCCCGGTTCATACTTGGCTCCATAGTCGAAGAAGGAGGCGGTGAGCGGTTTGATCTCCACGAGCGGCAGAACACGAAGCGGAGAGTGCGCGTTTCCCAGGACCGGACAGGAGAACTCCCTCCCATCGATATATTGCTCCACCAGAACCGATTCTGGTGAAACCTCGAAAACAGCGTCGACAGCGGCGCACAGAGCCTCGCCGTCGTCGGCCCGCTGTACTCCGACACTCGATCCGAGGCGCACGGATTTTGCAAAGCAGGGCAAATCGATGGTATCGACGATTTCGCGGACTGTGCCTTCACGATTCGAGCGCCACGAGCCCCTATCCACGACACGAGCGGCCGGAGTCCTTATTCCATGGGAGGCCAGAAATGATTTTGCCAGCGGCTTGTCCATGGCCAGGGCCGAAGTGTGGACACCGGAGGCCGTGTAGGTCAGGCCGAGTGTGTCGAGAAATCCCTGAATCGATCCGTCTTCGCCGCCCGGGCCATGGAGGGCCAGAAAGAAGACGTCGACACCCCATTTTCGCAGTAAACTCACCGCCTCCTCGGGCGAACGCCTTCTTTCGGAAATCGACTGTTCGGAAAAATCGGACGGTGTGCGTTCGTCGAGAAGCGCCCAGAGACCGTCCCGACAGATCACGACGCCACGGCCTTCATAGGAACTCAACTCCAACACGTCGAGAACGGCACGGCCACTCTCCATCGATATGGCGTACTCCGGAGAGCACCCCCCCATGACCACTGCGATACGCTTGGCATTCATGGACACTATGATGGGAGCTGACTTATTGTATGTAAAGCTTGGAGGAGAAAAGTCGACGTTCCTTTGTCACCTTTTCGGCGAGATCCTTCGCGTTGTGGGCAAAGAGGGGCGATATTTCCACGTCGCACGATTCCAGATCCTTCACATTGAATCCGGCGGCAGCGAGCCAGGAGGTGTACAGGGCGGATAGAGCCTTGCGGGATGTGACCGGGCTGTCTTCGCCCGATGCGTTCTTGACCGGTGCGAACTCCTCGTCACGTGAGACTTCCATGACGACTGTCTTGCGGGCGTACTGGAGCGCATCGAAAACAAAGGTCTCGAACTTGACTCCGTTGGCCTCCTCGGGAGTTACGTTCTGGCCGGAATCATCAAGAAAGGGGATTTTCTTTTCCGCCTTGTGAAAAGGAAGCGTGAATTCCCCTTCGTTGCACTTTTTGATGAACTCGACATTTATGAGGTGAATCGCGATACTGCCTGCCGAGTAGACAAGATCTCCCTCATTCGTCCGGGCGAGGGCATCGTCCTGACTCATATCGGAGTACTCGATCACTCCCGGCCGGCCGTCGATCAGACCGATGACGCCCACTTTCTCCTGAGGATCGGTTTTACGCACGATCTTCGAGGACATCTCGGCCCCGTCCCGGTCGTGGTAGCCGAGGAATACGGGATCGAGGACCTTGACGAGTGGATTATCCACCTGGAAATAAGAGACGTATCGGATGCCTCTTTTTTCCATTTCGCCGATCGCACCGCTGCGGTAGAGGGTTTTCAGAGCCCCCCCATGTCCATCAGGGCTCATGAAGAGGGATCCCTTGTTCTTGAGGATGAACTTGCCGCTGAAATCGAGAGCAGGGAGCATTCCTTGCGTCACGAAAAAGACGTCGTCGGGAGAGAGGCCGAAGAATTTATTCTCTTCGAAGAAGGTGGCCGTCTCCTCGTGATTGGTCTGGCTCGTCATCACGAAAAACGGAATGGACACATCGTACTTCCGAGAGACGGCAAGGATCTTTTCCGCGTGATGCTGAAAGAGCGACTTACCTGTGACCGGCATGATGGGGAATTTCCCCTTTGCGGTCTTGAGGCCCAATCGGGAACTCTGACCTCCGGCAACGACAAACACGGCGACTTCGCCGGAACGGATCAGTCCGATACCTCTCGCTGCGGTATCGGCCTCTTTTTTTCTTTCCTCTTTCGTTTTTGGCAGGGGGATAAATTCGGCAGGCTCGAGACGCGCACTTTCCACCCCGGAGTCGGTCGCGATGTGTTCGGCAGCAAGCCGGTTCATGAGATCGAGATCGATCTCTGCCAGCTGGCCGGTCAGCGTCTCCCGCTCCTCCTTGGAGAGTTCGTCCCACCAATCAAAGACATGGCCCTGTCCCCCATCACAAAAGGACTTGCGAATTCGACCGATCTCCTCGCGATTTTGTGCGGGTTTCGCCATGGCTTCAGACGGATCCGGCCACGAGACAGACGTTGTGCCCCCCGAATCCCAAAGAATTGGACAGCACGTTGCGTACCCTGATCTCGCGGGCCTCATTTGGAACGTAGTCGAGATCGCATACGGGATCGGGATTCTCCTGGTTGACCGTCGGGTGGATGGCTCCTGAGTAAATGGAGCGAACCGACGCGACGAACTCGACCGCCGAAGAGCCGCCCAGCAGATGGCCGATCATCGATTTGGTCGAACTGATCGGCACGGAGCGGGCGCGATCGCCAAACGCCGCCTTGATCGCGGTGGTTTCGATAGCATCGTTGAGAGGTGTAGAGGTTCCGTGGGCGTTCACATAGTCGATATCATCGGGAGTCAGGCCGGCGTCGGCAAGGGCTGCTTGCATGGCCTTCTTGGGGCCTTCACCGTCCTCCTTGGGCGCCGTGATATGAAAGGCGTCGGCCGTGGAACCGTGTCCTTTGAACTCGGCGTAAATCCGAGCGCCCCGTCTCTTCGCTGACTCGTATTCTTCTAGGATAAAAGTGGCCGCACCTTCGCCAATCACGAATCCGTCGCGGTCCTTGTCAAAGGGACGGCTCGCGCGTTGCGGTTCGTCATTGCGGAAAGAGAGCGCTTTCATCGACGCGAAAGCCGCCACGGTCAGGGTCGTGATGGTCGACTCCGAGCCGCCCGAAATCACGATATCCGTTTCCCCGCGCCGGATCGACTCGAGTGCGGCCGCCAAGCCTGACGCTGAAGAGGCGCACGCCGAGGCTGTTGTGAAACTCGGCCCCTGCAATCCGTACTTGATCGAGATGACACCGGCGATGGCATTGGCCATCATCATGGGAACCATGAAGGGAGAAACCCTCGACGGACCACGCTTTTCGAGAACCTCTTTTTGAGTCTCCAAAGTGTTGATGCCACCGATTCCGGTGCCGAGAATACAGCCGATCCTGTTCGTATCGAACTTGTCGAACTCGAGGCCAGAATCCTTGATCGCCTCTTCGGCCGTGACAAGGGCAAATTGGCTGCAGCGGTCGAGTTTGCGGGCTTCCATCTTGGACATGTAATTGAGGGGATCGAAATCATTCACCTCCCCCGCAATCTGCGATGCGAAATCGGCCGGATCAAAACACTGGATCCTGCCGATTCCGCTGCGCCCATGTAGAAGACCGTCCCAGACCGTCTCAACGCCAATTCCCAGGGCGGATAGACATCCCATCCCTGTAATGACAACGCGACGCTTACTCAACAGTCAGCCTCCATTTGTTCTTCCGAAACGAAGAACTCCACCGCCGGGCGGTGCCGCTATGCTTTATGCGCAAAAAGACGATTCGTGAGAACATCCTCGGGAACAAGACGCCGCTGGCGATCAGACAACCTTGTCCTTGATGTAGCCTACCGCGTCTCCCACTGTTTGGATCTTTTCAGCATCATCGTCAGGAATGCTGATTTCGAATTCATCCTCAAAATTCATCACGAGTTCGACAGTGTCCAAAGAATCCGCGCCGAGATCGTTGATGAACGAAGTCTTGTCGCTGATCTTCTCGCGTGTTGTACCCATCTGCTCGCAAATGATGTTAATTACCTTATCTTCGATTGAATCGGTCACTTTTTGATGCCTCCAATTTCCACTAGAAAAATGAGACCTCGTGCGTACCGGGTACACGGAAAGACGTTTCTTTTCGGTATCCCGCAACGAAGGTATCAATTCCGCCCGGATCGTCAAGATTGTGTACGAAAAGATTCCTGTTGATTTTTTTCAGAATGCCGGTGAGGACCTTGCCCGGGCCGGGCTCGAAAAAGGTGTCCACACCCCTGGAAATGAAATTGTTCATGATGTCGTGCCAGAGAACGGGTGCGGTGACCTGCTGCGCCAGACTGGCGCGGATCTCTTCCGGGTCGTCGATGAAACTACCGGTTACATTCGACGCAAAAGGCACGACCGGTTTCTTGAACTCGATATGGCCCAGTTCCTTCGCCAGTTTTCGACCGCCTTCTTCCATCAGAGGGGAATGAAACGCGCCCGCAACACGAAGGCGAACGCCCTTCCTGATTCCGAACTCTTTTAGGTGTTCTTCGGCCCGGTCGAGAGCATCGAGGGAACCCGAAATGGCAATCTGGCCCGGTCCGAGGAAGTTCGCCGGTACGAGAACATCGTTCTCGCCGTACGCGTCGCAAAGATTCCGTGCCTGCTCCGGAGTGGCACCGATGAGCGACATCATACCACTCGGATTACGATCGGAATCCTCCTGCATGTAACGACCGCGTTTTGCAACGAGCCGGACAGCATCGTCGAAGCTCAGAACCCTTGCGAAAACGAGCGCTGAATAATCGCCGAGCGAAAGTCCCGACGTTGCCGAGAAGTCTCTCGGATTGAGACCGAACCGTTTTTCGAGAATGTTGACGATGGCAATCGAGGTCGTCAAGATCGCGGGCTGACCGATATCGGTCCTGCTCACCTCTTCAACCGATCCCTCGAAGCAGATGGCCGCGAGATCCAGGTCCAGCGCCCTGTTGGCCCTTTGGTAGATCTCTTCAGCCTCGGGGAAAGCATTGCAAAATTCCTTCCCCATTCCCGGGTACTGCGCCCCTTGACCTGGAAAAAGCATTGCTCTCTTAGCCATGGATCTGTCCTTTGTTATTCCGTAACAGCTGTTGACCCAAACCGCTTGCCCTCGAGCACCGTCAGACGCTGAGTCCGGATGCGATGTGCTCGTTCAATTTGCCTTCCACTGATCGCCGCGCAAAGCGGATCGCATTCGCAATCGCTTTTGTATCCGACCGACCGTGGCATATATAAACATTCCCGTTTACGCCTAGCAGAGGCGCTCCACCATACTCTGAATAATCGAGCTTACTGTAAATGTCGTTTATCAGGCTGCCAGAAATCTCTTTCTTTTCCGACGTTATGTCTTCCTTTTGCATGTCCCGAAGGAGAGCGTTGTAGATGTAGGCCCCTAATCCTTCAGAAACCTTCAGGACGACGTTGCCCACGAATCCCTCACAGACAATCACGTCACATTTACCGGAAAAGATATCTTGCCCCTCGACGTTGCCTATAAAGTTGGCCCCCGACGTTTCAAAGAGATCGCGTGTCTCCTTGAGGAGCGCCGTTCCTTTCTCATCCTCTTCTCCGATGTTGATCATGGCGATTCGCGGCTTCTCGATGCCAAGCACGCAACGCATGTAGTTGGATGCCATGATCCCATAATGGAACAGATGAGCCGGTTTGCAGTGGATGTTGGCTCCCACGTCGATGATGGTGCAGGCGCCGGAAAGAGAGTGATAGAGAACAGCGATGCCGGGCCGTTTGACACCTTTCAACATGCCGAGCCGGAGCGTTGCGAATGCGACCATAGCGCCCGTGTTGCCTGCCGAAATCATAGCGTCGACGCGTTGTTGTTTCAGAAGACTGATGCCGATCGCTATCGACGAGTCGCGTTTTTTCCGGAGCGCATCCACGGGATTTTCGCTCATCTTCACAGTCTGAGCGGCATCCTCGATCTGGAAATCGAAGGAGCAATTCAATTCGTTGTCGAGATGCGAACGGAGACGGCTCTCCGAGCCGACGAGTACGATATCGGAGGCCGAGATATCGCCGCGTTCCACCGCTTTGATAGCTCCTCCGATAATCGCCTCTGGAGCGTTGTCCCCTCCCATGGCATCGATAGCTATGCGAGTCAATGAATCCCCTTTCGAAGATAAGATCCGCCTACCAGTGAATCACGCCTGCACTGGAAGCTGTTCCTTATTCCTTGGAGATGGCCTCCTCGCCCCGGTAATAACCGCAGTTGTCACAAACCGCGTGCGGACGAGTCGTCTGCCCGCACCGCTTGCAGATCGATGTTCCGGGAGCGGTGAGTGCATGGTGTGAACGCCGCTTTCGTTTCCTGTGTTTGGATGTTCTATTTTTGGGAACCGCCACTATCGATCTCCAGAGTCTGGTAAGTCTTCAAGGTCAATCGTAAAAGGATCTGAGTGATCCACAGAGGGGGTCAGAGATCCGTATTTTCTGACCCAACATAAAAGCTGGGTATTTTACGAATTCATGGACAAAGGTCAACAGCTTTCTTCCCCAGATTGCAGGAATATAGCAGGCTCGAATTCAGTCTTCAGAAAATATTAATGGGAAATACCTTACGAGTGCACGATAGTGTCTCGAACTGTTGGATTGTGCAATGATATTCGACGATGATTTTGAAGCGAGCCTCGAGTTCTGCAGATGCGATCAGGCTCCAAGCTTTTGAAGAGCCTCCTCGATTGCTCCCTCAAGGAGTTCATCCAGATTGGAAGGAGCGGTTCCCTGCCCCTGAGCCATGCCAGGCCGGCCTCCACCGCCTCCGTTCATCCGACCTCCGAGGTACTTGCAGATATCGTTTGCGGGCCACGCCCCCTTTTCGATCAACGCGTCATCGACCGCTGCAACAAAATTGGCGCGCTTGCCCTCCTTTGACAGGAGCACGATACCGAAGGGATTCTTGTTCTGACCGCGGATGCTGTCGATCAACTTTTTTAATTCAATGTGACTCAGGCCGTCGACCCGACCCGAGAAGAACTTCAGCCCGTCGCCCAGATCGCGCCCTGAATCGATGATCGTCGAGAGGCGCTCCAGGGCTCTACCCTCGCGGAACTGGGCGATTTCTTTCCGCAAGTCCTTGTACTGTTGCTGGAGATCCTTGATCGCCTGGGGAAGCCGATCGGTGGGAGCCTTCAAGAGCTTTGAGGATTCGTTCAGGAGGGCCAAACGTTCCTGCAGATAGAGCTCGGCCGCACTCGAGGTCACGGCTTCGATGCGACGAACCCCGGCAGCGATCGACTCTTCGCTCACGATCCAGAAGCTCCCGATCTCGCCAGTCGCTCCGACGTGAGTTCCGCCGCAGAGTTCGATGCTCGATTCCGCCTGGTCCTCTGTTGAAATGACGACCGTCCTCACCCGCTCACCGTACTTTTCTCCGAACAGAGCCATAGCGCCCAGGGCCTTTGCTTCGTCGATCGGCAACACGAGTGTCTTCAAGGACAGGTTGGATCGGATCTTCTCGCTCACCAGGGAGAGGATTTCGTTGATCTCGCCCGCCTCCAGTGCGCGCCCGTGCAGGAAATCGAAGCGAAGTCGCTTGTCGTCGACCAGTGAACCGGCCTGTTCCACCTGATCGCCGAGGACTTTGCGCAAAGCCCAGTGCAGGAGGTGTGTGGCGGTATGGTTCCGTCTGATCGAATCGCGCCGTGTCTTGTCCACATTTGCGCGTGCGCTGTCGCCAACGGAGATGGTTCCTTCCGTCACCAGACCTGAGTGCAGATAAAAGTCCCCTTCCGCCACAGTGTTGCGATTCACCAGAAAAGAGAAGGTGTCACAGGAGATCCTTCCCCTGTCCCCCACCTGCCCTCCGGCTTCAGCATAAAAAGGCGTCCGGTCCATAATGATCGACGCCGATGTTCCTTGTGTCACCGTGTCGACGAGCCCCTCGTCTGTGAGAATTGCCACTATACGGCAGCCAGCACCGCTCGCCTCGTAACCGACGAACTCGGTCGGATCCACCTTGCCTTTCAGGTGTGCGAGCGGGCCTGTGTCGAATATCTCGGAGGCAATGTTCGAACCGGCGCGCGCTCTGGCGCGCTGAGCGTCCATTTCCTCGTTGAATCCGTCCACATCTACGATCCCGCCCACATCTTCGAGGTAGCGGATCGTGATATCGAGGGGAAAACCAAAAGTGTCGTAGAGCAGGAACGCCGATTTACCGGGGAGAACCTTTTGCCCCTTCGAGTTCAAATCCTTGACAAATCCCTCGAGCCGGCTCAAGCCCTGTACAAAGGTCGTCGAGAACTTATCCTCTTCCTTTTTGATCTCTCTCTCGATCCTCTTCTGCAATTCGGCCAGTTCAGGATAGGGCGCACTCATTGCGGATACGACCGGATCGACCAGCTTGTTCAGAAAAGCCCCTTCAATTCCGAGATTATTTCCGTCGAGCATGGCGCGGCGTAAGATTTTGCGAACCACGTATCCCTGCTTCTCGTTGGTCGGCGCGATCCCTTCGGAAACACAGAACACGGCCGCACGGACATGATCGGCGACCCGTCTGATCCTGATATCGTCGGTCCCGTCCGCCCCGTATTCCTTTCCAGACAGGTCGCAGATCCTGCTGATGATCGGCTTGAACAGGGTTGTGTCGAAATTGCTGTCCACTCCCTCGAGTACACGCAGCAGCCTCTCGAATCCCATCCCGGTATCGATATTCTTCTGCGGAAGCGGATCGAGAACTCCGCCGTCCTTGCGAAGAAACTGGGTGAAAACGAGATTCCACACCTCGACGAAGCGACCGCAGTCGCAATCGGGATCGCAATCCGGCCGCGCGCAACCACCGCCGAGATCGACAAAAATCTCGGAGCACGGCCCACACACGCCGTTCGGCCCCTTGGACGGGGCTTCGGCTGGCCAGAAATTGCTCTTTTCACCGAACCGATAGAGGCGGTCCGCCGGCACGTTCATTTTCTTCAACCAGATATCGGCGGCTTGTTCATCGTCCTCGTAGATCGAAAAAGCGAGATCCTTGAAATCGATCCCCAATTCGTCCACGAGATATTCGATCGCCCAGGCGATTGCCTCTTCCTTGAAGTAATCTCCGAAAGAGAAGTTTCCAAGCATCTCGAAAAACGTATGGTGCGAGGCAGTCTTCCCCACATTATCAAGGTCTGGCATCCGGAGGCATTTCTGGCTCGACGCCGCCCT
This sequence comes from uncultured Phycisphaerales bacterium, assembly GCA_964620445.1. Taxonomy (GTDB): domain Bacteria; phylum Planctomycetota; class B15-G4; order B15-G4; family CAYZWU01; genus CAZUHB01. The sequence goes on from CAZUHB010000021.1 coordinate 74,219, forward strand.
CTTGAAAGGGAGCGAGCCAACGCCCATGAACATATCCTTGAACTGGTTCATTCCTGCGGGCGTGAAGAGAAGACTCGGATCGTTCTCGGGAATCAGGCGATCGCTCGGACAGAGCGTGTGGTCTCGTTGGGCGAAGAATTTCAGAAATCCATCGCGCAGGTCGTTGGGATTCATTGAAACGGGGGATCTCCTATTGTGCTGACCGGGTCTTGGGAACCGGATTTCCTTTGGACGTACCGGGCGCGGCCTTGGGCTGCGACGATTTCGCAGTCTGCTGCGACGATTTCGCCGGCTGTGCCGGAGCTTTCGCTGCTTGCTGCCCCTTGGAGTTGAATTCCTCCTCCTTGGCCTTGGTATAAGTGTTGATCAGTTTGGTCTCTATTTCTTCGAGCAGTTCCTTCTTCTCTTCCAGGAATTCGACGGTGCGGTCTCTGCCCTGGCCAAGGCGCACATCACCGTAAGAGTACCAGGCTCCTGATTTCTGAACGATCTTCTTATCCACGCTCAGATCGAGGATGTCTCCGATCCACGAGATCCCCTTGTTGAAGAGAACATCGAATTCAGCTTTCCGGAAAGGTGGCGCGACCTTGTTTTTCACGACCGTGACCCGGACGCGGTTGCCGATCACCTCATCGGCGGTTTTCAGAGCGCCGATTCTGCGAATGTCGAGGCGTACGGACGAGTAGAATTTGAGCGCCCTGCCGCCGGGTGTGGTTTCAGGATTTCCGAAAAAGACACCGATCTTTTCACGGATCTGGTTGATGAAGAGAACCGTGGTCTGTGTCTTGGAGATTGCGGCGGTCAGTTTGCGCAGTGCTTGAGACATGAGACGGGCTTGAAGTCCCACGTGGGCATCGCCCATCTCGCCTTCGATCTCGGCGCGGGGCACGAGGGCCGCAACCGAATCGACAACGACCAGTTCGAGAGCATTGGACCGGACAAGCATTTCGACGATCTCCAGTGCCTGCTCACCCGTATCCGGCTGCGAAACGAGAAGATCGTCGAGATTGACTCTGAGACGGCGCGCATAAGCTGGATCGAGGGCGTGTTCCGCATCCACGAAAGCGGCGATTCCGCCATCCCGCTGAGCGCTGGCAATCATGTGAAGGGCCAGGGTTGTTTTTCCCGAAGACTCGGGGCCGTAGACTTCGACGATACGGCCCTTGGGAATTCCACGCCCCCCGAGCGCCATGTCGAGCGAGAAAGCGCCGGTCTTGATTCCCGATATCTCGACGTCCACATCATCGCCGAGCCTCATGATGGCTCCTTTGCCGAACTGGCGTTCGATCTGGTCGATGGTGTTCGTAAGTAACTGATCTTTCTTGGGTTGTTCAGACGCACTCCTACCGGCCATGCTCTCTCCTTCCGTAACGGACTCCGTTCTGCGGGAAAGTCGGTTCTCGATCAAACTTATCAAACCGCTTTATCATAACTAAAGAGATCCCCACCAGACAATAAATCAAGAAAATCAACAATTCGTTCATGGATTCGATCAGTGTACAGACCTGGAAATAGACCAGGAAAGCGGGGAGTCAAGAAGTGCTTCCCAGATCGACAAGATCCAGACTGACCGCCAACCATCCGCTCGGGATTGATTATCCACCCTGCAGGGGAACTGTGGCCAGAGGGACGTAAACAGCGCCAGAGGGTTTCAGCTCACTTTGAAAAAGGGTGATTCCTGTCACCTCCTGCTCCCCGAGTCCTCCCGGTTTGGCGCAATCGCCGCTCAGACCAAAATCGTCAGGAGATAACGGACCGATACGCCCCCTGACGCGCGCCACGGTCAGATGCGGTTTGTAAGCCCTTTTTTCACGCTTGAATCCGATTGCGCCGAGTTCGGCTTCCACCTCTGACTGAAGAAGAATCAGTGTATCGGCAGGACTACGGACACCGACCCACAACACCCGCGGATTGTGCATGTTGGGAAAACAACCGAATTCGCCCACCTCGATCGCAAAAGGAGCGATCCCGGCCACGGCGCGTTCCATGGCTGCGCTCACCTCGGGGACGACCTCCGGTTCGATCTCCCCCAGAAACTTGAGCGTCAAGTGGATCGAAGAAGGCTTGACCCAGCGGACGGCCCGATCGCGAATCGCCGTTCCCTGCCTGATATGGCCAAGCTTCCGCCGGATCGGGTCATCCAGTTCGATAGCGATAAAGGTACGCATCCTGCCCCCGGGTCGGTATCGCGGCGGATCAAAAACTGGTAAAAGCGAGAAACTCCTCAAAACGTCGATCGATATCGGAACGGCTGATCCGCTTGAAATTATCGAGGGAAAAGTCTTCCACATTGAACGATGCGGTCACCGTACCGTAAGCCATGGCCCTCTTGAGATCGGTGAATGTGGTCGAACCTTTTTCGGCAATGTAACCCATTACACCGCCGGCGAAGGAGTCTCCCGCGCCCGTGGGATCGATGACCTCTCGCAGTGGATAGGCCGGAATGGCGAAGCGCCCTTCGTCGCAGAGAAGGAAAGACCCGTATTCGCCCCTTTTCACGATTACCGTGCTCGGGCCCATTGCGGCAACCGCCTCGGCCGCGCAGATCAGGTTGCGTTCCCCCGTGAGGAGTTTGGCTTCACCGTCGTTGAGAATGATGCCGTTGACCCGGGCGAGCACCTTCTTGAGCCCTTCGAGAGCGGTATCGATCCAGAGGTTCATCGTGTCGCAGACGAGAAAGCGCGGCCGGACCTGATCGATCGTGGCGAGTTGCAGATTGGGTTCTCCGTTTGCCAGAAAGACAAACGGGATTTCGCCGAACCGATCTGGAACCACGGGACGATATCCGTCGAGAACGTTGAGACGGGTATCGAGAGTCTCGGCTTCGTTCATATCGCCCACATATTTGCCCGACCAGTGAAAAGTCTTCTGACCCTCGAGCCGTTGCAGGCCGGTCCTGTCGATCCCCCGATCATCGATCACCCGAAGAAACTCATCGGGGAAATCGCCGCCGACCGCTCCCACGAGGCCGACCTTGGTGAAAAACGACGCGGCGTAGGAAAAATGAGTGGCCGAGCCTCCCAGGATCCCTTCTCTCAATCCAAAAGGGGTTTCCACATCGTCAAAGGCGACCGTTCCAACGACAAGTAGTTTCATCCTCAATCTCCGCTCAGGTTTTCGTTGTTTTCTGTTTCTATCCGGGCGGGCGGCTCCAGGGGGTCGAACCTCGTTCGTACATCTCGTTGAGCTCGAGATAATCCCTGTAGGTGTCCATGCAACGGAAAAAACCGTCATGCTTGTAGACCGCGAGCTGGTTCTCGGCAGCGAGGGTTTCGAGCGGCGTACTCTCCAGGGGGCCGTCGTCGAGAAAATCGGCCACCTCCGGTTCGAACACGAAGAATCCGCCCGAAATGACCCCGTCAAGAAGGGGCTTCTCCCGAAAGCGGCTCACCAAACCCTTCCCGTCCGGTTCGATAACACCGAAACGGGATGTTTCGCGCACACCGGTCACGGTCGCGATGCGCCCCATCTTTTTGTGGTGCGCAATGAGTGCATTGACGTCCACGTCGGCGAGACCGTCCCCGTAAGTAACGAGAAAGGTCTTGTTCCCCATCTGGGGAAGGGCACGGCGGATCCGCCCTCCCGTGCCGGTGTTGATTCCAGTATTGACGAGATCGACGGTCCAGTCGCGCTCCTGCGGTTCGAGCAGTTGCGCCTTTCGCGCCTTCAGGTCCACCGTGACATCAGTGGTGAGGGTTGCGAAATTGAGAAAGAAGGTTTTGATCATGTCACCCTTGTAGCCGAGGCAGAGGGTGAACGCCTTGTGGCCGAACCTGGCGAAAATCTCCATGATATGGACGACGATCGCCTGGTCTCCCACCTTCACCAGCGGTTTTGGACGGTACTCGGTTTCTTCGTAAAGACGGGTGCCCCGGCCGCCGCACAGGATCATGACCTTCATGACTCCACCTCTTTCGTTTCATGGGGAGGGGATTTTCCGAAGAGAAGAAAAACACCGCCCGAAAGAGAAATCGCCAGTGTATTGAAGCGATGGATGAAGGAGAGCGCCAGCGCCAAAACAGCGGGGACACCGGCAAATCCGAAGATCGCCACAAAACTCACTTCGCCCCACCCCCATCCGGCCGGTGTGACCGGAAGCGCGCTCACGATCAGAATGATCGGCACAAGTATGGCATAGGTGATCAGATCACACTCGATACCGAGCCCCTTTCCCAGAACCGACAGGCTCAGAATCACGAAAAGATGGACTCCCACGGTGAGCAGAAAGCCAAGAAACAGGGCGCGCTTGCGGTACCTGTAGAGAAACGCTGAGCGGTCGACTTTCCGGATCAGGTCGGTGAACGGAAGCAGATCGATGATCTTGTCCACAAAAAAGAGCCGCCTGAGACGCCCCGAGTAGAAGACCAGCGCCGCACCGAGTATCGCCGCGAGAAACAGGTAGATAGAGAGTGCGATCTGCCAGTATTTCTCGATGTCGGTCAGCACGGCCACGGCCGAGAAGGCGGCAAGCACCGCCATCCCCATCACCCTGTCGGCGATCACCGTGATGATCGCGTCCGTCTTCCGGTTGCGGTTTTCCTTGGCCACGTAGTAACACTTGACCAGGTCGCCGCCTGTCAATCCGGGAACGAGGTTGTTGAAGAAGAGGCCGATGCAGCTGAGCCGCGTAGCCCGGCCGATCGACGTGGGAAGGCCTGCCGCGTCGAGCAGGACCTTCCAGCGCACGATGGCGCAGACATAGGCCAGGATGTAGATGCCCAGAGCCTCGACAAAAAAGATGGGATCGGTCCGTTTCAGACAGGAGAGCAGGCCCTCCTTCAACTCGATTTGTCGAAGGATTTCCGGATCGACCGGTTCTGGGGAGCCCTCCTCCAGGATCAGTCGGGCCTCGAGAATCCTGTCATTGACGTAGACAGCTTCCAGCGTGAACAGGCCCTCGGACAGGAAAACCGCGCTGTTTCCGTCCCGGGTGAGCTTCCCCTCGTGTTCGCCCGCCAATGGACTGCCGGGTGGAAAGATGGCCACATCCCCGATCTGGACCTTGGAGAGGAGGATGGCAATGAGAACGAAGGCCAGAATGAGCTGTATGGCGTGAATGATCTTGCGGCGCAGAGTGGTCTTGCTCTGAACGCCCGCCCCTTGCTCGCCTGCGGTCAGATCGGGTTCTTTCACGGCACTCCCCGAACCTTTGACAGGGCCTGACGGATCGAGTCGATTTCACGGCCGTAGAGGAGGCCGAGATCCCGAGCGAGAGAAAACGGGTCCACGCCAAGCTCCCCGAGAGACGCCGCCTTGACCGGGACCTGATCGGTAGAAATATTGATCCCCAGATGAATCAAGCAAGATACGGGCGAGGGCGCCGCAATGCTGACAGACAACTTTCCGCCCTCCACGTAGAGATCATCGCCCGAAACGACAACGGTTTTCTCCGTCTGCCGGTTGACGATATCGGCGGCCAAACGCACGAGAAGGCGCTGCCGCATGACGCCCACCTCGAGGCCGACTCCAAAATGCTCGGTGATGAAGTGGACGAGACGCGCCCCGCGAATCGTCTGCCCGTCACGCAAGTCCTCGAGGTCGGCGATCTTGTCCGGCGGAATGTCCATGGCGCCGACAAAGGCGATCAAACTGTCGCCGCTGATACCAGCCGTGCGCAAGGCAAAATGGGACGACAGCTGGCTGCCGTCATATTCGAGATCAGAGTCGAGCAGATGGAAATGCAAAGGAAAATCATCCTCACGTCAGGTGTTGAATCGTATCGAAGAGCCTAACCGTCGGCGAATTCGACGACATGATCCGACCACCATTTTCGCCAGAAGCTCGGGTCGTTCTCCTTGATACCGGTCAGGTTCTTGAAGAGTTCCACCGCGTGGTAGACGACTCCCGGATCGCGGAAATCGAGGGATTCCCGGACAGAGCTCATCAGCTTTCCGCCAAGATCTCCGGGAGCGAGATGCAGCGGGGAGAGGTTCTTCAAGATCAGCATGCGCAGGGGCGGATCGTAGCAGCGTTCCATGCGCAACCGAACAAGGCTGTCCACGTCGTCGAAATCGAAGAGAAAAAGCGCGTCCGCCGCCGCCAGCGAGACTGTGGGACTCGCGTCGAAAACCGACTCGCAGGTTGTCAGGAAAAAGGTCTGCTCGATAAAAGTGTCGATCACCTTCGCATAGAGGTTGCGCTCATCGATCCACCCCTCGGCCGGAGGTCTGACAATGGTCAAGAGCGCCAGACTGTCCCAGGCGATCGATGAGGAACCGACGATGATCCCGCTGAACTCCTCGAGAAACGCTTCCGCGGCGGCGATCTGCTCCTCTGTGGCGACCGGTTTTTCCTCTTCCCCGTTCTGGACAGGCATCTGGACCGTCGCGCTCCGCCGCGAGGTCTTGATGCGCCCCCCCTTCATGTCGGAGTCCCGCCGAGACAGGATCTCGTCCACACCAGGATAACCCGATTCGATGACCTTCGGGGGCAGATCGCCCCAGATCGCCTGCCATCTCTTGCAGAGGGCCGCCCATTCTTCGGGTGTGGTGTTCGGATCGAGAGCGTCGAAGTCTTTCGCCTGGGGCTTGCAGATCTTTTCGAGAGCACGATAGGCTTCCGATCGGACAAGCGACGATGGAGAACTGACAGCCGTGAAGGAAAGGATGTAGACCGCCGCTCCGCGCAGACGCGGCAAGGAGAGGTCGGCCTCGGCAATATTCTCGATCTGCTCCCTGCAGAACGAGACAGGATCTTCGAGTTCGATCGGTTCTTCTTCCGATTGGGAAGAGATTTTTTCTGCATAACGCAGCAAGGCGCGGCTCTGCCTCGTGATGCATGTTTCGCCTTCGTCCGGAACGCGGTGCGCGTCTTTCAGGGCTAGGACCGATTCATAAGAGGAGGCACAACCGCCCAGCGCGAAGAGCACGATGAGTATAACAGGTGATAAGTTCTTCATTTACAGTCTATTATCCAATTGACATTTTCTGGATTTTATAATCTGGACAGATGAATGCAAGTGAAAAGACTTGCACCTTTCATGGATCATCCTGCACGGCATCATCAAATCTCGATGGAAGTTGCGAATCGCCGATTTCGAGGCGACTCCCCATATGAGTGCTTGAATCGAAAGGTGAAGGCTGAAAAAATGCCCTTTCGAAATCGGAATCTCAAATAGGAGACAGAATCGTGCCGCAACTGGATACATTTGATAATCCCAATTCCGAACGGGACTACGAGATCAGGATCACCTGTCCCGAGTGGACCGCCGTCTGTCCGAAAACGGGCCAACCCGACTTCGGCACGTTCAAGATCAGCTACGTCCCCGACAGGCTCTGCGTCGAATTGAAATCGTTCAAGCTCTACATGTTCTCGTACCGGGACAAGGGGATCTTCCACGAGGCTGTCACCAATCAGATCCTCGACGATTTCGTCGCGGCCTGCAAGCCGAGGCGATGCACCGTAGAAGGGCACTTCAACGTCCGCGGCGGGATCACGACCACTGTCGTCGCCGCCTACCCGGCCTGAGAATTCGTCTCGAACAGCAACCGGACCCGCGCGGCTCTGCATGATGCATCGCGTTGCGGGTCCGGTGTTTGTTCGATTGAATTGTCTCGAACGATGGGAAACTAGAACCTCACCCTGCCCTGGACGTAGACGAAGTCCATGTCTCTTTTGGCCGCTCCCGCGTTGACCGGTGCCGTGTCTTCCACGTACTGCCCGGTGAAGAAATGGGAATAGCCGGCAAGGAACGAAAGGGCATCGGACGCTTTCCATGTGGCCGTCAGGTCGACCTCGTCGCCCAGATGCCTCGACTCCTTGGTCGTGGTCCGTCGGATCACGCCGCCGCCGGCATTGATCCAGCCACCGTCCGTGTCGTCGAGCATGAAGTGGTGGAAGTTCAGAGCGAGCTTCACGTCGTCATTCGGGCAGGTCGACAATCCGACCATGTAGTCCCAGATGTTGCTCCAACCCACGAGGTCGGCGTAGCCGTAATGCATGTGGTTCGTGGGGAACAGGGTCTGGAACTGTTCGCTGTCATTGTCGCCGGCGAGCCTGTCACCCGAAGCATGGGCGAGCTCGGCGCCGCACCGTGTTTTCCAGTCGCAGTCCGAGAGGGTGAAACCTCCCTTGAGGGCGAAGGCGTAGGCACGGAGCTGAGTGGGGCCCACATCGCCGAGCTGAGCCGCGAACTCGCCCGTGTAGTCGACCGCGTCCTGTCCACCGAAGACACGCGTGCCCACGGTCACGAACCGCCGTTCGGTCAGGTTGAGCGGTACCGCGCCCCGTCTCTGGTCGCGGAGGAGCAGAACGTAACCTTCGAGGCCCAGGTTGTCGGCGAGCTTGCTGTTGCCGGCATAGACACCGAGGAGATCCTGGTCATTTGCATCGGTGGCCGCGAAGTCGGTTATCCTGACCCCGAAGAAATCGGCAAACCAATCGCCTTCGGGTTCATAGGAGAAACGGAAACCGTCATAGGTCCGCCCCTGGTCGAACCACTCGAGGTGGCCGATCAACCTCTGATCACCGTAAGCCATGACGTAACGACCGACGTCGAGAGTGAGAGGTTTGTCGAAAAGGTTCTTGAATCGAATCTTGGACCTTTTCAGATCGACCCCGGCAGTGTCGGCCACCGTGTTGAGCTCACTACCCCAAACGCGCACATCCTGGAACTCGATGACCGCGTCCAGATCCTCTTCCACGGCCCAATCCAAACGAAGCCTCGTCCTCATGTGGGTGAAGTCCATCGAGTCACGGCCGACCATATTGGCTCCCGGCGCGTAACGGTGGTTGAACAGCTCCTCGCGAATTCGCAGCTCACCGGAGAGTTTGAAGGGTAATTTTTCGCAAGTACAGCCCGATGTGCCCTGGGAGGGGGCGTTCCCTTGGTCGTGATATGCCAAGTCAGCATTCGCCAGCAGATTGTCCAAGTCCTGCACATTTTGAAGGTGCATCTCGTCCCACTTGTCCTGGGCAAAAGCAGCACCGGTCCAAGCCATGATCAGAAGACCAGCCACAAACAGTGAAAAGACCTTTTTCATCTCGCTCCTCCTTGTAAAAGAGAGAAAGAATAAAAAATCAAGAGATCAGAATTGGTGCCCGCAGATAAGCAGCGGACCCGCAATGGTCCACCATATCAGTCCTGAGACATCCTTTGAGCCAACCACGAGGATGTCCAAGCGCAGTTATTGAGGCAAAGATCGACTCCAGATGCAAGTCTTTAAATAACAGACAATCAGATTCATCAAGAAACGGGAATTCCCGATCCGTACGCTCAGATCATAGGTATTCGCCGTTATACGGCCTTCGGGTTTTCCTTTTTTCCATAAAAAAGATCGTCTCCCCAGAGGGCGAGACGCCGGGCGATTGCCGAGTCCTTGATGCCGTAACGGACCAGATTGTGCACGAACGAGGATTTGTGGCTGTAGGGACAGACCTTCATGCAAAGCCCGCAATCTGTGCCTGCCACGCGCCAGTAGTGAAGGCACTTTTCAATTTCGAGCTGCCACTTCTTCACGCCGCGGACACTCTCCTCACCGCCTAGCGGAATCGCCCCTGACGGGCAGTTGTAGGCGCACTTTTTACAAAGAGCACAGAAATCCTGTACCCCGAAAACAACGGGCTTGTCGGCAACCAGTGGGAGGTCGGTGGTCAGCGCTCCGAGCCTGAAACGCGCGCCGAATTCGGGCGACACGAGGTACCCCATCCGGCCCAGCTCTCCCAGGCCGGCGTCATGGCCGACAGCGGTCAGCAAGATCTGGTAGTTGCTCCCCGCTATGTGCGCCCGCGCTCCGTGGCCGAGGGTGCGCAGGTATTGGGCCAGCGCGATCGACACCTGCGCGCTTTTCAGATATTTGACCGCGGTCTCGTCCGTGATCGGAAGCCGGGGCGCGGCGGCCACCTGGTCGTAATCCATTTCGAAGGCCATGACGACCGCGAAGTCGTGTGTGGTCTCGATCGGCGCTCCCCACTCCTCCGGCCCGCGACCCACGTGTGAGTAAACGAACATCGGATCGAGCCGTGCGATACCCACGCTGTCGGCACCGAGTCTGAGCGCCATCGACTTGACCATGCGGGTCGCCGTCTGCGGATCGATCTCCTCGCGGCGCGCCCCGACCGCGCCGTCAACCGAGGAGAGCATGCTTTCGATGACCCGGAACGTGGCCGTCACGCGGCCGGAAAGCAGAGGATCGTAGTAGAGGCCGCCCGGCGCGAGCAGTTCGGGAAGGCCGCGCAGCTTGTCGTCCACCGCCTTCTTCTCCGGCCTGAGCGCATAGTAGGTCTCGTACTTGTCCGTTCCAGGCAGGTATTCCTCCCGGGCGAAGATGACATCCCGTTCATCGACGCGCGACGTGATCCCGTCGATCCTGATCGGAGTCGGTCTGTTCAGGGGAAGGAAGAAGCCGAAAGCAGCCAGAGGAACAGACGCCGCCAGCAGCCAGAGCACAAGAGAAGTGGGTGCCGCCAAGCAGTAAAAGGACGTCCAGCAAGCGGCGAAGAGGACCGCCGCCAGAAAGCTCAGAGCCGCCGCCCGGCCATTGGATTCCCTGATCGAGGTGGCGCCAAAGAGTATGAGAAAAGAAACAACCGCGGCGCCGGAGACAAAATAGAATAGTTCGGCCGGTATCATAGCGCCTTCCGCTGGATGCTATACCTTTTCCAGGGCTTTCTGAAAAGCGGGTGCCAGGAGTTCGGCCTGCCAGCGCATCATGGGACTGCATTCCATGATCTCTTCGACTGTACGCGGCTTGTTCAGGGCGATCGATCGAAGAACCGCGCGCGGGGCGATAATCGAAGGAGTGAGGCCGAGCCCCTCGGCCACCCCTTTCGTGGCCGCGGTGAGAACCTCCATCTCACGGTTGCACTCATGATTCGGCTTGCGGCCCCGCTTATGGCTCGGCCACTCCGACTGGGGCAGGGCCCGTGCGGTCCGGATCGCGTTCACCAGGGAATCGAGGCGTCGGCCCCGGCAGTTTCTCGGAATGCCATGTCCGTTTTTCGGCAGCCACGACCGCTTCCCTGCCGCACGGATCGCCAGATCGATGATCTGCTTGTTGCCCATGACCTTAAACGGAGGCCGGTCGGCACGGCGTGCCTGCTCCTCGCGCCAGCGCCACAGTTCGCGCACGAAAGCGAGCTGTTTGCGCTTCAGATCCCTGAGCCCCTTGATGCGCCATTGATCGTCCGGATCGGGCGGCGGCTTGTCGCGCCGTGTGGCCTGTATCAAGGTATCACATGTCTCGCGATGCCACCCGTTCCGGCCGAGTTTCTTGAGTTCCTTGGAAAGGACCTGGACGAGTGTATCGAGAAAGCGCGTGTCGTCGCAGGCATATTCGAGCTGCGACGGGGATAGAGGCCGGCGCGACCAATCCGATTTCTTGTTGTCCTTGCAAAGACTCACGCCCACGATGCGCTCCACCAGCGCAGCGAGGCCGAGCTGCTCGTAGCCGAGAAGTTGCGCCGCGAGCATCGTGTCGAAGACTTCCCCGCGGGGAAGGAACTCGAAAGAAGAGCGCATCATTCGCAGATCGTAATCGGCGCCGTGGAAGATCAGAGGCTTTGATGTAAGGGCATCCATGAAAGGAGCGAGATCGAGATTCTCCGCCAGCGGATCGACGATGTAATTCCTGTCGCCGATCGAAAGCTGAATGAGGCAAACCTTTTCGAAGTAGTGAAAGAGGCTGTCGGCTTCCGTATCGAGGGCCACGCGCTTGGCTTTCCTGATGCCGGCGATCAGCTTTGCCAGAGCCGGTTGCTCATCGACGTATTCGAAAGGTGCAATCGATTTAGGGCACAAGAGAAAGTTGTTCCTTCCTGCAAAAGGAGATTCGCTTGCCGGGCCGCCGAGCGGTCCGGGCGAACAGGAACCTATATTCAGTAGGATAGATAGTTGAATTGTCAAGTGGCCCGTGGATTTGCCGCGTCTTTTCAAGATCGCCAACGACTGTTGTCCCGATTCCGCCGATCGCGGTCGGTGGCCTTGAACATCACTCTCGAGCCGCGTCGCGCATGGCGATGGCGTTTTCGATTTTCACGTTGGGAAGCAGCGCCTCATGGCTGGGCGAGACGACGAATCGGGAACCGAAAAGGGCTTTTAGCCGCCGCACCTCTTTCCGCACGGCGCTGGCCGAGCGGAAGGGAAGGAGGTCCTGAGTGTCCACGCCCCCCACGAAAGCGATCCTGCCGCCGAAGCGGCCAACGAGATTTTCCGCATCCATACCCGATGCGCGTGCCTGGAGCGGATGAAGCGCGTCGATCCCTGTATCGATCAGCGCGGGGATGATCTTGGAAACCGCACCGCAGGAGTGGAGCATCACCTCGAGGTCATGGGACTTGGCCTGCTCCACGACCCTGACGATTCCGGGAAGCACGAACCTCTCGAACATGGCGGGACTGATGAGCAGGTCCTGCTGGCTGCCCAGATCGTTACCGAAAAAGAAGACGTCGATCCGATCGGAGGCGGCATCGAGAAACCGGCGGTTGGCCTCCAGGTAGAAATCGAGAACCCTCTCGGTGACACGATCCACGACCTCGGGATGGGTGTGCATCTTGATGAAATAGTTGTCCATTCCCATGAAATCGCAGAGGATATGGAAAAAAGGGATCCACATCCCCCCCACCACGGCCATCTCCTTGGCCACGACGTAGTCGATCGTTTTCGTGCAGGCGGTGAAATCGAGATGGTCGGGATCGGGCCAGTCGAAGGCATCGACATCGCCCGGATCTTCGCAGCCGGCGAAGACTCCCGGCTGGTTGAGTGTCTTCTTCGGCCGCCCCCCGGTGCAGTCGAATATCGGTTTCCCCTCCGGGTGCTGCCACGCCGCGGGATCGAGCTCCGGCGAGACCCAGAAAAAATCACTCCCCATGGCGGAGGACAGGTCGACCTCGGCGCGCAGCATGCGCGCCGAAGCCGCGACCTTTTCGTCCACGCTGTGCTTCGCGGCCGGATCCCAGGGGGAATAATCGATACCGAGTTCCCTGCAATAGAGTTCTTTGGTCTCGGCGTGAGGATTGCCGAGCCAGAAGCCGGCCCTGTCCGGTTCACGTCCGGCCATGATCGCCCTGATCCGCTCTCTGCTTTTCATCCCTATCTCCGTTCGAGTGCCGGCCCGTCAAAATCGGCCGCGTCAGATTTTGACCTGGAAAGGCCCGGACTGCAGAGTTTAGCCTGGATGAGGTTTCATGGCAATCGACGAGGAGGATCGATTTGGAAAGCAGAGAAATCGTACGGCGCGCGATCGAGTTCGACAGGCCGCCCCGCTTGCCTTTTTTTCTCGGTGATTTCTGGGGCGAGAAGGTCCTGGGAGAACGCACCGACATCGTCAACGACGTCCGCGACTGCTGGGAGATGGACCGGCAGAAGGGGGGCTGGTTCTTCGACAATCCCGGACTCGACGACTGGGGATGTCGATGGGAGAGGTCGGACGTGAACAACATGGGACAGGTCGTGACCCATCCCCTCGCCGACTGGAACCGGCTCGATCGATTCCGTCCTCCCGACCCGCGCGATCCTTTCTATTTCGAACGGATCGACGGAGTGATCCGCGACGCGGCCGACAGATACGTCCTGGTCACGAGCCACTTCAACCTCATCGAGCGGCTCCACATGCTTCACGGTTTCGAGGAGACGATGATCGACTTCCGGATCGCGCCGGAAAAAATCGAAAAGGTTCTCGACCTGATTCTCGAATTCAAGATCGCCCAGCTCGACGAGCTGGCCCGACGATTCCGGGGAAGGGTTCATGGAATATTCATGACCGACGACTGGGGCACCCAGTCGGGGCCGTTCGTCTCGCCGGAGATCTTCACTCACTTTTTCCGGGACCGTTACAGGGCGCTGGCCGCAGCGATCCATGGCCACGGCTGGCATTTCGTCCTGCACAGCTGCGGCCGCGTCAACGATCTGGTGCCCTTCTTCATCGACTGCGGCGTGGATGTCCTCAACATGCAGCAGCCGCGCGCTTACGGTATCGGCGAGATCGGGGAGCGCTTCGGCGGAAAGGTCTGCTTTCTGACCACCGTCGACATCCAGACCACGCTTCCCGAGGGCGACGCGCGAGAGGTCGAACGCGAAGCGGAGGAACTCGTCAGGCACTGGTCCACGCCCGCGGGGGGATTCATCGTGTTCAACTACGGCGATGCGGCCGCGATCGGAACGACGAGCGAGATCACGACGGTCATGTTCGAAAAGTTCGTCGAGCTCGCCCACTACTGGCGGGACCGGGGCTAATCGGCGGGAACGATCCGCATGGCGAGGCCGCTGCTTGGCGCAAGCTCGGCGGAAAAAACGGTCTCTGCGGTGACAACGCGTCTCTCGATCCTGACACGGGTGCGCGTCTTTATCGTCTCGTCGTCCCTGAAGATATGGGCCGTGTATTTCCTTCCCCTGTCGACGAAATCGAGGGGGATCGGCAGCCGGCGCGCCGCCTCCCCGTTCATCGCCCCCACAAACCACTCATGACCAGATCGCCGGGCGATCACCGCGCAGGCGCCGATCTCGCCGTGAATCACGCGCGTCTCGTCCCAGACTGTGGGCACGCGGTCGAGGAACTCCAGCTCCGGCTCCTCACCGATCACCGGGTGTTTCCCCCCGGCGCCGCCGATATCTTGCGGGGATTCGGGCGGACGGTCGTACCAGTAGACGAACTGCCACGGGCTGTAGACGCAGACCGCCTTGGCCAGCTGGTAGGCGTGCGAGGCGATCTCGTCCACGCGCTGATCGAAGTAGCAGATCGTATTGTCCCCCGCGCCGCAAAGCATGCGTGTGAAGAGGATGGTGAGCGTCACCCTGCTCGACGGTCTGGCCTCGTCGCCGCGGATCCCCTCCTGGGTCATCAAATTCGGATAGGTTCTCGAATAACCGGTGGGCCTGTACTCGTCATGGATATCGACCATGAGCCGGTGCTCGGCCGCGCGGCGAACCGCGTGGTGCAGCCAGGAGGTCCACTTCTGGTCCCCCACCTGCACGAAACCGTACTTGAGGCCTTTCACCCCCCACTCCTGATAGAGGGGCAACAGCGTATCGAGCTGTTTCTCGAGCGCCCGGCGGTTGACATAGAGGATGATTCCGATTCCCGCCTTTGATGCGTAATCGATCACTTCCTGCAGATCGAGCGGGCCTGGCGACCTCTTCGGATCGACGTTGACGGCGGTCGCGTCCGACCGGGCGTCGTACTCGTGGCCGTACCATCCCGCGTCGAACTCGACATATTGAAGGTTGCGGCGGCGGGCGAAATCGACACACGCCTTGCCGCCCGCTGTCGTGAGTGTGACCTCGCGGATGACCTTTCCCGGTTTGATCCACGAGGTGTCCCCGATGGCGCAGGGCTCGTTCAGGTTGAGAAAAAGATCGTTGTTCTCCAGCAGTTCTCCCGGGCAGGTCGCGATCATGATGACCCGCCAGGGAGTGGTGAAGGGCGGATCGGCCCGCACAGCGCCGCTCAGATCGCTGAGAAGGGCATGGGGAGCGGCTTCGAGGGGCGATAGCTTCATTCGAGCGGAGTCGACGAGACACGCCTCTCCGATGGCAACGTAGAGATCATCGGCCGCCCGGATCGTGAGAGGCCGTTCGCACCCTTTCTTGAGTCGATCGAGCGGGATCGTTTCATAATTGCCCTGCGCGTGGTAGGCGGCCCACGCCATGTGGTTGCCGGTGAATCGAAATTCGGTGTGCTCCCTCGCGATCGAGAACCGCTTCAAGGCAGCCTGTTCGGGAATCGTGTAGCAGAACGCCACGCCCTCGTCGTAGGCACGGACCGTCACGCGCAGGCGGCTGTGGGGAGCGTCCAGGCCGACCAGTTCCACGTCGCACTGGTTGTATCGATTACGCACGGTGCTCCGTTCGCCGTAGACCGGGCTCCACGTCCCGTCCTCGTGGGTGCGCACGGTGCCGGCGATCGAGAATCGATCGACGAACCCGGTTTCGCCGCTCCCTTCCAGCCCGATGCGCGACGGGGCGATGATACTCTCTCCTTCGTAAGACAGACCGTAGACAGGGCACGATTCGAGGCCGTCCATCGCGCGCAGTTCGAGAGTGAACACGATCTTACCATCGGGAGATTCGACCCTTGCGCCGTGGATCGGGGCGCCGCCGCAGAGGAACAGTAAAAGAGGGATAACGAAGGGTGTCATGATGTCCGTCCGACAGCCAAATGAATTCGTGAACAACGCTAAAAGACCGCTCCGACCATGGTAAGATAGTGTAGGTCAATTTAGGTGAATTCTTTTGGGAATCTGGGAGGCCTTCCCTATGCCTCGCGCTGAAGGAGATGCTACAGTTTTACTTTCAGCCGTTTCGAAGGGCGATCAGTCGGCAAGGAACAAGCTTTTTTCGATACTCTACAAGGAGCTGCACGCCCTCTCGCACAAGGCGATGCGCAAGGAGAACGTGGGCCACATCCTGCAGACCACGGCTCTCATCAACGAGGCCTACCTCAAACTCGTCAAAAGCAGAGACGTGAGATGGCGCAACCGCAACCATTTCTTTTCCGTGGCCGCCCGCGCCATGCGGCACATCCTGGTCAGCGAAGCGCGCCGGCGCCACGCGGCCAAGAGGGGACGCGGCAGGAAGATGGTGCCGCTCCACAAGGTTCCCGAACCGGGATCGAACGGAGCCGAGTCGCAATGGATGATCGAGGACCTCGAGGCGCTCGACGGCGCGCTCGACCGGCTCGCGGAGGACGACAAGAACAGCCGCATGCTGACCGTGCTCGAGCTCCATTTCTTCGCCGGGCTGAGCCAGGCCGAAACGGCCGAGGTGCTCGGCGTTTCCAGGGGTACGGTGCGGCGCGACTGGCAATTCGCCAAGGTCTGGCTCTACCAGGACATGGTCAAGGCCGAAGGGAGAGCACCCTGAAAATCTCGAGCTCAATCGCGGTTGATTCCGATCCGGAATTTCGTCCGCTCCTCCGGGGTGAGGTCGCGCGGCTTTCGGGCGATGGCGGCCGACAGGGGGTCGGCGATCGTCCAGATCCGGGCGGTCCCGTGAGCGGATGACGCAAACACCTTGTCGCCCCTCGAGCTGAAAGTCATGACGCGAATCATGCCATCGAGCCCGGTGAGGGTGACGATCTCCTCGCCTGTTCCCGAATTCCAGATGCGGACGGTGTGATCCCACGAGCCGGTGGCGATCCGTGAACCGTCGGGGCTGAAGCTGCAGCGACAGACGTCCCCCTCGTGACCTTTGAGAGTGAGCAGTTTCTCTCCTGTGGAGACATCCCAGACGCCTGCCGTTCGATCGGACGAGGCGGTCACCACCCTCCTGCCGTCGGAGCTGACGTCCACATCGAGGATCCAACCGGTGTGGCCGCACAGTTTCCTGATTTCCTTTCCCGTGCCGGCATCCCATATTCTCGCGCTCTCGTCTCCGGCCGTGACGACCAGCTGGCCGTCGGGACTGAAGCATGCGTCGAAGACCGCCGTCTTCTCGACATTCAGCAGGAACGACTGGAGACCGCCGGGGATCTCCCATATTCGTGCCGTGCCGTCATTGGCGCCTGTCACGACTCTTGTGCTGTCCGGGCTGAATTCGGCGGAGATTATCTGGCTGCGATGTCCTTCCAGGGAGACGATCTCCTCTCCCGAAAGAGCATCCACGACGATGGCCGCGCCCGCGCCCCAGACAACGACCTTTGTGCCGTCCGGACTGAAAGCGATCAGCTTGGCGCCATCGGGGAGTCTTTCGAGAGTGAAGGACCTCGTCCACGATCCCGTCTCGAAAACGGAGAGCGTCGTCATGCCCGCGACGGCAGCCAGCGAACCGTCAGGACTGAATGCCGCGCTATAGATCAGATCGCCACCGTCCCCAAGGGAAAGGAGTTCCTCGCCCGTCGCCGTTTCCCGAACGCTCGGGGGATTTCCGCTCTCCGTGGCGATCACCCACCGCAAATCGGCGCTTGGAAAAGCATTCCACAATTGTGCCCCCTTGCTCTCGATGGAGACGACTTCACCGGCCCCCCTGATCGTCCATATGCGCGCTGTCCGATCCATCGATGCCGTGAGCAGCCGCTGCCCGTCCGGGCTGAAGCAGAGAGTGAAAGCAAAATCCTCGTGGCCCTCGAGCGCGACGATCCGTTCGCCCGAGATCGCATCCCAGACCACGATGTTGTTGCCCAGATTCGCCGTGGCCAGCTCCCGGCCGTCGGGGCTGAAATCGGCGCAAACCACCGCCCCCCGCCCATCGCCGAACGAGTGCAGTTCGTCTCCTGTCTCGACGTCGATAAGGTGAGCCGAATTGTCATAAGTCAGAACAGCTCTCCGGCCGTCTGGACTGAACGCCGCATCGCTGATCCACCCGACCTCGGCCTCGAAGGTGAGAAGTTCCTCCCCACTGTCAACGTCCCAGATTCTGGCTGTCCGGTCCTTCGAAGCGGTAATGATCTTGCGGCCGTCGGGACTGAAACTGGCTTTGAGCACTTTTCCGTCGTGCCCGTCGAAGAGCGCTGTCTGCTTGCCGGTCTCCACATCCCAGATCCGGGCCGTACGATCCTCGGATGCCGAGACGATTCTCCTGCCGCCGGGACTGTACCGGGCATCGAAGACAACACCCTCGTGCCCGGCCAGCCTCCTGAGTTCCCTGCCGGTTGCCGCACTCCAGATGCGCAGCGTTCTGTCGGCCGACGCCGTCAGGATGGTGCGGCCGTCGGGGCTGAAAACAGCGGACTGAACGTAACTCTCATGCCCATCGAGAAGGAGAATCAGCGCGCCCGTCGCGGCGTCCCAGACCCTCCCCTTGCGGTCTTCGCAGGCGGTCACCACCTGCCGGCCGTCGGGGCTGAAATATGCGGCCCCGACCGACAGATCATGGGACAATGTGTTGAGCTCACGGCACTTCTCCAGGCCGTTCATCAGGGCGTTGTTGGCCAGCAGGCCGGGATGACGCTTGGCCGCCTCGATGGCGAGCAGGAGAGCGAGGGTCGGATTGGTATCGGGAACGGAAAGTGACTGGGCCGCCAGGCGGAGCCCCTCGGAAATGACGAGCTGCTTCTCCTTTTCATTGCGTTCGGCGAGGGCGATCCGCCTCTCTTGCAGAATCTGGGGATAGGAGACGAGGAGGATGTATCCCACGAAACCGACAGCGGCAACGAGGGCAACGGCGAGCGAAGCGCTCAGGACCGGATAGCGCCTGACCCGTTTCCACGATCGGGATCCCAGGCCGGGCGGCTGGGCGCGGATCACGTCGCCCGAGAGAAAGCGCCGCAAGTCGTCGGCGAAATCCGCCATCGCCTGGTAACGCTTACCGGGCTGCTTTTCCATCGCCTTCAGGCAGATCACGGCGAGGTCGCGCGGTACGCGGGGATTGGCCTTGCGCGGATCGACGGGATCGAAGAGCAGGATCTTTTTCAACACCTCCTGGGACGTGTCCCCCTCGAAGGGGAGTTTCAGGGTCAGCGTCTCGTACAATGTCACGCCGAGAGAGTAGATATCGGTCCGCCTGTCGATGCCGCGCCGCCGGCTCATCGCCTGCTCTGGGGACATGTAGTAGGGCGTTCCGGCGAAATCGCCGGTTCGTGACAGGCTGAGGGCGTCCTCGACCTTGGCGAGGCCGAAATCGGTCACCTTCGGCCGGCCCTCGGCGTCAAGGAGGATGTTGGACGGTTTGATGTCCCGATGAATCACTCCCGACGCGTGGGCGTGGTCGAGGGCGTCGGCAACCGCTGCCGCGAGACCGGCCGCATCGCGGAAATACCCCTTCGGCTGGATGTCGGTCTCACGGAACAGCCCGAGGTGGTCGGCAAGCGTCACACCGCCCTCGACCAGTTCCTGGGCGATGAAGTTGACCCTCCCCTGCTTCCCCACGGCGTGGACCGCCACGATCCCCGGGTGGCTCTGGCGGCCGCCGGCTTCTGCCTCGCGCTGAAATTTTCTCACCGCCATATCGGAGAAACCGAGATGGGCGGGCAGCACTTTCAGGGCCACGCGCCGCTTGAGCGAGGTTTGCTCCGCCTCGTAGACCGTGCCCATGCCGCCCTTGCCCAGCATGCGGATCAACCGGAATTCACCGAGCCGTTCGAAGGGAAGCCCGGGATCGGACCCGCTATCGAGAGGCCGGGCGGCCGCGCGGACCGCCGACCGCACCATGCCGGACCAGGCCGACTTTTCAAAAAAGCTGTCCGCGCCGCCATGGGCGTCGAGGAGCGCTCGCACCTCGTCCAGCAGGTCGCGATCGCTGCCGCACGCTTCGATCAGGAAGTCATCCCTTTCAGCCGGATCGCGGTCGAGTGCGGCGTGAAAAATGGTGCTCACCCTTTCCATTCCGCCCACAGCCATCCGACTAGTCCCTGGTCATTTCTCGATGGAGCCAAGCCTTGGCGAAACGCCAGTCCCTGCGGACCGTCCCCTCCGACACCTCGAGCACCTCGGCAGTCTCCTCGTGAGTCAATCCGGCGAAGAAGCGCAGCTCGAGCACTGTGCACATGCGCCTGTTCTTCTCGTCGGCCGCGAGCTTGTCGAGCGCCTTGTCGAGCGCCTCCAGATCGTCCATCGTCGGTTCGTCGTCCTGATCCCCCCCGTCCGGATCGCCGACCTTCTCGAGCGGCACCGGTTTCAACCCCGAACCGCGCTTGGCCGCCCGGCGGCGGCGCGCCTCGCTGACCAGGATGCGCCGCATGGCGCGGGCCGCAACGGCGAAGAAGTGGGTGCGGTTGTTCCAGCGGATATCGTTGTCCTCGACGAGCCGCAGATAGGCTTCATTGATGAGCGCCGTTGTCTGCAGCATGTGGCCGGGATTCTCCTTGCGCAGGTAATGGTGTGACAGGTTGTGCAGTTCGTCGTAGAGGATCGAGTAGAGTTTTTCCTTGGCGCTGTGATCGCCGGACGAGACCGCGGTGAGCAGAACCGTTACGTCGCGTGGAGGTTCGGACATGGATACGATACCTCTTGACACTTTTTCTAAATATGCAAAAATCCCTTAGCTAGTGTCCCGTGCGGAAAGTTCTTTGACTTTTAACCCAGGCTGTGATCTACTG
>CAZUHB010000022.1:0-94798 GCA_964620445.1 uncultured Phycisphaerales bacterium
TCTCCGTTTGTCTCAAGCGGCGTGATTGTGCGTAGGCAGAAACTTGCACCCTTAATTATCAAAAAGACACGACTCGAGACCAGAAGAAAGAAAAGTATTAGCTTATCAAAATCCAAATATATACAAAAAGAACGACATAAGGTAGGGCGAATAAATAAATTTATATTTATTCAACAGGCAGGGTCATCAGGTTGGTCAGGAGAGGATCAAGCCAAGCGAGGCCGCTGCACAGTGCTTGAAAGGGGTATTTGTGCCCCGGAATCCAGTTCAGCGGCACGGTGAAGCTCTTGACCAGAGCTCCATTGGAGGGGATGTCACCCAGAAGAGAATAGTAGAAGGGTCCATTCAGGTAAAGAAGACCCCAGGGCGTTTGCAAGGGTTCGTTCTTCTTGCTCGAGCCGAGGGCCAGGAGTACGGCCATGTTCGACAATCCCACACAGACGATCGAGACTTCACCGCCCGGAATCGCCTGGCCTCGGTAATAAAGGTGCAGCGCGGCCTCGTCCGCCCCGATATCGGCGCGTTCGAAAGCGACCCGGTCGTCTCCCTCGAAATCGTGCGCCGGAATCGGGACCACCGAGCCGGGCGCGCCCGCATTGATGCAAGGGGACGAGATCGTCAGGTGAAAGTCATCGGCCAAGGGATCGACGAAGAGGGGGTCCGCATCGATGATCCCCTGTCCGACGATCAATCCGCTTCCCAACTCGGAGTGCACCGAAGAGAAGCCGCCCGTGATGTTCGTGTAACCGATTGTTATGTAACTCGGCTCTACGGCGCTACCGATCCAGATCTCGTTCCCCTGGAGGGCGGAGTTGTTCCAGAAGATCGTGTTCGATACTTTTGGAAAGCACCGTTCATGGCACGAGAGCCCGCCCCCGCCCCAGATCGCATTATTCTCGGAAATCGTGTTGTTGGTGATCTGAGGAGAAGATTCCCGCCAGCAATCGATGCCGCCCCCGCCGAAATCGGAAGAATTGTGGACGATGATGTTGTTGACTATGCTCGGACTCGCCCTGAAACAGGCGATCGCGCCGCCGGTGTCCTCGGCGGTGTTGTGGGCGATGAGATTGTTCAGAATCGTGGCTTCCGTGCCGAGGCTGCAAGCGATCCCCCCGCCGCAACCGCCCGCGGAGTTCCAGGTGATCTGGTTGTCGAAGATGAATGCCGACGATCCCCGGCAGTAGATTCCGCTGCCGCATCTTGCCGAGGTGTTCTGCGTGATCTTGTTGTAGGCGATCGTGGGGGTCGAGTTCGACATGCAATAAATGGCGCCGCCGTAGCCGGTGGCCGCCGCGTTCATGGTGAAGATGTTGTGCGCGATCCTGGGGGACGAACCCTGACAATAGATGGCGCCGCCGCTGTAGAGGCCGAGAGGATCGAGCGTTCCCGATCCGCCTCTCAATGTGAAGCCCTCGACGACCGAGTCGCGCCCCTCGCCGTTTACGAATTTGAAGGCGCTTCCCGAACCGTTCGCATCGATCACGGTCAAGACCGGTCCCTTTTCGCTCCTCACGGTCACTTTTCGTCCGATGAAGTTGATCGTTTCCGTGTAGGTGCCGGGTCTGACAATGATCGTGTCTCCATCCTGGGCGTAGTAGACAGCTGCCTGGATGCTCTGATAAGTGTCGGGAACGTAGATATCGGCCGAGTACCCGACATATGCGAAACAGAAGCATAGAGTCGCTGCAACAGCTCCTCTCATCGAGAATACCTCCGGTTTGCGCACGGTCGTTGTCGAATCACTTCTACCTAGGATTTCCTTTAACTATGACATGAAATGATCGAAAAGGAAAGACATTACTTTATGCTCGAGAGACTCTGTGCCTGGGGCTTGAGCGTGCCGTTTCGACAGGTACACTGGGCCGCGGGATCGATCATCGAACCGGAAAAAACGACTTTCCCGTAACCGGACCTGATGAAACCCGACAAGGGTAGTGAACAAATGAAGTTGCCCCATGAAGGCACGTTGGATGGAGGAGCTTCTTGAGAATCGTTTCCGTCTGTCCGAGCAACTCGGAGATCCTCTTCGCAATCGGTGCGGGAGATCGTGTGATCGCGGTGGATAAGTGGACCGACTATCCTCCCAAGGCTGCCCGCCTGCCGAGGGTGGGATCCGAGCTCGACGTGGACATCGACATCGTAAAGGATCTGCGACCCGACCTCGTCGTCGCTTCACTCTCCGTGCCCGGAATGGAGAAGACGGTGCGCGCCCTGCGGGATGGCGGTCTCAGAACGATCGTTCTCGATCCGCACTCGATCGAGGATATTTACGAGGATATCGTCCGGGTTGGCGAGGCCGTGGAATGCGAGGAGAACGCCCTCGGTCTGGTGCGCGGCATGGAACGGGAGATCGCCGCCTCGAGGGAGCTCAGTGCCGGCTGCCGAGAAGCGCGCATCTACGTGGAATGGTGGCCCCGGCCAGCGATCACTCCCGGGAGAAATAGCTGGACAGAGGCGATGATCAGCGCCGCGGGCGGCAGAAACATCTTTACCGATATCGCTGCACCCAGCCGCCCGGTAGAATACGGCGAAGTTGTAAAGCGCGACCCGGAGATCATCCTCCTCTGCTGGGCGGGCATCCACAAAAGATCGATCGATTCGTCCTCCCTCTCGAGCCGCGAGGGGTGGGCGGGGATCAACGCGGTGCGGAGCAAGCGCATCCACGTCGTTGACGAAGGGTGGTACGGGCGCCCCGGCCCAAGGATCGTTCTCGGGGTCCGGCAGATGGCTGAACTGATCGCGGCACTGGACGAGTGAAAGGAACCTGCCTTCGATGAGCCGGAAAAAGGTCTTTTTCGTGCTTCCCGTGATGAAGGGAGGCGGGGCCGAGAAGGTGGCCTCCATCTTGATCAACCATCTCGATCGGACGAAGTACGCACTCAGCCTCGTTCTCTTCAACAAGGAGGGCGAGTACCTCGAAACCGTTCCGCCCGATGTGGAGATCGTCGATCTCGAGAAGAAAAGCCGCTTCGATTTCGTGACGCTCGTGTTCAAACTGCGCCGCCTGATCCGGGAACGAAAACCGGACCTCGTGATCAGCTCGCTCTACTATCCGAACATCATTACCGTGCTGGC
This sequence comes from uncultured Phycisphaerales bacterium, assembly GCA_964620445.1. Lineage (GTDB taxonomy): Bacteria > Planctomycetota > B15-G4 > B15-G4 > CAYZWU01 > CAZUHB01. Next base: position 3,076 of record CAZUHB010000022.1, read on the forward strand.
GGCGCTTCTCGCGCGCACGAAGTGCAAGGTCGTGGTGAGCGAACACAGCAACCATGTCAAGCTGCTGCCATTCAAGCGATTCAGCAGTTTCGTCAGGCTCCTCATGTCTTTCACCTATCGCCGAGCGCACAGAATCGTGGCGGTTTCCAAGTGCGTACGCAACGACCTAGCCACTGATTTCGGAATCGGGCCCGACCGGTTCCGCGTGATCTACAATCCTCTCGAATGGGACGCCATCGAGGAGTTGAGTGCTTCACCCTTGTCCCACCGCTTTGTCGACTCCGGCAGGGAGAGATTCGTGGTCGTCGGTGTGGGGCGATTGACGCGCGCCAAGAACTTCGACATGCTCATCCGGGCCGTGGCAGCCGCGCGACACAAGATTCCGGCTTCTCTACTGCTCGTCGGCCACGGCGAGTTGGAGGAGGAACTGAAGCAAACCGTGCGCGATCTCAAGATGGAAGCCCACGTCGATTTCGCGGGTTTCCAGGAGAATCCCTACAACTGGATGAAGGCGTCCGATCTGTTCGTGATGTCCTCGTCGTGGGAGGGTTTCGGCATCGTGATCGCCGAAGCCATGGCCTGCGGCGTGCCAGTGATCTCCACCGCCTGTCACGGCGGCACGAACGAGATCGTGACCGATCATGAAAACGGCCTGGTCGTTCCCGTGGGCGATACTGATGCTCTCACCGGAGCGATACTCGAGATTGCCGAGAATCGGGCCCTTCGCGAAGAGATGGTCCGGAATGGTCTCGACCTCGCCAGACGATACGACTACACCGAAGTGGTGAGCCTATACGAGGAGGTCTTCGACGGCCTCCTCGAATCGAAGCGCCGGCCGGAAGGCCCCTAGGCCCCCCAGACACGAAACATGCCCGGGCCGTCGGCGGGCCGTTTTTCGAAACCATACTTTTCGTAGAGACCGGTCACTCCCCGGGCCGCCATGAGCCCGACGAAGGCATTTCGAGACACGGTGCGCTCAAGGTACGCCATCACCCCGTTCATGATCCCGCGGCCGATTCCCATCCCTCGAAAGGCGGGCAGCACGATGATGTCCTGAACGTAAAAATAGAGTCCGCCGTCACCTACGACGCGGCCGCATCCGATCGCCGCTCCCTCCTCCTCGGCCACGAGAGAGAAAAGCGCCTCTTGGAGCCCTTCCTTCGTGGGACCATCAGCGGCCTTGTACCAGCCGGCGCTCTCGCGCAACATCTGATACTCCGCCACCGTTGGTGCGCGCTCCACGATCTCGATTTTCTTCTCGCTTTCAAAATCCATGTCTCTCCTCCTGTTCGGTTGAATATCCATATAAAAGGCTATTTACTTTCTCCCAAGGGAAAAGTATTTTTGACCGATCTCTGTTTTGACCCGTTTTTTAAGGGGCACCGTCGCATGCCAGATATCGATCTTGACGAGGTGGTGGGGGGGCTTCACCCTCTCGAAATCCGACTTCTCAGAACACTCGATGGCCACGCAACCGGCCTGGAGGCCGACATCGCCGAGGGCGCCGAGCTCTCGCCCGCCCAGTTCCGGCGCGCGGCCGAGTGGCTCCTGACCAAGGGCCTGATCGAACTGATCGACGACTCGCGCGAGGAAGTGGTCCAGGTCACCGAGATGGGCGAGACCTTCCGCGGATCGGGTGTTCCCGAGGACCGGGTCGCGGCCGCTCTCAAGGAGCGGGGCGAGATCCCCATGGCTGATTTCGCCAAGCTCGAGGGGCTCGGCCGGGAGGCCGCTCCCGCCGTGGGCACCCTGAAGAAGCGGGGGATCGTGTCCGTGGACAAGGGGGTGGCCCGCCTCATCGACGGCGCCGATCTCTCCACCGTGGGTGAAGCGTCGAGGGTTCTCGACCGCGTCTGCGACGGCGAGAGGATCCTGATCTCATCCCTCGACGGGGCACAGGCAGAATCGGTGAGAGCCCAGGTGCACAAGCGGATGCGCGCCAAGGGTATCTTCTGGATCGAGGAGGAAGTGACGCGCACCTTCGGGCTCACCGGCGCCGCGCCCGCCGTGATCGCCGAGATCGAGAAACGCGGCCTCTCGGGCGAGGAAGTTTCGAAGCTCACTTCCGAGATGCTGATCGACGGCTCGTGGAAGGGCAAGAGCTTCCGGCGCTACAACATCGAGCTCGCCCCGCCGCGCGCCGTGGCTGCCAAGCGGCATCCCTACAGGGAGTTCCTCGACTATGTGAAGTACAAGCTCACCTCCATGGGATTCGAGGAGATGCAGGGCCCTCTCGTGGAGAGCGAGTTCTGGAACATGGACGCTCTCTTCATGCCCCAGTTCCACTCGGCTCGCGACATCCACGACGCCTATTTCGTCGAGAAGCCGACCCACGCTGACGAGGTGGGCGGCGCGTTTCTGGATAAGGTGGCCGCAAGTCACGAAAACGGCGGAAAGAGCGGATCCCGCGGGTGGAGCTACGAGTTCGACAGGGAGCGCACGCGGCGTCTCGTTCTCCGCACGCAGGGCACGGCCCTGTCGGCGCGGGCACTGGCTTCGAATCCCAAGATCCCGGGCAAGTACTTCGCCATGGCGCGTTGCTTCCGGTACGACACGGTCGACGCCACGCACGGCTGCGACTTCATCCAGTGCGAGGGGATCGCTCTCGGAAGTGAGATCAATTTCAAGACCCTTTTCGGGCTTCTCAAACTCTTCGCACACGAGGTGGCCAAGGCGGACGAGGTGATCTTTGCGCCCGCATATTTCCCTTTCACCGAACCGTCTGTCGAAGCACATATCAAGCATCCGAAACTGGGCTGGATGGAGATGGGCGGCGCCGGGCTCTTCAGGCCGGAGGTGACGGCCCCGTTCGGGATCGACGTCCCTGTCATCGCCTGGGGCCTCGGCCTCGACCGGATGGCCATGATGGCTCTCGGCCTGAACGATATCCGAGAGCTCTTCTCCAGGGATCTGGACTCGCTCCGCACGCAGCGCATAGACATGGAACTGGAATAAAGGACAAGCGCCATGCCAACTATCACGGCCGATCTCGCCGATCTTTGCACACTCATGGGCCGGACCATGAGCGCCGACGAACTGGAAAACCACCTCCGGCTCGCCAAGGCCGAGCTCAAGGATCTCGACGAGTCCTCGGGCGAGGTGCGCATCGAGCTCAACGACACGAACCGACCCGACCTCTGGTGCGCCGAGGGCGTGGCGCGTCAGATAAAGTCCTTTCTGTCGGGCGAGCCGATCCACTACGCCTTTTTCGAGGAGGCGCAGGAGGCGGAACTCACGGTGGAAGTCGATCCCGATCTCGAGAGGGTGCGTCCCTTCGTGGCCGCCTTCGGTGCGAAGGGGCCGGCCGTGACCGACGAATTTCTCGTCCAGATGATCCAGACCCAGGAGAAGCTCTGCGAGAATTACGGCCGCAAGCGGCAAAACGTGGCGATCGGAATCTACAACGCGGACAGCATCAAGTTCCCCGTTCAGTACGCGGCCGCCGCCGCGAAGGACTTCACGTTCACGCCGCTCGGCTTCGAGGAGCCGATGACGCTCGACAGGATCATGTCCGAGCATCCCAAGGGGAAAGAATACGCTCACCTTGTTCGCGATCTTCCCGCCTGTCCGATCCTGGCCGATGCCGACGGAACGGTGCTCTCCTTCCCGCCGATCATCAACAGCCGCGAGACGGGCGAGGTCAAGGTGGGCGACACCCACCTCTTTATCGAGGCCACGGGGCTCGACATGCGCCAGCTCCTTCTTTCGATGAACATCATGGCGGCCAGTTTCGCCGACCGGGGCTGGACGATCGAACCTGTGAAGGTCGTGCTCCCCTACGACTCGGAGTACGGTCGCGAGATCACGGCGCCCCGTCCGATCAGCGAGGCGGTGGCAGTCGATCTCGAGTCGTTCTCCGCGGTGATCGGCGAAGAATACGATCCGAAGGAGATTCTCGAAGGCCTGAAGAAGTACGGCGTGGACGCGACCGTGAGCGGATCGACCCTGACCTCTGCCTGCCCCGCGTGGCGCGACGACTACCTGCACTCCATCGACGTGGTGGAAGATTTCGCCATCAGCCGCGGCTTCGACTCTTTCGAGCCTGTCATGCCTTCCACCTTCACCGTGGGCAAGCTCAAACCGATCACCCTGCTCGGCGACCGGATCAGGCAACACATGACAGGATTCGGCTTCGAGGAGATCTTTTCCAACGTTCTCTCCAACCGGGAGACGGAGAGAACCTTCATGGGAATACCCGACGAGCCGATCGTTATGATCGACAACGTCATGTCCGAGACCTACTCGGTGATGCGCAGTTCGGTGATACCCTCTCTTCTGCGCGTGGAAGCGCAGAGCTCCAAGGCCCTCTATCCGCATCGGCTTTTCGAGGTGGGTGAGGTCTGCGTGCCCGACGGAGAGGACGGGACCGGATCGCGGTCGGAGCTGAAGCTGGCGGCGATTTTTGCGGCCGCCGATTCGGGATTCTCCGAGATCCACACGGCGCTCGACATGCTCCTCTACTACCTCTCCGCCGACTACCGGCTCAAGCCGGTTGATTTCGCATACTATTTCGAAGGGCGCAGCGGAGAAGTGGTGATCAACGATGGAGAGGCGGAGAAGGTGATCGGCTCGATCGGCGAGATTCACCCGTCAGTGCTCACCGCTTTCGGCATCACCATGCCCTGCGCGGCCTTCGAGATCACGCTCGACAACCTCTGATCCGCCTAGCGTTCGATCCTTGGCGTCCTGGCGAGAAAACTCTCCCGGCCGGCAGCAAGCACGACGACAGACAAGCTGATCAGGCAGTAGCCGATCGCCGTCTGGACAGTGACCGCTTCGTTCCAGGCGAACCATGCGACCAGCCCGGCCAGGAGAGGTTCGGAAAGGGTTGCGGTCGCGATCGTGCCTGCAGGGATGTACCGGGCCGCGGAGTTGAACGACGTGTGCCCCACCATGGTGGGAAAAAGCGCCAGGAGCAGAAAGCAGAGCCAGGTCCTCGAAGAGTAGTCGACCACCGGCAGCCCGAGCGCGCAAAGACAGATAAAACTCGACACGCCCGCGATCCCGTAGACTGCGGTGACATACACCGTGGTCGGTAGAACCTGCCTGAGCCGTTTGCCGAGCAGAAAATAGACCGCGAAGAGTAACGCGCAGAGAAGCGCCAGCCCGTCACCGGCCAGATGTTCCCGCGAGAAGGAGAGGTCGCCTCCACCGATCACGACCACCCCGGCGAGGCCGAGAGCGATCGAACCGATGAGCCGCCGTCCGACAGGCTCCTTGAAAAAAAGAAGGCCCGCGGCAGCGATGACGATCGGATTGCAGGAGAAAAAAACCGCCGCATTGGCCACGGTGGTGAGCTGGACCGCCGCGATCCAGGCGAAGAAATGGGCAGCCAGCGCCGCGCCCGCCAGAACGAGGAGCACCGCCTCCCGCCGGGTGAGCCGCCGCAGCGCGACCAATTCACGTCCGGCGAGGGGGGCCAGCAGAGTCGTGGCGATGATCAGCCGCCACGCCGAGAGCGCCACGGGGTGCCCGTCGCCGAGGCGGATGATGTTTCCGGCCTGGCTGGCGGCCACGAGCCCCAGGCCGAGGAATAGGATTACCCGTTTGGGAGCTGTCATCGGCCCGAGCCTAACATGCTTCCCTCGCGCCTTCAATGAGGACCCGGAGCCATCCTCAAGTACGCAAGCTTTTTAAACGATAGACAGTTACAGGCATATTGGAGAGGACCGCTCTCAGAGAAACCACCCTGGGATCGAATTTTATGTGTAGTCATTACTTTCGAACATAGTATATATTCCGTATAGGAATTCCGATAAGGCGCCCAGACGAGTTCAACAGGAAACATGAGGAGGCTGTCATGGCATACAAGAAATCCTTACTTCTTCTTGCACTGGTCGGTGCACTCTTCCTGGTCTTAGCCGAATTCAACCCTGGTGAAGCTGGATGACGCGGCTCGGCGTGCTCGCCAGCGGTAAAGGTTGCCGAATTCAAAAGAAGTTTTGCAGACCACAAGATCGGTGATTTTCTCGAGTCTCTCAAGCAGGGAGAAGAGATCACCGAAACAGGCCCGCCCGTGCTCATCTATCTCACGATCTCCAATCCGAAGATGGCCAAGAAGATGAAGCTCTGGGAAGAGGCGCAGCTCTCCAAAGACGAGATCGTGATCGCTGTCAAGGTGTTCGATTGCTACATGGTCGACGAGGTCGAGTTCAAGAAGCACGACATGCTCGTCGAGATGATCGGCAAACCCAAGGCTCCGGGCTTCTACACCATCCACAAGGGAAAGCTCCTGTCCAAGGCGGATGGGATGCCGAAATCCGCGACGATCTTCACGTGCTTGAAGAAGACCGTGACCAAGGTCTACAAGGCCAAGCTCGACGCGATCGTGAAAAAGGTCAAGAAGCTCGAACTCGATGTGCAGAAGAACGACAACCGCGTCACCCTCCTCAAGCAAAAGATGGCGCGCATGAAGGACAAGGACAAGGGCAGAAAGAAGATCCTCGCCGAGATCGACTCGATCCTCGAAAAGAACAGGATCATCAAGGCCGAGGTGGCCGACCACCTCGATCTGGAAAAAGCAAGAAGAGAAGCGGCGAAGAAGACAGCCAAGGGCTGATCGGCCCCGCGACAACGCTTCGACAGAAATTAGAGCCGCCTCCGGGTATTCAAACCTGGAGGCGGCTTTTTTACTGGTGCGCCGGGCAGGGCGTGCGGTGCCCGATCCGAGATGCCGAGAACAGCCCGCGCCCGCAAAGGCCGTGATTGCTCTGCCCCCGCGCGCAACGAGCCGAAGGGCGGATCGGACTATTCGAATCGTCTCTCGAGTTCAGTCACGGCCTTCTCGAGCGCCGGTCGGAGCGCGACCGCTTTCTCGAGATAGGGCGTCCCTTCGTCGCCCCGCCCCAGATGATAGAGCGACAAGCCTGCCAGATAGGCCGAGTCGGCTGAACGCTGATTCAGGCGAAGGGCCTGGAGCGCCGCTTCGAGCGCCCCCTCGTAGTCGCCCCGCGCGCCGAAAATGATTGCGGCGTTCATGTGGGCCTGCCAGATCCCGGGATCGAGATTCAACGCATGGCGGCAGTGGATCCAGGCCTCGTCGAAATCTTTGCCCTCGATCAGGATGTCGGCGATGTTGTTGTGCGCCTGCGCGTCGCGCGGATCGAGCCTGATCGCCTCGCGATAAGATGCGAGGGCGCCATCGGTCTCGCCCGCGGCGCGGAGCGCGAGACCGAGGTTGTAGTGGGCCACGGGCAGGTCCGGATATTTTGCGATCACATCCCGCCAGAGCGTTTCCGAATCGTGCCACACCTTGCATCGCTCGAAGGAAGCCGAGCCGAGGGCCGCGACGATCCCGAATCCGGCCAGGCAAAGGGCACCGCGCCCGGCAACAGGAACCTTGAGCGCCGTGGCGCGTTGCCACAGCCAGGCTGCCAGAACACCGGCGATCAGGAAAATCCCTGCCGATGGGATGTAGGTGTAGCGGTCGGCCGCGGCCGCATTCCCCACGGGGATTATCTTGAGCACGGGGAGTAGGGTGATCGCGAAGAAGAGGGCGCCGAAGACGGCGAGCCGCGATCTGCGCCTGCTGAGGTACACGGCGATCCCGGACAGGATCACCGCACCGAGGGCGAGGGCGAATTGCGGTTCAGCCAGGCTGATCGTTTCGGGATAAGGATAGAAGGCGGACAGGCTCGTCGGTACGGCGAGCTTGGCCAGATAGAATGCCAGGCCCCGGATCGCGATCAGGATGTTCGAGGCGGGATCGAGCGCACCCTCCCGGGCCATCGATCCTGTCTGCGCGAACCAGGTCACCAGGCCGATCGCGGCAGCAGCGGCGAAAAAAGGAACTTTCTCGACGAGGAGTCCCACGCTCCAGCGCCGCCGCGCCAGGTAGTCCTGAACAAGGAAAACGAGCGGAAGGCTGATCGCCATCGATTTCGACGCGAGAGCCAGGAGAAGAGCGGCGGCGCAGAGGGCGTACCGTCCGCCAGACTTCCTGTGCGCGTACCCCTGATAGAAGTAGAGGGCGCAGAAGAAAAAGAACGCGCAAAGCAGGTCCTTCCTCTCGGAGATCCACGCCACTGATTCGACATGGAGCGGATGGAGCCCAAAAAGCATGGCGCCGAAAAAAGCACCGATCCGCGCCAGGCCCAGGCGGTGCAGCAGCAAGAAGAGAATGAGCGAGTTCGCCACGTGGAGCACGAGCGCCATCCGGTGGAAAACGAACGGATCGAGACCGCCCAGGGCATGGTCCAGGGCGAGCGAAAGGTAGGGGATCGGTCCCTGGGCGCTCGCATAGGACGACCTGCCCGCCGCTATGAGGTTTTCGAGCGAGATCTCCCTGATCAGCTCATTGTCGACAACGAGCTTGTCGTCGTCCCAGTTGGTGAAACCGTTGTCGAGCGAGCTCCAGAAAGCGGCGGTGACGGCAGCGGCGATCACAAGGGACAGACCGCACCAGAAACAGAAGATCTTCGGATTCAAGGTACTCGACCTTATTTTTTTCTCCTCTTTTTCCGAAGGAAAAAAACGATTGAAATCCTTCCGCCCATCCATGATAAGTCAGCGGGAGGAAAATTTCAGCTCTCCTGCGACCGCGCCGTGTGAAATGAGGAGAACCAATGAGGGAATACCTGTTCCTCGTCGTCGCCCTGATGCTGAACGCCGCCGCCAATATCCTCATCAAGCTGGCCGCCACCAAGGCCGATCCGGCCGAGGAGGGGATCTCGGGCGCGCTCGGACTCTATCTCTCGCCCTGGTTCATTGCCGGGGTCACCTGCTTCGGCCTCAATCTCCTCTCCTACTCCCTGGCGTTGCAGAAGATCCCTCTCGTCGTGGCCTATCCGATCATGGTCGGAACGGGGTACCTGATCATGGTGATCGCCTCCCGTCCTCTTCTGGGAGAAACATTCACCTGGATTCAGATCATGGGGGCGGCCCTGATTCTCGCCGGGCTGGTCATGATTCTTCCGAGATCTTGACCTCTTTCCGGTCGGCTCCGCCGCTGGTCGGTAAAAGAACGATCATGTTTGTTCCTCCCGAGGCGTCCGAACTCGTCCGGATCTTCCCGCCATGCTCCCGGATGATCGTGTGGGAGATGGAGAGTCCCAGGCCGAGGCTTTCCTTCTTGGTCGTGAAGAAGGGATCGAAGATCTTGTCGTGGTCCTTCTTGGGGATGCCCGTTCCCGAGTCGGCGATCCCGATCTCGACCGTGTCGTCCGCGCGGACCTTGACGGCGATTTCGAGATTCTTGACTTCCGCTTCCTTGAGCGCGTCACAGGCATTGACCACCAGATTGAGCAGAACCTGTTCGATACGCAGAGGATCGCCCAGAATCGGTGGATCCGTCTCGGGGAGAGAGACGGTCACATCGATGTGATTCCGCCGGAACCGCGGGCGCAGCAGGTCGACCACGTCGTTGATCACTTTTCTGATCGAGATATTTTCGACGTTCCCTTCCCCGGGGCTGGCGAAAATACGGAGCCGCTTGATGATCCCGCCCGCCTTGTCCACCAGTCGCGATGTCTCCTGGAGGGCGCGTCTGAGCGACTCCGTGTCAGGCTCGGCCTGCTGGATTTCCTGCAGGCAGCCTTGCAGGTAGTTCTTGATACCGCCCAGGGGTTGGTTCAGCTCGTGGGCCATGACTGCCGACATCTCGCCCATGGCCGCGAGGCGTGTGGCGTGGGCGAGGGCGAGCGAGTGATCGCGATTCGCCTCCTGGAGCTTCTGTTCCGCCCTCCGGCGCTTGCGTTCCGCCTCTATGAGTCTCGTCGTGTCCCGGCAGATCAGGTAGTAGCCGATCTGTTTGTTTTCCGTGTCCATGATCGGATTGGCGATGACATGGCATGGAAAAGAGGATCCTGTCTTGCGCTTCAACAGGAGGTTGCCCGTCCACGTCACGTTGTTGTTGATCGCGTCGAGGCACTCGGCACGAACGAGTTTCTCCGCGCCGGCGCCGATCAGTTCCTTCTCCGAATATCCGAATAGCTCGAGGGTGGTGCGATTGACGTAGGCGATGCGCACCTTCTCGTCGAAGATGACCACACCCTCGCCCGAGCCCTCGTTGGCGAGGAGGTGGATCATCGCCTCGCGCCTCGTCTCGCCCAGCTGCCGGCGCAGGTCGTCGACCCTGTTCATGAAGGGCGTGATCTCGGGCGGATGGTGGACCGTCTCGCTCAGGAAGTTCTCGAGCTTTTCGTGAAGGTGTTCGCGGTGGGCCATGACGAAGCTGCAATGCTGGTCGCCCGCCGCGCGGCAGGTGATCTCCACCGCCATGAGCGGTATGCCGAAGGACACCGTGCACCAGCCGGCCGAGTAACCGGCGTTCATGAAACAGACCGGAGTGACACTGTCCCGCCGGGTCTTCAACCAGGTCGCGCTCTCGAAAGAGTTGGGGTGTTCGTAATGGAGAACGAAATCCTCGTCGGCCGATGGTGAGGAATCGTCGAGGATCTTGACCCGCCCCCAGCCGGTGAAAGCGAAGTGGATCGGACCGGTCGACAGCTTTTCGATCGGATCGTTGACTCCGGTCGCCTTGTGGAAGATACGCGCGTCGGCCATCCCCATCGCGTAGGCGAGGTCGTAGAGCACCCCCCGGGCCAGGACCATGGCATCGTCAACGCTCACATCGCTGTAGATCTCGCTCAGGGCAGCGATGAACTCGTGGCAGAATCCCTCGGCGCGGACCAGGATGTAACGCTCACCCCTGATCTGAATCTCGGCCTGGTGGGGATTCTCCGTTTTTGCCTGGAAATAGTCGCTCACATATTTTTCGGCAGCCCTGAAGAGAGGATCGAAATCGGGCGGGACATCGGCATATTCGGCCACGAGACGCCTCCTATGATTTAGTATGGGATTATTACAGAATCGAAAGAGACTCTTCGCAAGGCAAAAAAGGATAAAGCACAAATTGTGAATCTGGTGCGGACCGGTTCGATTGCGACTTTTGCAGCACAGGCTGGACATAACGACTGCAGAATGATATGTCGTCTTGAATTCACTTTTTCTGAACCGGGAGATTTCAAATGGCGCAGGATGGACAGGACAGCCGCGCGGTCGAACTGGCCGTGATCGGTGGGAGCGGTCTCTACTCGATGAAGGGCCTCGGCGATGTGGAGAGGATCGGTGTGGAGACGCCCTTCGGCGCGCCATCGGACGAGATCGTTCTGGGCACGCTGTCGGGCCAGCGCATCGCGTTCCTGGCCCGTCACGGCAGAGGGCACACGATCATGCCCACCGAGGTGAATTCGCGAGCCAATATCTACGCGCTCAAGAGCCTCGGCGTGCGGCGGATCCTGTCGATCTCGGCCTGCGGCAGCCTGAAAGAGGAATACGCTCCGGGTCACATCGTGGTTCCCGATCAGATCTACGACAATACGAAGAGACGTTCCTACACATTTTTCGGGGAGGGGCTCGTGGCGCACGTATCCGTTGCCGATCCCTTCTGTCCCGTGCTGAACGAACTCGTGGCCGGGGCCGTGAGCGAAAGCGGCGGTACGGTTCACCGAGGCGGGACCTTCGTGATCATCGAGGGGCCCCGGTTCTCCACAAAGGCCGAAAGCGGCGTCTACAGGCATCTCGGATTCGACATCATCGGCATGACGGCCGTTTCGGAGGCGCAGCTCGCCCGGGAAGCGGAGATCTGTTATTCCACCCTCGCCCACATCACTGACTACGACGTGTGGAATGAAGAAGCCGAGACCGCCTCGGTCGAGACCGTTCTCCAGCAGCTGGCCGCGAACACCGACCTGATCAACGAGTCATTGGTGCGGATCGGCCCGCTCGTGGCACGATCGAGGGGGACCTGCTCCTGTCAGAACGCCCTCGCCGCGGCATTGATCACCGACAAATCCCTGGTCCCCCCGAAAACACTGGATAAGCTCAGGCTCTTGGTAGGAAAGTACTTTTAATCGCCGGGACCCGATCTTCCGCTCCCATCGCTGCCGCTTGGCGCCTCTCAAAAACCCTTTCTGGGTTGTGGCCGCCGTCCGTAACTGTATAATGTCTTGTGAAACAGCAGCTTGAACTGTAAACGATAATTTTCGGGACTCTCTACCTCGAGTCGTAGATGAAGAATTCAACCAAGTGGTATTCCGCGGGGCTTCGTTTCTCCTGCATCAGATGCGGTAGATGCTGCCAGGTAAACGGAGACTACGCCTATGTTTACCTCACCTCCAAGGAGGCCTTCAAAATCATGGAGGCTCTCGATATTCCGCGCAAGGAGTTCATGAAGAGCTATTGCTCCAAGCTGGATGGCAACCTGATTCTCCGGTTCAGGGACAAGGTCTGTCCTTTCTATGAGAACGAGGCCTGCGCAATCTACAACGTGCGCCCTGTCCAGTGCCGCGCGTGGCCTTTCTGGGAAGAAAACCTCGACGAATGGACCTGGTACGAAGAAGTGGGCGCCATCTGCCCTGGTTTGGACCGCGGCAGGCTCTATTCGGCCTCCGAGATCGAGAAGATTTGCCACACCGTGAACCGTCAGCTGGATCATGAGTCCGAGCTGTCCTGATCCAGCCCGAACTCCGGACCCGACTCCGGAGGAGCGCGAAAATGATCGGTAGGATTTTGGCGATTGATTATGGCAGAGCGCGGATCGGGCTCGCTCTTTCCGATCCACTCGGAATCACTGCCCAACCTCTCGAAGTGCTCCACGTCAAAGAATCGAAGGATGTCGTGGAACGGATCGCACGAACGGCGGCTGAGCAGGACGTGATTCGCATCGTGATCGGCCTTCCGTTGAACATGGATGGCACCGAGGGAGCGATGGTCGAGGAGATGAGGGCTTTCGCCTCGAAAATCGAGGCGTCGACCGGTTTTAGTCCGGTCGAATGGGACGAGAGGCTCACGTCGAGCCAGGCGCTCTCGGCCCTGGGCAAACAGGAAAAAGACTGGAAAAAGCGCAAGAACAAGCTCGATGCTGTTGCGGCTCAGATTCTCCTCCAGAGTTATCTCGACGCAAACGCCGTCTGATTCGGAATGCGCGCACGATGAGCGATAAGAACTCCGAGACTGCACTCAACCTGAAAAAGTGGAACGGGGGGGATCTCAGTGGCTTGGAAGCTCTCCTCGAGAGACACCTTCCATGGATTCAGGATCACGTGAGAAACAGGCTCGGTCCGAAATTGCGGAAAAAAACCGAGTCCTGCGACATCGTTCAGGATGCAATCATCCAGTTCTTGAAGTACGGCCCCAGAATTCAGCTCTCGAGCAGCGCCCAGTTCCGGGTCCTCATGACACGGATCGTGGAGAACGTGGTCTGCGACGAATATGACCGGATCACGGCGCTCCGCCGAAAAATCTCGAGGGAGCGCCCCCTCCCGACCGATACGGTTCTGAATCTCGATCTCCCCCAGAAAAGGGTGGTCCCGCCCCACAAGAACGCCCAAAACAGCGAGAACGAGGCGTGGATCCGTCTCGGCATCGAGCTTCTCAGCAGCGACGACCGCAAGGTTCTGACCTTCCGTGCCTGGGGCGATCTCTCCTACTCCGAGATCGGGGCGAAACTCGGGCTCTCCGAAAACACGGCCCGCATGCGATTCAACCGCGCGATTCTGCGTCTCGCCAAAAAAATCGGCACTTTGCGCCGCGGGGGGCTGGACAGTGTTCTGACAGAGGATCTTGACGGTCATTGATGGGCTCTTGTTAACGGCTTGCCAAGAAACGTATTATGATTGTTTCGTTAGGTTTGACTCCCCTTGGTGCGCGGTCGGTTCGAAATCATTACTCGAATTAATTGAATTTTCTGTGAATAACCGGTGCGATTCCGTGCGCGTTTCCTCTTAGACAATTAGAAGAAGATAACAGACTGAGTTTCCTGTCTGGCTTTGAGTGAAGAAGGGGATTTTTATCTTCTCCTCGGTCCGTCGATCAGGATCGAGTAGGATGACCCGGGCCGGCGTCATCACGACCAACGCGCCCGGCTAAAAAAAATTGAAATGTTCGCCTTCGGTGGCGGAAAGGGTGTTTTTGTTGCGGGAGGAATCCCGGGTACAGGGAAGGGAGATCGGATCTCCCTTCCCTGACTATTTATATCAGCCCTCTCTGCCCGATCAGCCCCAAACTATCCTCCGCCATGATTGATCTTTCCCGCCCCGTGATGGTATGATTCGAAAATTACACCGAGAATTGTGTCACATCGACGAGACACCTCCGAGCGAGGGGAGCATCGATGAAAAGAGATCGCGAGCAAGGGCACCGGCGCCGATCGAACGGACCGCGGGACAGGCGTGGACCGCACAAGCGCAGGGGACCGCCACCGTTCGACAAATCGAACCCTTTCAAGGGGCGCCGCCCCGTGGAAATCGACGATACGGCCTTTGGAGAACTCGAGCTGGCCGAGCCCTTGCTGAAGGCCCTGGCCGAGTCGGGATATGGATCGTTCACCGAATTCCAGGAAAAGACGATTCCACCTCTCATGCAGGCCGAAAGCCTGATCGCTTCTGCAGGCGAGTATTCCGGGCGGACCCTGGCCTTTCTCGTCCCCCTCATCCACCGTCTCACCGACCGGGAGGGAATTCGCGTTTTGATCGTTGCCCCCACGCGGGTGCTGGCCAACCAGGTGAACAACGAGATCACCCGTCTCTGCTTTTACATGGAGTTGAAAAACGCCCTTCTCGACGCGGGAGCGCTCATCGCCAAGCAGGCCGACGCGCTCGCTGAAAATCCTCATTTCGTGGTGGGCACGCCAGGCCGGATCCTCGACCACATCCGCCGCCGCAATGCGCCTTTTCACGATCTCGACGCCGTGGTGCTCCTCGAGGTCGATCGCATGATCGACCAGGCCCAGCAGACCGATGTGGAAGACATCGTGGCCAAAATCGATGTTGTGGACCAGGTGATCCAGCTCGCGGGAATTCTTTCGCCTCCGGTGCTGCGTTTCTGCCGCCGGAACGTGGGTTCGGCCATCGAAATTCTACCCGACGACTCAGGGAATGTCGTTGCGAGGGACGGCCATTGTGTCGTTGAGGTGGAGCGATCGGAGCGGCTGAAGGTGCTCTGTCGCTTGATGGACGAGAAGCGGCCCCGATCAGCGGTCGTGTTCTGCGGCACAAAGGACGATACCGCCCGCGTTGCCGATCGCCTCGCCGACCTGGGCGCCAAGACAGAAGAACTCCACGCCGGCATGCCCCAGCGCCGCCGCCGCCAGATCGCGGCCAAATTCCGCGACGGGGAATACAATGTCCTCGCCCTGACCGACATGGCCGTTGACGCGCTCGACTGCGCGGACATTTCTCTTGTCGTCAACCTCGAGCCTCCCGAGAATCCCGAGGACTACGCGTTCCGCCTCGGACAGGTCGCCCCGTTGACCGGTAGCGGCCGGGCAATCACTCTCGTGGCGGATGGCGAAGAGGACGCGATCGATCGGATCGCCGATTCTCTCGATCTCGACCTCGAGGAGATCGCCACACCCCGTTCGCCGCGATCGGAGAAGGGCACGAGGTCCCGCCCAACAAGAGAGAAACCTTCCCCAGAACCGGACCCCGCACGCTCCGTCCGTCCGGCGGAGTCGTCCCGATCATCAGCTCCGGTCGAACCGTGCAAGGAAAAGAAAGAGATCCCCAATGAGAACCTCTTTCACGGCGGCTGGCTCAAGAAGCGGAAAGGCCGTCGTTAAAGGGCTTGCACGTTGGATCGCGCCTTTCAAAAGAGCTTTTTGTTTTGATCCTCGTCGTGCGCCGGTTATATAATAGTTGGCTGGCGGTTGAATTCACCAATCAGCAAAACGATGTGCTGAATCACCCATCGCGGCGAGGATGATCCGATGTCTGCATCCAGGGAGCATGCTCCGGAGAGCATTGTTTCCAGCAAAACGAGGGAGATCGTTGCTATCCTCCTCGTTGGTGTCTGCCTCTTTGCGGTCTGCTCCACTGCCAGTTACGTGGACACGACCGCCCTGGCGCCGACCGAAGGATCGGGTAATCTCTGCGGTTCCACGGGGCAGGCCTTCGCGCGGTTCATGCTCTACGGTTTCGGCTTCGCCAGCTACGCGTTCTACGTCTGCCTCGGGATATGGGGTGTCGTTCTGCTGACAAGGAAAGACCTGCCCAACGCGCTGTCCAAGACGGTGGGCCTCGTCTTCTTCACCCTCTTTCTCTCCGCCTTCCTCTGCCACCTTCTCAAGGGTTCGCCCGAGAACATTCCCGGCTATGGCGGCCTCACGGGAGAATTCATCGACCGTTTTTTGACGGAGACCCTCGCCCTCGGTGTGGTGGGCGCTCGGATCATTCTCATCGTCCTGTTTCTCATCACGCTGATCCTGGCTACCGACTGGATCTTCTTCACGTCGATCGTGGCTTTCGGGCGGTGGGTGCGCGAGCGCGTGGACGGCTGGCGCGAGCGGGCGGCGGCGGCACGGGCGGTGGCCGAAAAACAGGTCAAGGCGGCTCGCGCCCGCAAGGTGGGGCAGAAAGCGGCAGTCGCCGCTGCCACCGCGGGGGGACGGAAAAAGGAAAAAGCCCTCGCCGAGCTGATGAAAAAGGAAGAAGAGAAGCAAAAGCGTGCCGCCACACCGCCGAGCGACGAGGAAGAGGACGGGGGCAGCAAACCGGGACCTGGCGACGTGGACCGGTCCGCGGGCGCTGAGGCCGCCGCCGACCGCAAACCGGTCGTGGCCGATCAATCGCAGAGCGCCGTTCCCACGGGAGATGCCGCCGATGTGGTTGGCGGAGCGCCGGTGACCTATGCTCCGCCGCCGGTGAAGAAGGTCCGCGGATACAAGAAGCCGCCTCTCACCCTGCTCGATGACAGCGAGGTTCTGCCGCAGGACGAGCTGGAGCAGATGATCGCCGAGACGTCGACGCTGCTCGAGAACACGCTTCAATCGTTCAAGATCGAGGCCGAGGTGGTGGAGATTCAGCGCGGGCCGGTGATCACCATGTTCGAGCTGGAGCTCGCGCCCGGCATCAAGGTGGAGCGGCTCCGCGCGCTCGAGGACAACATTGCCATGGCTGTCAAGGCTCCCTCGGTGCGCATCGTGGCGCCGATTCCGGGCAAGTCCACGGCCGGCATCGAGGTCCCGAACGCCATGCGCGAGATGGTCCGTCTCAAGGACCTCTTCCGTTCCAAGAAATTCAGGGAAACGAAGAGCGCCATTCCGATCTGCCTCGGCAAGGACGCGGCCGGCAACGTGCTCATCGACGACCTCGCCAAGATGCCCCACCTCCTCGTGGCCGGTTCGACCGGTTCGGGAAAATCGGTCTGCCTCAACTCGATCATCATGTCGGTCCTCTTCACCCGCAATCCTGAACAGGTGAAGATGATCCTCGTCGATCCGAAGATGGTGGAGCTCTCCACCTTCAAGGACATTCCCCACCTCATGTGCCCCGTCGTGACCGAGATGAAACGGGCCGGCGCCATTCTCGAGTGGGCCACGCGGCTCATGGATTCGCGCTACAGCCTTCTCCACATGGCCGGGGTGCGGAACATCTACGCCTACAACAAGCTGAGCGAGAAGGAGCTCAAGGACCGCCTCGGCGATCTGGCCGAGGACGAGGAGTTTCAGCCCTACATGCCGTTCATCGTCATCATCGTGGACGAGCTCGCCGACCTGATGATGATCGGCACGCGCGAGGTGGAGGCGAACATCACGCGCCTGGCGCAGAAGTCGCGCGCCGTGGGCGTGCACCTCGTGCTCGCCACGCAGCGGCCGTCAACGAACGTGATCACCGGGCTGATCAAGGCCAACATGCCGACGCGCATCGCGTTCATGGTCGCGTCGAAGATCGACTCGCGCGTCATTCTCGACACGAACGGCGCCGAGAAACTCCTCGGTTCGGGCGACATGCTCTACATGCCGCCCCACACGTCGCTCGTTTACCGCGCGCAGGGGACATTCGTTGCCGACGGCGAGGTGCGCGAGGTGGCGAAGTATCTCAAGGAACGCACCGAGCCGGAGTTCGAAAAGGCGCTCACCACGGGGGAGAGGAAGGGCTTCGACCCTTATGCCGTGGACGATCTCTACGAGCAGGCCGCCGAGTTCATCGTCGAAACGCAGAGAGGATCGGCGTCGCTCCTGCAGCGCCACTTCTCCATCGGCTACACGCGCGCATCGCGCTTGATAGATCTCATGAACCAGGACGGAATCCTGGGCGACTACAAGGGGAGCCAGGCGCGGGAAGTCAACCTGAACCTGGAGGAATGGAACGAACGAAAAATGAATCGCCAAAAGAATAAGGTTTAGATGACCACCGGACCTTGGTTTGGATCGAGTAATAAGGAGTCCTGAAATGGAGCTTCTCAGCACGGCCAACATGTTCAATTCTGCGTTTCTGGGCTTTCCGGCAAGCCTGATCGGATTTCTTCTCCTCCTCTTCTGGGGGGGGATGATCATCCTGGGCATGAGGGTGGAACGGGTCGCGTACAAATTGATCGGAATCGTTTTGACCACTCTCTGCCTCTCCATGCTTCTCGGGCTCTACGACGTCGGCGCAGGCGTGGGCTCGAACACGGGAGGGATCTTCGGGCACTGGGTGGGGGAACGATGCACCGGATCGGGAGTCGTGGCGCTCGTCTACTTCCTCCTCTGGCTCGCCTTTCCCACGGGGCTTCTGATCGCGACGGACTGGCTCTTTTTCCGCTATCTCTTCGGCCAGCAGAAGCCGTTGCTGGCCGCCAGCGGGGCATCTTCCGTGCTTGCCGAGGGGAAAAAGATCGTCAGTTCTCTGGGCTCCCTCAAACTCGGCTCCTTGAGTTTTCGTTCCAAGCCGCGCTGGAAGAACTGGAAGAAGAAGTCGATCGATTCGGAACTCGTGGCTGATACGAAGACCATGTCGCAGGCAACGGTCATCGAGACGGAAAAGGAATCCGAAACCGACTATGCCGACCCGGCTGTTCGTCCCATGGGATCCTCCCCCGCGCGAGAGATTTCCTGTCCTGAAACGTGGCGAACCGGGTGGGAGGCCGAGAAAGCCGACGGCACGGCCGACGATGCCGCGGCCGGCGATGACGACAGCGGTTCCCATACCGATGAGACGGTGATCCGGCTCACCGCGGTGGCTGAGCCGGAAGCGGCTGATCTCTCCGACGACGCGATCGGAACGGAAGCCGCCGAGGCGCTCGAGGGTGCGGACTGGACGGGCGGACTCTTCGGTCCCCCGCTCGAAACCGTGAATGAAGAGTTACCACCCGCGCCCGCGTCCGTCTCAGATAGCGAGACGATGGAGACGGATCAGGAATCGAGAGATGAATCGACGTGGTGGAAATCGAACTCTCTCTCCAACGAGACCGCGGAAATTACCGAAACGGAACCCGACGAATCGCCGGCTGACAGGTCCGCCGTTGATGCTGCCGGAGACGAAACTGAGGCTATTACAGACACTCCGGATCTGGTGAGTTCACCCATCGCCGAGGAAGGAGCCCCGGAGGGCGCCGAGGAAGTCGAGGCTGAATCTGGCGAGGCGTTCGAGGTCATGCTCGACAAGTCGTGGTGGACCCCCCCGGCAGAACCGCTGGCAGAATCCGCGGAAACTGCGGAGTCAGCGGAGATCGCGGACGAGGAGATCGTCGACCTGTCAGGCGAAATCGAGGAATCTGAAGAACCTGAAGAACTCGAGGAACCCGAGGAGATTGATGAGTCTCGAGGGCCTGAAGAGCCCGACGAACTCGAGGATCCATCGCTCGACGATGAAGAACCGGCCGGCGACCCTGTCGATACGGTCGAGGCACCGGTCGAGGAGCAAACCCTTCAGCCGGAGACGGCTGAGTTGGATATCGCCATTGATGACGAGGAAGTAGAAGGAGACGAAATGGACAGGATTTCTTCCGAAGTCGAAGAGAGTGTGATCGAGGGAGTTGTCGAGAGTGCTGAAACAACGGTCGACACCGCCGTCGATACAGCCCTCGAACCGGAACCTCAAGCCGAGTTTTCTTTTGAAGCGCCGCACCAGGAATCCCGCGGTCCCGCGGTCAACGAGGAGGAGGAGAGGCTCTTCAAGAATGCTGTTTCCGTTGTGGTGAGGGAGAAGAAAGGTTCGATTTCTCTTCTGCAGAAAGAGCTGGGCCTTGGCTACTTCAGGGCAGCCAAGCTGCTGAACATTCTCGAGTCACGAAACGTGATCGCTCCCTACGCGGGCAGCATTGCGCGCAAGGTAGTGATCAGCGATGAAGAAGCCGAAAGGATCGTCTCGGAGGAATCTCCCTGATTCAGCGGGCAGTTTCTCCGAGGAGTTTGCCCGAAGAATCTACTCCAAGATTGGCCAGGATGCCCGAACAGCCGAGCAAAATAGTAGCCCGATCGTCTTTCGTCCTGCCTGTGGAGCCGGAGGCTGGAACTGCCTCGCGCATCGAGGACGGGTACATCCTCGCAAAGAACGGCACGATCGTCGAGGTGGGGGAGTGGAACGACTCTGTCGCGGCACGGCTCGTTCCCCTCGTCGAGTCTGAAGACGCAATGGCTCTTGGCGCCTCAGGGCACGCGACGATGTCGAGCGACAAGATCTCGTGCGACGGAAAGTCGTCTCCAGGAAACGATCCGATACCGCTTCTGCCCGGGATCCTCTTGCCCGGATTCGTGAAGTCACACGGCCACGATCACGAGTCGGCCATTATCGGCGTGGCACGCGACGAACCGCTCGCTGACTGGCTCGATCATGCAGTGAGCCCGTTTTCGGGTTTTGTTCACCAAGCGGAGTCCGACCTGGGAAAGGCTCTCGGTATGTCGCCCTGGAGCGCATCTTTCAGCAAGGCGCGCCTCGACGACCTCGTTTACGGCATCACCACCGCGTTGGTTCATCTCTGCAACTATTCAAAGTACCATCTCGATGAAATCGTGGAAGCCAACGGTCTGGCCGGCACACGCCTCGTTCTCGCCCTCGGAAGCCAGGACCGGAACTATGATCCCCGTGTTCTGGACAGCGTGACCGATGCTCTCGCGCGCCTCGACAAGGGCTGGTCGCGATGCAAATCCGATCCGAGGGTGAGCGTCATACCGGGACCTGATCAGTTTTTCTCGAACAGCCCCGAGATGCTCACTGCCCTCAAGAAATGGGCTGACGAGCGGGGCACGTTGATTCATATTCACTCGTCGGAGGAACCGCGCACCACCGAGTGGTTCCGGCGCACTTACGGCCAGACACCGGTGGAGTACGGCTCTTCGATCGGTTTTCTCGACGAGCGCACCCTGCTGGCCCATCAGGTGGTGTGCACTGAAGGCGATCTGGAGATCATTGCCGAGCGCGGCGCCATGGTTGTGCACAATCCCCTGGCGAACACCATTCTCGGATCGGGCATGCCGCCCCTCATGGAGATGATCGACCGGAAGATTCCGGTCGCGATCTCGACCGACGGACCGGGGAGCGCCGACAACCAGAACATGATCGCCGCCGCGCGGCTCGCCTCGCAGTATCAAAAGGCCTATCACCGCGATGCCACCCTTCTCCCGGCGGACAGTCTTCTCCAGTTGGTCACCAGAACGCCGGCCCGCATGCTGGGACTCGATACGGGCGCGCTCAGGCCGGGATTCGACGCCGATTTCATTCTCGTTGATACGAGATCGCCGAACATGACGCCCACGCGGCTCGACAACTGTTTGGAGAACCTCTTCTGGGCGGCCAACGGATCGGAGATCCGCTACGTCGTGACCGGCGGAATCGTGAAGGTCGACGACTACCGGCCCACCTCCCTCCCCGTTCGTTCGATTCTCGACGCGATCCAGGAACTCTCCGAGCGGTTCCACTCGTGGCGTCTCACGGCGCCCGAGATCAGGGCTGCAGGCGCCCGGCAGGAGGAGTCGCAATCGTGACAGCGAAGAGCACGATCGGTGAAGCGGTCCGAGCATTCGGCCTCGCGGCCTCGGTCGGATCGATCGTTTTTCTTTTTGCCTGCTGCGATTCTGCCGGTGACCGCGAGGAGGACGCTCTGCTCGCCAGGGCGAACCAGTACCTCGTGAACGGTTTCGTGGACGAGGCCGAGAGCCTCTTCGACCAGGTCCTGGCAAGGGATGAGCAGAATGCCGAGGCATTGCTCCAGAAGTCGTTCTGTGCTCAAAAGCGCGGGGCGATCGACGTGGCAGCTCTTCTGAAGGCGGTGGACGGGTCCGATGCGGAAGCGCTGCCGCCCGGTTTCGGTGATCTGGCCAGGGCTCGGATCCTCGTGCTCGAGAACGAACGCGACACCGCGCGCCAGTTTTTCGAGAGAGCTGCCGCAAAAGGAGTGGAGAGGGTCCGGCAGGCCGTGCTCCATGAAGTCGACTACCTGAGGCAGTGGTCGGCAACGAAGCTCTTTTCGGTGGCCGCGCGCTTTCCGATCATCGAGGAGAAGGGCCGCGCACTCTCGCGATTGACCTTCCGGCCCCTCGAGACGGCGCGGCTCACGGCGTTCGTGTGCACACCGGGCGGCAACGCCCGGCTCGTCTTTCCCCGGGCCGGCCGGAAAACCGCTGTTGATCCGGCCGACGACCGGCCCTGCCCTGCGGGCGGAGCGCTGCTCGTGGAGTTCTTCAGGGATTCGGGAGAATGGATTTTTCTCCCCAGCAATGACGAGTCGTTCCTGTGCGCCCTGGCCACGGAGGGGAGTCCGGATCGTGAGCGGGCGCGCGCCCTCCTTCTCGAAATCCTCCGGGCTGGCGGGGGCGGACCGCAATGTGTGGCCGCACTCGAAGCGGAATTCGGCGCCGGCCGTGCTCTCTTCGTTTCTCCCGAGCCGTTCTGATCGGGATCGCTTCGAGGAGTTCGGCGGTCGTCACGGAGAGCCCGGTCCACCCTTACTCGACTGTAAAAGGCACGCCATTCACGTACGCGGCCTGGTCGCTGCCGCTGTTGACGGTGATGCGGATATGGCAGTCCGCGGACTGGGGCAGTCCAGCAGGCACGATCATCTGATGGCGGCCGTTGTCGGGAAGGCTGCCGGCGATCGCCGTCCACGGTCCTTGCGGACCGGACGTGGAGATCTCGAGATCGATCGTGGACGCTGCCGCGCCCGGCACACGGCTCAACCACTCGACGAACCGCACCGATCCCCTTCTCCAGACCCGGTGCGGCCCGGGCCGCGTCAAGCGGACATCCAACCTGTTCGGGGTCGAGGTTTCCCTGTAGCATCGGAGGTAGTTCTTGTAGTTGTACCAGCTCCCCTCCTCGTCGAGGAGGACGATGTCGCCGCGGCCGTTGCGGTCCACGTCCTCGCCGGCGCGGAACGCCTCGCAGTAGGCGGGCGATCCGGGAATGACGAAGGCCGTGTTGAGCTCCCATGTCCCGTTGCCGTCGCCGAGATAGACGCCCACCACGCCCTCGCCGAAGAGAACGATATCCCTGTTTCCGTCGCCGTCCATGTCGGCGATCTGCGCGGCCTGGGCCTGACCCGAGGTGGGCAGGCCGTCGTTCGACTCGATCCACGTGCCCGAAGGATCCCAGAGCCAGACCTCGACGCTGCCATTCGAAGCGACCCAGGCGATGTCGTCGAACCCGTCATTGTTCAGGTCGCCGAGATCGACGCCGTCCCTGGCCCCGTAACCGCCGGGCGATGGGAGATTGTTGTCTGCAAGGGTGAATCCGCCGGCGCCGTCACCGAGATAGACCGTGCCCGCTTGATGTTCGGCCGCGAAGTCGGGATGACCGTCGTTGTTCACGTCGCCGAACATGAAATCGAGGTTGCAGTTGCCGCTCAGGAAGCCGAAGGTCTGCGTCCACGTGCCGTCGCCGTTGTTGCCGTAGATGTGCACGCCCGATCCCGATCCGAAGGAGGCTGACCCGAGGTCGAGATCGCCGTCACCGTCGATATCGGCGAAGTCGGTGCCGAACATGCCCCACGACTCTCCATTGGTGGCGAGGCCGTCGTCCCAGGGGGTCCAGTTCATGCCCGTTCCGTCGCCGAGAGCGACCTCGATGAGCTGGTCGCCGAAATCGGTGCTCGAATAGTCATGGTGCATGCCGTAGCCCACATCGACGAATCCGTCGTTGTTCACGTCGCCCAGCGCCACGCCGCCATAACCGAAATCGCCCTCCATGTGAACGGTCCACGTTCCCTGGCCGTCGCCGAAAAAGACCATGACCCCGTGTTCCTGCGAGTTGATGTAGGGAGAGCCGTGATCGCCGATCGACACGATGTCGACGAAACCGTCACCATTCACGTCGCCCATCTCGAGCTCGCTCGGGCCGCCCTCCCAGGCAGGATAGGAGAGCCCCGTGGACGATTCGGAATAATCGAGCTGCACCGCCGGAGGCCTGGGAAGGGGGAAGTCCGCCTGCGCCGGTCCGGCACCTGTTTTCTGGATCGTTTGTGCTGAGACGTTCTCTATGTGAAATCCGAGAACGGCCATGAGAGCGAGGATCAATATGCATCGCATGAACACCTCCAGTTTCTCGAGAGCTGTATCAATTTGCAGATTCGGTCCTACGGGAGATGGGGGAAACAGTCCCGATTATACACGATCGAAGTCCACTCTCCGCGACCAATTGATATTGTGCTGCGATTGGACTCTTTTTTTGTGCAACCTGCCGACAAGGGGCTATAAGAGATTCGTACGAAATCCGAAGCGATTTCGCCGGGATCCGAGAGGATTCCAAGTAGGAAAAGCACAATCGGTTATGCGGTAGAGACCACAACTATGATCAGAATAACTGCAAAGAAGAAAAGAGCTTATCGCCATAATCAATCGGGTCGCGATATGTGCTGGCGCCTCCGGCAAAAGTACGACCGGTACTTGAGGACCGGCGCGGGACTCGGTAACTGCCAGGTCATGGGTGAACCGGATAACAGCTGTCCGCTGTTTGGCGATCCCGCGAGGCGCGTCGGCGCACTCGGCCGGAACCGGGCCTGCACAGCGTGCGGCCGATACTGGATCTCGTGATTGTTGCAGACTCTGTCAATGTTCGCATGGCCTCGTTACAGATGTGAAATCAATGCTTTGCATCATAAGAGAAGAGACCGAGACGAAAAAGGAACGCCCACTATGAAATACACCTCCTGCTTTTGTAAGTCTGTCCTAGTACCTCCTTCAGGCTTCTGAATCGAGCAGGAAGTTCCTTCCGCCTGTCCCACGCTCTGTCGCTTGCCCTCCTTCGAGCGACAAAAGCAGGACAGGCGGTTTTTTTTTTGGTTTTGGTCGGCCGAATCGGTCCGTTAACATTCCCCGTTAGCGACACTCGAAATCCGACATGTCCACCATCGAAGAGGAGTTCTGTCATGGTACTGGATGTAAGACCTTTCCGCGGCATCAGACCCCGCCCCGAACTGGCGGAGAAAATCGCCAGCCCGCCCTACGATGTGATCAATTCCGCCGAGGCGCGCGAGATGGCAGCTGGAAATCCCTTGAGTTTCCTCCACGTGGTCAAACCAGAGATCGATCTCGAACCTGATGTGAATCTCTACGACGACGCGGTTTACGCAACCGGAGCGGCGAACCTGAAAAAGCTGATCAGTGAAAGCATGATCCAGGACGAGGAATCCTGTTTCTACGTCTACCAGCAGAAAAT
The DNA here is from genome assembly GCA_964620445.1 of uncultured Phycisphaerales bacterium. Taxonomy (GTDB): domain Bacteria; phylum Planctomycetota; class B15-G4; order B15-G4; family CAYZWU01; genus CAZUHB01. Next base: position 28,425 of record CAZUHB010000022.1, read on the forward strand.
GGGAGACCATGTTCAGGCCGGTGTGGTGGGAGCGGTGAGCGCCTGGGACTACCATGCCGATCGCGTGAAGAAGCACGAGCTGACCCGCGCCGACAAGGAAGCGGACCGCACCCGCCATGTGCGTGAGCTCAACGCCAATACGGGACCCGTTTTCCTGACCTACCGGGCGCACGATGAGATCAACGCGCTCGTGGACAAGGTCCGCGGATCGGAGCCGACCTACGATTTCGTGAGCCCCGACGGAATCGGCCACACCTTCTGGGTCGTCGATGATCGAGCGCAGATCGACTGTCTGCGCGAGAAGTTTTGCGCCCTCGATTGCCTTTACGTGGCGGACGGCCACCACCGGTCGGCATCGGGCTCGAACATCGCCGTGGAGCGGAAGGAGCAGAACCCGGCTCACACGGGCCAAGAGGAATACAACACTTTCATGGCGGTCTTCTTTCCTCACGACCAGCTGCACATCATGGACTACAACAGGGTGGTCAAGGATCTGCATGGCATGAGCAGGGACGAGTTCATCGAAAAGCTCGACGCCTCTTTCGAGGTTGTCGAGTCGGACGAGAAGAACCCCTCGGAGCCGAGGACCTTTGGCATGTATCTCGACGGGCGGTGGTACACGCTCACGGCGCGCGACGGATCTTTCGATTCCAACCATCCGGTGCAAAGCCTCGACGTGGCGATTCTCCAGAACAATCTTCTCTCCGCGGTCCTCGGGATCGACGATCCGCGCAAGGATAGCCGGATCGATTTCGTGGGCGGTATCCGGGGCATGGCCGAGCTCGAAAAGCGGGTTGCCGAGGGCTGGGCGGTGGCTTTCGCCCTCCATCCCACGTCGATCGAGCAGCTCATGGCGATCGCCGATGCAGGCGAGATCATGCCGCCCAAGAGCACCTGGTTCGAGCCCAAGCTCAGAAGCGGCCTCATCGTCCACGATCTCGAATAGAGAACGCTCGGACCCGGGAAGCCCATGGATCAGGGCGATACGCCCGTTGCCCGGGCAGGCCGACCGTTGAACAAAATCGGAATCTGTGTATCATGGATTCCGGGGACACCCTTCTCTGGTTGCCCTTCGATACTCGATCTGCTCCGCATATCCATCGGCGCAGCACGTTTGCAACATGCACGCACCACGTGCACACAACGTGCACACAACGTGCACACAACGTGCGCAAAAACGTGCGCAACAACGTGTGCAAAAACGTGCACAAAACGCGCGCAGCGAGATCGAATGGGGAGAAAGGTTTCATAGACATGCACAAGAACCTCCTATCTGTCGTGCTCATCGCTTTCATTGCGGTGATCGGGATCGTGGCTTATGTCCTCTTCCAGGGAAGCGAGGCAGAGAGCGATATCATCGAGAGGCAAAAACGGCCGGTGAGCGACGCTTCTGTCGAAGACCGTCCTGCCGGGCCGGCTGAACAGGCCGAAGATCGCGAGCGCCTGGCACCCGGCCCTGGCGAGCAGGTTCCGGACGATGACGCCATGCCTGAATCGTACCGCGAGGCCCTGGGAATCCTGAAGGGCCGCGTCGTCGAAACCGACCTGACCCCGGTGCCCGATATCGGCGTGGAAATCGTGGGCGGCGAGATCCTCGACTTCATCCAGGATGTGAACGCTCTCATGGACGAGACAACGGGCCCACTCGAGCTCAGGATCGACGGCACACGTACCGGTGCCGACGGGACTTTCGAACTGAAGAACGTCTACCCCCGCGCCTTTTTCGCTCTCGGCGTGGACCTGGGCGGGGCGCGTCCCACGGCGCGCATCATCGATCGTCTCCCCAACCCCGGAGAGGTCGTCGATCTGGGAGACATCGTTCTCGAACCGTGCGCGGTCCTCATCGGAAAAGTGGTGGACGACGAGGGGGAACCGATCGCCGGCGCTCGGGTCCGGGCGACCCTTCTGCCGCCGGTTGTTTTTATCTCGGGGCTCCAGGATTATCGCGACGGGTGTTCCTTTCTGCTCCGCTTCAGTTCGCGCGAGTGGATCATCGATCCGCCGCCGGCGATGGAGCAGATCGTCCACTTCATGCCCTTTCCGACGACGACCACCGGCCCGGACGGAATGTTCCGGCTCGAGGGCGTCCGGCTCGGCGTGATGACGCTGGTGATCGATCGGTCCGAGTACGTGACCAGCAAGAAGGGCCCGATTCAGACCGCCGCGGGCGGGGAGCGCGACGTGGGTACGATCACCCTCAATCGCGGCGTGCGCCTCGAGGGCAACGTGGTCGACACGTTCGGCGATCCCGTGGAAGGGATCGAGGTCCGCGTCGGACCGATCTACGGCGTGTCCGAGTTCATCGTTCTCCAGCCGCCGGTCCAATCGAACGGCGAGGGGAAATTCCTCTTCGACGGGGCGGCGCCTCTCTCCACCTTTGCGGCGGCGCGCCGTTATCCCGAGGATCCGTGGACCGTGGTGGGACCCTTCGATCCCGAATTCGAACCGCCCACCTTGACCCTGCCGCCCGCCTACGGGCTGCGGCTCGCGATCCGCGACAACGCGGGCGCGCCGATCGACAATGGGCGGATCAAGTTCAGGCAGCACAGGCTCGAGATGAACATGCTTCCCTTTCACCCGCCGATCACACCGACGGAGAGGATGGAGCGCAAGGAGGGCGGCATCATCCACATCAAGGATCTCCCGCCCGGCGACTACGAGCTCCTCGTGACAGCGCCCGGTTACGGCGTGACCAAGGAGGAGATCACTGTCAAGGCGGAACCGGTTTCGATCGACGTGGTTCTCCAGCCGGCGTATCCCGCCGTGGTTCACGTACTTACCGAGAAGACCAAGGAGCCCGTCGAATGGGCCCAGGTCCACACCTACCACGACGAGGGCCGCTGGATGTTCAGTCCCACCAAGCTGGCCCGTTCCCGCACGAACGGCGCCGGCGACGCCAATTTCGGCAACCTCGATCCGGGAGACTACAAGGTGAACGTGTCCCATCCCAGCTACGCGATCACCACCGGAAACCTCTCGGTGCGCGCCGATCTCGACGCGGGGGAACGCAACGAGACCGTCGTCTTCCTGAAGCCGGGCGGCATTGTCGAGGGGATCGTACACAAGGGGGGGAGCACGCACGAGGCGCCCTACATGATCGCCCTCAACCTGGAGAGATCGGACTCGATCGTGGCGATCCAGTCGCCGCGGCTGACCGCCACCGACCATGAAGGCAAGTTTCGCGTCACCAATCTCAATCCGGGCCACTGGGGAGTGGCCGTGCTCAAGAGGGTGCTCGACAAGGACCCGCTCGGCCTGGGCGAGGTGATGCGCGCCGGCCCTCTCATGGAGTCGGATGTCGATGTCGCGTCGGGAGAGACCTCGAAGGTCGTGATCGACCTCGGCGCCAAGGATGCCGGGCCCTCGGCGCGCGTCACGGGACGCGTTCTGCTCAACGGCGCCGCGGCCGAGGGCGCCCTGGTGAGCACCTACAAGGGGCGGCGCTACGAGAGTACGGTCACCTCCACGGGACGATACGACCTCGGCGAGGTTCCAGCCGGCGAACGGACGATCAGCCTTTCGAACCTGCCCGGACCGATGGGCCATCTCGATTCGAGGATCAGGCGGTCTGTCGATCTCGCGGAAAACGTTCCTCTCATCGTCGACTTCGAGATCTTTACCGGCTCCCTCTCCGGCCGCGTGGTCACCGAGGGCGATCCGACCGCGGTGCGCGGCGTGCGGATCTCTCTCAACGATCAGAAGGACGAAACCGAATCGGGGATGTCGATCAGGATGAGCACGGTCACCGATCTGGATGGCACGTTTTCTTTCGAGAGCGTTCCCACCGGTACCTACACGGTGCGCGCCAGGGATCAGGAATATGCCTGCCCGTCGGTCAAAGACGTCGAGGTCTTCGCCGGCACCAGGGCGAGCGACGTGGTGCTCACCATGGTCACGCCGGTGACGGTGAAAGGCACGGTCCAGCTTTCCGAGGATCTCGTCGAGTCGCGCTGGCTGGGCCTCTACATCAAAACCGCCGACGAGGCGACCGATCTGACAGCCTGGGCGCAGATCAACCGGCGGACGGGCGATTTCGAAACAAAGGAATTGATACCCGGTTATTACAGGGTGACAATTGTTGCCCAGACCGATGTCGAGTACAAGCCGATGGAGTTCACCGTTCCTGCCGGGGGTGTGACGAATCTTGTGATCGTGCCGGAACCCCTGGACGCGGGCGCGGAGGGCGGCGACAAATGAGATCCGATTCAAGGAGTACTTTCATGCACATTCCACGGTGCGCGCTGATCCCCGCTCTCCTCTTCGGCCTGGTCTTGATCCTCCCCGCGGCGCGCGCGGATTCGATCGCGTGGGAATCGTCCTTCGATGCCGCTCTCGAGAAGGCCAAGGCGGAGAACAAGCCGATCTTCATCGCCATCAACATGGATGGCGAGCCGGTCTGCGAGGAACTCGTCAAGCGCCACTACCGCGATGCGCGGATCGCCACGCTGAGCGGCTCGACGATCAATCTCTTCGCTTCCAGGTTCACCCACACGGGAGGGGCGAAGGCGTGCGCCCGCGCCGGAAATATCCCCTGCCGCGATCACCAGCAGGTGGAGATGGACGTCCGCCGCGACATTCTCAAGATCGCTCCCGGCGAACCGGCCAACGCGCCGAACCACATCTGGCTCGGGCCCGACGGCTCGGTGCTGCTGTCGGTGCCGTTCATGATCACGACGGGGCAGCTCGAGTGGTGCATGGTCGAGGCGATCCGCAAGATCGATCCCTCCTTCGCGTGGACACTGCGGGCGAGCGCCCGGGCGCCGAACCGGCTGATCTACGGCGATCCGAGAGAGAAGTCGGAAGATGGCGGGGGCGGGGGAAACGGGCGCGGCCAGGGGCGCGCGGCGCCGGCGCAGCCCTACGGCAAGAAGGAGCTCGCCGAGGTTCTGGACGCGATCAAGAAAGGGAGCGGCCGCGGTGACAGGGGGAACACGGTGAGGCAGTACTTCCCCTCCCTCATCGTGACCGATGACAAGAAAGCGATCGATCACGTCAAGTCATGGATCTCATCGCGATGGGCGTCGGGCCGGCAGGCGGAACGCCTCCTGCACGAGATCGGCCGGACATCGCCGACCTCGTTCTGGGAGGTGGCGGCCGCGGCGCTCTCGAATCCCGATTCCGGCATGCGGAACGAGGCGATCGTGGCTCTCGAGCAACTGGCCGAACCGAAATCGCTCAAGGCCCTCTTGAAGCAAAAGTCGTGCGAAAAGGAAGACGCCGCCGCGGCCAACCTGATCCGCGCCATCGCCTCGGTCGGGCGCGGCAAGAAAAGCGCCGAGTCGCTCGTGCTGAAAACAGCGGCCAAGGACAAGAAAAACTTCATGCGGATCAACGCGATCATCGGCCTCGTCTACGTCGAGGACAGGGAAAAGGTGAACGCTCTTCTCGCCAAGTCGCTGGCTCACGACAATCCCGGAATCAGGGCGGCCGCGGCTTACACCATCGCCATCCGGCGGGAGCACGACCTCGGCGATGCGCTCGCACTCGCCATCGAAGGGGAAAAAGACCTCACCTGCAAAACCTATCTCGAGGCGGCGGCCGCGGCGCTCAGGGGCGGCGGCCTCAGGCTGATCCAGGGAGTGCTGCGCGAGTATGCACTCGATGATATCGTGCGTGACCGGGAGTAAGAGGTGAGCAAAGAAAAGACGCGCCCGATCTGGCCCGCTCTTCTCGTCGCTCTCGCCACGGTTGCGGTCTTCGCCAATGGCCTCCTCGGCGGATTCGTCTGGGTCGATCACAAGGAGATCGTGCAGCAGGGCTTCGTGATCGATTCGTGGGGCGAGTTCCGCTCCGCCTGGACCGGTTCGATCACCGATCTCGGACGCAACCTGGACGGTGCGGAACCGTCGAGCGGGTACTTCCGGCCTGTTCAGCTCTTGTGGGTGACCCTCAATGTCTGGCTCTTCGGCCAGAACGCGCTCCTCCACCACATCCCCAACATCGTGTTGCACATCGCGAGCGCTCTCCTCCTGATGGCGATCGTCAGGCGGCTCTCGTCCGACTCGACGATGGCGCTCTTCTGCGCCCTCCTCTACGCTGTCCATCCGATTCACACGGAGAGCGTGACCTGGATCTCGGGGAGCAAGGACACGCTGGCGGGAGTCTTCTTTTTCGGGGCGCTCGCTCTCTACGTGAAGTGGCGGCACGACGCGACGGCGCGGTGGGCGGTCTATTCGTGCAGCATCGGTCTGTTCGGCCTCGGCCTTCTGACGAAGGAGGCGGTCATCGTGCTGCCCGCCCTTCTCCTGCTCGTCGAGCTCCTCGGCCGCGGCGCAAGAGGGGGATCCCTGTTCGGTCGCTCGATCCCGATCGCCGGATTCGGTCTGGTTGCGTTCGCCTATCTCGCGGTGCGTGCGGTCGTGCTCGGCACCCTGGGCGACATGCACGAGGGGGTCTGGCACGGGGAGGGACCTTACGAGACCTTTCTCACCATGCCGGGCGTTCTGGCCGAGTACGCGGCCAAGATGCTCATCCCGATCGGCTTGACCACGGCCGACACGACCTTGATCATCACCGATCCGCTGCAGCTTTCCTTTCTGGCCGGGATCTTCCTCGTGCTCTTCGGAATCGGTCTGATCGTTCACTTCCGGAAACGTCTCCCCCTCGTCTCCTTCGGACTCGCCTGGTTCTTCGTGGCGCTCCTCCCCGTCTTGAATATCCTTCCTTTGCACCATATCAAGGCGGAACGGTTCGTCTATCTGCCCTCGGCCGGTTTCTGCATCGCCCTGGCCGCGGCGTGGCATCGGCTCGACCGGGGGCGGGCGAAGCGCTACGCCATTGGGGCGGCGGTTCTCTACCTCCTTCTGCTCGGGGGCCTCACCATCGATCGCAACCGGGACTGGGCCGGCGATCTCGAGCTCTTCGGCCGCGATGTGGCGCGCACGCCCAACTATCGCGAGGGGCGCACCTGGCTCGGTATCGCCTATCTGGAGCGGGGCGGGCGCGACAATCTCGAGCGCGCGCTCGAACACCTCGACGCGGCCGCGCGCGTCGATCCAGCATACACGAGCTTCGTGAATCTCCTCGGCCTTCACCACAACCGGGGTCTCGCCCTCTTGCGGCTCGAGCGTTACGCCGAGGCGGTGCGCGCTCTCGAGACGGCGGCGTCCGTCGACCCGGGTGAGCCGCGGGTCTTCATGAACCTCGGAATCGCCCTCGGCTACCGGGGACGTCTCGCCGAATCCCTGGCTGCCTACGGCCGGGCCGAGCAGCTCGATCCGCGGCTGGGAATCGTTTTTTTCAACAGGGCGTTGACCCTCTGTCTGGCAGGGAGACCGGAAGACGCGCTCGCAGATCTCGAGGGGGCGCTCCGCCTCATGCCCGAGCACTTGGGTTCGTGGAACCTCCGCGGTAAAATACTGTTCGATGGGCGGAACCCGACAGGTGCCGCCCGGTGTTTCCGCCGGTCGCTCGCGCTCGAGGCCGATCAGCCGGCGATCGTCGAACTGCTGCGTCTGGCCGAGGAGGCCGGGAGAAGAGAGCGAGGAGTTCCGCCATGACCGACGACCGGCCTGACACGCGGGGGGATCGAGACGCGGGACAGGCGGAAACGCCCGGCCTGGCGGCTGAAACGGGCCCGCCCGATGACGGGGGCGCCTTCAGCCGGCGGCGCGTTCCCTGGGGAACTGTTCTGGCCGTGTTTCTGGCCACGCGGATCGCCTTCTTCCTCGTCGCTGCCGTGACGGTGAACTATTTTCCTCCCTCGGCCGACATGACGCGCAACTTCAACTGCCCCGACGTGCACGGCGAGCTCCTGCTCGATGTGTTCAGCCGCTGGGATTCGGAGTGGTACCTGCTGATCGCCAAGGAGGGTTATGACTGCGCGGACATCTACGCGCACGGTCCCCTGTACGAGCCGGGCGACACGGCAGGTTTCTTTCCGCTCTACCCGCTCTGCGTCCGCGCGGTGCAGCCCCTCGTGGGGGACTGGGTTCTTTCCGGCCTGCTCGTCTCGAACCTGTTCTTTCTCGCCGCGCTCTGCCTGCTCGCCGCGCTGGTTGCGCGCGATCATTCGGCCGGGGCCGCGAGGCTGGCGGTTCTGTTCATTGCCGTCTTTCCGGGCGCGATCTTTTTCGGCGCGCTCTACAGCGAATCGATCTTTCTCTTTTTAGCCCTTGCCGTCGCCTACTGCAGCCGGCGCGGATGGTGGTGGACGCTCTTGCCTCTCGGGTTTTGCGCCGCCCTTTGCCGGCCGCTCGGATTGGTGCTGATCGTTCCGGCCGCGGTCGAGTTTTTCAGGGCCCATAGATTCCGCCTCGACGCGCGGATCGTGTGGCTCGCCGGTTTCCCGGCCGGGATGGCGGCGTGGATCGTTTACTGCGGCCAGACCTTCGGCGATCCGCTCGCCGCCGTGGCGCGCCAGACCGCGTGGCGCGGGGCGATGTCAGGGCCGTGGCGCGCCTTCGGGAGGTACTTCGAGGATCCTGCCTTTCATAGCTCGCACTCCTCGACCATCGATCTCGCCGTGGCGGTCTTTGCCCTGCTGGGGGTGGTTCTTTTCTGGAAAAAGATCCGGCTCTCTTACAGTTTGCTCGCCCTTTGCATGGTGGTGATTCCGCTCTGTACGACTCTCTGGTCGTACACGCGGTTGACTGCGGTGGTCTTTCCTCTCTTCATCGGGATGGCGGTGCTTTCCGAGAAGCGGCCGAAAGCCGCAGCCGTCTATCTCTGTCTCGCGCCGGTGCTCGCCGGCCTGTTCATGGCGCTCTTCGCGTCGTGGCGATGGGCGGGATAAACGCCACGGGGGATCGCACCTCGTCGAAGGCGTGCATTTTTCAAAATCGGAAAATGAAACAAATAAAGCGAAAATATCATACGATATAATTATAATGATCGACCATGGAAGCGGAGACGAATCCATGCGGCGGTATTCCAGACGAAGATGCACAATAGTCTGACTCGATGAGATGCTCCAGTATCTCTCTCGGGGTTTCCTGAAGATGGGGGGCTGTTTTGGATGATTCGAAGAGCTTCGAATATGGGGAATCCAAGCTGGGAATCGTGGGACTCGGGTACGTGGGATTGCCGCTGGCGGTCGCCTTCGGCCTGAGGATCGCCGATGGCGCGAATTCAGGGGTCATCGGTTTCGACATCAGCGAAAGGAAGATCTCCGAACTTCGAGACGGTTTCGACGCCACGGGCGAGATCGCTTCCGAGATGATCGCGGATGCGAAAATAGACTTCACGAACGATCCGGAAAAACTGGGCGGCGCATCATTCATCATCGTTGCCGTGCCCACGCCGATCGACGGTAACAAGAAACCGGATCTCACCATGCTGGAGCAGGCGTCGACGATCATAGGCAGGAACATCTCGAGGGGGAGTGTCGTTGTCTACGAGTCGACCGTCTATCCCGGCGTCACCGAGGATATCTGCGCACCCATCATAGAAGCGGAGTCCGGGCTGGAACGCGGAGTCGATTTCAAGGTGGGGTACTCGCCCGAACGGATCAATCCCGGCGACAAGCTGCACACGATCGACAAGATCACCAAGGTCGTGGCCGGACAGGACGCCGAGACACTCGATATCGTGGCCAGAACCTACGAGAAGGTCGTCGATGCCGGGGTGTATCGAGCCTCGAGCATCAGGGTGGCCGAGGCCGCGAAGGTGATCGAGAACACACAGCGCGATCTCAACATCGCGTTGATGAACGAGCTGGCCATCATCTTCGGCAAGATGGACATTCCCATGCACGAGGTGCTCGACGTGGCGGGCACGAAGTGGAATTTTCTGAAATTCAAGCCGGGGCTCGTGGGAGGGCATTGCATCGGCATCGATCCCTACTACCTGACCTTCAAGGCGGAAGCGATCGGATACCATCCGCAGGTGATCCTTGCCGGGCGGCGCATCAACGACGGCATGGGCAAGTATGTCGCCGAGATGACCATCAAGAACCTGATCAAGGCCGACAAGGCCGTCCAGGGGAGCCGGGTGCTCGTGCTCGGATTGACTTTCAAGGAGGATGTCGCCGATATCCGTAATTCCAAGGTTGTCGACATACTCGGCGAGCTCCACGAGTACGGCGTCGAGACGGTCGTTTGCGACCCTCTGGCGGATCGCGACGAAACGAGGCGCGAGTACGGCCTGGAGCTGGTCGGTCTCGACGATGCCGGCCAGGTCGATGCCATGGTCTGGGCCGTGGCTCATGAGGCGTTCGAGGATATCGTTCCGAGAAACATGAGCGGTCTCTTTCGCGACGGGCGCGGAGTGGTCGTCGACGTCAAATCGATCCTCGAAAGACGAACGATCGAGGAGCAAGGGCTTCTCTACTGGAGCATGTAGCCGTGATCGATCTTCCCGTGGTTCCCGTTCAATGAAAAGAGTTGCATGACGACTGCATATGAAAAATTGAAAAGCCGGTTGCCGAACGAGCCGCGGACCTGGCTCGTGACGGGTATCGCAGGTTTCATCGGGGCCAACCTTCTCGAGGAGCTTCTCAACCTCGATCAGAACGTGGTCGGGCTGGATAATTTCGCGACGGGAAGCCGGCGCAACCTCGACGAGATCCGAAGCCTGGTCAGCGCGGCGCGATGGGATCGATTCCGTTTCATCGAAGGCGATATCTGTTCCCGCGACGTCTGCCGCCAGGCTTGCGAAAAGGTCGACATCGTCCTGAATCAGGCAGCGCTCGGATCGGTTCCCCGGTCGATAAAGCACCCGGGGAGCACGAACGAGAACAACATCAACGGGACGCTGAACATGCTCATCGCGGCTCGCGATGCCGGTGTCAGGCGTTTTGTCTACGCCTCGAGCAGTTCGGTCTACGGCGATCACGAGGAGTTGCCCAAGGTAGAAAAGATCACGGGCAGGCTTCTCTCGCCCTATGCGGTCACCAAGAAGGTCAACGAACTCTATGCCGACCAGTTCGCGCGCCATTATGGACTGGAAACGATCGGCCTGCGTTATTTCAATGTCTTCGGCCCGCGGCAGAACCCGAACGGCCCCTACGCGGCGGTCATACCCCTGTGGATCAAGGCGATGATCGAAGGCAAACCGGTCTACATCAACGGCACGGGAGAGACGAGCCGGGATTTCTGCTATGTCAAGAACGCGGTCCAGGTGAACCTTCTCGCGGGCACGACCGACAATCGATCGGCCCTGGGCGAGGTCTACAACGTGGCGATCAGCGGGCGCACGACTTTGAACCAGCTCTTCGAGATGCTGCGCTCCCACCTCGATTCCGAGTTCGAACATCTTCAGACGATGGAGCCGCAATACAGAGAGTTCCGCGACGGGGACATCATGCACTCCCAGGCCGATATCAGCAGAGCCGAACGGCTGCTGGCGTATGCGCCGACACACACCGTGAAGCAGGGCATCGAGGAGACCTTGAGCTGGCATTTGCAGGAAAAAGTGTGATCCTCGGTCTTTGAACCGTCGGACGTGATCATCGAACAGGTGCTTTTCTTAGCTTTCGAAGCGTTTCAGAGGAGCGGGTCAACAGGGAGGCAAAATGGCGATTCAGAAGATCCAGCAGGAATTCTCGACGATCTGGAGCGGAATCTCCGAGGTATGCCGGTCGCGCTACGGCATCGCGGTGGGAAACAACGCGAGATTCGTTGCCGAGACGATTCACGGCATGGCGCGGGGGAAGGATTCTTTTTCGTACGCCGAATGCGGCGTCTACAAGGGCACGACTTTCATTCCCGTCTATTACCTGTGCAAGGAGCTCTTTCCAGGGTTCAGCATGTACGCGCTCGATTCGTTTGCCGGTTTTCCCGAGGAGACGGTCTTGAACGAGAACGACGAATTCGAAGCGTTCGAGCGGCTCCACTCGGTCGGCCGGATCAGCGCCGAACACCTGGAGAGGGCGCGGGAACGGTGCTCGAGACTGAAGAAGAAGGAGCACATTCAGCAGGACTATTTCGGTCAGTACGCGGAGGAGTTCTTCGAGAGAGCGGAGGGGAAAAAGGAGATCATTCCGGTGAAATGCTCCTTCGGGGAACTGGCCGGGAGCTTTACCAGCGGGCTCGAAAAGTACGACCTTGTCTTCCTGGACTGCGACCTCTATCTGTCATATGTGCAATGCCTGGATTTCTTCAAGAACAGGACCGACGTTTTCGTCTTCGACGAGTACTACAGTCACAAATACCCCGGCGCGAGGATCGCGTGCAACGAATTCGTCGAAGCCGATCCGGAATGGAAATTCTTCAGCAAGAAGGAAAAAGATCCCTACTTCGAGAGGTGGGGCATCAGAAGAGATTGAACGTCGAGATCACCGTTAATCGGTTCAAAGGTCGTGGTGTGATATGATTGTTGCGGTAATTCCGGCAAAAGGCGATTCGAATCGGCTCGCCGACAAGAACCTTCTCGAGATCAATAATCTGTCCTTGATCGAACACGCCATCCGCTACGCCAGGGGCTCGGACAGGGTCGATTCCGTTTACGTGAGCACCGATTCGGACGCCATCGCGAATCTGGCGAGCGAACTGGGAGTCGGGGCGATCATGAGAGGGGAGAAACTCGGCGGCGAGGCGCCTCTCATGGATGTGTACAGGCATGCCCTGGGATCGATCGCCGATCGGGAAATCACCCATCTCGTGGGAATCCAGCCGGACAACCCGGACAGGACGGTGAATCTCGACAGGGCGATCGAATACGCCCGGGAAAAAAACATCGACTATCTCTTCACCGTGGACAGGGAAGGCAATCGCAACGGTTCCCTGACGATCCTGAGCCTGAATGCGCTCACATCGGAGCCGTCGATCTACGCCTCGTCGATCAGGGATGACTGCACGAACATTCATTCGAGAAGAGACTTTCTCATGGCGAGCCGGAATCTGTCCGGCTCGTCGGGGGCGATAAGTCTCGGCTCGCGCAAGGTCGGCCCGGACGAACCGGTATTCGTGGTGGCCGAAGCCGCGTGCAATCACATGTGCGATATGGATCTGGCCAGGAAGATGATCGATCGCGCGGCAGAGGCGGGCGCCGACGGGATCAAGTTTCAAACCTACAAGGCGGAGAGGCTCGTCACGCCCAAGGCGGACGCGTTCTGGGGAGAAGAGAAGATCAGCCAGATGGAGTATTACCGGAGGCTCGATCGTTTCGGCAAGGAGGAGTATGCCGAACTCTTCGGCCGTGCGCGGGACAGGGGAATCCTGGCCTTTTCCTCGCCCTTCGACGCACGGAGCGCCGACATGCTGGCCGAGCTCGACATGCCGGTCTTCAAGATCGCGTCCTGCGATATCACGAACCTCGACCTGGTCGGCCATATCGCCCGTTTCGGGAAACCGGTCATCCTGTCGACGGGGGCCTCCTCGCCGGAGGAGATCGAGGGTGCGATCGAGGCTGTCTTCGACGCGGGGAATTACCAGCTGATCCTGCTGGCGTGCACCCTGAGCTATCCGACCAGAAACTCCGACGCGAATCTGCTGAGGATCCGCACGCTGAGAGAGCGCTATCCGAACATGGTCGTCGGGCTTTCCGATCACACGGAACCGGATCGGCAAATGATCATCCCGTCGATCGCGGTCGCTCTCGGAGCGAGATTGATCGAGAAACACTACACACTCGACCGCTCGATGACGGGCTCCGGCCATTTCTTCGCCGTCGATCCGGGTGATCTGGAAAAAATGGTGAAGAACATAAGACTCACGGAGACCCTGTTCGGAGACGGCCTTCTCGGCGTGGCGGCCTCGGAGGAACGGGCGCGGCAGAGCGCTCGAAGGAGCATCGTGGCCGAGAGGACGATCAGGAAGGGCGAAATCATCACGAACGATATGCTCGGAATCAAGCGTCCCTCCGGCGGGCTGGAGGGGAACAGGCTGAACGAGGTCGTCGGAAAGAGGGCCAGAATCGAGATCGAGCAGGACAAAATCATCGAGCTGGACGAGTTGGAGCCGATCGAGTGATCCGGATACGATCGGCCTGAAGCGAGGAATGGGCGAGTGAATAACAAATCGAAAAGAATCCTGCTCCTGACCGCTCCGAGACCCGCGGTCGGACAGACGCCTCTGCACTACGGCGACAACCGGCCGCCCCAGGGACTGGGCTTCATCGCCGCTTACCTGGAAAAGCACGGCCACGAGGCCCGCATCGTCGATCTCTATCACTTCGGGAGCGAAACATCGGAGGTGAATCCCGGTGTGCAGCAGGAGGAATCGTTCACCAATCTGTCCATCGATCTGGACGAGGAGATCAGATCGTTCCGCCCCGACTACATCGGCATGTACATCCATACGATGTCGTACTACACGGCGTGCAATCTGGGCGAGGAATTGAAGAGGAGCCACCCCGGCATCACCCTGCTCTGCGGCGGACCGCATCCGACGGTCCTCCCGGAGACGATTCCCGACTGTTTCGACCATGTCGTCGTGGGCGAAGGGGAATATGTTTCCCTCGACATCGTCGAGGGGCGAAACAGCGGCAGAATCATTCAGGGCGTCAGGGTCGAGAATCTCGACGAATTGCCGTGGCCCGATTTCGATGAGTTCATGGAGAGGCCCTACAACTGGAAGCTGAATCTCTTCGGAAACAAGGTGGTGGAACCCGTCCTCTCCCTGAACACGACCAGAGGGTGCCCGTTCGCGTGCAAGTTCTGCGGCGTGCAATTCGTGAGCGGACCGGGCTTCAGGGGGATCTCTCCCGACAGGCTGGTCGACAAGCTGATCGAGCTGAGGGATCGGTACGAACTGAAGGGCGTCTACTTCAGGGAGGACAACTTCACCGTCGAGCCGGCGCGGCTCGACGCGTTCTGCGACCTCATGGTCGACAGGGAAGTGGGACTTCAATGGGCGTGCGAGAGCCGCGTGAAGAACCTCTCCCCGCGGTTGATCCGGAAGATGTCGAAGGCCGGGTGCCGCGGACTCTACATCGGAGTCGAGAGCGGCAGTCCGCGGATGCTGGAACTGATGGAAAAGGAGGAAAGCGTCGAGGACTTTCTCGAAAAGATACCGATCCTCCACGAGAACGACATCAAGACCTACACGACATGGATCTATGGATTGCCCGAGGAGAGGAAAGAAGACAGGCGCATGAGCGAGGACCTGATGAAGAGGCTCGGCCCCACGTCTTACGACAGGTTCGTCTACATCGGCCTGCCTGTCAGCCACTACTACAACAAGATTAAATCGGGCGATGATTACGAGTATATGGAGGAGAGCGGCATCATCTACCCCAAGGGGTATTTGTCGCTGGCGACCCAGTTGTACGGGAAGGACGACCCCAGAAACAGGTACGTCGAGGAGATATACAGACGAGAAAATATAGAAATGGAACATGTGGAATTCTGAGTGAAATCGAAATCAGGCGGAACGGGGAACACACATGGTAAAAGTAACGGTATACATTCCGACTCACAATTACGGGAAGTACCTGGATAAATCGATTCAGAGCGTTATCCAGCAGACGATGGATGACTGGGAATTGATCGTCATCGACGACGGATCCACCGACGACAGCAGGGAAGTCCTTCAAAAATACAAGAGCATCAAGAAAATAAGAGTCATCGAACAGGAAAACAAGGGGCTCAATGTCACGAACAACATCGCGTTGCGCCTTTCGAACGGGCAGTACATCGTAAGGTTGGATGCCGACGATTATTTCGATGAGAATCTTCTTCTCGTGCTTTCGAACGTTCTGGACACGAGAAGCGATGTAGATCTCGTATATCCCGACTACTACCATATCAGCGAAAACGGGGACATTCTCGAAACGGTCAGAAGGAAAAAAATAGACGAGGAAGTAGAACTTCTCGACCTGCCCGCTCACGGCGCCTGCACGATGATCCGCAAGAGATGCCTGGTCGATCTGGACGGTTACGACGAGGAGTTCAGGTGTCAAGACGGCTATGGCCTGTGGCTGAAGTTCCTGCTGAAGCACAAGCCCTACAATGTCAACGTTCCGCTCTTCTACTACAGGCAGCACCAGAAAAGCCTCACGAACAATCAACAGAAAATACTCGATACCAGGAGGCAGATAGAGCGGAAATTCGTGGACGATCACAACGGTGGAGAAAGACCGAAGACCCTGGGAGTCATTCCGGTCGTCAGGCGATCGGCATATTATCAGGGAGAACCCTTCATCGAAATCGCCGGGAAACCGCTGATCTGGTATACATTGAACGAGGCGATCAGGGCGAAAAATCTCGATCGCATCGCAATCACGACGGATGACAGCGAGATAATCGAATACGCGAGACAATTCGAAAATGTGATAACCCTGTCGCGCCCGGAGGAGTTGACCAGGACGACGACCAGAATAGAGAACACGATCGATGACGTCTTGAACCAGATGGATGAACGCTTCGATTATCAACCCGAAGCCGTTTGCATCCTCTACATAACCACCCCGCTGAGGATGTCGTACCATATCGATATGGCTGTCGATACGATGACCATCTTCGATGTTGATTCGGTCATTTCCATTCAGGAGGAGCTCTCCTACTGTTATTTCCACGACAGGTACGGATTGAAAACGGTCAGCAAGGAGGAGAGGGGGATCCGCAGCGAACGGAACGCCATCTACAAGGAGAACGGCGCGATCTATCTCAGTAAAGCCGAACTGTTCCGGCGCGGCGAGCTGCTCGGAAAAAGGGTGGGCCACATAACCATGCTTCCCGACGAGAGCCTGAAGATTACAAGCGAATATGAGCTGTGGTTGGCGCACAAGATCATTCAGGAGTGGAGGCAGAGGGACCGCACGGAGACCGCGAAACGCGCAGACTGCCATGCCGTCTCCTAGGAGACGACTTTCTGACCGGGTCGTGATCCTTCCTCGATTTCACCCGCGCCGCATACCCTGTCCGGTGGCCGATTCACGATGAAATCGGCCATCTCCTCGTGATCGAGCCCCTTGTTCCCCTCGTACTCCCAGAAGAGCCGTCTCAGTTCGCCCGCGAGACGGGGGAAGCTTTGAAGGTCTCCCGCCCTGATCGAGTCGAGATCGTCGAAGGTCTTGAATCGCATCCAATAGGCGAATCTCATGATCAGCGACCTGTCCACCATCGTGCACTTGGTGAACAACGAGAAGGGCACTTCCATCAGAAGCAGGTCGAGCATGATGCTCGACGGCATGCTCACCGCGAAGGCGCTCCGCCGGAGAAGGCTGTCGATCTTCACCGTCTTCGTCAGGTAAACGGGCAGGTTTATCCGGTCGCGCACGATCTCCTCGAGGTCGCTCTCGAAAAGGTCGATATCCGAGTCGGGATGCAATTTGACGGCGATGTAATCGATACCGTACTTCTCCCGATGGGAGGAGAAATGTTCGACTCCCTCGGCGAGGAATTTTCGCATGAATCCCCGCTTGATGTTCGAAGACGTCAGGATCGCCGCGTTCCGGCCCTGGAGAGGATCGTCGGCTTCTTTTGCGGCCGATCCCGCCGAGATCCGGATCAGGTTCTCTCTCAGGTGAAGACTGTCGTCTCGAGGATCCGGCGCCGCCCGGCGGTCGGGCGTCATGCTCAAGGGGACATAATTCTCGTCGTCGGAATAAAGGGAGAGCACCGATGAATCGAAAGAGGAGTGGACTATCTTGTGGGCAAAGTTGGATCTGTACCCGAGGGGCGACAGGGACATGCCGTGTGTCGACGCGACCGTTTCGACCTTTCTGCTCTCGAGAGAGGAGAGGATCGTGCACCAGGCGGCGGGAACGGAGAAGAGCACGCACCTCAATCGGCTCATCTCTTCGAATCTCGGCTTGATCGCCGCGAAGACGAGCGCGCTGGGAGCGGTGAGGAGTATGATCCTGTCCAGAAGGAGCCTGTTGAAATTGTAGTTCCGTCCGGTCAGCTCGAACGGTTCGCCCACATCGGAGAGGAAATAGGCGCAGGCCAGTTTCAGGTAACGATAGGTGAGGCGGGGGATCTCTCCCGGACGAACAAGGGAACCGATCAGTCCCCTCGATCTGCACGAGGCGAGTTGGAGAAGGATTTTGAGAGGATAGCGACCGCTCGTGTAGAGCTCGGCCGTCCGGTGGCACTTCTCTTCGACCTTGCTCCAGATCTTGCGGATCCGGTTGTTCTGCCTGTAGTTTCCGACGAGCAGTATCTCCTTGTCCCGCAGACCCCCGGGAATTTTGAACCCCAGCAGCTTGGCGAGGACGATCGGACCGAGCAGCTTGAAAAAGAGCCCGGCGCCGAGCCAGAAGAGGATCATGACGATCCTGTAACACTTCCAGGCGTGAAACCTCGCGAAGCCCGGCGGATTGGAGGTTTTGATATCGGTGAGTCCGGTGAACCTGCGCCAGTAGTCGTCGGCATAGACGAGGTCCGGCCGATGTTCATCACGGATCCTCTTCATGATGACCGCCGTACGCAGGCAGTGCTGCGCGATGTCGGTGAAGGGGTATGTCATGAAGGGGGAGAGGTCCTCGTTCTTCCAGGTGAACGAATCCTTCAGGCCGGGATTGGTCTCGAAGAGCCCGTGGAGGAAGGAATCCGCCTGGTCGAGCACGGTCCGGTCGAGATCATCAGGCCTGTAGTCGCCGAAGAGGACCGCGCTCGTTGTCCCGTCGAAGGGGATCTCTCTCTCTGTCAGGTAGTCCTCGGAGACGAATGTGATCGACGAGGCTCCCCGTTCGCGCGCAAACGCAAGCGCTCCCGGCAGAGAACGCGTCGATTCGACAAATGCGAGCATGCGGCATGACATCGGTAAATGGTGATCCTTATCAGGCGAATCGGGAAGTTGGAAAGAGACGCTTTCGGGTCATCGGTTCGAATACTCGTTCTTGGCGTTTTCCCAGTACGAGACGAGGCGCCTCACATTGGCGCTCAGGTCGTACTCTTCCTCGATGATCTTGCGGCCGTTCGACGCGAGCCGGCTCCACGAATCCCTGCCGGCAAGCATCTCGTCGATCTTGCCGGCCAGCGACGAGACACTGTTCGGTTCTGCCAAAAACCCCGTCTCGCCGTCGATGATCAGATCGGGAATGCCCGCCCAGCGGGTCGCGATCACGGGTATTCCCATAGCGAGGGCCTCGATCGCAACCGTGGGAAGCCCGTCGGTCAGTTCCGTACCCCTGCTCGGGACGACCAGGATGGCGGCCCGATCGTATTCGGTTCTGAGTTCGGAAAAGGTGACCTCCCCGGGGAGTTCCACCTTCTCCTTCAGTTGTAGATCATCGCGCAGTTTTTCCAGCTCGGCTCTGTCGGGGCCGTTGCCGATGATCCTGCACCGGAAGGCGATCCCCTTCTCCACGAGCTTCGCGCATGCCCGGATGAGGATGTCGAAGCCCTTGTAATCGCACAGGCGGCCGATCGCCAGAAGGGTCGGAATCCCGCTGTTGTGGGGACCGTCGGCCGATCTGACCTGCAGGTCGCCGAGTTTGATGCCGTTCCGGATGAAGTGTATGGGGCAGCCGTTCCGGCCCGAGAGTTCGTGCAGCATATCCCGGACCTCTTTGATGTCGGCCACGAGGAAGGCGGCGTCGTTGATGGCGCGGAGCGACAGGGAGCGGGCGGGGTAGAGGAACTTCGTGTGTTCGGTGACGCTGAAATTCTTTCTGAGCATCCTGGCCACCCACATTCCGCCCACGGCCTCGGTGCGGAGGAAGTGGCAGTGGATGTGATCTATATTTTCTCTCGCCAGCCGTCTGGCGATCCAGGCCGATACGAGGAGGATGTAGGTGACGTGGAGAATTCGCGAGATGCGCGCGTATGACCGGACCATGTCCATGAGGCACTTCAGATATGCCGCGGGACGGGTGGCGAGAACGTGGAGATTGGCCCAGAGCAGGGAAAAGAAATTCCAGTTCCACCTGATGATTCGGACGTTTTCGGGATTCATTCCGGGGAGCTGCTTGTACCTCCAGGTCGGACGTACCTGGCAGACGGAAACCTTATGGCCGAGGTCGGAAACCCCCTGGATTTCGCGGGCGACAAAAGTCTCGGTGAGCGCCGGATAGCGGGACGTCACGTAAGCGATGTTCATGACTGGCAAGTTCCTCTATCGATCACCGGTCCCTACCAGTAGTTCTTCTGGTACTGGCGATAGTACTCACAAGTCAACTCGATGCCTTCCTGCATGGATACCTTCGGGGTCCAATCGAGAAATGCCTTCAACTTGGTGAGATCGGTCAGGTAATCGCCGGTTTCCACAAAATAGCGGCCCTTCGGCCACTCGACGAATTCGATCTCGGTGTCGCCCACGGTCTCTGCAACGAGCCGCACCATGTCGACAAAGGAGGTACTCTCTCCGGCTCCGATATTGAAGACCTCGCCGACCATATCTGTACAGTTCACGGCAGCGAGCATGGCGTCCGCAAAATCTTCCACGTAGATGTAATCGCGACGCTGCTTGCCGTCGCCGTAGACGGTCAAGGGATGGCCATCCATCGCCCGCCGGATGAACCAGTTGATGATACCGTATTTGCCATGTTTCATCTGCTGCCTGGGACCGTAGGGATTAGGTATTCTGAACGAAATGCTCCTGATGCCGTGGGCCCTGAAGTAGAGTTCGTAGTACTTCTCCGCCGCAAGTTTGTGGATCCCGTAGATGCTGCGGCAGTTGTAGGGGTGTTTCTCGTCCACCGGCAGGTATTCCACCGCCCCGTAGACGAATCTCGAACTCGAGAAGATGATCAGAGCGTCCTTGTTATGATTTCTGCATGCCTCCAGGATGGTCAGGTGCCCCTTGCAATTGATGTCGAGATCTCCGAGAGGATCGTTCTGGCTGTCCGTATAGGATACCTGGGCCGCCAGAGAGAAGATGACGTCCACGCCCTTCACGAGAGTGTTCATCACGTCGCTGTTTCTGATATCGTCTTGAACGAACTCGATCCGGTCCTTGACCGAATCCAGATTGAACATGTTGCCGCCCAGTCCCGGTACCATCGAGTCCAGGATGACCACATCGGCGCCCCTGCGCACGGCCTGGAGCGCGATCGTGCTTCCCAGCATTCCCGCCCCGCCTGTAATGAGTATCTTCTTGCCTTGAAAGTCTTGGGACATCTCGAGGCTCCTTATTGTTGGTCGTTCACGGTCCCCGGTTCATCGAGCGGGGAATCGCAGACGATTCCGGCTCCGCGAGGTTCCGGCCTCCGAGCGGTTCTTGGCGATGTGAAGTTGTTGAATGAGTCCCGGATTCTTAAAGTGGACGTACACTGCAAGCGCCCCAACCAAGCCACAAATCATTCTGCCATGATACGATGTGAAATCAAGCTTCATTTTTATGATAAGACTTCTCGAGTGGCAACGGCCTGTTAAGGTGATCGTCAACAAAAGGATCCGAATTCCGGTGCGACCTCCCGATATGAAAAGGATCTCCTCGCCCGAGGTTTTGCAGGGAAGAGACCTACGTGCACATAAGGGATTTGACTACAGGATGACCGATCCCGGCCATTGCCGCGTGGCGGTGGTCGGGGATAGCCGGGAAATCGCGCCGCCCGGGTCGATCGGTACGGCGATAACTCCCATGCGGACAAGGAATTCACCATGATCTCCTCTCCGGGAGAAGGCGCTGGGCGAGGAGGAATCTCGATTGACGGCGAGGACCGCGTTCCCTATTCTAAGGCCCGTGGGTCGGAGTCGGCGATCGGACGGTGATGGCTGACGTGAGGACCGTGGCGGCCTCGACCTGGATCCATCCAAGACAGGACGAAACCGAACCGACGAGGTCAATTTCTCCAAGAGGGGATCTCTTTCATCCTGGTATCAAGAGACATGAGAATGCCGGACCAGAACAACACACTGTTGAAATCATCGACGATTTATATGGTCGGCAGCGTGCTCTCGAGATCGATCCCCTTTCTCATCCTGCCGGTTCTGACGCGCTATCTTTCTCCGGAGGATTATGGCCTCGTCGCGACCTTTACGGTGATCATCGGGATCACGACTCCCTTTGTCGGAATAAACGCGACAGGTGCGATAATCAGGAATTATTACGACCTCGACAAGAACCAGCTCTCCCATTACATCGGCAACTGCTTCCTCTTGCTCGTCCTGTCGTTTCTGGCCGTCTTCTTCGTTTTTCTCCTCTTTCAAGGGCCCATATCTTCGATTACAAAATTCACGTCATCTCTGCTGTTGGTAATACCGGTCGTCGCAATCGGAGACTTCCTGGCGCAGACGGGGCTGTCCATATGGCGAGTGCGGGACAAGCCCGTGTCGTACAGTGTGTTCAACATTCTCTACCTGGGAGCGAACTTCACCATTTCGATCGTTTGCGTGGTTCTGCTTTCGATGAACTGGCAGGGCAGGGTGGTCGGTATCCTTGTCTCCAATGTTCTGTTTGGAATCGTTGCCCTGGGCATGCTCTACCGGCGCGGATACGTCGGATTTTCGATCAACAAATCGTACATGAAGGACGCCGTCAAATTCGGACTTCCCTTGATTCCTCACATGCTCGGTGTGTGGTCGATCCTGATGGTCAACAGGATCTTCCTGAACAACATGGTCGGTGTCCACCTGACCGGTCTCTTCTCGGTAGGTGCGGCCTTCGCTTCCATCGTCTTTCTGCTGCAGAGCGCTTTTCACCAGGCATGGATCCCCTGGCTCTATACCCGGCTCAAGATGAACGATGACAAGGTCAACGTCAACCTGGTGAAAATCACCTATGTCTATTTCATCGTCATCATTCTTTTCGCGCTCGGTATTTCACTCGTTGCGCCCTGGGCCACGCTGTTTCTTTTCGGGGAACGATTCAAGGGGGCTTCCCAGTTTGTTCTCTGGCTTTCACTGGGGTATGCCGCCAACGGGATGTACAAGATGATGGTGGGTTACATCATGTTCGAAAAGAAGACCCACCTCATCGCGGCCATAACGGTGTTCACCGGATTGTTGAGCTTGTGCCTGAATTACTTCCTGATCAAGAATAACGGGGCCATCGGAGCCGCCCAGGCCCTGGCCTTCACCTTTTTTGTCGCTTTCTTGCTGACCTGGCTGGCGGCCCAGAAAGTATACCCGATGCCGTGGAGGATCAGACTGTCGCTCTTCGGCCGGCATGCATAGGAGAGCTTTCTTTGGATTTTATCAGTTCCGATATCCTGTCGAACGTGGGCCTGCTGTGCTTCGCGTGCTTTTTTGGAATATCGGTATCAATTGTTATCGTTGTCAGGCCTCTTCTTGGCGCGCTCATGCTCGCGGCGATATTTCCCTTCGCAATCATCGCGATCAACGATATCGGCTATACATATTTCATGAGCGCCTTCCGGTTCGTCTCCCTGGTCACGTTCATAATGTTCATATGCATCTTCAGCACGAAACACAGCCGGCTGGATCTGAGCCGACTCAGGTGGTTTCTCCTGTTACTGCTGTGCGGTTCCTTTCTCGCCTCCCTTCGATCGAACGAGTTCGTCGAATTCGAGAACGTTCAGGGTATACAATTTATCAAGTACGCGATGTATGCCTGCCTGTTCCTGCTCGTGTACAACCTGGTCAACGAAATCGACAACATGCTGCGTTTCGCCTACCTGTTCGTGTTTTCCCTGTCCATAGTATCGGTATTGTCACTCGTACAGTATTTTACCGATATACCACTGATATACTCACCTGATCCATTCTACGAGGGATTGAGCCCGAGTCTCAGGCTTTACATCGGAAAGGACATCAATCCGAATAACGCCGCAAACCTGTATCTCATCGCTCTCCCGTTCACGATCAACGGATTTCTGAAAAGACGGGAAACCTATTTCAGGCTGTTGATGTTGTCGTTGACCGTGCTGTTTTCGTGCGCGCTGATATTGATGCAGTCGAGAAGCGCGATCCTCGGTTTGATCATCGCGCAACTCTTCGTCGGAATGTCGGGCGAAAAGCGCCGATTAATGCTTTTTGTGTCCTATCTCCTGCTGGTGGTCGTTTTCTACTACCTCATCTCCAGTCTGTTCGAATACCTGATCCCGGACCGGTTCAGCCTCGAGGAGTTCAGCAGCGAAGCGAACATGAGGCGTGTGCGGCAATACTGGGCCACGTTGAAGATGATGCTGAATTATCCCTTCGGAGTCGGCCAGGAATTCTATCGTCTGATCGTGAGATACGGCGGGGTGAAAGCCTCTGCCCACAACATGTTCCTGGAGAGTTACGTCAATGCCGGCCTGGTCGGATTTTTCGGGTATATCTCGGCGACGATGATTGCCATTTATTCGCTGTGGAAGACAAGAATCATCGAGGTCAGCGCGAAAGCAGCCTACCTGAGAACATCACTCCTGTCGGGCCTGATCGCCTACGTGATTCACAACATGTTCCATCATTCGCTGTGGGAATATGCGCTCTGGATGTTCATGGGAATAACGGTTGCGCTCGTGAAACGCATCCGCGACGACGGGCTGCTGGAACTGGAAACAGATGATGAACCTTGACGCGGACCGATCGGCCTTACTCCAGGGGTGCGTAATGAACTGGCGGCCCGTGAGTTGCACTTCATGCCGCGGCCGGGCAACGGGGCGGATACCCGGGATCCCGGTCATACCGTGGCCGAAGGGCTCTAAAAAAAGGATGAGGCCGTTCCAGTTTTATATAAAAAATGGTATTCTCTTCTCGAATCTATACTCAGGCGGTGGATCATCAACAGAGGTGGCAGGTTGCCGACATTTGTGCCGGCGAGGTGAAACAATCCCGTGGACGTGAGCGAGGAATCCCCGCCGAAATCCATGAGATAATCCGCCGAAATTCCTTGGACGGTCCGGTGTTTCTCTTGATCGAAAGCCGCCTGGCCGAACAGCGGGCCACGGCTCGCGCGCGAGATCGTTCGATAGTGGAAGAACAATAAGGGGATCGGCTGCTATGAACAGCGAGATCTCGATCGAAAAGTCAATCCTTCACGGGAGCCCCTTCGAAAGGCCCGGGTTTCGGGGAAACGTCTTTGGGGCTGGCGAGGCACCGCTTCGCCGGCGTCTGGGTAATCGAGTGGTATGTACGTTTGGATGCCAGTCATGGTCATGAAAACAGAATATTCGCACAAGGAAATCGCCAATATTCTCGGTACGAGTACGGCGACCGTTTCACGGTTGGTCGACGAGGACGAGTTGTTGAAGCAGGGTCGATCCACGGCCTCCGAGGGTTTTCTCGAGACCGAGAAACTCGATCGTTTCTTCAAGAACTACGTCAGGGAAAAGAAGATCGATGCCACGCTGTTCGAGGTTCCCGACAGCCTGAGAGGGGTCGATACGAAATGGGCGAACACGCTGATCGGCATGTACGAGGAGCCTTTTTCACTGGGATCGGTCACCCCGAACCAGGGAGAAATAATCAGGAATATCGTACTCGAGTTCAGGCCGGAGGTTGTTGTCGAGATCGGATGTTTCATCGGAGCCTCGAGTATATGGATGGCTTCGGCTCTGAACGAGATCGGCGAGGATTCGATCCTGCATTCCGTGGACCTGTTCAATCCCATTTTTCCCCAGGCGCCCAAGAGCTGGGGTTATCTGCAGGATCCCCTGGAATACGCCAGAAAATCGGCTGCGTCGGCCGGCCTGGGAGAGCGGATCCATTTTCACAAGATGAACTCCAATCGGATGGGAAAAGAATACGACAGGCATATCGATCGAAACGCGAACCTGCTCTATATCGACGGCGATCACCACATATGCGGGTGTATCGCTGATTTTGTCCTGTTTTATCCTCATGTCAATGTCGGCGGCCACATAGTACTTCACGATATCTATCCCGAGCATTGCGGCTGGAAGGGACCGCGCTATCTGATCGACAAGTTTCTGCTGAATTCCGACAGTGTCGAGATCGAGGAGATTCCGACGATTCCGAATTATGGGATGGCGGTGATCAAGAAACTGCGCCACGACGAGCGCTTCGCCCCGGGCGGCAGCATGGCGCTCAACATGCACAGGTTTGTTCATCACGTCATGCAAAAAACGATCAGATTGGCCAACTGGGATAAATTGAAGTACACGGGATTCGGAAAAGGACTGAAGAAGGCATTGCCCTTCTGGCCGTTTCGATAAATCATCGAGAATGGACCGGAGTGCGGTTACTGTCGAAAAAATGGGCTGGAGACAGGTAAGGCCCGGTGGCAAGGGGTACGGTTCCGTCAAGGATGATTGAGAACGAGTATCATGAATAACAGAATAGTGCTGATCTACCCTGAAGGAAGACTGGAAGGGAATTTTCCGAACGGAAAAGGGCACGCC
The DNA here is from genome assembly GCA_964620445.1 of uncultured Phycisphaerales bacterium. Taxonomy (GTDB): domain Bacteria; phylum Planctomycetota; class B15-G4; order B15-G4; family CAYZWU01; genus CAZUHB01. Next base: position 54,438 of record CAZUHB010000022.1, read on the forward strand.
TACTCCATAACACCTCCCATCAACCTGCTGAGCATCGCATATTTCCTGCAGGAAGCGGGATATCGTTGCGAGATCGTCGATGCAAAAGTCGAAGACTACAGAAATCACGATTACGAGGACGCCCTGTGTGTGGGAATCAGTTCCATGAGCGGCATGCAGCTGCGCAATGGAACGGAGATCGCCGCTTTCGTGAGATCCAAGGCTCCCGATGTCCCAATCGTGTGGGGCGGGGTCCATCCCTCCCTGGTGCCCGAATCGACCGTCAAGCATCACCTCGTCGATTTCGTTGTCAGGGGAGAGGGCGAGGAAACCCTGGTCGAACTGGTGGACCGCTTCCGGGACAACAGGGCATATACCGATGTCAAGGGACTCAGCTACCAGGATGAGCAGGGGCAGGTCGTACACAATCCGGACAGGCCATTCCTGGACATGAACAGGATCGGTATCCTGCCCTACGATCTGGTCGATCTGAAAAAATATCCCCTGGAGAAGACGGGCTTTCCACTGAACACGAGCCGCGGATGTCCTTACCCGTGCAAATTCTGCTACAACCTCACCTACAACAAGAGAAAGTGGCGGTCGCAGAGCTCGGAAAAAGTGATGACCGCCATCAATCACATCATCGACGAATACGGAATAAGAAACTTCCTCTTTCAGGTCGACGACGAGTTTTTCATCAACAGGAAACGTGTAGAGGAAATCTGCACGCAGATCGTGGATCAAAAACTCGACATAGAGTGGAGTTCGTTCAACAGGGCGGATCTCCTCGCGCGCTACAGCCCGGAATTCATGCAGTTGCTGAAGGACTCCGGCTGCAAGGATCTGTTCATCGGGGGAGAATCCGGATCGAGACGGATGCTGGAGTTCATTGCGAAACAGATAGATCCGGAAGACATCATCGAGGCGAGCAGGAAATGTTCTCAGTTCGGCATCGTTCCGATCATCAGCTTCATGACGGCTTTCCCCGGAGAAACGAAAAAGGACAGAGAAGAGACCTTCGCCCTCATCGACAGGATCAACAAGGTGAATCCGGATGCGATAATAAACGGCATATTCTCCTATTCACCGTACCCGGGAACTCCCCTGTTCAAAACGGCGATGGAAAACGGGCTGGAAGAACTCGAGACACTCGAGGATTGGATGAACTTTCAATACGACGATGTCAGAAAGATCCCCTGGCTCACCAGGAACGAGAAGTCGAAGCTGTTCACCATCTGCAAGCTGGCGCGGTTTCCATTCCTGTCCAAGACGCCCGACTTCCCCGCGGCGCTCAGATTCGACAACATCAAGGGCATGAGGAGGTTGAAGATAGCGATCGAGAGACTGGGGTACATGTTCCTCTGGCAGAGCTCCCGAATCAGGTGGAAGTACAAGCTCTTCTCGTTCGCGCCGGAGTGGAAGCTGTGGGGTTGGTATCTGATAAAGAACAACGTCTGGTAGTTGATTATGTCCTACCTGGGATACATTGTTCTCTCCACGAAACTCCACACTTGTGATTTGTAATGTGTAAAGACAACTAATCCGGTTCAATGCACGTTTCAATTGAACTTTTGACCAGATTGGAAACAACAAATCGTCGTTTACCAGATGAAGTGGCAGGGATCTCATCAACGAGTTCAATGTGAATCGTCAGATCTTCAGCCCCTTTATCACAGAGAGCCTTGCGGATGCTTGATTCAGACTGGCTTCCGAAAGTAGAGGAAGGGACGATTAGGAGCCGTATAGATTCTATTTTGTCTTGAATCACCTGGAACATAGTAATCTCGTCAAAATGTTCCAGAATACCGGTGAAGTAGTGAACAATGAGACGATTACCGGAAGGAGTCAAGACTATATCGGTGTCTCTTCCTTGAATTGAGGACAAAATTTCAAATCCACGACCGCAGGAACAAGATCTGTCTCTGGAAAGCACACCTATATCGCCAACTCGATATCGAATAAGCGGCATTGAGCCTGGATGGAGACGGGTGAGAATGACATGGCCAATCTCACCCGGTGAAACCGCGATACCTTCATCATTCACAATTTCTACAACAACATCTGTCGAGAAAATATGATAGTTGTTTCCTTGACCACACTGGGCTGCCACCACGATCCCCTCAGCACAACCGTAGGTGTCTGTTACTCTACAGTTGAAAGTTTCTTCGATACTCCTACGGTAGTGTTTGAATAAATTGTCGCCCCATGAAATGACGGATTCCATCTGGCACGAGAAACCGGTATCGTTTGCGCGTTGCGCAATTTCAAAGAGACTCGCCGCATAACCCATCAAATGTCGTATTTTATGGCGATCGATCATTCGCAGGATGGCATCAAGATGTCTATCTGTGAGCCCGAATGCCGATACGTAGTAACATCTCATCATTAGGTCTTTGAGGCGCTTAATAATCCCCCTTTTCAACGTCATACCTGTTTGAAGGTGGGGCACCCCAGATCTCCAACCACCCCATTCGAAACTTAGGACAGTGAGTGCGCGCAAGATACCCTTGGTTTCAATATCTTGAAGGACACGAAAGTTCTCTCCTGTAGATCCGGAGGAACTGACTTCGAAGGAACGAAACCCAGTTTGTCGACAAGTATCCTTGGGGTAGTATTTACGAAACATCTGTTTTGTGGAGATAGGCAATTTGTTCAGATCAGACACGGACTGAATATCAGATGGGGAGATATCGGAAGCATCAAGAAGATATTTATAATAGGGGATTTCTTGATAGGCGATGCCAATTAGACGACGGAGCCGTTCGTCGCGAAAGGAAATGACTTGATCAAGAGGCCACCACTGCGCCCGTCTCAAAAACTCGAGGTGGGGCAGCATGCCCTGCCGGAGCAACGTGTCACCGATTGGGAGCAAGAACTTTTTGAGAACGAAGCGATGAGACTTGTTGGTAAAATTCGATAGCGCCTGGAGGATATCGACCATTACCGTACCCTACGATAGAAAACGATGGAACCAGAATTAGAATGAGATATAGGTTTTTCGGGAATCAGGAAAAACAAAAACGAAACAGATAACAGACAATTTACGAAAACAATGGATTGTAAACAGGTAGTCATATAAATAGTTCGGGCGTTCTTGTTAGAGACAAATATAGATGCAGAACCGTATTGGATGGGTTCAGCCTGCCTATGCGAATCATGTTGTTGTGTCCGTCACGCGACCGTTTCACGACTTGTGGAATCGTACACGGTCAATTTTAGACGGATTTTATCAAGATATCGAAGGATTTTGCAGCTTCCCTTCGAGAGAAGGTCTCCTGAAAGGTGGTAACGACATCGCCGGGGCGTTGATTTCGAAACCCACGGCAGAAGGTAGTCTCCCGTCTTGTTTGACTTGTATTATTATTTTTGCTCCTCCAGGAGGAGTAGATAGAAACACATGTTTTTATAAACAGGGATTTATGGACCTAAAGAATAAACAATAGTCAATGAGACGGCAGAAAATAACATGAGATATTGTCAATACCATCATGCATGCTAAGAGATACATTGAAAAGGTTTTAACGTCTGAAGTCTATTGATTGGCCGGTGCATTTAATACTTCTAATCAATTCTCGAAAATGTTATGTGTTCAACATGAGAGCAAAAGATTTCAGATCGTTGTCTCCTCAAGCCCAAGAAGAACTCCGAAAAGAAGCCGTGAATGCCGTTCTCGAGGGGCGCACTCGGAAAGAAGTCGGTGAAGTCTTCGGTATCTCAGGGAAATCGGTTGGCCTCTGGGTCAAGAAGCACGAGGAAGCTGGCGCGAAGGCTCTGAATGCGAAAAGGAGAGGCAGACCGAGAGGAGGGATTCTCAAACCCTGGCAGTCCGCGCAGATCGTTCGAACCATCATTGATGGACGGCCGGATCAACTGGGATTGCCATATTATCTCTGGAATCGTGAAGCGGTTTCTTCTCTCATCGAGAAACGATTTGACATCAGCCTGTCTGTCTGGACAGCTGGGCGCTATCTGGTCCGCTGGGGATTTACCCCGCAGAAGCCCGTGGAAAGAGTCTTTCTGAAAAATCCTGTTGAGGTCAAGCTGTGGTTGAATGAGGACTACCCTGCCATTCGCAGGCGGGCAAAGAACTACAACGCCGAAATCTACTGGGGTGATGAGAAGGGGTGTTGTATTGACCATAGCCTGGTAAGATCCACCAACAAGGGGGAGGGAATCCCGTTCTCGCGCGATACCGATCGACGCCCACATTTCCAGATGATCTCGGCGATAACCAATCGCGGTCGCGTAAAATTCATGTTTTACAAGGGGAGATACCGCTTTTCGGTCTTTCATGACTTTTCCACGCGAATCATCAGGGAGGCAGGGAGGAAAGTGTTTCTCGTTATCGATGGCCGCCCCGTACATAATTCCCGTAAAGTCAAAACCTGGCTGAAAAAGAACGGATCCCGCATTCGGCTATTTTTGCTTCCAGGATACAACCGAGAACTGATAAAACCACATGATGTTCTTGGCAGAGAACCTCAAGAGGTATTAACATGAACGAAAGACATCATGTTGCGATTGTCCATGACAAAGAGGCCGGCTATGTTGAAACCCCTCCTTTTAATCCATCAATCAAGTATCCAGAATATATATTCGGTAAGAAATTTATTGGTAAGAAAAACACAGCATATCACATGGTCCGCGATTGCTTGAAAATGCTGAGAATGGATGAGCAGAATTATGGAAAACCCGAGTGGAATCCATTTTCAAAACTGATCAGGAAAGGCAATACGGTTGTTATCAAACCCAATTTTGTTCAAGACTTTCATGACACAGGAGGAGATATATTCAGTGTTATAACGCACGGTTCGATAATAAGAGCGATAGTTGATTATGTGGCATTAGGACTGCGGGGAGAAGGGATAATTTATATCGCCGATGCTCCTATGATGAACTCTAGTTTTGACAATTTACTTCGCCAAACCGGTATCAATGAAATCGCGGACTTGTACAGTCGAGAATCGAGCATCGAGATAAAAGCGGTTGACTTGAGAGTCATGGGCGTGGACCTGGAAGATGGATTGGTCGTCAGGCGGAACGAACTGGAAGGAGATCCCCGGGGGTACCAGGTGGTCGACCTTGCGGGCAGGAGCATGCTCAAGGAGATCGATGCTCTGTCGCAAAAGCTGAGGGGGAGTGACTACGACATCGAAGTGACGCTTCAGCACCACGGCGGCGGAAAGCACGAGTACTTGATTTCGAACACCGCACTTTCGGCCGATCTGTTCGTGAATGTTCCAAAGTTGAAGACCCACAAGAAATCGGGCATCACCCTGAATCTCAAAAATCTGATCGGTATAAACGGGGACAAGAATTGGATTCCTCACTACAGGATTGGCGGGCCCTCGACAGCGGGAGACGAATTCAGCAGCAAATCATTCATCAGGCATCTCGAGAGTATTCTCAAGGAGGAGTTCAAGAAATTCGTCTACAAGAACCGATTCTTCAATCCGATCACGAAGAAGATCAGAAAGGTCCAGAAGTACATCGTGGACCAGTATAACATAACACCCATTCGCTCGGGTGCTTGGTACGGCAACGACACGTTATGGCGTTCGGTAATAGACCTGAACAACATATTTCTTCACGTCGACGAAAACGGAACCATAACGGATAAGATTCGAAGGAAATACTTTTCCATAATCGATGGAATCATCGGCGGCGAAAAAGAAGGTCCCATGAATTCGACGCCAAAAAGGTCGAACGTGATCCTGGGCGGATACTCCCCGCTTGCGGTTGATTTCTGTGCGGTGAGACTGATGGGTTTCGACTGGAAAAAAATCCCGCTCATGCGCAATGCGGTGAGACTGAAAGACATTTTCGCGCTCGACGATGTCAAAAACATCGAGATCTCGACCAATGAAGACAGCTTGAAGAATATACTGGACCAGGACCTCGACTGGAGCAGTACTCTCTCCTTCGAACCTCCCCTTGGCTGGCTCGGACAGATCGAACTGACAAGGAAGGCTGTCGAGGCGGTCTGAGACATGGTGGGCGTGGATTGAGACTGGAGGAGTGCGGCAGGAGATGGCTACTTCAAGATTTCTTTTCTGATCTTGAACCAGTATCTTCCGAGCATCGATTTGATCAGCTTCTTGGCCTTCCACGTGAGAGACTGCTTCAGCCGCGCCACGAATTTTCCCGCGGCCAGCTCCGCCGAGTACCTCCCCGACATGCCTCGCCAGATAGTGTAGCGCCCCAAGACGAGGCAATCGTCGACGTGATGGCACTTGAGAGTCGGCTCGGATATGAATAGCGCCCGGAATCCCGCGAGCGCGGCAGTCTCCGCGACCTCTCTTGAATAGTAACCGCCCGGGCTGGAAGCGGCCAGAATCGGCTGGCCCAGCAGGTCGGACAACCTCCTCCGGCTATCGGTCCATTCACGAAGCAGCCTCTCCCTGCTGCAGCCAGACATGTGTTTCGGATGGGAACGGGAATGGCTGCCGATCAGATGACCGCGGCGGGCGATCTCCCGAATGTCGTTCTCGCTCACAAAGGTTCGCTCGTTGATGAATTCGGTGGTGATGAAGAAATGTCCGACCCAGCCCTTGCTTTCCAGGATGTCGACGATCTGGACGGCGCTGGCGCCACCATCGTCGAAAGTCAAGAAAAGGGGCACCTTGCCATCGCGTTTCTTGAGATGGTCGGAGACCAGTTCCGGCAGACGGTCGATGGTGCGCTCGATCCTGTCCACGTGATACCCGAAATCATCGACGTCGAGCTTGTACCTTGCCGCCCCGGGCCACAGGAAACCGCTCGAGTCGAAGTCCCCCTTGTCGACGATATCGTGATAGAGCAGTGAAATCGCCTTCATTTCCCGCGCCTTCTGGCTTGCCGTTTCCACCCGAGATATTTCGACAGCCACGGCTGGCCCCACACGCGCGAAGATCTTCCGCTCGTGTCGATGGTCCGGCAGTTTCCTCGAACGATCTCCTCGAATTTGATTCTGATCCCGTCGAGATTTTCAAAGGTCATCATGTCCTGGATGATGATGTGGGAGTCCTTCACCTCGTCGTAGTCGCAGGTGAAATATTCATGGACCGGGCCGGTGTCGATCCCCTTGTCGATTTTGAGCAAGGTCATCCCCACCTTCTCGAGGTCGCCGCTGGCCAGGGCCCAGAAACAGCCATGAGAATTGCGGTATTCGGGACAGATGCCGGGGTGGGCCACGAAAACACCGGAATCGGGAATGGAGAAGATCCTCTCCTTGAGAAGGGACTTGCATCTCGCGAATACGATGTCCGGTCTCCTCTCTTCCATGAAGTCGCGGGTGCGGTCGGAATTCGGGTCGCTCGTCAGGAGGAGATCGGTCTCGGCGGGGACCTCGGGATATTCCCGGCAGAGCTGTGCCAGCTTGTTTTCCTGCCACTCCCGGGCCTTGCGGGTGAGAAACAGCCTGCAGTAGATCTTGTAGCCGATCACGTCGAGGAACCTGAAGGGGCCGATCCTCCTGATCTCGCTTCTCACCCGTTGGAGATGACGCCCGCCCCTGTCCCTGATGACGATGATGCCGGCGAGATCGCTGAACGACGCCATCCATCGCGCGATTCCCACCCTGGTCAGATCGGATCCTTCCTGACATATGAGCATCGACTTCATCGTTGAGGCGCTCTTTTCAGCAATTTGCCACCGACGAGTTTTTGAGCGGGGTACAGAGACCGATCAGCACGCCAGATCCCCACATGTGGTGCACCAGGAAGACGATGAGAGGAAAAAGGTGCACCAGATTCCAGTCGCCCTTCCTGCAGGAGATCAGACTGGCCGAGAGGAGAAAGACCAGATAGGTGCCGAACAGGGCGACGAACAGGTACAGGAAGAAGGGCGAGAGCAAGGACAAAAGAAGGGTCGAGATCTCGCAGAACACGAAGAGGGGCGGCACGAGATGCCGCCATTTCAGGCTTCCCGGATGAACGCGCAGAAAGCGTCCCTTCCAGATGCCGTAGTTGAAATACTGCCGAATCAGCTTCTTGATCGACACGCGGGAGAAGTAGTTCGACCTGATCTTGGGCGAGAGATAGATCGAACCTCCCGATTTGCGGATGCGATGGTTCAACTCGTAATCCTGGTGCCTGATGAAGCGCTCGTCGAAGAGTCCGATCTTCAGCAAGGTCTCCTTCTTGAAGGTCCCGAAGGGAACGGTATCGACGAACCCGGCTTTCTTGCTCGTTCTGAATGCGGAATTGCCGACCCCGAATCGTGAGCTCATCGCCAGGGCGATCGCCTTCGCGTGCCGCCCCTCGCCGATCGTGTTGATCGGTCCGCCCACGACATCGCAGCCGACATCGTCGAGGGCCAGAACGCATTCGGATATGTAGTCTTTTTCGATCTCCACATGGCCGTCGACCCTCACGATGATCGAACCGGCGGCCTTTCTTATCGCCCTGTTCAAGCCTGAAGGCACGAATCGTTCGGGATTCTCCAGGACCGTGATTTCCGGCGTCGAGAGGTCTTGCGCGGTGCGGTCGTTGATCAGCTGATGAATCTCGGCGACGGTACCGTCGTCCGACATGCCGTCGGAAATGATGATCTCGATCCTCTCCAGGGGATAATCCTGACCGATTATCGATTCGAGAGTGCCGCGTATGTAGGGCTTCTCGTTCCTGATGGCCATTACGACGCTGACACGAGGCGGTTTGTCCAGAGTATCGTCCTTGTTCAAAATATCTCGAGACTCCAAAACCGGTTGCCAATAACCGCGTGACGGCGAACGGTCGAATTTCAGAAAATCTTGGTTCGGAAAAGCCGTTCCCCGCCCTCCACCAGCAGCGACGGCTGCTCCGGAATCACGATGCTGACGGTGAGGAACTCGACCATGTCGAGGTTGAAGGACAACTCTCTCCGCTCGACGAGGACCTCGCCCGATCGGGGATTGTCGACGGGATAATTCCATTCGCCGCTGCCGATCGGATGGTCGTCCTTGAAGAGAATCCTCCACTCGTTGTTGCAGAAGTGAACGGACGAGTAGGAATTTGCCGGCAAGGCATCGAGAAACTGCCAGTAATAAGTGATGTCCCAGGACCCGGTCGCCTTTTTGTTCATGCCGTAGCCGAGCAGAACGATTTTTCCGCCGAAGACGATATCCGTTCTTGTTTCGGGCAACAACGCCTCCAACGCCTCCGAGACGGTCGGCTTCCCCTCGAACTCGGCGGAGATCAGCTTTGCCGGGAAGGGAACGGGGCAATCGCTTTTCAGAGACGCCAGCCGTCTGAGAGTGTCCAGATGGGTGGGGACAGATTCGAGAACCTGGAGGTAAGCGTTGATCGCGGCGTCCGCCTTTCCCTCGCCTTCCAGGCCGAGACCGAGATAGAACCAGGTCAAGTGGTTCCGGTTCGGCAAACCGGAGCTCTTCTCCTCGTCATCGGTGATCCGACGCAACGTGTCGCATCCATGATCGAAGGACTTCGTGAGAATGTCGATCGAGCCTTCGATGAAGGGGATGGCGAGTTTCTTTCCGTCGGTCCGGAGTCTGATATTCTCGAGAATGGTGCTCGCCTTGCTGGCATGCCCCGCGCTCAGCGTATCGTTGAGAAGAACGAGCCTGAACAGGCTGTTGAAGGTCTTGTCCACATCGACGGCGCTCTCGGTGGAGCTCGGAATGAGCGAGAGCTCCGCCGCGAGAAGAAGAGTCTCGGGATCGGCCCAGTCCCTTTCGAGAACTTCCGAGACCAGCAGGTAGGCGTCACGGTATCGCCAGCCCTTCATGAGAAAACGGGCCTGGTCCATCGTGTCCGTGAATTTCCGCCGCACCAGTTTGACCCAGGTGCGCACCTCGGTCTTCCTGTCGGTAAATCGTTTCAAAATACCGAACACCATGATGCGCCGCTGTGAAATCGAGATGAGAACGTCGAGCGGATCCCGCATGTCGTACCCGTCGGAGCCGATCTCGAAAGCCATCGCCTCCGTGTGGTCGAGGGATTCCAGATCGCTCTCGCCGTTCTGGAACGCGATCAGTTCCTGAATCCTGTCCAGCGCGAGAAGCACATCATCCCACCGGTTCGATTTCCAGAGATACCTCGCCAGCGCCTCATATCCTCTGATCGTTTTCGGCGTGACCGAGAAGAGCGATTCGACCCGGTTCATCTTGTTGTGGATGAGAGGGTAGATCTCCTCGGCATTCAGCGGATTCGAAGCGATCGAGCGCCGGAAGCAATCCTCGATGAAATCCAGGTCGGGGGACTCGTCGAGCGGAGTGCCGTTGTTGATCGCGTTGACGAGCAGAATTCTTCCGGCTCGAAGGAGTGTGCCCGGCTTGTTGGCCGCGAGCCATAGGGCGATCCGGGCTTCGGCCGCCCCGGGGATCGACCGGGTATCGGCATAAGCCTTGTCTCCGATCCTCGAGAGTTCGGGCCTTCCCATCTCGCCGACGATTTCAGCCTTGGCCAGGTGAAACCTCTTTGTCGCGGGCCCCTGGCTGATCGCTTTCTGGACATGGTCTCTCGCTTCCTCGAGGAACGGAAGGCGCTCGTCGGCCATATCCACGAGATGGACGAGGAAAAAAGTATCTTCCAGCTCGCGGAGCTTCGCCTGGTCGGCGCTGTCCAGATTCTGGGACTTGAAAAAGGAAAGCGCCGTCTCTCGAGCCTCGCTCCTCACCAGTTGATCGGCCGAGTCGACCCTCTCGATCCCCTTGGCGAACAGGATGCGAGGATTCCTTTCATCGAGGGCGAGAGCCCTGTCGAGATCCTCGGCCGAACCGCTCCCGGCGGACCCTGAAACCGGCAAGAAGTAATAATTGTGCGCTTGTCCCCCCGAGTCCGACGACGCGAGATAGTTGTTGAGATGAATGTCCGCCATCGCGGTCCGCACCGGGCCGACGGTGAAAAAGGCTGGAAGACCGACGGCACCCAGGAGGATCACCGCCCGGAGCGGGACCGACTCGAGCGGAATCGAGAAGCTCTTGATCCGCGCCTTCGATCTGCTCGACTTCCCCGGATTGTTTGCCGTCGCGTGCCACACACCGAAGATGATGGCGAAGATGATCCCGTTCGACGTGATCTTGTATAAGTTGAAGTCGAACAGACTGTGAACGAACATGGCCCCGCATGCCGCCAGCCCGCCGATCGACATCCACCGGCAGAACGGATCGTGGCGCTTGAGCGTCTTGCGCATCAGGCCGGCGAAAAGGAAAAGGACGCCGCCGACGCCGATCAAGCCTCCGACGGCGCCGGTTTCGCAGAAGACCTGCAGCCAGTCGTTGTGGAGATAGTCGGCGTATCTGTCGCCGAAGCGCGAGGACTGGTATCGTTCGAAAACCTCCTCGAAGGTTCCGAATCCGCTTCCGAGGAGGGGGAAGTCCTTGGTCATCTCCAGCCCCGAATACCAGAGATCGACCCGTCCCCTCCAGGAGATCGACTGGGACGACGCCGCCTCCTCGATCCGCTCGATGACCATCTCCGTCCCGATTCCGAGGGCCACGCAGAGGATCACCAGGATCATCAAGAGAAGGATCAGCGTGTACTTGCGGAAACCGGCCGTCATGCCGACGAAGAGAAAAAAGGCGACCAGCGATCCCACCATGCAGATGAGGCCCGCCCGGGAGAGGGAAAAGAGCACTGCCACGGCCATGATCACGATGAGCAACCCCAGAATGATCTGCCTGTGCAATCCCGATCCCGATATGGCGTCCACCGCGCGAGCCCTGAAATTTCCCCCGCTGTTCCAGCGCGGCGCGATGGTCATGAAATAACCGAGCGCCATGGGAAGGATCATCTCGAGCAACCCGGCGAAATGGTTCTTGTTGATAAAGGTGCCCGTCACCGCCTCGGTGTTGAAAATCTTCTCGTTCCAGAAGATATGGTTCGATCCGGAAAACCTCTCCGCGAATCCGTAGATCGCCTCGAAGGAACCCACGGCAACCAGGGCGAGCACGATGGTGACGACCTGGCTGCGTTTCCTGAAGGTGTTGATGATCACGAGAAAGACGAGGATGAACGAGATCAGCCGTTGCATCGCCCAGGAGGTGTTGTAGGGAGTGATCGACAGGGAGCGCGCCTCGCCCGACTCGGGATAGTTTTCGAGTGTCCGTTCGTAGATCTGCGCCGTCTGGGGCGAGATCGCCTCGAGCCGGCCGGGATCGAGAGGGATCAGCTGGGCGAAGGCGACGAGAAGGAAAAGGCCGGCAAAGATGAGGACAGGCTCGCGCACCAGGAGCAGACGCTTTTTGATCACGCCCTGGAGGAGCCAGAGCGCCGTGATTGTCAGGGAGAGTATGAAAAGCGAATTCCTCGCCCACGGCGCCACCGATCCCATCGCGAGCGGAGAGAGGACGATCATGGAGACGAGCACGACGAGAATCAGAATGTCGAATATATCGAGACGGTTCTTCCAGTCCATGGGCCGTGCCTCAAGCAAGAATTTCGATTTCTTCGTATTCCTCGTCGTACTCGCCGCCGGCAGCGGCCATGGCGCAGAACGCTGCCGTCAAGAGAGCCAGCCCCGGATTGCCGAGGAATTGCCCCCACGTCGCGGTCAGCGCGACCCCGACGATGCCGGCCAGCGCACCGGCGACCAGAATCGGCTGAATCCCCTTGTGCTTGACGAAGGAATACATTCCCTCGACCACCAGGAGGCCGAGGAACAGGGCGATCATCACGAAGCCGGTCGAGCCGAGAGTGTCGGACAGCACACCCCAGTCTCCGTTCGCGAACAGGGAGTCCCATCCGGGCCCTTCGCCCCAGGGTCGCTGGTCTTCCAGACCGGGTCCCTTGGTCCGCTGGGTTTCGGCAGCGATCAGGTTTTCGATATTCGCCTGCATCGCTTCGCCCGAGAATCCGCCGCCTCCCGGAATGGGCCGCGCCAGGTTCAGTACACCGGCCAGAAGGAAAACCGCAAGGGCCAGAATGGTGATCGTGGTCGAGAGGCGTCCCTTGGCTCCGAGCATCAAGACGAGTACCGCCACTGCCAGAAGGAGGGTCGGAAAGGGAATGAGCGAGGGGGAGAGAAAGAGTACGAGCAGAACGAGAACGATCAGAAGGCATCCGAGCACGGCCAGATTGATCCCGGGCGATGCCAGAAGATTCGCCCGCCCGCCGGGAGAGGTCGGGCTGCGCTCGGGCATGAGTTTCGTGAGCGACCACAGCGCGAACATCGCCGCGGCGCAGGCGGTGCAGATCAGGAAGGCCGTGAGTTCGGCTTCGTTCGTCAGCGAGCCGGTGAGAGCCGATCCTTCCTGCAGGGTGGCGCTCAGCGAAGCCTTGTTCTGAAGAAGCGTGGGAGTCACGAAGCAGAGAAGAACCTGGATCCCCCCCGCGCAGCAGAGAAAGACGAGGAAACGGGCGATCTGGCGGTCGGTGAACGCACCGGGGATGACCAGAAGGAGGGGCAGGCAGATCAGGACGGTGAGAGCCCTGTCGCCGAGTTGATTCCAGTAGAAGCAGACGAAGCAGGCCCCCAGAACGATTCCACCCAGTGCGGTCCAGGAGAAGGCGAAGGGAAACCAGCGCAGATAAGCCCAGTGCAGAAGCCACGTCGCCGTCATGAGGCCCACAAAGCATGCCGAGACGGTCAGCGCCGCGCTGGCCCCCAGAATCCCCGAGAAGAAGACGCCCGTCGCGATGGCACCCCAGAGCGATAACTCCATCAGGCATTTACACCAACCTGGTGCGGTCCGTTCCATGCTGGTCACTACCGGATCCTCCTGAACCAGTTCATCAGCTTTCTCTTCGAGCCTTTCGCAGCCGCAACCGGTTTTTCTCGAGGTGATTCGATTTCGTCCCCGGCCAGGATTCTGGCCGGATTGCGTTCGAAGATCCTATCGGCGTTCTCCCGGCCCGCCACGCTTCTCACTGTTTCGCGCGCTTCCGAGAGTATGGGCGGGCGCCCGCGCAGCGAGTGGCAATCGCTGGCAACGACGTGGCAGAGGTCCGATTCGAGGAGCCTTCGTGCACAGAGATAGGTTTCCTCGCCGAATCGTCCCGCCAGACTCGCGGCGGTCAACTGGATCAGGTGCCCCATCTCGACGATTCCCGAGAGGGCTTCCGTGTCCGATCGGACGGCGAAGTTCCTCTCCGGATGGGAGATGATCGCCCTGAGCCCCATGAGCCGGAGGGAAAAGAGCAGATCGTCGATCCCCTGCGGCAAGACGTTGTTGGGCAGTTCGAGAAGGATGTACTTGCCTCCATCGGCGAGAGTCAGGAAATCGTCCTTCTCCAGCCGGTCGACCAGGTCGGCGGTCAGGGAGACTTCCGCGCCGGGCAAAATCTCGAGCTCGATTCCGGCCGCGTCGAGTTCCTGCCTGAGCTCGGCGACCTTCGCGAGGGTGTCCTTCTTGGCCGCATGGTGGAGACCGTGATAGACGTGCGGTGTCGCCACGATCGTGCGGATCCCGTCTTCGGACGCCACGCGGCAGAGCTCGATCGATTCTGTCTGCTCCGCTGGGCCGTCGTCGAGACCGGGCAGTATGTGCGCATGAAGATCGATCACGAGGCGGTTTCCTTGACGCTGTCGCTCCGGCGGTCTTCTTCCCCGACCGGTTTGCGGGCCTCCGGGGGAGTCCTGTGCGCTGAAGCAACGTCGCCGGCGAAATCGTTGGCCTTGTCCTCTTCCGGCCGGGAGGAGGATACCAAGGGTTTTGTACGCGGAATTTCTTTGGCCTTTTTCGAGGACGCTTTACGCCGCCGCCTCTTGTGGATCCGCTTGGTCTTGTCGTCGCTGTAGTAGGCGTAGTACTTGTTGTAGTAGTAGTAGCGCCCATAACTGTTTCTGGGCACGTCGGCATTGTTGAGAATGGTGCCGAGAATGTTCACCCGGGCGCCGAGCAGGATGTCTCTGGCGCGGAGCGCCACATCCCTCTCCGTCTTGAAGGAGCGGACGACCAGAACGGCGCCTTCGATGTACTGCGCCAGGGTGGCGGCGTCGGTGGCGTTGACCGTCGGCGGCGTGTCGTAGATGACATTGTCGAACATGGCCGACAGCTTCCCGACGACCTCGTGCATGCGCTCCGAGCCGAGCAGTTCGGCCGGATTGGGCGGATGGGGGCCGCTGGGCAAAAAGGTCAGGTTCTCGAGATGTGTCGGCACCAGGGGGCGCTCGACAGGCATCTCGCCCTTGCCGGCAAGCACGTTGCTGAGCCCCGGTTCCTGCGAAATGCCGAGGACCCGTGCGAGCCGCGGTTTTCTCAGGTCGGCATCGACAACGAGCACTTTCTTTCCCGCCTGGGCCAGGGCCATGGCCAGATTGATGCTGACCAGAGTTTTGCCTTCCGAAGGCGTTGGGCTGGTGACGAGGATGTTCTTGAGCCCTTTGCCCACCTTGCCGAACATGAGCGCCGTCCGGATCGATCTGAACGCTTCGGCGATGTAGGAGTGGGGTTTGTCCAGGGCGCTGAGCTCGATGACCGTCTGTTCCCGGCCGTTCTTGGAGACGTTCTTGGAGACACTGTCACCGATGGGCGGGACGTAGCCCAGAACAGGGGTTCCGAGCAGGCGCTCCACGTCTTCTTTCGTCTTGATCGTCGTGTCCAGGTACTCGATGAAAAAGCAGAGACCGAGACCCAGGATGACCCCGAAGGCGCTGGCCAGGATGATGCTGATCGCTTTCTTGGGCCTCACCGGTTTGACCGGAACCTTGGCGCGATCCACGATCTGGATGTTCTTTTCCTTTTCGTTTCCCGAAAGGGAGAGCTCCAGGTCGGCAATGTCGCTCTTGAGTGAATTGATCTTCTCGTAAGCGTCCTCGTAGCTCTTCTTGAGCTGCTGGAATTTTCCCAGATTCTGGTTCCGCAGGGCGATCTTCTTCTCTTCGTCCGCGAGGTCGGTTCGGAGTTCCATCTCCGTGCCCTTGGCTCGGTCGAACTCGCTCTTGAACACGTTGAGAAGGCACTGCTTTTCGAATTCGATCTTCTCGTTGATGAACTCCAGGTTCTTGATGGCCGTTTTCACCTCGGGGTGCTTCTTGCCGAAGCGCGGTTCGAGTTCGGTCAGCCGGATCTGGGCCTTGATCTGCTCCATCTTCAGGCTGTGAATCGTTTCGTTGTTGAAGATCTCGGGCATCTCCTCGAAACGCCCCTCCTTGAGGGCGAGCTGGATGTTCTCGTAGCGGCTTCCGGCTTCGTTGCTCTTCAACACGGCGTCCTTGAGGAGTTCCGTCAGATTGTCGAAGTGCTGCCTGATCTGCTGATCGGCGCCTTCCAGCGTAATGAGGTTGTGATCGACGATGAACTGCTGCAGAACTTGAAACTTCTCCTCCACCTGGGGCTGGAGCTCCGAGACCTTCAACCTCTTGGTCTTGAGCGTATCTTCATCCACGATCTGGTTGCGCGTGCGGTAATTCTTGAGATAGGCATCGACGAGATGGTTGAGGATGTCGGCGGCTTCGACAGGATTCTCCCATTCGAAACTGATATCGGCCAGCCACGTGTCGGGGACCGGCTCGACCTCGAAGAGCTGCCTGAAAGCGTGTTCGGGATTCTTCCGGGCCTTGAATTTGGGCAGGTCGCGGAGATTGAAATGCCTGAAGGTCTTCTCGACGACCGAATTGGCCAGAATGAGCCGATACTGGGTTTCGAGAAAGGCGTGACGGATGAACTCGCCCGCCATGCCGCTCAAGGTGGGATCGTAAACCGCCTTGACGTCCTGCGTCTCCATGGTGGCCGGCTGGATTTCCAGACGGCATTCGGCCCTGTAGATCGGGGTCTGGGTGAAAACGGCCACCGTGGTGCAGACCACGACCACGACGAAGCAGCTGACCAGGATCCATTTCCGCGCCGAAAGGACTTGAAAGTAATCCTTCAGATGGGGAGATGTCTCTCCCGCGGAGAGCGGTTTCTTCTTCGAGGTCTCTTTTGCTGGCATTTCAGTTCCTTTGTGCAGGCGCTCAATCCCTGCGTTCTGGATTCAGATCGTAACCGAAATGGACTATCCGCTTGATGAAGTCGAGCAGTTCCAGGCCAACGAAGCGCCAGGCGGTCTGCCGCACATCGATGACATCGTTCGGCTGAAGGAAAAAGTTGGGTTGCTCTCCCTGCGCGATGGCCACCAGGTCGAGGGGAATGATCTCTTCCCGCCCGGCCGTGAGGCGTTTCAGCGCGCATTTCGAGGGGGACGCTTCCCGTTCCATGAGCCCTTCGGCCATGGCGATCCCCTCGAGAATCGTCATCGGCTGGTTGAGTGGAAATCCCCCCGGCCTCCGGACAAAACCGACGACGTAGAATTTCTTGGCTCTCGGTACGAAAACCACATCGCCATTCCCGAGGGCCACGTTGAGATCGAGAGCGCCTTCCTGCATGAGGGCGATGAGGTCGACGACGATCGTGTTCTCGTCGAAGGCGGGACTCTTTGCCAGGGTTTCCGTGCTGAGATCGGCGAGCCGCAAATCCTTGGAAGCCTTCACCACGTAAAGCTCGTAGCCGGCCTGGTCGGTGGGGCCGCCCGCCATTCCCAGGGCGTCGAGCAAGGTCGTGACGTTCTGGCGGAGCATGTATTCGCCCGGCTTTTCCACGGCGCCCACGACGGCGATCTTCTTGCTCCTGAATTCCTTGACCGTCACATTGGTTCGAGGCGCCTTGATGAACTCCCCTTCGACGAGTCTCGTGTTGATGGCCGTGATCAATTCATCGACGGTCAATCCACCGGCCACGAGGCTTCCGGCGATCGGAATGGTGATCTCGCCGCTCTCTTCCACACGGGCATTGATCGTCTTGAACTCGTCCCGTTTTTCGAGCTCGAAAATATTGATTTCGAGAATATCCCCCGGTCCGAGCCGATAGTCACTTTTTCGTTGTTCGAGAAGAACCCGCGTACTCCTGGACAGATCGTAGTCCTTTTCAGAGGAGGGGGTAAAACGATCGAGGGTAATGACGATCTCGTTGACCTTCTCGGCATCGGTGCTGGAACAGGATGCTCCCGCCAGGAGCAGCACGAGTGTACCGACGGAAACCAAAACCCCACAGACAGAATCACGCAAAATCCAACCGCTCATTCTTCCACCGCCAGACATATTCGCCGGTTCTTGTAGAACCTCTGTATCCCCAAAGATTACGGGCTCTTAGACTAACCGATTCGCTGATCTTTTGCAATTGACGGGATATATAATTTAAAGCAGATCCGAAGATCGGATAGGAACTGAGATATGATCACCCGCCCGCAGGGCCCTTCGAATCGGATCGGGCGATCGGTCAACGATCCGGGACTGGTCAACGATACGGATCGTCACCGTGCATAACGTGTGAACGTTACCGATCACACCCAGCGTTGCGTGTACTCTCTATCGGTTTCGAAACGGGACACTTTCCCGAATTTCCTTGTTCACCTATCCCTTTTTTTTTTCCCGTTGTTCAAAAATTGCGATCGATAGTATATAAGTGGCACTACGGTTTTGCTGATCGGGCGGATCGGCAAGGGGAGAGATTTGGCGGTAGAAACTTGGCGGTATGGTAGAACCTCTCGATAACAGTCGAGTCCCCGTTTTGGACGATGAAAGTCCGGACAGTGCACCTTCTGCCGGTCCGGTGGATGCGTCCGCCGATGCTCCCGTGGATCACCGGAACGGGGCGAAATGTGCAGGAGAGAGCGCGCGCTCGACAGACAAATCCCTACAAGAGCCCTCCCAAAAATCCTTACAAGAATCACAGCAGGAACAGCAGCAAGATCAATCTGTTCCGTCTGAAACCGGCAAGTCGGCGCAACCTGACGAAAGGGCCGACACCGCTGTCCTCTCCGTTTTTGCCTACCTCTGGTACCACCGCGGCGAAGTACTGGTGGTCATGGATTTCATCTGCACCGTGTGCAGTTTCATGTTTGCCTATTACATCCGGTTCAACACCTCCCTGCTCCCGCTGCCCGCCGGGGTCGGCGCCAATCCGGTCCGGTATTTCACGATGGCGGCGTCACTTGCCGGGCTCTGGATATTTCTCCTCTGGGCGATGAAAGGGTACAGGACCGGCGCCCAGAAGGTGGAACCGTTGCTCAGGCAATCGCTGAGACTGCTCATCTCGGGATTCGGCGCCTGCTGCGTTTTGATTGTCGTGTCCTATGCGCTCCCTTCCATTTTTCTTTCGCGAGCGGTCTACCTTCTGGCGCTGGTCTGCGCCGCTCCCTCGATGCTGCTTCTGCGGCTCTTGATCGGCGAGATCGAAAAAGACCTGGCCGAAATGAAAGTCGAGGTGGTCCGCGTCGTGGGCGTGGGTCTCAGCGGCCAGTCGATGCGGTTCGCGAAGCGCTTCTCGACCGGGAGCGGGTTGACCCGCTTCCTGGGATTCGTCGGCGTCGGCCGCGAGGGCGGCCTGAAGAGATTTGCCGGATTTCCTGTTCTGGGTGAGCTCTCGCAGATTCCCGAGATCTACGAACGCAATCCTTTCGACATGCTGATCGTCTGTTCCACGGTTCTGTCCTATCCACACCGATTGCAGATCGAGGAGAATCTTCCCTCTGTCGTCAACTTCTGCGAAAACAACAACATCTCGATCCTCTACGACATGGGCTTTGCGGCCGACGTGGCAGTCGAAGACCGTGAAGCGGGCGCACTCGGCACGATCCCTCTGCCGCCGGTAGCCCAGAATCCGGTCGGCTCTGAATCAAAGGAACAGGAGAAGAGAAAAACACTTATCGTGGGTTTCAATCAGAAGGCTCAGGAAACCCTCGACCGATTGCTCGACAGTTCCGACCAGTACTGCCAGGTCGTGGGTTTCGTGTCGAGCGATCCGAGCAAGGTGGGGGTGACCTACCGCGAAGTCCCTGTGATCGCTTCCCTCGACGACCTCAAGAACACCGTCGATCGGCTCGAGGTCGAAGAGATCATCGTGGCTTTCGGCACCTCGCGCCATCAGTCGTTGATCGACGTGGTGGCCCTGACCAGGGGGAGTCGCGCGCGGGTCAGGATCATTCCGGCGATCGATCCCGTGGAGAACGGGCGGAGCAAGGTCTCCCGGATACGTGATCTGCCGCTCCTGCCGATCAATCCCCAGATCCTCAACAGCTCCGATCTCTTTTTGAAACGCCTCCTCGACATCGTTGCCGCCTCGACCGGCCTGGTGTGCTTTGCTCCCCTCTTGCCCTTCCTGGCGGCGGCGATCAAGCTCGATTCGAAGGGCCCCGTGTTCTACCATCAGGAACGGGTGGGGCGTTTGGGCCGGGTATTCCGGATCCACAAGCTGCGGACCATGAAAGCCGAAGCCGAGAAGGAGTCGGGGCCTGTCTGGTCCGCCAAGGGCGATCCGCGCATCACGCCACTCGGCCGCTTCCTGCGCAAGACGAGGATCGACGAGATTCCCCAGCTCTGGAATGTGCTCTTCAACGAGATGAGCCTCGTCGGACCGCGGCCGGAGCGGCCCCACTTCGTGAACCAGTTTCTTTCCAGCTTTCCGCTTTACCGGTACCGGACCAAGCTCAAACCGGGCGTCACAGGATGGGCTCAGGTGATGGGCAAGTACGATGAATCGATCGAAGACGTGGAAAAGAAACTACTCCTGGACATCTACTATCTCGAACACTTCTGCATGTCGATGGATGTCAAGATCATCCTCAACACGTTCAAGGTCGTGATCGCCGCCAAGGGGCAGTAACCGCTCAGGGACTCACCTTTTTGTCATCGTCATCATCGTCGTTGTGATGGATGATCGTGGGGACGGCCACGGCCACGGCCACGCCCCCGACCACGATGAGTGTCCACTCGAGCGCGGTCAGCGCCTCGGGCATGAGTGCGCCCGTTGCCGGATCGCGCGCCGCGCTCGGAAGGCGCGCCTGGATCGTGTTCATTCCCGCCGCGGGGGTGACCTGGAGTGCGAAAGCCGGTTTGCCCGAGACGTTCAGCGTGTAGTTGCCCTCGGGCAGATCCTTGAAGAGGTATTCGCCGTTCTGATTCGTCACGGCTTTCTGGACAACCTCGCCCTTCTCGTTGACGACGCTCAATTCCACCTTGGAAAAGGGTTTTCCCTTGGAATCCTTGAGGAATCCCTTGAGGTCGCCCGGTTTGACTTGTTCCGTTCTCATCGGAGCATCCTGCGCGGATGCGAGGCCGCTGAACGAAAGAATGAAACCCACGAGGAGAATGGCGCAGACGAAAGACTTGGTCGACATGAAACCCTCCCACTTCAAAATAAACAAACGATCTATTTGTCTCTGTTTATTGATAGAAGTTATAGATACCTTCTTGACAATTCACCGCGACTCATGATGTTTCTTTTTTTCGACGTTGTCCAGAAGCAATATCGAATGTGCGATCAAATGCCGCGAAACATCAACTTGGGCGTTGAGTTAAAAGAAAGCAAACCGCCACGTTTTTCCCGCGGGCACACACTCCAGCCCGCCCTTCCAACGAGGTACATATTATGCGGAAGTCCGTATGAGGAAAAGGATAAAAATCGGACCTGCCGCAAAATATTTGAGGAGGCGAGATTATCCTGATCAGCAGCGAGCCGGTCATTCGATCGGCCCCTCGGCGGCTTTTCACCCCTCGCGACCTGGACCAGAAGGCAGATTCCGCCTGGATCACGGGGCGCGCCCTTCGATCCAAATGTGGATCTGGAGGGGTTGGATTGGATTTCTGGGTCTGGTATAGTACGTGGTTTCAAACTCATTGATTCTGGATCGACACGGTCCGGCGCAGAGCTCATTCCAGCTGGGACGACACCTTTTCATAGGAGGAGAATCTTGATGGATTTATCACAGCGACTCGAAAATGTGGCCGTCGTCGGCGCTGCGGGCAAGATGGGCAGTGGTATTGCACTGCTCCTGGCCAGCGAACTGGCGCGGATGAAACTCTCTCCCGAGGGGAAGGGGAAAACATATCGCCTGAGTTTGATCGATAGAGACCACACCGCTCTGTCAGGCCTCCTGTCCTACCTGAACACCCAGCTCATCAAGATCGGTGAGAAGAAAACCGGCATGCTGCGCACCCTCTACGCCGATCGGCCCGATCTCGTGGAGAACGGCGAGATGATCGACGCTTTCGTGGCCGAAGCCCTGTCCGTGATCCGGCCGGCGGCCAGTCTCGATGCCGCGGCCGGAGCCACGATCGTGTTCGAGGCGGTCAACGAGGACGAGGACCTCAAGGTGCGGCTCCTCTCCCAGGTGCGCCAGACCGCCGATCCCGACGCCTGGTATCTGACCAACACGTCGTCGATACCGATCGCCAGCCTCGGCAAGAGGCTGGAACTCTCCGGCAAGATCGTCGGATACCATTTCTACAATCCCCCCGCAGTGCAGAAACTGCTCGAATATATCACCTGCGGCGACACGATCCCCGAACTGAGGGAGGGGGGCCTCGAAATCGCCAAGCGCCTGGGCAAGAAGGTGATCGCCGCCAACGACATCGCCGGCTTCATCGGCAATGGCCACTTCATTCGCGACGGTCTCCACGCGATTGGGGCCGCGAAAGCGCTCCGCGGCGACGACCCCGCCTGGGCCCCTGCGCTCTACAAGATCAACCGCGTCAGCCAGGACTGGCTGATCCGCCCGATGGGGATCTTCCAGCTCATCGATTACGTTGGAGTCGACGTTTTCAAGTTCATCCTCGATGTGATGAACACCTACCTGCCCGATCAGGGATTGCAGAGCGAATTCATCGACGCCCTGATCGAAAAGGGTGTGCTCGGCGGCCAGAACCCGGACGGGTCCCAGAAGGATGGCATCCTGCGCTACTCCAAGGGCCGCCCCTCGGCCGTATACTGCCTGGGCAAGGGCGACTACATGCCCCTCGATCCCGATGGCTGGACAGGCGCGGCAGACAAGGACCTCGGTCCGCTTCCCGACGGCTTTCGCCCCTGGAAGAAGCTGCTCGGCGCCAAGGACCGCAACGAGGCGCTCGCTGGCCATTTCGCCGCACTGGGCGGCATGGACAGTTCAGGCGCCCGCCTCGCAATGGAGTATCTGAAAGCCTCGAAGGCGATCGGCGAAAAACTCGTTGCCGACGGCGTGGCGGCCGACACGGCCGCTGTCAACGGCGTTCTGACGAACGGCTTCTTTCACCTGTACGGTCCGATCAACGAATATACCGGCTAAACCGCCCAAGGAGATAGATCATGAAAAAACTGCGCAAACCTGTTTTCGCCTGTGCGCCCTCCCACACGCTTTATCTCGGCCCGGGCCGCAAGGAGTTTCATCCGAAGAAACCCCGTCCCGGCATCGAGCATTACATCTTCGAAGCCGGCAAGGAGTGCCTCGCCCAGGTGACGAATCCCGGTGCGCTCGACGAGGCGGTGATCGGCAACTTCATGGCCTCCCGTTTCGCCAAGCAGGGGCACCTCGGCGCCTTCCTGCCCGCTGTGCACGAGAGCCTGCTCCACAAGCCCTGCTCGCGCGTCGAGGGCGCCTGCGGCTCGGGCGGCATGGCAGTGAGCACGGCGGTGAAGAGCGTGCTCGCCGATCAGGCCGACGCGGTGCTCGTCATCGGCGTGGAGGTGCAGAACACGGTCAAGGCGATCTACGGCGCCGACATCCTGGCCGGAGCCGGCCACTTCAGCCGCGAGCGGAAGGCGGGCCACGCATATTTCTTTCCGAACCTCTTTTCCGACAGGGCCGGCGCCTGCTACGAGCGTTTCGGGCGGGACACCTTTCGCAAGGGCATGGCCGAGTGGTATGCCCTTGCCGTGGAGAACGCGCGACGCAATCCGAATGCCCAGGAGCACCACAACGCCGATCCGGACCTGCGCGCCACCGGTCTGACCGAACCGAATCCGAAAGCGTTCCTCGAACATATCAACGTCTTCGACTGCTCCAAGGTGACCGACGGCGCGTCCGCTTTCATCGTCGCGTCGGAGGAGGGGCTGGAGAAACTCGGTGTCGGCAAGGACCAGGCCGCGGAGTTCGCCGGCGTGGCCCATGCCGAAGGGGACATCACCAGGGATCCGTCCGACCTCTGCCGTCTCGACACCACGGCCGCGGTGGCCGCCCAGGCCTTCGAGCTGGCCGGTATCGGGCCCTCGAATCTCGGCCTTCTCGAGGTGCACGACTGCTTTACCGTGTCCGGGCTGCTTTCCATCGAGGCGGTGGGGCTCGCCGATGCGGGCCAGGCGGCCGGTTTCGTGCTCGACGGGCAGACGCGCGCTGACGGTGCGTGCCCGGTCAACATGACCGGCGGCCTCGTCGGCTTTGGCCATCCCACCGGTGCCACGGGCGTGCGCCAGGCGGCCGACCTCGTTCTCCAGCTCACGGGCCGGGCGGCGAAATGCCAGGTCGAGTTCAAGGACGGAAAGAATCACGCCATGTTCATCAACATGGGCGGCAACGACAAGACCCTCGTGTCCGCGGTCATGAGACCGGCGACATCCTGACAGGGAACCGCCGAGCGAAAGGCTGAAACGAGCCGGCCGCTCAGAATGATGAGGAGGAGACGATGCTGATAGTCATGGATCCCAGTGCCGGGGAAGAGGATGTCCTCAAGGTCGAGGAAGCGGTCAAGGCTCTCGGCCTGGGCGCCCATCGCATCCCGGGGGGGCTGCGCACGGCGGTGGCTATTATCGGAAACGTCGATCCCGTTCCCAAGGAGATCTTCGAGGGGATTCCGAAGGTCGCCGAGATCATCACCGTCACCCGGCCGTACAAGCTCGTTTCGCGCGAATCGAAAACCGCCGACACCGTCGTCGAGGTCAAGGGCCACCAGATCGGCGGGAGCCGGTTCGGGCTCATCGGCGGTCCCTGCGCGGTCGAGAACCGGGAGCAGATGATGAAGACCGCCGCGGGAGTCAAGGCCGCCGGCGCCACCTTTCTCAGGGGCGGTGCGGTCAAGCCGCGCACGTCGCCTTACACCTTCCAGGGTCTCGGCGAGGAGGGATACCGCCTTCTGGCCGAGGCGGGCGAGGCGCACGGACTCGTCACGGTGAGCGAGGTGGTCGACACCGAGACAGCCGCCATGGCGCGCGACCATGTGGATATCGTCCAGGTCGGATCGCGCAACATGCAGAGCTTCTCCCTTCTCAAGATCGTGGGGGGGATGAAGCAGCCCGTGCTTCTCAAGCGCGCGGCGTCGGCCACGCTCAAGGAGTTTCTCATGGCGGCCGAGCACGTGCTCGCCGCGGGGAATTCGCGGGTGATCCTCTGCGAACGCGGTATCCGGACCTTTTCCGATTTTCAGCGGAACACCTTCGACGTGTCGGTCATCCCCGAGATCAAGAAGCGCTGCCACCTGCCGATCATCGGCGATCCGAGCCACGCCGCCGGCAAGCGGGAGATGATCAAGCCGCTGGCGCGGGCGGCCCTGGCCGCCGGCGCTGACGGGATCATGGTCGAGATGCATCACAATCCGCGCCAGGCGCTCTCCGATGGATGCCAGTCGCTTTTCCCGCAGGAACTCAAGGACCTCTTCGACGAGCTGAAACGTCTGGCTCCATTTTTCGACAAGAGAGTGGATTGACCCGGGGCGATCCGGGCCGAACGTGAGGCGATGAAACCGGGTAATTTTTTCAAGCGCATCCTGAAGAGGTCGGTGTGCGTCCATTTCCACATCTTCAAGAACGCGGGCTCCACCGTGGACTGGGCATTCGAGCGGAAGCTCGGCCGCGCTTTCCGTACCGTTGACGGCGACGCACCCGGTGATCGCCTCGGTCCGCGGGAGATCGAGCGTTTCGTGCACGAACACCCGTCCACGCGGTACCTGTCGAGCCACCAGTTCCGCTTTCCGCTGCCGGTGATGAAACGGGTGGAGTTCTTCCCGATATTCTTCATCCGTCATCCGATCGACCGGGCCCTGTCGGTCTATGCCTTCGAAAAGCGTCAGGGCGGGATCACACCGGGCAGCCGCAGGGCCGAGCGGACCACGCTGGCGGAGTACACCAGGTGGCGCCTCGACCAGGGCGCTACCACGGTCCTGACCGATTTCCAGACGAGTGTTCTGTCCTTCGGAGCCGACGAGAATCCGGGCCGTCCCGTCGAGCGCACGGACATGGGACGGGCCGAGCAGAACCTCGGAGCCTGTTCGGTGGTCGGAGTGGTCGAACGGCTCGACGAGAGCCTGGTCTGCGCCGAGCACGCCCTCGAAGGCCTTTTCAAGGGGATCGACCTGGCCTATGTCCCCCAGAACGTCACCCGGGGCCGTCCCGTGACGATCGACGAACGGCTCGACCGGGGCCGCACCGAGCTCGGCACCGCTCTGATGGACGAGCTGACCGAACGGAACCACAACGACACCCACCTCCACCTCAAAGCCAACGAGCAGCTCGACACCCGCCTCGATTCGATTCCCGACCTGGAACGCAGGCTGGCAGAATTCAGAACCCGTTGTACGCGCCTCTCTAATGTGTGAAACCGCAAGAGGGTGCGCCAAACCTTCTCGCCGATCGATACACAAAAAAAGCCGGGCAGAACCCGGCTTTTTGATTTCTGGTAGCGGAGGAGGGACTTGAACCCCCGACGCACGGATTATGAACCCGCTGCTCTACCGACTGAGCTACTCCGCCCTCTGTTGTCAGGGCTGCCAATATTATGCCCGCGACGCATACTTGTCAACCCATGAAAATCAACGATTCCTACGAGGGCGACTTCCCCCTGCGCTCTTTCGAACCTGATATAGTCAGGCGATAAGCTGCAAGCAGCCCGCAGAGCGGCCGCTTGTCGGTTTCATCGCCCTATTTCGCCCCACCCTCTTTTTAAAGTTCACCTTGGCCAAGGAATACCGATTCAGGTATCGTGCTGCCTTCATCCGGCAGAGGTGCGTCTCTGAGGGAGCTTTTCCCCGCGCAATCGGCCCTGTTCGACGGAGGACGTTCAACCGCAACCAATCCATGATTACGCTCCGCATATTCATCGTGGCCCTCTTGGTTTTCGTGAACGCCTTCTTCGTTGCGGCAGAGTTTGCCATCGTCAAGCTCCGCATGGGCCAGGTCGAACCGCTGGTGCGCCAGGGAAAACTCACGGCCAGGGCCGTGGCGGCCATTCTCAAGAATCTGAACGCCTATCTCTCCGCCTGCCAGCTCGGCATCACCCTGGCGAGCCTCGGTCTCGGATGGATCGGCGAGCCCGTCGTGGCCGAACTGCTCAAACCGCTCTTCCGGCTCCTCAGCCTCTCCCCGGAATGGGTCCACTATGTGTCCCTCCCCTTCGCTTTCATCGTCATCACCTTTCTTCATATCACCCTGGGGGAGCAGGCGCCCAAGATCCTGGCGATCCAGAAGGAGCGGCCCACGGCGCTCGCCGTGTCTCTGCCCCTTCAAGTTTTCTACTACACCTTCCGGCCGGTGATCTGGGCGATCAACGGCACGAGCAACATGATCCTGCGCCTCATGGGATTGCGCCTCGTGGACGAGCACGGCGAGGCGCCGAGCGCCGACGAGCTGCGCATGATGGTGGCGGAAACGATCGCAGGCGGCGAACTGCGGCGCGTGGAGCGCAGGGTGATGAAGGGGATCCTCGAGTTCTACGAAAAGACCGCCCGCCAGATCATGGTGCCCCGTCCCGACATCGTCTACATGGACACGAACGCCTCTCTCGACGAGAATATCCGCATCGCGCTCGAATCGGGCCGGACCCGGTTTCCGCTCTGCAAAGGCCATCTCGACAACGTGATCGGCATGGTCCACGCGCGCGACCTGCTCGAGGCGCTCTCCTCCGATGAGCCCCCGGATAACGTGGAGGCATTGAAGCGCGATCTGCTTTTTCTTCCCGAAACGATCCATCTGAACACGGTGCTCCTCAAATTCCAGCGCGAGCGGCGCCACATGGCGCTTCTTGTCGACGAGTTCGGGGGCGTGGCCGGGCTGGTGACGCTCGAGGATGTGCTCGAGGAGATCGTCGGTCAGATCCAGGACGAGTTCGACACCGAGGAGCCCCTCATCATTCCCAAGGGCTCGGACCGCTTCCTGGTGAACGGCAAGTGCCCGATCGACGATCTGATCGACAAGTGTCCCATAGACCTTCCCGACTTCAAGGCGGACACGGCCAGCGGCCTCGTGACCGAGCGGATCGGCCATATCCCGCAGAAAGGCGAGAAGATCGAGATCGGCGGTTTCTGGTTCCTCGTCCTCGATGCCGCACCGACCCGGATCAACCAACTCGAGATCAGCAGGGACGAACCTTCACCCCGGTGAGATCCCGCCCCGCACCGGTGCAGAAATGTGTCCACATTTCGTTGCTTCATCCCAAAAGCATCTGGAAAAATTTGTTGGCAGGGGCAAAATGGCCTGTTTGTCGTTTTGATTTGAAACCCCGCCGGACCGGGGCCTTCGGGCTCGCCATCGAGTCGGAAAAATCCGCGCCGGCCGAAGGTCAATCCTCGGATCGATTTCTTGGAGTGAACATCATGTCGATCAGTCATCTCGATCCCACGCTTGTGTTCAAGCATTTCGAAGCCATTTGCGGCATTCCCCATCCCTCCGGCCACGAGCAGAAACTGGCCGCGCACATCGTCTCTTTCGCGCGGTCCAAGGGATTCGAGGCGGAGCAGGACGGGGCGGGCAATGTGGTCGTCCGCGTCCCGGCGACAGCGGGCCATGAAAAGAAGCCGACCGTGATTCTCCAGGGTCACATCGACATGGTCGGCGAGGCCAACGCCGACGCGAACCACGACTTCCTGAACGATCCGATTCAGCCCTACGTGGACGGCGATCTGGTCAAGGCGCGGGGCACCACGCTCGGGGCGGACAACGGCCTCGGCGTGGCCGCGGGGCTCGCCATTGCCGAGGACGAGTCCGCGGTGCACGGACCGCTCGAGCTCCTCTGCACGGTGGACGAGGAGGTCGGCCTCACCGGCGCCATGCAACTGGAGAAGAGCTTTCTCAAGGGCAGGATCATGCTCAACCTCGACGGCGAGGAGAGCAACCACGCCTACATCGGCTGCGCGGGCGGCGGCGACACGCGCATCCGCATCAAGGTCCGGGCGATCGCGCCCAAGGCGAACGCCCAGGCATTGCGCGTCACCGTGACCGGTCTCAAGGGGGGCCATTCGGGATGCGACATCCACGAGCAGCGGGGCAACGCGGTGCGCGTGCTCGGCCGGTTGCTCACCGCGGGCCGCAAGAGGGTGCCCTTCGCGATCGGCCGCATCGAGGGCGGCAACAAGCGCAACGCCATCGCGCGAGAGTCGCAGGCGCTGATCGTGGTGAGCCCTTCCAACAAGGGACGCCTTCACAACGCCATCCTGCGCGAGGCCAAGATCGTGGGCGCCGAACTGGTGAAGATCGATCCGGGTCTCACCGTGACCGTGGAAGAGGCGGAGATGGTCGCCGAGGTCTTCGACAAGTCCTCGACGGAGAAGGTCCTGAACCTGATGCTCGCCCTGCCTCACGGTGTGGAGCGAATGAGCGACGAGATCGCCGGTCTCGTCGAGACATCGACGAACCTGGCCAGCATCAAGCAGATCGACGGCGCGGTCGGCTTCGAGATGTCGACGCGCAGCTCGATCAACGACTCGCTGCGCGCTCTGCGGGACAGGATCTCCGCCGCGGCGCGCCTCGCGGGCGCGGAGGTGGAAGAGGGAGAACCCTATCCCGGCTGGGAGCCGAACCTCAGGTCGAAGCTGGCCCGCGTCTTCAAGGAGGTCTATTCGGAGACGCTCGGGGCCGAGCCCGAGCTGCTCGCCATTCATGCGGGGCTCGAAACCGGCGTGATCGGCGAGAAGTTTCCCGGGATGGACATGATCTCCTTCGGCCCGGATATCCGCTATCCTCACAGCCCTGACGAGGAGATGAGCATCTCGTCGGTGCAGAACTTCTACACGCTCCTGAAAGCCCTGCTGAAGCGCCTCGCCTCGTGAGGCTTGACGCTCGAGGTGTTCGATGCGAAAGATGATCGTCGTTCTCGGGATGCACCGCAGCGGCACCTCTCTGGTGGCCGAGATGGTTCATCGGTGGGGGGGAGCGACCGGAGGCGGCGATCGACTCCTCGCGGGCGACGCGTGGAACGCGCGCGGCTACTTCGAATACGTGCCGCTCCTCGAGTTGAACGATGAGCTGCTCCGCGCCGCGGGCGGCAGCTGGCGCGCCCCGCCCGAGGCGGCCGCGGTCGAGAGGCTGGCCGGCGATCGGGACTTCGGCCGGAGAGCCCAAACGCTCATCGCCGAGTTCGACGCGGCCGGCGGCCCATGGCTCTGGAAAGATCCGCGGCTCCCCGCCTTGCTCCCCTTCTGGGAACGGTTCTGGCCCGACCCGGCCTTCATCATCCCTGTGCGGGAACCGCTCCATATCGCCCGCTCGCTCGCGGGCCGCGATCAGCTCAGCCGGACCGCGGCGCTGATTCTCTGGCAACACGCGGTGCTCGCCATCATGAACCACGTCCACGGGAAGCCCCATACCTTCTTCGTCTCCTACGAGGAGCTGCTCTCCGATCCGACGGCGCAGGGTATCGGGATCTGCGCCTTCCTCGACGAGTCGTGCGGTCCCCGCAACGGCCGGCCGGCTGACGCGGAAAAGGTGGCGGCCGCCGTCGACCGCTCGCTCAACCATGGCGAGGGCGCGCACACCTTGGCCGACGCACCGGACGTCACGGCGGAACAGAAAGCACTTCACCAGTTTCTGCTCACCAAGGTGGCTGATCGGTCAGCCGCGTTCGACCCCGCGGCCTATCCGCTCTGGCCCGGTTGGCACGAGGCGTTGCGCGCGTTCGAGGATTTGAAGCGCGCCAACCAGATCATCGACGAAAAAGAAGCCCACATGAGGCGGATTCGCCACTCCGTCTCCTACCGGCTCGGCCGGGCATTGACCAAACCCTTCCGGCTCCTCTTCTCTCGTTGAGGAGAGAGATTCCTATCGGTGGTTTTCTCGAATCCGGATGTAGATTTCACCGTGCGGTGAGAGGGCGCGACGATATCCCATCATCGCGCGAAAAGCGGAGGCAGAATATCGCGGAGCCTTTCCTCGAGCGCTGCCGGGCCGAAGCGCTCCGTGACGTATTTCTGGCCGCCCCGGGCGAGCTTCATCCAGAGATCGTCGTCGTTGAAGAGGCGCACCACGTCTTGAACGAATGCCGCGGGGTCTTCCTGAATCAGGGCGGTCTCTTCGTGGACGAGGCCCATGCCCTCGGCGCCGACGGGCGTGGTCACGATCGGCACGCACCGGGTCAGCGCCTCGCCGATCTTGCCCTTCATGCCCGAACCGTAGCGCAAGGGGCAGACGAACACCCGGCTCCGCGCGAAGTAGGGAGCCGTCTCCTCCACGTATCCTGTGACCGCGATCTGCTCCGACGCGAGGGCGCGCACCTCCTCGGGCGGCTGGCTGCCCACGATGAGAAACTCCTTTGCGCCGAGCGCGGCATTGATTCCGGGCAGCAGCTCCTTCGCGAAGTAGAGCATGGCGTCCCGGTTCGGCGGGTGGCGGAAACCGCCGATGAACATGAGCGCGTCCCGTCCCTCGATCGAGGGTTCGACAGGCGCCGAGGCGTGCACATTGGGGATGATCTCGACGGAGAGATCGGGATTCTGTTTCAGGAGGTGCTCCCTGTCCGCCTCGGTGATCGCAATGGTCAGATCGCAACGAGCGGCCAGATCGAGCTCGGCCGCGCACGTGCGGTGCGCGTCTTTCAGCTCCTGCTTGCTGCCGCTCAACTCGGCGGCGCGCATCTCGCGCACGAAGTGCACGTCGACCGTGTCGAAGAGGACCGGAATGCGCGGCGCGGCCTTCTTGATCTTCTTGAAGAAGCGCTCCGCCATGGCGAGGCGCGACACGATCGCCATGTCGTGCTCGCCCCTTGCCAGCTCGGAAAAGACACCCTCCTCGGGCACGACGCGGACGCCGATGCCGCCCAGGGCGCGGCCGTACCGGTCGTAACGCGCCTTGTGCCGCAGCACGAACGAGACGCGGTAGCCGAGCCGCGTGAGGGCCTTCAGGATCGAGAAGATACGCAGCGAGCCGGAGTCGCGGTCGAAGGACGGCACCTGGGCGTCGAAGAGAACGATCCGAGGCCCGTCCCGCCTGTCGCACGCCGCGGCCAGATCGCGCGACGTCCTCTCTTTCTGGCCGGCGAGCGCCG
Organism: uncultured Phycisphaerales bacterium; assembly: GCA_964620445.1. Lineage (GTDB taxonomy): Bacteria > Planctomycetota > B15-G4 > B15-G4 > CAYZWU01 > CAZUHB01. The sequence goes on from CAZUHB010000022.1 coordinate 86,246, forward strand.
AGCGCCACTTCTCGAGGAACTTGCCGTGGTTGATCTTCTGGAAGCGCTTGTAGCCGAGGTCGAGGTCGAGCCCGGCCGTGGCTCCCTCGTGGTGAAACACCTCGCAGCGCGGCTGGTAGATCACCCGGCTCCCCGCGTCGCGCACACCGAAGCAGAGATCGGTGTCCTCGTAGAAGGCGGGCGCATAGCGCCTGTCGAATCCGCCCAGGCTCTCGAAGAGGCCGCGCCGCACGAGCAGGCAGGCGGCCGAGCAGTAGTCGACGTCGCGCATGTAGTCGTATTCGAGGGCGTCGGGATCGTCCCACTTGCCGTGGTTCACGCCCGAGCCGTCGCTGAAGATGATGCCGCCCGCCTCCTGGATCGTGCCGTCGGGAAAGAGGAGCTTGCCGCCCACGGCGCCCACGTCGGGAAAGTCCTCGGCCGTCTCGCGCAGCCGGTCGAGCCACCCGTCGGTGACGCGCGTGTCGTTGTTCAGGAAGACGAGGTAGTCGCCGCGCGCCTCGGCCGCGCCCTGGTTGCAGGCGTCGACGAATCCGCGGTTCTCCTGGTTGGTGACGATGGTGATGCATTTCGAAAAATGGTCGAGCACGGCGGGGGCGTTGTCCGCCAGTCCATTGTCCGTCGATCCATTGTCCACGGCAATGACCTCGAAGGGGGTCTTCACCTGAGCGACAAAGAGCGCCCGGAGGCACGAATAGGTCAGGCTGCCGTTGTTGTAGACAGGGATCACGATCGAGCAGATCGGCTTCTCGATCGTGCGCCCCCCGGCCAGGAGGTTGTCGAGGAGAACCCTGTCGAGCTCGCGGCGATCGGCCGCCGGATCGAAGATGTCGAGCACCTCGGCGACCCTCTCCCTGTTTCTCAGCACGATCCGGCGTAGCGATCCGCGGAGCGATTCCTTGGTCAGGAAACGCTCGAGAATGGCCAGGATTCTGCGGGAGAGCCATTTCTTTTTCACGAGACGGGCGGCCAGGTACTGTGAGCCGGCTCTGGAGTTCTTTCGCTTCGCTGACATGGGACGAGCCTTTGCTCACCAACCCCGTTTCGGTAAAGAATCACCAAACGCAAGTTCAATAGAACAAACTGTTTGTCCTTTTTCAACCACCACCGCTCCTGGAGACCCGATATCCGCGGTTTGCCGCGTTTTTCCAGGTGAACAGGGGAGTGGAAAAAAAGCAGAGATCTCTTTTTTTTCATTGTTCACCATTCAACAAGTGGTTCAGAATGCCTCACCTGTGTTACAGTGTTTCCGACGGATCATCTGGAATCGACATTCTATGGGGGTTCTGTCCCCAGGGTAAGAAGCGGATCTGAACGGACTTTATGCGGCCCCTCGATTGTTCCATCGTCATTCCCGTATATAACGGCGCGGACCTGACACGCCAGTGTCTGTCGCGAATCTGGTCGACCTGCGGCAAGGAGGCGGGCGAGATCATCGTCGTCGACAACGGTTCGACCGACGGAACGAGCGAGATGCTGAAGTCCCTCAACGGCCGGGTGCGCACCGTGCGCTTCGAGGAGAATCTCGGATTCGGCCGGGCGTGCAACGAGGGCGCGCAGGCAGCGACTCAGGAGTTCGTCGTTTTCCTCAACAACGACACATTGGTCCACGAGAAGTGGCTCCTCCCCCTGATCAAGGTTCTCTCCGAGCGGAAGCGCGCTGTCGTGGCCGGGAGCCGCCTCTTCGACCCCGACGGCGAGACGATCCAGCACGCCGGTTTCGTGATCCGCCACGACGACAAGCCGGTCATGCTCTACCGGGGCTTTCCCACGGTGGCCGGAATCGGCGACCGGCAGAGGTGCATGCAGGCCGTGTCGGGAGCGTCGATGGCGGTCCGGCGGGAGGTGTTCCTCTCTCTCGGCGGATTCGACGAGGTCTTCGTCAACGGATTCGAGGACATCGACTTCTGTCTGCGGGCGCGCAAGAGAGGATGGCAAGTCTGGTATGTGCCCGAGAGCCGCGTGACCCACCTCGAGGGCCGCACAGAGGGCCGCTTCGACCGGGAGAAACAGAACACGAGGACATTTCTCGACCGCTGGCAAGGCAAGGTGCCGCGCGACGCCCTCGCCATGCTCCAGAAAGACGGATTCGAGGTCATCAACTCGAAATCGCGCAATTTCGTCCTTCTCAGGAAGGGGACCCTCTACTCGGTCAGGTCGGGCGAGCTCGACAGGATCGCCGAACTGCCGCGCCAACCGCTGGCACGCAAGGCGGTCACCTCTTACCTGAAGCTGCGCCATCTTCCGTCGCGTCTCAAGTACGGGCGAAAGCTCGACGCCGGCTCGGGCAACAATGTGGCCCGCCCCCGCGGCCGGGACGGTCTGAGGATCGCCATGATACACCCCAACCTGTCCCTCCTGGGCGGCGCGGAGAAGCTGCAGGTCTGGATGGCGCGCGGCCTGCAGGAGCGCGGGCATCAGGTGGTGATCTACACGCCCTCCTTCAACCCCGCTCTCTGGGAGAGGGACCTGCCCGAAGAAGTGGAGGTGCGGCTTCTCAAGCCTTCGCCCCTGCGCGCCATCGTGGGCTCGAAGAGACTCGAGGCGATCCATTACGGCAGGGTGCTCAAGAAGGAGCTCGTCGACTTCGATCTCGCCATGTGCCACAATCCGCCCGCCCACCTCTGGGCCGCGAAGGCGCGCCGCCAGTCGAAGAGCTTTCCGCCCTGCGTCTGGTTCTGCCACAGCGTATCGCGCGTCTTTTACCCTGATGTGGCCGGCCGCTACGCCTTCGAGTTCCGGGCCGGAGAGCGCAAATTCTGGATGGACAAGCCGATCTTGCGCCTCCAGCGGAAGCACCAGGAAAAACTGACGCAGCGCAAATACCGCCGCCGCCGCACGCTCGATATCCGCGCCGTGCGCGACATGGACGCCATCGTGGCGAACAGCCGCTACCTGTCCCGGATCATCGGCGAGGTCTACGGCCGCGACGCGTTCGTGTGCGAACCGGGAATTCCGGTGGCCGAGCTCTCCACGAACAACGTGAAGAAGGAGCTTGCCTTTCTGGCCATCAGTTCGCGCTCGCCGCAAAAGAACATCGCCTGCGTGGTCGAGGCGTTCAGGCGTTTCGTGAAAAAGACGGGGCGCCACGATGCGCGGCTCCGCGTGCTCGGCGATCTGACCGCGCTCCACGATTTCGTGCCCGCCCACGTGCTCGATCAGCTCGCGGACCAGATCGAGATGATCGGCCCGGTCCACCGCGAGGAGAAGCTGGCCTCTCTCTACCGAACGAGCTTCGCCACGGTCTATATCGCAGTGGACGAGGCCTTCGGTCTCGTACCCCTCGAGTCGATGCTCCAGGGAACACCGGTCATCGCGTCCGATCACGGCGGGCCGACCGAGTCGGTCATCGACAATGTGACAGGTTTGACCGTGGCTCCCTTCGATCCCGGAAGCGTGGCGCGCGCCATGGAAAAGATGGTTTCCCTACCTCCCGAAGATCTGGCCGCCATGCGTTCCAACGCCAAGAAGCACGTGCTCGACCGTTTCTCCCTCGCCCGTTTCATCGACAGCCTGGAGTTGAACCTCGAAGCGATCGTATCCCCGAGGCCGGTATCCGCGCCCGACGACAGCGCCGTGACCGCTCGCGAGGGCGCACGGGACGAAGATAGCGTGCTCGTCGCGGGGCGGCAGTAGGCGGAGACTCATCACCAACATTCAGCGCGATCTTATCATCAGTGGGTGCCGTGTTGTGCGGCCGGGTGAGATTACCCTTCCCGCCGGCCAGGGACCTCGGATCCGCCCGCGCATACTGCGCGCCGGCCACCTCTGAATCCGGCTGGGGGTTGGTATTTTGACCCGGTCTCCTGTCGCCCGGAGCCTCTGACGATTCAGCCCGGTGCGCAGGGGTGCTGTATAGATCGTGACGAAGCCGGCCTCGTCCTTTTCGGATCGCCGGCCGCGCCGAGCCGTATGGATAAGCAACCTGCCGGGTTGGTCAGCAGCGGCGGGCTGATGCAAATACGCAGGCAGACCTGAGGTCCCGTGCCGGCGGGGTTCGGAGATGTTTTTTTGGCCTATGGTCACCGCAGCGACCGCGAGACTGTCCAGGGAAAAACCCAAGTTCGGGCGGTATCTCCAGCCGCGTCACGATTTCCGTTCAGCGTCGTGAGTTTTTCCCTGGGCAGGCTCGCCGAGCGGAGGATGCAAGGCCAAAAAAACATCTCCGAACCCCGCCGAAAGGGTAATCTCACCCGGCCGCAACCGCCTTCGCATCAGCCTGACACTACCGACCTGTCCGCCAGGATGCCTACCGCATCCGATGGATGGCAAGGATGTCGGTCAGGAGAGAAAAGCCCGTTTCGAGGCGGCCTGCGCCCGCGCCCTGAATCGTGACCGGACCGAGAAGGTCGGTGTCGAAGGTGAGCGCATTGGTCGGGCCCATGACAGCGGCCAACGGGTCGGAGAGGGGGATCTTTTCGGGCGCCACGCGACCGGTGACCTTGTCTCCCTCCCGCGTGACGGAGCCGATCAGTTTCCAGCGGAAACCCTCGGCCACGGCCGCGTTGACTTCTTCGAGCGAGATCTCGGTGATGCCGGTGCAGTCGATGTCGTCGGTGGAGAGGTGCGCGTCCATGAGCGTGTTGGAGAGAATGATCACCTTGGCCATGGCGTCCCATCCGAGAACGTCGGCGTCCGGTACGGCCTCGGCGTATCCGAGCTCCTGCGCCTGCTTCAGAGCGTCCTCGTAGGACATTCCCTTCTCCATCTCGGAGAGGATGTAGTTGGTCGTTCCGTTGAGAATGCCGCGGATCGATTTGATCTCGCAACCGGCGAGGGTTTCGCTGCAGAGATTGAGCACCGGCGTTCCCGACATGACGGTGCCCTCGAAACGGAAGTGCAGGCCCTTGGCGCTGGCCAGGCCGTTGAGATCGCGGAAGTGGAGCGCCACCGGCCCCTTGTTGGTGGTGGCCAGGTCCTTGCCGCTCTCGAGGGCGGCGAGGAAATGGGAGGTGGCCGGCTCACCGGTCTTGATGTCGGTATAGGTCGCTTCGAGCACGAGATCGGCGTTCGATTCATGGATCGTCCTGATCGCGTCCCATCCGGTTTCGCCGGCCAATCCGGCGTCGTCGAGCTTCTTGCCTTCGTTGACCGCATCGAGTGCGGCTTTCAGGTCGATGCCGTCGGGATTGTTGATCGATCCCTTCAGCGTGTCGCAGATGGCAACGACGCGGAAAGTGAAATCGTGCTTTTCTTCGAGCTCTTCCTTTTTGTCGATGAGAATCTCAGCGAGCCCTTGGCCCACCACGCCGAATCCGATGAAAGCCAGGTTTGCGGTCACGGTATTTGTCCTTTCCTTGTGCGTTTGTCGTTATTTTTCAAGCAGGCAGTCTACATTGCGGCTCATCGGAAAGATCCTATTTTTTTCGAGCGGAGCCTTTCTTTTTTCCTTTCTTCGTGGAGGCGCGGTTCTTACCGGTCGCGCCCACCACCTTGCGCCGCGAGATCGAGTAGAGTGCCTGGTCGAGGTCGGCGATCACGTCGTCGGGATGCTCTCCGCCCACGCAGAGCCGGATGAGCTGCGGCGGAATTCCCGCCATCTGGCGGGCTTTTTCGCCCTGCTGCTGGTGTGTGGAGATCGTGGGGATCGTGGCCACCGTCTTGATGCGGCCCAGGTCGGTGGCGCGCCAGATCCGCTCGAAGGCGTCGAAAACCTTGCGCGTGTCCTTGGCCGAACCCTTCACGTGGAACGACATGAGGTGGCCGTAGCGGTTGATCTCGTTGCCCGTTCCGTCATCGGAATCGACGAGCTTCATGTACCGGCTCGCCAGCTCGTGGAGAGGGTGGGATTCGAGGCCGAGGTAATCGACCTGCGACACCTGGGGGTGCGTTTCGAGGAAGCGCGCCACTGCCATCGTGTTCTGGCTGAAGAGGTCGACCTTGGTGCGCAGCGTCTTGATCTCGCCCATGGTGAAGATGGCGTTCATCGGCGCAAGGGCCGGGCCATTGTCGCGGTAGGGGAGAAACTTGACGTAGCTGGCAAAATCCTCCTTGAAGAGGGGATTGTCGTTCTTGACCTTGGTGGTGATGTTCTTGCGGCTGATCAGGGCGCCCATCACGCCGTAACCGCTCGCCGTGAGAGTCTTCGTTCCCGACTGCACCACGATATCGGCGCCGTGCTCGATCGGCCGCATGAGCGCCGGAGAGGCCACCGTGGCGTCGCAGATGAGCGGGATCCCGTGGGAGTGGGCCAGGTCGGCCACCGCCTTGATATCGAAAAAGGCCTGCCCCGGGTTGCTCGGCAGCTCGCCGTAGAGAAAGCGGGTGTTCTTGTCGATCTTGCGCGCCCACTCGTCGGTGTTGTGGGGCTCCACGACCCAGCGCACCTCGATGCCGCGTTCCTCCATCTTGCGCACCTGGAACTGCTGGAAAGTCCCACCGTAGACCTGGCATGTGCTCACGAAGTTGATCTTTTCCTCGCCCCGCTTCTTCTGCTTGACGAGAAACGGATCGACGGCGCTCGCGATGGCCGACATGCCCGATGCGGTGCACACGCACGAGGTCTCCACGCCGCTTCCATATCCCTCGAGAAGGGCGAGGGTCCACTCCAGGTAATAGGTCGTGGGATTGGCGATGCGCGTGTAGCACCAGGTGGGAATCAGGTAGGCCAGCCCCGCTTCCATCTCGTCGGCATCACGGTATCCCTGCGACGAGGAGAGGTAGACCGGTTCGATGACGGCGCCCTGGTTGTTCTCCATCGCTTCCTGCATGGTGTACAGTCCGTGGACAGCGATCGTGTCGAACTTCAGTTTCATCGCCTTCTTGATCTGCTTCTGGCGCTCCTTGGCAATCTTGTTTCCGATCGCCACATGGCGGCGGACGCCGGGGCCGTACATCGATAGGTCGCTCATTGGATCTCCTTGATCTTCGCTCTTGATTTCGTTCTTGCGTTACCGTTGGTGTCTGCGGTGGCCATGTTGTCGAGGGCGAGCTCAGTCGCCTTCTTGATGGTGGAGAGCACGAACTGGGTGCGGATCTTGCGCACGCCGGGCAAGCGGGTCAGGGTCTTGTGCAGAAAAGACTCGTACTCGGCAATGTCGCCCACCGCGACCTTGAGGAGGTAGTCCTCCTCGCCCGCCACGTGGTGGCACTCGAGGATCGACGGGCTCTCACGCACCGCCTCGGTGAAGCCATCGATCGTACTCTGCTCGTGCAGTTCGAGGCTGACCGCCACGAATGCCTGGGTGCCCCGGCCCACAAGGGTTTCGTCAAGAAGGGTGACATACTTCTTGATGACCCCCTTCTCCTCCAGTTTCTTGACGCGCTCCAGAACAGCAGGCGGACTGAGAGCCACGGCCTGGGCAAGCTGAACATTGGTCACCCGCGCCCGTCCTTGCAGGATCTCGAGAATCTTTTTGTCTGTACGATCCATTATTCACCTGTTGATGTTATAGAAAATCGAGAATACTCCTTATTATATTAAGGTATTCCTCGAATAATCAAGAAATCATTAACAATAATAACAGATGTGGTTATGTTCCTTCGAAAGTGCTGTGGCAGATTCCGGCCAAGATTGTAATGGGCGCAAGCCGTTAAAATAAAGAAAGTTAGATCACAAAATGGATACCGCGGCGGGAAATCCGACCGTGGACCGGATTCGGAACCGGTGGCCGGGTGTACAGCGTTCCGTGAGAATGAACCTCGCACAGACCACGTTGAAGAGAGGCAGGTAACAAGGGGTTTGCCATCTCCCTGAGCTCCCGGTATATTTGTGCCTTTCCTGTTGTTTTTTTTCGGTACCGATCCGAACGGACCGCATCATCGGAGTTTCACCGCCGTGAGCGAAGAAGATCACAAGACGAATCCTTGGCTGCACATATCGGCCCGGGACTACGAGGGGCACATGGGGCCCGAGGGCGTGAACCAGCTCGCCATTCTCGACCGCATCACGGGCGCGGTCTACGAGGAGATCAAACCGCGGCGCATGGCGGTTCTCGGGTGCGGTACCGGGAACGGTTTCGGCCATGTCGATCCGGCGATCACCGATCGGTTGGTGGGTGTGGATATCAATTCCGCGTACCTCGAGGTGGCGCGATCGCGTTACCAGAGTCTGGACGGTATTCTCGAGCTCTGCTGTTACTACGCCGAGAAATGCACCTTCGACCACGCGTCGTTCGATCTGATCCACGCCGCCCTTTTGCTCGAGTACCTCGATACGGAACCGATGATCAGCAGGATCACGTCCTGGCTCGCTCCGGGCGGCGTGGCGAGCTTCGTGCTTCAGGAGCCCGACTCCGTAAAAGACCCCGTGGGCGAGTCCCGGTACGAGAGCCTCAAGAACCTCGCCACGGTGATGAATCTCCTTTCGCCCGAGGTCCTCGGCCGCCTCGCGGCCCGCAACGGTCTGAAGCTGAAGAAGGAGTGGAGAGAGCTGCTCAAGGACGGCAAGAAATTCTACGTGGGCCAGTTTGTAAAGGAATGACCTCATGATCCGATCCAAGATAGAACAGACATTCTCCATTCTCGAGGAGAAGAAGATCGACATGTGGCTGATCTTTGCGCGCGAGACCGAGGCGATGGAGGATCCGGCCATGGAGCTCGTCGTGGGCGCGG